>JAVVEG010000048.1:0-2110 GCA_032251455.1 Pseudomonadales bacterium | reverse complement strand
GTCTTTTAAAGAACCTTTTCTCCCAACCTTCGTGGTCAGGAGGTGGCGTATTATACGCACCTTACTCAATTTGGCAAGGGCTCATAGGCCGCTTCTTGAAACTTTTTATTCAGTTAGCATGGTGTACTCGCCAACAACCATGCTCAATCAAAAACCCAGACACCAAAGGTGGCAGGGGCGCGCATTATGCCACAACCGGATGGTCTCGCAAGGGTTATATTGATTTTATTTACTCCGCATCAACAACGGCGAGATGGAACAGCTTCTTGCCGCGCCGCACAATAAAATAACGGCCTAGATAGCCTTCTGCGGCAAACAGCGCATAATCCTGGGAATCAAGCCTTCGCCCATTGACCATTACCGCATTGTTGCCAAGAAATTCCCGCGCTATCCGGTTGGACGAGGCCAAACCTGTCTCAACCAGCACTTCAACTATGCCAGTGCCATTTTTAAAGGCAGTGGACGGCAAACCATCCAGCTGCACTTGATCAAAATCACTCTGCGTCAAGTCGGCAAGTTGACCCGAAAACAGCGCAGCAGTGATGCGCTCGGCTGCCTGCAAGCCAGCATTACCATGCACCAGGCGGGTTGCTTCCTGAGCCAGAATTCTTTGGGCTTCAGGTTTGGAAGTACTTGCAGCATCGTTCATTCTTATCTGTTCTATGTCTTCGGCAGACAGGAAGGTGAAGTAATGCAAAAATTTATACACATCAGCATCGGCAGTATTCAACCAGAATTGGTAAAACGCATAAGGTGAGGTTTTCGCCGGATCCAGCCAAACGGTACCCGTCTCTGTTTTACCAAATTTTTGCCCATCGGCCTTGGTAACCAGTGGCAGGGTAAGCCCATAGACCTGTCCTCGATGTAGGCGTCTCGCCAAATCAATTCCACCGGTAATATTCCCCCACTGATCACTGCCACCAATTTGCAAAGTGCACCCATAACGCCTGTACAGTTCTGCAAAATCATAGGATTGCAGAATCAGGTAGCTGAACTCGGTGAAGGAAATACCCGAACCCTCGCGCTCTATTCGCTGCTTCACCGACTCTTTCTGAATCATGGCATTGACCGAGAAGTGCTTGCCTATGTCCCGCAAGAAATCCAGAACACTGAGCTGCCGGGTCCAGTCAAGATTATTAACCAGCACGGCAGCATTTTGACCACAATCAAAATCCAGGAATTGACTAAGCTGCCCGCGCAGCCGACTCACCCAGAACTCGATAATCTCGGTTGGATTCAACTGTCTTTCAGCAGCCTTGAAGCTGGGATCTCCAATCATGCCGGTAGCGCCACCCACCAAAGCGATAGGGGTGTGCCCGGCCAGCTGGAAACGCCGCAAAGCCAGAAGAGGAACCAGATGCCCTATATGCAGACTATCAGCAGTAGGATCAAACCCACTGTAGACAGAACGACTGCCGGAATTCAGATGAGCCTTGAGCTCACCCCCCGAACTCATCTGCGAGATTAATTCCCGTGACTCAAGCTCACTAAGAATATCAACTGCGTTTGTTGCCATGACATATACCGTATTTTCCGATTTCACCTTGATGAGATGCTGGCGGCTACCTCTCCAAGGCATTAAAAAAGCGCAGATTCTACACTACTGCAAGGAATAAGACTTGACCTGATGCGCAAAAGCCATAAGAATCGCACGTTGAAAAAACAATCGCACGCTGAAAAAATAAAAACACTGCTATTTCTGGTAGCTACAGAAAATAATTAACAGACAACCTCATGGATTCGATCAACACGACAAGGCAATTCATTCAACATCATTTCCCCAGGAATCACTTGTTGCTTGCCGGTCTTCTGGCAGTGGTTCTGGTTGTGATCCTGACCCTCTTCCCGGAACAAGCCGACCCTGACAATCACAGCCAACTCATTGTTCTCCCTATAATTGACAATCACGATACGCTGCCAGGCAAAACCGGTTCCGAAGAGAACGACGCCAATACCTTGTCGCTTGATACTGGCCTCATCGCAACTGAGCAGTTGGAGGCAAATACCCTGACTGCCGACTCCACCACGACTGAACCCATGCCGGTCGCCGCCCCCGAATGGCAGGAGCTGGAAATCCAGACTGGCGATAATCTCTCCGCTGTTTTCAACA
>JAVVEG010000047.1:0-2208 GCA_032251455.1 Pseudomonadales bacterium | reverse complement strand
GGCAATCAACAAATACTCCTTGCTTGAAAAACGAAAATAAATGGTACCGATGGCGACTCCGCAAGCTTTAGCCAAATCGGCCATTTGAATTTCTTTGTACGGACGTTCCTTTAAGCAAACGTGAAATTGGCCAAGAACGTTTTCCATGGCCCTTCGGCTCCGCCCTTGCTGGGGCAAGTATAAACCCGGGATTCCGGTCAAGTGTTTTGTTTCTAGTTTCATGGTTTGGTTTTGGGGTTGCCTATTGGTTTTTGGATACTACAATATAAACCGAACTAGATTCAAGTTCTATGAGCATGACAAATTGAAACATTAACCCATCCTGTTCCTGGTGTCTGGCAGCCAGTCCCAGGCATTGCTGGAGATGCTGGACCGGCCTGCTCAGGACAACTCCGGGCTGCAGGAACTGTTCTCGCGATCCGCACCTTGGGATGGTGAATGACCCTGGCTGCGCGTCATATCCTGGATGGTTTCGACTGCGGCAAGCCAGGTTTGAATGACTGGCTGCTGCGCCATGCCCAGCAGTCACAGGCCAGCGGCTCGACCAAAACCTATGTGCTTGTCGACGGCGGGCGCGTTGCCGGGTATTACAGCCTTACCGTGGGGCAGATCGACACCCTGGAAGCCTCAGAGCGTGTGCGTGTGCGTGTGCGCGGGGGCGGGGGTGGGGGCATAGGGGCCTACCCAATTCCGGTTGTTATTCTGGCCCGGATGGCAGTGGCACGACAGGATCAGGGGCGAGGCATTGGTGTGGGTATGTTGCAGGATGCAATCCGTCGTACCCTGACTATCGCTGAGCAGGCCGGGGTCAGAGCGCTTTTGACACACCCGATTAACGACGAAGCTGCCCAATTCTATCTTCGTTTCGGCTTCGAATCGTCACCCGTCCGCAAACTGCAGTTGCTCCTCCTACTCAAGGATGCGCGTAAATTGCTTGTATCTATAAAGCAGAGATAAGCGGGCCAAATCAGCGCAATCGCTGCTTCAGTTTACTTTGCATCCCTTCGAAATATGCCTTCTGATGCCACGGCCGCCAGCGGCACTGCCTCGACCTGTTCAGCGAGTTTAAAACGTTTTGTACCGGGGTAGACAATGGCGACAGCTTCAAGTTGCAGGTCTTCCAGTGCAGACCGAATGGAAGGCGTGATTTTGGGGGCATCGGCGCGCTTGCATTCCACTCCGCGCAAACGCCCGTTTTCCTGTATCACCAAATCCATCTCTGCGCCCTGGTGGGTCGCCCAGAAGTAGGCATCCTGCACGCCCTCGGCTGCAATTACTTCCTCAATGACATAACCCTCCCAGGAGGCCCCCAGTTTGGGATGGGTCAACAAGTCGCGCTGCTTGCCAATGCCCAATAGCTGATGCAGCAAGCCGCTATCGCGCAGGTAGATCTTGGGAGACTTTACCTGCCGCTTGCGAATATTGGCGTGCCAGGGCTGAAGCTGGCGCAGCATAAAAGCATCGCTCAAAAGGTCCAGGTAGCGCCTTACCGTGGCTTCTCCCACGCCCATGGCACGGGCAAACTCGGCGCCGTTCCAGATTTGCCCGTGGTAATGCGCCAGCATGGTCCAAAAGCGCCATAAGGAAGTAGCGGCCACACGCACACCCCACAGCGGGAAATCCCGTTGCAGCAGGGTTTCGATAAAATTCTTGCGCCAAACCAGACTGTCCTGCTCTGAAGAGGCAAGAAAAGATAGCGGGAAACCACCACGCAGCCAGTGCTGTGCCATCGCGTTCCAACCCACTTCCTGTAAATCCAGACCACGCAGTAATACGGTTTCGCTGCGCCCGGCCAGAGACTCCGCCGATTGGCGCATCAGGTTTCCCGAGGCGCTGCCGAGGATAAGAAACCGGCCGTTGAAATCCCGCCTGTCTGTCAACACCCGCAGCACCGGGAACAGCTCTGGCCGCAATTGCACCTCATCGATAACAATCAAACCCTCCAGTTCACCCAGCGCCGTTATGGGCTGATCCAGGCGGGTCAGGCTCACCGGGTCTTCCAGGTCGAAGTAATTGACGGAATCTTCCGCCACAAACTGCCGCGCCAAGGTGGTTTTGCCACACTGGCGCGGCCCGGCAAGAATGGTGATCCGGCTGCGGGAAAGGGCGGTTTGTACGGCATCCAGCCAATATTGACGTTTTATCATGGAAGTAATTTACCATGAAAATCCACCATTAGGACAACTGTTTTTCATGGTAAACCCATGC
>JAVVEG010000046.1:0-5723 GCA_032251455.1 Pseudomonadales bacterium | reverse complement strand
GTGAAACTGAGCTGGAACAAGAAGTTCACTGAAAGGTTCAAGCCCTCGAAGGCCCGACGCAGCTGGAATGGGGCCTGCGAGCTGTTGCGTCGCGGTATTTCCAGTCCAATGCCGGTTGCGTATTTTGAAAAGCGTAGTGAGGCTGATCTGTTGCGTAACTGGTATATCTGTGAACGAGAGGCCAGTAATTTGTCAGTGCGCCATTATTTCATGATTTACGCCAGCGGCAACAGCATCGCTCACGGCATTGCCCGCGATGATTTTCTGGCTCAGCTGTGCCAATTCGTGCTGGAGATACATCAGCGTGGTATCTTTTTTCGTGACCTGTCGGGAGGCAATGTGCTGGTCAAGACTGGATCCGATGGCCGGTTGATGTTTTCGCTGATCGATACGGCGCGGGCACGGTTCTTCCCCTTTGCAATACCAGTGCGCAAACGTCTGGCGGATCTGGTGCGAATTCTGCATAAACTGGATTGGCCTGGCCGGCTGGTTTTTCTGCAGGAATACTGCAATGCGATTGACAAGAAATTCACCGTCATCTGGCGATTGCCGTTTTATTTGTATGATCTGAAGGCCGGTTCAAAACGCGGCTTGCGGACACGCAAAAGAAAAACCTGATACCCTGCCCAGGTAAAACAGCTGTCGTAAATCCTTGCTTATGGATACGAAAGCACAGTAACAATCAGGTATTCTTCCGGTCTCAGTTTCCCTGTGCTTGGTACAATGGCCAAGCCAGCTTACGGGCTTTTCAGGTTTGGGAGCTATCTGATCAAAGGAAATACAATGCGTCTTGGTTTTATTCTGTTTGCAACTCTGGCAGTTATCGCTGTCGGTGTGCTCTACCCCCTCTGGCCAGCGGTTGCCTGGTTTCTGCTGATACTGATACCACTGATACTGGTGGGCTGGTATGACCGGTTTCAGGTTCGGCATTCCCTGCGGCGAAACTTTCCGGTTTTTGGTCGTGGCCGGTGGTTCATGGAATGGCTGCGTCCTTTCATTCGCCAGTATCTGATTGAATCGGACACCGATGGTGCACCGATCAATCGTATGTTTCGCACCATCGTCTATCAGCGCGCCAAAGGGGTGAAGGACAGCGTGCCTTTCGGGACGCAACTGGATACCTACCGCATCGGCTATGAATGGATCGGTCATTCGATATCAGCACTGAACAGCGCTGATATGGATAATGATATTCGGGTCTGGGTTGGCGGTCCCGATTGCAAACAACCCTATCATGCCAGCATTCTCAATATTTCTGCCATGAGTTTCGGTGCCTTGAGCCGGAATGCCATACTGGCGCTCAATCGCGGGGCGAAAGCGGGTGGTTTCTATCACAATACCGGAGAAGGTGGTATCAGTGATTATCATATCGAGCCCGGGGGGGATCTGGTCTGGCAGATAGGGACGGGCTATTTTGGCTGTCGTACCCGGGATGGTTTTTTCTGCCCTGACACGTTTCGGGAAAAAGCGATGATGGGCAACGTGAAAATGATTGAAATCAAATTGTCGCAAGGGGCCAAGCCCGGCCATGGAGGCATTCTTCCCGCCGACAAGAATACGCCGGAAATAGCCCGTATCCGTGCAGTTGAGGTTGGCACGCAAGTCAACTCGCCACCCGCTCACAGTAGATTTTCCACGCCCTTGGAATTGCTTGATTTTATCAAGGAGCTGCGTGAGCTTTCAGGGGGCAAACCGGTTGGTTTCAAACTGGCTATCGGCCGCAAAAGTGAATTCCTTGCCATCTGCAAGGCGATGACGGTCAGCGGCATTCTGCCGGATTTCATTACTGTTGATGGCGGTGAAGGTGGAACCGGGGCTGCACCGCTGGAGTATTCGAACTCAGTAGGTATGCCTTTGCGTGAAGCGCTGGCTTTTGTTGATGACTGCCTGACGGGTTTTGATTTGCGCCAGCATGTTCGTATTATCGCGTCGGGCAAGATATTCACCGGTTTCCATCTGGTCAAAAATCTGGCTCTGGGGGCGGATATCTGCAACAGTGCACGCGGCATGATGCTGGCGTTGGGCTGTGTTCAGTCCTTGACCTGTCACACCAACCATTGCCCTACCGGGGTGGCCACGCAGGACCCAAGACTGTACAGAGGACTGGTGGTAACTGATAAGGCGAAACGCGTGGAACAATTCCAGCGGAAAACGGTTCATGCAACAGCGGAAGTCATCTCATCCGCGGGTTTGCGTCATACCTCCGAACTGAACCGCACACACATTTACCGTCGCACCAGTGAAGAACGTATCCGTCGCTATGACCAGATATTTCCGCTGGTCAGGAAAGGTTCTCTGCTGGAAGATGATCCCCCCGAAGCCTTCAGGTTGGGTCTGGAAGAATCCGACCCTTCCAGCTTTGCGCCAAAGCAGTGCCTGACCCGTATTGATGGTGCCAGTTATCAGCTTGAAGTCAACAATGAGTCTTCCCCCCAAGGAGCAGAGGCCAATCAATGAAAGCATCAGACTTGTTCATAAAAGCGTTGGAAGCAGAAGGGGTGGAATATATCTTCGGCATTCCGGGGGAAGAAAATCTGGATTTACTCAACTCCCTCAAGGATTCATCAATTAAGCTCGTTCTGACCCGGCACGAACAGGCCGCGGGTTTCATGGCAGCCACGTATGGTCGCCTGACCGGCAAGACCGGTGTTTGCATGGCAACCCTGGGGCCAGGTGCCACCAATCTGGTCACTGCTGCCGCTTATGCACAACTGGGTGCCATGCCAATCATGATGATTACCGGGCAGAAACCGATCAAGGCCAGCAAACAGGGCGAGTTTCAGATAGTGGATGTGGTAAATATGATGCATCCATTGACCAAATACACCCGCCAACTGAACAGTGCCCATATGATTCCAGCGCGGATACGTGAAGCCTTTCGTCGGGCCGAGGATGAGCGCCCGGGTGCGGTTCATCTGGAACTGCCGGAAGATATTGCCCGGGATGAAACGCAGGCGCATGTCATCCAGCGCAGTCGATTTCAGACGCCGGAGGCAACGCAGCAAGCCATCGCTGATGCAACTGAAATGATTGAACGGGCTCGTCATCCGCTGTTGCTGATCGGGGCTGGGGCCAATCGGCGTCATACCTGTCAGGCCTTGCGCGCCCTTGTTGACAAGACCGGGATCCCGTTTTTCAGCACGCAAATGGGCAAAGGGGTGATCGATGAACGACATCCCCTCTTTATGGGCAATGCGGCACTTTCCAGTGATGATTATCTGCACCGGGCCATTGAGGCTTCTGATCTGATCATCAATATTGGTCATGATGTGGTTGAAAAACCGCCCTTTATCATGACGGGATCGAAAACGGTTGAAGCCGAAGGTGAATACTGTGATGTCGGCAGTGCCCGGGTGATTCATGTGAACTATGTCACTGCCTCGATCGACAGTGTGTACTATCCACAGCAAGGCGTCATTGGTGATATAGCCAACAGCGTGGAACGCCTGACCGACAAGCTATCTGCGCAGCCGCACTGGGACTTCCAATGGTTCATGAAAGTCAAGCAGGTGCTGGATCAGCAACTGCTGGAAGGCAGTGAGGACCCGCGTTTTCCGATCTATCCGCAGCGGCTTGTTGCCGATGTGCGCAAGGTCATGCCTGAAGACGGTATCATCGCCCTGGACAATGGGGTGTACAAGATATGGTTCGCCCGTAACTACCGCGCATACCGGCCCAATACGGTGTTGCTGGATAATGCCCTGGCGACCATGGGGGCCGGCTTGCCTTCTGCCATGGCTGCCAAAATGGTCTACCCGGAACGTAAGGTAATGGCCATCTGTGGTGATGGTGGATTCATGATGAATTCACAGGAACTGGAGACGGCGGTTCGGCTGAAACTGGATATTGTCGTGCTGATTCTACGCGATGATGCTTACGGCATGATCAAATGGAAGCAGGCCAACATGGGCTTTGACAATTTTGCCCTGGATTATGGCAACCCGGATTTTGTCCTGTACGCCCAGAGCTATGGTGCCCATGGCCATCGTGTTGAATCTGCTGAAGACTTGACGAGGGTTCTGACCCATTGTCTGCAAAGTCCCGGCGTGCATGTCATCGATGCCCAGGTAGACTACAGTGAGAATGACCGGGTTCTCAATCATGAGATAAAACAGAAAAGCCGTGCTTTCTGAAACAAACAGGGTCAAGGCAAGGAGAATTCAATGAAGAGTTCAATGATTCCACATTTCAAGGCCTTGCTTGCTGGAGACATCCAGCCCGCAGGCAGGCTCGAAGTCCGTGCCGCGTTTGATCAGCATGTGATTGCCGAGGTCGACAGCAGTGATGATCAAGCAGTAGAGCTGGCCTTGAGTGCGGCTTATGCGGTATTCAGGGACCGATCTGCCTGGTTGCCGGTCAGCGAACGCATCGCCATATTGGAGAAAACGGCTGAACTGATGACGGCGCAGCAGGAACACCTGGCCGTCGAGGCGGCACGGGAAGGCGGCAAGCCTCTGCAGGATTCCCGGGTGGAAGTGGTGCGTGCCATTGACAGCATTCGTCTGTGCAGCGAAGCCTTGCGTACCCGTGCCGAAGCATCGATTCCGACTGATATCGATACGGCCTCTGCGGGCAAACAGTGCCACTTCATCACTGAACCCATTGGTGTGGTTGTGGCGGTCAGTGCCTTCAACCATCCACTGAATCTTATCGCGCATCAGGTGGGCCCGGCCGTGGCGGCAGGCTGTCCGGTTATTGTCAAACCTTCACAAGATACCCCACTTTCCTGTCTGCGCCTGGTCGCCTTGCTGCACGAAGCCGGGCTGCCGGCGGTGTGGTGTCAGGGGCTGGTGACTGACAACAGGGAGGCGGCCGAACAGTTGGTGACCGATGCCAGGGTGGGGTTCTTCAGTTTCATTGGTAGCGCCAAGGTGGGTTGGATGTTGCGTTCCAAACTGGCTCCGGGTGCGCGCTGTGCATTGGAGCATGGTGGTGTCGCGCCAGTGATTGTGGCTGAGGATGCGGATATCGATAAAGTGATTCCAAAATTACTCAAGGGCGGTTTCTATCACGCTGGTCAGGTGTGTGTCTCTGTGCAGCGCATCTATGTGCATGAAAGCCTGGCCAGGGATTTGGCTGAGCGCCTGGCCAGTGCTGCCAGTGCCCTGCGCATTGGCGATCCGACCTTGGAAGAGACGGAAGTTGGACCTTTGATTCGTCCGGCTGAAGTGCAACGCGTCGCTGAATGGGTGGACGAGGCAGTGGCGTCGGGAGCCGAGCTTCTCAGCGGTGGCAAGGTATTATCAGACACCACTTATGCCTGTACGGTGCTGTACAATCCGGGCGCAGAACTCAGGGTCAGCAAGGAAGAAATTTTTGGCCCGGTTGTCTGCATCTACCCTTACCAGAGTCTCGATCAGGCCATCAGCAGTGCCAACAGTCTGCCCTGGGCATTCCAGGCTGCCGTCTTTACCGCTGCCTTGAGTACAGCGGACCGTGTCGTAAAGGGTTTGGATGCCTCAACCGTCATGATCAACGAACATACGGCCTTTCGGGTTGACTGGATGCCCTTTGCTGGCTTGAGGCAATCGGGTCTGGGTACTGGTGGTATTCCCTACACTTTCCATGATATGCAGGTGCGGAAGCTGGTGGTCAATAATACTGGTTTCTGATGGTGGCGGGTGTAAGGTTTTGATTCTGAAGGCTCATCACTCTGTAGTGCTGCTTATCACTTCGTAGTGCCGAGTCGCGCTACTGTGTGAATGGTTCCGAACGCACCGCCA
>JAVVEG010000045.1:0-6229 GCA_032251455.1 Pseudomonadales bacterium | reverse complement strand
AGGCAGCGATCAGCATGCCTTCCAGCAACAGATGCGGGTCGCCTTCAAGCAGCAGCCGGTCCTTGAAAGTGCCAGGTTCCATTTCATCGGCATTGACTATCAGATACTTAACGCTTGGGGCCTGGTCACCCATGGGCACGAAACTCCATTTCAGGCCGGTAGGAAAGCCGGCCCCACCACGTCCTTTCAGGCCGGAACTCTTGACCACCTCCAGGACATCGGCTGGACTCATCTCGCGCAGCATCTTTTCCGCGCCGATATAGCCGCCACTGGCCTGATACTGTTTGCAGTCAAACGGTTCGCGGCTCATATCGATGTTCTTGGTCAATGGCTTGTCGGTCATTCCGCAGTCTCACTGTCTGTCTTCGGGTCTGGTCTGTTGCTGGCCAGCAGTTCATCAATCTTTTCAGGGGTCAGGTTGCGCACTTGTTTGCCATCCATCAGCATGACCGGGGCCCGGTCACAATCGCCAAGACAGGGCACGGGTATCAGGGTGTATTCTCCATCCGCAGTGGTTTCGCCGTAATCGATACCCAGGCGCTGCTGAATATGTTGACGGATCTTCTCGCAACCCATGATCCAGCAACTGACGCTGTCGCAGAACAGCATGACCTTGCGCCCTACCGGCTGGCGGAAAACCAGGTTGAAGAAAGTGGCGACACCGTCAAGCTCATGCACGGATATTTCCAGGTAGTCGGCAACGGCCAGCAGGCTTTCATCCGACACCCAGCCCTGATGCTTCTGCACGATTTTCAGGGCTTCCAGCCCGACTGCGCGTTTGTCCGGATAGAGTGTCAGCTCATGATCGATCTCCTCGCGCTCGGCCGGAGTCAGGGCGCGAGCCACCACGCGCGCAAGCGTATCCGCGTCGCTGCTGATGATCAGGTTATCCTTGCTGGCACTCACTTCGTTCTCCATCAGTAGTAGCTTGCTTTAGTAGTTGTTTGCATTAGTAGTCACTTTCATCAACAGCCACTTTCATCGGTCCACATCCGCCATGACAAAATCGATACTGGCAATGATGGCGATCAGGTCGGCCACCATGAAGCCGCGGCTGATTTCCGGAATCATCTGCAAATGGGCGAATGAAGGGGTACGTATCCGGGTGCGATAGGAGTTGGTGCTGCCATCGCTGGTCAGGTAATAGCTGTTCAGACCCTTGGTGGCCTCAATGCAGGTGGTTACCTCATTGGGGGCGATGACCGGGCCCCAGCTCACACTCAAAAAATGATTGATCAGGGTTTCTATATCCAGCTTGCTCTTTTCTTTCAGTGGCGGTGTGGTGAGGGCATGGCTGGATTTATAAGGGCCAGCTGGCATATTATCGACACACTGCCTGATGATGCGCAGGCTCTGGCGGATTTCCTCAACCCGCACGGCACAGCGGTCATAGCAGTCGCCGTTGACGGCGATGGGCACCTCGAAATCGAATTGATCATAGCCACTGTAGGGACGCTGTTTGCGGAAATCCCATTCCATGCCGGTGGCGCGCAGCCCGGCCCCGGTAACGCCCCAGTCCAGCGCGTCTTTGGTGGTGTAGGCGCCAACCCCCTGGGTGCGGCGCTTGAGAATGCCGTTGGCCATGACCATCTTGTCATAGTCGGCCAGCCGTGCCGGCATATAATCCAGCAATTCCCGCAGGCGGATATCCCAGCCCTGGGGCAGGTCCTGGGCGACACCGCCAATACGGAACCAGCCCGGGTGCATGCGCGCACCGCAGATGGACTCGATGATGTTGAACACCTTTTCCCGGTCGACAAACATATAGAAAACCGGAGAAAGCTGGCCCACATCCTGAGCAAAAGTGCCATAGAACAACAGATGGCTGGCAATGCGGAACAATTCGCACAGCATGATTCTGATCACCTTGACCCGGTCGGGCACAACGATGCCAGCCATTTGTTCCACCGCCATCACATAGGGCAGGTTGTTCATCACCCCGCCCAGGTAGTCGATGCGGTCGGTGTAGGGAATATAGGTGTGCCAGGATTGACGCTCAGCCATTTTCTCGGCGCCACGATGGTGGTAGCCGATATCGGGAACAGCATCGACCAGAATCTCGCCATCCAGTTGCAGGGCTATCCGGAACACACCATGCACGCTGGGGTGGTTGGGGCCCAGGTTCAGGAACATGAACTCCGAATTGTTGGATGCACGGGTCATGCCCCATTCTTCCGGGTTGAAGCGCAGCGCCTCCTGCTCTGCCTGCTGACGTTCCTCGGTCAGGGAATAGGGTTCCATTTCCGTGGCCCGGGCCGGGTGATCCTTGCGCAGGGCATGACCCTGCCAGGTGGGTGGCAGCAGAATCCGGGTCAGGTTGGGATGTCCCTTGAACTGGATGCCGAACATGTCCCAGCATTCACGTTCATACCAGTTGGCATTGGGCCACAGCTCGGCGATGCTGGGCAGCTTGAGGTCCGGGAGCGAGAGAGCGACCTTGATGCGGATATCGCAATTGTCGGTGAACGACATCAGATGGTAGGTGACGGTGAAGTCGGCCAGTGGCTGTCCCAGCGAGTTGACGCGGGTGCGCTCATCCACGGCGGTAATATCAAACAACATCTGGTAATGAATGGAGGCGTCCTGGCGCAGATAGGCCAACACGGGTTTCAGTGCCTCGCGCTCCAGCCAGAGGACCGGTATGTCGTCGGCAAAACTGTGGACTGAGACGATGCCTTGCTCAAAACGGAAATCGAGTTCCTCGATCAAGGTATGAGTGCCCTTGCTGGCATTCTGCAGTGTGTCTGTGGCAGCCTTCATTGTTGTTATCGGTCTCGTTGCTGTGTGCGCAGTCTGTCGATGGGTGATTACACCTCATCCGGGCTGCGTAATTCAGTAGCCGCTATCCGTTCGGCATGGCGTTTTTCTCTTTGTACCGGATCGGCTTCCTTGCGGTAGACCTGCTGGTCATTGATCACCCAGCTCAGTGGTCGCTGTTCCCGGCCGATGGATTCCTGCAGCAGCACCAGGCCCTGCAGCAGGGCTTCCGGGCGCGGTGGACAACCTGAAACATACACATCCACCGGCAGAAACTTGTCGACCCCCTGGACCACCGAATAAATGTCATACATGCCCCCTGAGTTGGCGCAGGAGCCCATGGAGATGACCCAGCGAGGTTCCATCAGCTGTTCATAAAGCAGCTCCACCACCGGGGCCATTTTGCGGAATACCGTGCCGGCGATCACTATCAGGTCGGCCTGTCTGGGGGTGCCCCGGATTACTTCAGAGCCGAAACGGGCCAGGTCGTGCCGACTGGTGAAGGCGGTGGCCATCTCCACATAGCAGCAGGACAGGCCGAAATTGAAGGGCCACAATGAATTCTTGCGCCCCCAGGACACCATGTCTTCAAGCCGGCCCATGACCACGTTGCGACGGATATAGTCCTCGAAATTGCTGCTGCCCCGGCGTGGGGCAGGGGACGCATCGGCTTTTTCCAGCTGCCAGGTCATGAGTGTGCTCCAGGAGTTTGCCTGCTGACGGAATCAGGGGCGATATTGGTAACCCCGCCCGGGCCCTGCAACGTTTTCAGCTGCCGGCGCTGGGTCTGGGTGCGCCAGTCAAGCGCCCCGACACGCCACAGATACAGCAATGCGGCGCCAAGGATAAAGATGAACAGGCTGATTTCAAGAAAGCCAGCCCAGCCGGTGTCGCGAATGGAAACGGCCCAGGCAAACAGGAACACCACTTCCAGATCGAAGATGATGAACAGGATGGCCGTGATGTAGAAATGGACGGAGATACGGAAATGTGCGCTGCCTACCGATACGATACCGGATTCGTAGGGTGTGTCCTTGGCGGGGCGTGAGGTTTGTTGGCCAAGCAGGGCCGAAATTGCCAGCATCGTGATCACGATGAGCAAAACGAGTACAAAATAGGTCATGAATGGACGCAGAGCGTCCAGTAGCTGGTTTGCGCTATCCAATCCCAATATCCTTTTCGGGGGGGTTGGACGAACTGGCTAAATGAGGTCTGTCAACGATTCTGTCAACAACTCTGTCAGTTCTATCAACAACAGAGCCTCTTGAACCCAGCCATTCTAATACAAGTGTAATAGCTTACTACGCACCTACTGCAGAATTAATCAACTCCCCTTCATCGTCTTTGTTGGAAAAATCAGTTTCAGAAAAAACACCTTAAAACCCATGTCATGGCGGATGCCATGAGATGCAATACAAAGTAAAACTTTCTAAACCAATGGCATTCCGGCCTAGATAGTGCCTGAAAATCTACACGTATCAGAAAGTGATGGCAAGCCCTTTTTCCGACCGTTCAGCGGGTTCTTGTCAATGTGCTTCCTGGTGTTTGATTTTCCAGTTTTCGTAATACTCCATGCTGACCATCTCATTCAGGTCACGGTATTCCTCGGCGCGTTGCTGCAGGTTGGCCCGCATTACATCACCGACCGAAAGAATGCCGATGTACTCGCCGTCCTCTTCTATCAGAAGGTGGCGAATGCGTTTGCCCAGAAATTTGTCGTAAAGCTGAAAAGCCTGCTCATCGACATTGGCCGAGATCAGAGAGGTAGACATGCTCTGGCTGATGAATTCTGTTCTGGGGTTGAAATCCTCCTCCAGAACCCGGTACATGAGGTCCCGTTCAGTCCAGATGCCGACTATGCGGTCTTCATCGGTTACCACCACGGACCCAACCCGGTTTTGCGCCATGACTTTCACGGCCTGATAAATGGTGGCTTCGGTGCTGATGGTCACCATATGACCATTTTTTTCGCGCAGAATTTCCCGTGCAGTTCTTTTCATTGAGACCTCCAGGTGATGTTGTTTTTTTTGGCAGGCAGAGACAAGTTACTCCGCCCGCCAAGACTTGGCAAGCCTGAAAGCTGGTGGCGGAGGCCTGCTTCGACGACCGCAAGCCGCTGGGCTTCCTGCGCCGATGTCACGTGAGCGACGCCCATGACAAGTATCAATGCGATCAATGCAGACTTTTCCAATATTACATAGATTAGATCTGACGGAAGTTACAATAAGATTCCGTATATGATACTTTTAGTTTATAAAGTATCATATAAACATTATTATTGTACTTTCAGCTGATTCCAAGAGGCGCAAATGAGCATCACGCTGGACACTTATAAGCCCGGAGAGCTCAAAAAAGGCTATCAATACAACTACTTCCTGCCATCAATAATCAATGATGACTGGGAGTGGACCTCGCCCGCCATTAATCAGTTGTTGGAGAAAGCGGCGGTCAAACTGGGAGAACTCAATGCGTTCTCGCGCCTGGTGCCGGACATAGACCTTTTTATCCGTTTGCACGTAACCAACGAAGCTGTGCTATCCAGCCGGATAGAGGGGACACAGACCAATATGGATGAGGCGCTGCTTCCGGAATCTGAAATCAGCCCTGAGAGAAAGAACGAGTGGAGAGAGGTCAATAACTACATCCGGGCACTCAATCATGCCATCTCTGAACTGGCGACTCTGCCGATCTCCTCCCGGTTAATTCGACAGACTCACGCCATCCTGATGAACTGTGTGCGTGGTGAGCACAAAGCGCCGGGGGAGTTTCGCAACAGTCAGAACTGGATCGGGGGTGCCAGCCTGGCGGATGCGACGTTCATTCCGCCCAGCCAGGAACATGTGCTGGAGTTAATGGGGGACCTGGAGAAATTCCTCAACAATGATGCGTTGCAGATTCCTGCACTCATCCGCATCGCTATTGCGCATTACCAGTTTGAAACGATCCACCCGTTTCTGGATGGCAATGGCCGTATTGGTCGTCTGTTGATCACGCTCTATCTGGTAGCCGGTGGTGTCCTGGACAGACCTTTGCTCTATCTCTCCGCTTTCTTCGAGAGGAACAAAGGCTTGTATTACGACAATCTCACATTCGTGAGGACCCGGAACGACATGCAGCAATGGCTGAAATATTTTCTGGTCGGGGTTGCCGAAACGGCAACGCAAGCGAGCAATACCCTGAGCAGGATCCTGCAATTAAAGACCAGCACCGAAAAAGTTATTGGCGATCACTTTGGTCGTCGTGCTCCCGCCGCCTATCTGCTGCTCAATCATCTATTCAGGGAACCGGTAATAAGTGTGGATGCTGCAGCCAAGGTTCTGAAAACAACCTATCGGCCAGCCAACACGCTGGTTGCCCTGATGCAGGAGCACAAAATTCTGCGGGAAATTACCGGCCAGACGCGTAATCGTCTGTTCATATTCGATCCCTACCTGAGAATATTTGACACGATTGAACAATCTGACGGCATCCA
>JAVVEG010000044.1:0-6324 GCA_032251455.1 Pseudomonadales bacterium | reverse complement strand
CTTTCTTGACAGGCCGACGCATGCCTGCGAAAGTGCGCCTCGATAGCGGAATCGGATGAAGACCAGAGTGACCATAGAATTATTCAGAGGCTCCCTAGGTTGCCATTTCTGGATTCGGTTGTTGAGCAGGTCGGTTACGAATACGCTGCCGTCTTCAGCGATGGCGACAGCCATGGCGTGCTGAAATTGGCCAGGGCCTTTGCCAGTTTCGCCAAAAGTGGTCAGAAATGTGCCGTCTGAGGCAAATTTTTGCACGCGGTCATTGTAGAAGTCAGCAACAAAGACATTGCCTTCCGGGTCGACGGCAAGGCTTGTCACGGTGGCAAACCAGCCATTGAAGGGTCCGAAGATATTCATCGCGAACGGGCCGCCCCATTTGCTCAGAAAATCACCATCGGCGGCGAATGCCTGAACCCGGTCGGCGTAACCGTCGGCTACGTAAAGCGTAGCATTTTCTCCCAGCGCTACATCGGTGGGGTAGTTGAATTTTCCTGCGGCCACACCGATTTTCCCGGTCGTGCCCCACTGTTGCACGAAGCCACCATCGGCCGTGAGTTCCTGCACCCGTTGATTGTAGAAATCGGCAACAAAGAGATGTCCGTCTTCACTCACCGCCACGCCGCCCGGTGCGCTGAATTGTCCCGGGCCAGTCCCGGTCTCGCCAAGAGTACGTTTTGGCGTACCATCCAGACCAAAGACCTGAATACGGTCATTAAAATATTCCGGGACGTAAAGCTCTCCTGCGCGGAGGCTGAGATTCATTGGTCTGCCCAGTTCACCCAGGCCATCTCCTGGGCGCCCGAATTGGCGTATGAAGTTGCCCTCAAGATCGAAGACCTGAATCCGGCCATTGCGGGCATCGGCCACGAATACCTCGCCATCGACAACGGCAATCCCTGTAGGATCGCTGAATTGACCCGGTCCGGCACCGGGTTCACCCCAGGCTTTGACAAAGACGTAACCGGGCTCTCGGGCGGACGGGATAAAGACGGCCCATGTGACAGCGAGCAGGGTCATCAATGTGATGACGAGCACTTGCAGGGTACGTAAAAATGTATGTTTCAGGGCCATGTCGCGTCCTCAGAATGTGATCCGGAAACCGGCCCGTACGGTGAAGTCTTCCTCCACAGCCATGCCGTTCAGGTCCTGCCTGACGGGGATCTGAACCACGGCCTCCAGCACCCAGCGTCTGGTGACATACTGAACAGTGGGTGACAGGAACCAGGTCTCGCCGCCCGAGTCCCGGTCATTGCTGTCAGCGAGTTGATTCATTTCTTGGTGCAGGTAGTTGATCTCCAGGCCCCCGTACAGAAAGCCTGGCACGCCAGTGCCCAGGTCGCGAGGCCACAGACGGTATTGAAAGGACGCATCCAGTTGCAGTGCATCACCAAATTCAAAGCCTTTTTCCCGGGTGTTGATCTGGTATCCGGCCTGGACATCAATTTGATAGTCGAGAGTCTGATAGGAGCTGACCACGCCGAAGAAAGGGTCCCAGGAGCCACTTCCAGACTGAAAGTTTCTTGGCAGCATCCCCAGACTGTCCTTGTCTTCATCATCGCCAGTGGGTAGCTCCATCCCGGCAAAGGGGGCGATCCGGAAACTGCGTCCCGGCATATCCCGTTGCAACAATGTATAGCGGGCAAACAGGCGGGCATCACCGAAACCGATGGCATCGCGGCTGACACGATCATTTCCGGGCAATGTCAGATCAAGGTTCTTGTTGAAAAACGGCAGCGCACCGAACAGTGTCAAATCCCCGGTGACGCCATAACCCAGTACGGAAACTGCGCCAAGCACGTCAATATCGCGATCGAGAGGACTTGGGTCGTCGCTCACGCTTTTATAGAGGAACTGCTCCCGCAGCAGGAATTCTCCCGCTGCCACTGGCAGTGCGGTGTTGAAAGTAACGGGTGCAGTTTGGGCTGCGCCGGGCAAAACCGCTGCACAAAAAAACATCACCACCTTGGGAGTCAGCCGGCCTTGAGTAACGGTGTCTTGCGTGTTGATATACGCAGACCAGAAGGCGCGCTCAGCAGTCACGGGAGGGGTTCTGCAGGAATCTGTGAAAAACTGTTCAGCGTGAAACCGGCGTCCTTGACGGCCTTGCGGGCGGTTGCTTCATCAAGTACCGCATCAGCAGCCATGGTAACCAGCACCACACCGTCCCTGAGGTTAACCTCGACGCTCTCCACACCGTCCACACGGTGTAAGGTTTTTTCAATGCCGTAGGCGCAAAACGGACAGGACAGACCGCTGACGCCGATGGCATACACCGGCATCTGAGCCTGCGCCCAGAGGTTCGAGACCACCAATGCCAGACAGAAACACAGGAATCGTATTCGGCTCATGTTGAATTTCTCCTTCTTTTCCTGTTGATGCCTATCCGGGTAGTTGGACAGACATGCTTTCCCTGGATTTTGTGTCAGGTCAGGTAAGCTTACTCTTGTACTGAGGTACGGAGTCAAGCACAGGAGCAACACGCCCAGAAAATCTGACCATCGATGTGGCAGTTTTGACTGAGCGAGATTACCCTGCGTTTGGCAGGGTGTATTTGCGCCAGATGAGGTGTGATGAGAGTTGTGATGAGAGTTGTGATGAATGGTGTAATGGGAGGTTGGTCTTTGCGTGCTGCAGTATCTCCGCCAGCAACTCCAGACTGTCCACCAGGCGTGGGCCGGGGCGGCTGAAATAAGCATTGCCATCGGTGTAATAGACTTGCCCATTGCGCACGCATTTCAACTCCTGCCAGCCGGGCAGGCGCTGCAGTAGAGGCATATCCTGGGCCGTACGTTCCAGATCAAAACCGCACAGAGCGATCAACAGCACATCCGGGTCGGCTTGCTGCAGGGACTGGTCCGGGATTTGGTGCGATGGTTGATTGGCATTGCCGAGGCAGTCGATGCCGCCAGCCATGTGCACCAGTTCCGGGGTCCAGTGTCCCGCATTGAACAGGGGGTCTATCCATTCCAGCACGGCCACACGCGGGCGGCTGGCAGGCGGCAGGGTTTCGCTGCGTTTGCGTACGGCAGTAATGCGCCGTTCATAGCCCCGCAGTGCCTGCTGCGCCATCGCCTGTTGTCCGGTGGCTTCGCCGAGCAGGCTCAGGGTGTCGAACACTTGCTGCAGGCTCATCGGTTCCAGGTTCACTACCTGTGGCTTGCCAGGCAGACTGCAGGAGGCGGCATTGACCTCCTCTGCCGACACCGCGCAGACATCACACAGGGCCTGGGTAACGATAAGGTCCGGTTTGAGCGCCGCCAGTACGTCCATGTTCAGATGATAGAGCGCTGCCTCGGTTTGCAGCAGCTGGTTTACCGTGCTATCGATTTCTTTGCTCGACAGACCCTTGGGAATGGCCGTGCGGGTTACCGCCGGCAGTTTTTCCACGCCGGGTGGAAAATCGCACTCATGGCTTACCCCAACCAGTTGTTCCTGCAAACCCAGGGCGCAGATTATCTCTGTCGCACTGGGCAGCAGGGAAACGATTCGCTGCCTGGTGGGCAAGGGCTTAATGGACAAGACTTTGCTCCCTGGGCTGGTAGTGTTTCATCAACTCATAACAACCGAAGAACAGCAGGCTGTAGAGGGTATTGCCGAGCAGGGTGCGCAGCAGATAGGGCAAGCCGGCGACATAATTCTCCCACAGACCGGCCGCGGTGTGAGGCAGGAACACCCACCAGTTACCGAGATTGGAGAGCAGGTAAAAACTCACCGAAGCCGCCACCACACCCAGCGGCAGGCGCCCCAGCAAGCGGTGAGAGTCCACCAGCAGACGACCGCACCAGGCAGCTGCCAGATGACCGGCATAGACAAATACCATGATGAGCAGATTATAAACGCCCACGCTAGCCAGATCGGCAAGCAGGGCTGCCACTACCGGCAGCAGCAGGTAGCGGCGCTGGCTCATGTAGGCGCCGGCGAACAGGCCCAGGGCACCGATCGGGGTGATATTGTCCGGATGCGGCGCCACCGTGCTCAGCACGGTGATGGCCAGCAGGAACAGGATGTCGCCGTGAGACTGCCAGCAGGACTGAAGCCTGCGTTGTAAATTTTTTCGGCTTAGCGTCTGCAATAATCTGTTTGACATGACGCCTCCTAGAACCGATAGGCAAAGGACAGGTGCGCTGTGGTGCCGTAGGTGTTGAAGCCATCGACAACGGTATAGTTCTGGTCGAACACATTGCCTACGCGCAAACGCACATCCATCGCCGCGGAAAGACGATAGCCGCCAACCAGGTTCAGTATGCCGTAGCCACCTACCCTGGAGTTGCCGAAGTTGACCGGGTCCACGTCCAGGTGATCACTTTGTCCCAGCCAGTTGAGTGCCAGATGCCAGGGGCCGAAGTCACGGGACAGGTCCACGGACAGGGTTTGATCGGGGCGACGCAGCAGCTCCTGCCCGGTATCGCGGTTTTCATGGTCGAGTACGGTCAGCGCTACCGCCAGGTTCCAGTTGCGGACAGTGGTGTTCAAGGTCGCCTCCAGCCCGTTGATTTCCGCCTCCTGCACATTGGCCAGGGTGCTGAAGCTGGCATCGGTGCTGATCAGGTCCTCGATCTCATTGCGAAACACATTGACTCCCCAGCGTGCGCCCAGCGCGTTGAACTGCACGCCGATTTCCACGTTTTCAGAAGTCTCCGGGTCCAGGTCCGGGTTGGCGAAAAAGAAGAAGGCCGGAAAGTCCACGAACAGGTCGATGAGATTGGGCGCCTTGAAAGCGGTGCCATAGCTGATCCAGGCCCTGACTTCCGGGCTGAAATCGCGGCCCACGGCAATGCTGCCGGTGCTTTGATTGCCGAAGCGTTCATTGTCATCATTGCGCAGGGACAGTGTCAGATCGATGGGGCCGCTATCGTGCAGGTAGACCCCGTAGATGCCGGTATTGTCCCGGGAGGTGGCGGTCTGTACAGCGCCGAAGCTGGCAAAACGCAGCCGCTGTTCCTGCTCCTCCACACCGAAGGAAAGGGTGCCCGCAGCCGCCAGGTCCAGCTGGTTATGCCAGCCGATGCTGCGGTTTTCCGAGCGCGATTCGGTGTTGCCGAATGCGCCCTGATCGTCGTTGTCCTCCTTGAAACGGCTCAGGTTCAGGGTGCTGCTCCAGTTGTCCGTGAGTTGCAGTTCCAGCGCGGTGGCCAGTTGCTGGCTGCGGACATCGATGACCCCGTCGTCGTAGTCTGATTGGGTATCGAACAGGGAATAATCGACGGACAGGTTGGCAAAGTCGCTGAACCGGTGGGACAGGGACAACGCGGCAGAATCATTGTCATGGCTGTCATCATCCGAGCTGCCACCGTCGCGGGCGTCGATGCCATCGGTTTGCCGCCGGGATGCATTGAACGCCAGCGTGGTGTCACCCATCGAACCGGAGAGGTTCAGGTTGCCATTGCTGCTGCCCTGCGTACCGGCAGTGAGTTCCACCGAGCCGGCAAATGGCGTATCGGCTTGCTGTCGGGTGATGATATTGAGTACGCCACCGATGGCCTCGGAACCATAGACACTGGAGCGGGGGCCGCGCACCAGCTCGATGCGCTCGATCTGGTCCAGCGGTATGAATTCCAGCCGGCCAGCCGCGCCGGTCGAAGTGCTGATCTGCACGCCATCAATCAGGATCAGGGTATGGTCAGACTCCGTGCCGCGCAGGAACAGACTGGTCTGGCCGCCCTGGCCGCCGGACTGGGCCATCTGCACGCCCGGCAGGCCAGAAAGCAGGTCGGTCAGATTCTGTGCCATTGAACTGCGGATGGCCTCGCGGCTGATGAGAGTGCTTGCCGCCATGACTGATTCCAGCGGTTGTTGCAACCGGTTGGCGGTGATCACTATTTCCCGGGTTGTTTCCTGTGCGTACAGCTCGGTTGCACAGAACACAGTCCCCAGGGCAAGAGACGGGATCAGGAAGGTTTTCATTGGTGTTATCCTCGATGAAAAATAATTTCCATGAGGGAGAGGCAAAAAGTAGCGGAAAAGCTGCCAGGGCAAGGAATCCGACTACCGATGAGCCCTCCGCTGCATCGTTGAATCCATTACCAGGCTTAATGCCAGGCAGTGGTGTAGTCTGTGTCAGGCCGGTGTCGGGCTGGTGAGGTCAGGCTGGCTATCAGCGGCTGACGACACGTACCGTTGCGGGGGCAGCGCCGGATTGGTGATGTCATGACTGTGGCAACAAGAGCTGCAACACTAGGACATCATGTACCGGACTTCCCGTTTACCCGATGAAGAATGGCTTCTTCATCGGCACCTGAGACAGGGTAGGGGCACTGTAAAGCAAAACGAGGTCGATGACAAACGGGATTCACTGGCACTTGGCCTCTGCTTTGCAATACGAGA
>JAVVEG010000043.1:4678-7694 GCA_032251455.1 Pseudomonadales bacterium | reverse complement strand
TGGGGAATATCCTTGCGCAGCGCACACAGCGCATCCAGTTGCGCTGTGCCGGCTCTGGCCGCCGCGGTCTCGAACTCGCGGTATAAACCCAAGACCCGCAGCCCTGTTTCGGTCAGCACCGCCCCGCCGCCGCCCGGACCACCCCGGGTGCTTTCAACCAGAGGGCTATTGAATAGCGAATTCAGGGTCTCGATCAACATCCAGGCGCGTTTGTAGCTCATGCCCATCTGCCGGCCTGCCGCGGCGATGGAGCCGGTCTGCGCAATCCGGTCCAGAAGTTCCGCCTTGCCCGGACCGAGCATGCCGTCTTTGCCGAAGACAATACGGATACGCAGGTGCGGCGGTACGGTTTTTTTGTTCATAGGCTCATGGTACGAGGTTGGACTGACGCCCTTCAGGCACTGCAGCGCTGTGCGGCTGCGGGCCTGGCCAGCTCCAACGGCGCTGCGCTTACTTTGCCCTCACTGGCCAGTTGATCAAAGGCCACTTGCTGCAAGGCCTTGACTTGTGCACCGGACAGGCCCAGCTCATAGCCCGAGCATTCATTGCTGCCCAGCGAGCGCGGATCAAGTCCCGTCAAATTGCCAAAGACAACCAGCGCCTCCAGATAGTATCCATAGGTGCTGGCATGATAATGATCGAACGCCCACAGATCTATTTTCCCTGGGTCAATTCCGTCATAGGGATTGGCATCGGCCACACCCGAATCCATGGCACGATTCCAGGCCTCGCCCACCGCATTGACCGCAGTCGCGTCTGCGGCCCTGGCTGCCTGATCATAACCGGCACGCACATCGAGCGCCATTTGTGAGATCGGTTTGCCGGCCCAAGGCCGGTCAGCCGGGTAGGTCATGTCGGCACGGGACCAGGTTGCGGTCAGGTAAATCTCGACATCAGGGTTCTTTGCGCGCAGGAAATCGGCCATTTGTCTGGCAGTGCTAATGAGCGTCTCGGGATCACCGGGCTGGCTGCGGTCCAGCGTGCTGTAGCCGTGCATCACCACCTTGTCCCAGGGGCGCCGGCCAATCACCCCAAGCCTGTTCTCCAGATGGAAGTCGAGCCCAGACCCTGGCTCGGTCTCCAGGTACACATCAAGATCCACCCCTGCCTGGTCTGCAAAGGATTTGACCAGGGCTGGCACGCCGCCAATACCGAGGTTATTCAGATCAGTGACCGTGTCCGCGCGATAAAACCGGGCTGCAGAGCCGTAGCCAAACGTGAAGCTGTTGCCGATGAACAACACACTGGTGTCTGCCAGGGTGCCGGTTGTGCTTAAGGCGAGAATGAGGCTTGCGGCCATTGCCGATAATAATTTCATGACTTGCTCCTTTGCCGGTGGGTTCTTGTTTGTTATGAGCAGGAAGTATTGTAGAGAAGACCTGAAAAGTAAACGAACCTTGGCAGGTTTCGACTAAATAACGCTATTTGCCAGGATAAGAGCACGACGTGCTGAGCATTGAACCAGACGGATAAGCAGTGGCAGGAACAGGGCCCACACCCCTGCCAGCAGCATCAGGGTGCTTGGCGTTGCCAGACCAAAACTGACGGCACCAAACTCCATCCCGGCCCCCACACCAGCAGCACCCAGCTCAACTTGAAGACAAGCAGGTTGATCAGAACGTAGTAGCGCTGGATGAAACTGATGAGCATTGGCGTCCAACCCATGAATCCGTGTACTTCTGCGATGAAGGCAATGTTGTCATTGTCGGTTTTTGAACACTACCGATACGCAACAGAAGCGGAAATGGATTATCCCGGAAGTCTTGGAGGGAAATTAAAACCACGCAGTTGAAATTATAAGCAGACAGCTCACAAATTAAAATTTAATTGAGATTCTTTAAGACTGCTTTAAGCCGCCCCCAATAAGATGCAGCAGCAATACCCATTAATGGATACCTGTCTGGAGCCTGTCGGCTTATGCCTGGAACAACTGCTTTGCGCACGACTCTGTTCACCTTTTTTGCAGTCTTTTTGTTCAGCCTCTGGCTTGCCTGGCAGCCGACAATGGGGCTTGCCGTGGATCTGTTTATGGTGATGGCAGTCTTGGTACAGTCTGTCCTGCTGAGTTCTCCTGTGCTGCTGATGTATGCCCTGCAGCGCACGCTTGCTCGTCGCGGCATCTCCACGACATGGCTGACCGGGTTGATGCTGCTTGCCGCTGTATTGGTTTTGGTCTTCATGTTTGCCAATTATAAATTGCGCGATATGTATGGTTTCTATGTCAATTATTTTGTAGTCAATCTGCTGACCACACCTGGCGGGGTCGAAGCGATGGGCGTGCCCCCGTCTACCAATCGTACCCTGGTCATTGGCGTTATCGCCTTGGCGGGCGCAGTCTGGGCAGCATTGCGTTATATCCCGTTTGAACGATTGTACCCAGGATGGCTGAAACCCTCGCACTTGTGGTCCTCGCTGATACTGGTATTGCTGATCCAATCCGGTTGGTACGCCTATGCCGAATTTCGCTACGACAGAGCCGTGCTGGGGGTATCAGACCGGATCATCTGGTATATCCCCGTGACTGCACGTGGCTTTTTGGAAAATATGGGGGTTGAAATAATTCGCCCTGATGGCGAAGAGTTCGACATTGCACAGGGTAGTGGCAAACTTGACTACCCGCCCACCCCACAGCTTGAAATTACCAAACCTTACAACATCGTCTGGCTGGTCGCGGAATCCTGGCGGGCCGACATGCTCACCCCCGAGATCATGCCCAACGTCTGGAAGTTTGCGCAGAACCATCAACAATTTCGCCAACACTACAGTGGTGGCAACGGCACACGAATGGGAATGTTCTCACAGTTTTATGGCCTGTATGGTAACTACTGGTTCGACTTTCTGTACGCCAATCGTTCACCACTGATGATGGATATTATTCATCAGAACGACTATGCCATGATGGCCTATACCAGTTCGCGTTTTTCCTACCCGGAGTTCGACAAGACAGTTTTTGCCGGGCTCGATGCCAATCAGTTGCAATCTCTCACCGAGGGTCAGGGTTGGGAACGGGACCGCA
>JAVVEG010000043.1:0-4578 GCA_032251455.1 Pseudomonadales bacterium | reverse complement strand
GAGTTCATGGAAAAGGGACGCTGGGGGCATAACTCAACTTTCAGTCAGGAGCAGATAAGAGTGCCGCTTATATTATGTATTCCAGAGGCTGGCGCCGGGGTAACTGATGCGATGACCAGCCATTTGGACCTGCCTGCAACCATCATGGCTGCGCTTGGCGTCAAACTGGACGCCGAAACCTATACCTTCGGGAAGAATTTATTCAGCCCACAATACGATCGTGATTACACGGTTGCCAGTGACTGGCATGGCAATGCTCTGATCACTCCCGATATAAAAATGGTGTTCAGCAAGAAGGATTCAGCCAATGATAATGCCATCACATCGCTGAATGATGCCCCAATTGACCTATCTACAACGCAGGCTGATTACCGCACCCCGCTGCGACAGTTTACCCAGCAGGTTTCGCGTTTTTATCGCTAAACGCTTCTTTCCCGAGGGGCTGTGACACCTCTGCAGCTGTATTTTGCCTGGATAATTCCTGCAGCATTGCTGTGCATTCACTTTCCGGCATAGCCGGGTTCATCAGCCAACCCTGTATGACGTCACACTGGCATTGGTGTAAGAGTTCGCATTGCTCCCTGGTCTCCACCCCCTCGGCTATCACTTCCATACCCAGACTTTTACCCAGGTTGACCAGACCGGTCAGGATGGCTTCACTTTTTATATTTTCCAGTAAATTGACCATAAAGCTGCGATCAATTTTCAGTGTCTGTACCGGGAACATCCGCAGTGAGGCAAGTGAGGAATAACCAGTACCAAAATCATCAATGGCAAGATGCACCCCGATTTCCACTAACTGTTGCAATGTGCTGATTACTTTATCCGTGTCATCCATCAAGGCTGTTTCTGTCAACTCTAGTCCCAGCAAATCAGGATCAATATCAAACTTCTCAATCGACTGTTTGACCAGTGCCAACAACAAGCCATGTTGACGAAAATGCAAAGCTGAAACATTCACACAAATACGATGGCGCAAGCCGAGAGCATCCCATTCACGGATCTGCGTACAGGCAGTCTCAAACACCCATTCGGTCAACGGGATAATCAAGCCACTGGACTCGGCTACCGGGATGAAGACATCCGGCGGTATTTTACCGGCTACTGGATGTGTCCAGCGCAGCAAGGCTTCAAAACTAACAATATGTCTGTCAACAAGACGATACTGAGGCTGGTAATGCAGTGCCAGTTGCGAAGTAGCCATAGCCTCTGTCAACCAGGTTTTCAGACGCAGGGTTTCCTGCTGGTTCATGCTCATGCTTTCGTCAAAATAACAGGCCGTGCGGCGGCCCATTTTTTTGGCCTGGTACATGGCGACATCAGCCTGACTCAACAGCAATTCTGAGTCCGAGCTCAGGCCTGGATAAAACACAACACCAATACTGATACTGACATAGAGCTGATGATTATCCAGTTCAAAAATATTGCTCATCTTATTCATGACCTTCTGTACTAAAATTCTGGCCGCTGCCGGAGAACTGAGATCGTTAGCCAACACAATAAATTCATCACCCCCAAAGCGCCCCACTGTATCGACATTCCGCAACGCGCATTTGAGTCGATCAGCTACAGCTACCAACAGTTTGTCGCCCAGAGAATGACCCCAACCATCATTGATATCCTTGAAGTTGTCGAGGTCAATCATCATCAAGGCACCAAGGCTGTTGTTGCGCTTAGCCTGAATTAAGCTGTACTCCAGGCGGTCCTGGATCAGAATTCGATTGGGCAGACCGGTCAGGGCATCGTGCATGGCCAGGTGACGCAATTCTTCCTGCAGCTTCTGTCGTTCCGAAATATCTCTGATAAACGCAGTAACCTGGACCCCGTGTTCGCCCTGATGAGAACCCAATGCAATATCAACAGGGATTTTACGACCATCCTTGTGTTGCGCCACCAGTCCCGGTGTTACAGACATCGGCCTTCCGCTCGGCGAACGCTGATAGGCTTTACGCAATTCAAGATGATGACTGCGTCTGTCGGAGGGCAACAAAATTTCAATTCTTTGCCCGATCAACTCTTGCTGCTTATAACCCAACATGATTTCCAGTCGCTTATTGGTGAAGATAATTAAACCACCATGATCGATGCCCACAATGGCATCAGGTGAACTATTGATCAGTTGTTCATTCTGGCGGGCAAAAGCCTGAATGGTACGATAGGATTGCTGCAGCTTTTTGACTGGCTGTCTGACGCTGTCAAGAAAAATTGCCCGATACAGGTAGATATAGGCTGTCGTTTCATAGAAGTGACTGACAAAACTGCTGATTCCCCGGTCGTCTGGATAAAGCAGAATGAGACTTTCACTCAATATCATCAGCACGATCGCCATTACTAAGGCTGATTGACGATACACCTGCATCCGGTACCAGCGATAAAAGAGTGTTGCAAGTGTTGCGATGGACAGGAAAACCACAAAAAGTTCACTGATGAATTTGAAATCACTAACCCCTGTGACCGGACCCTGAGTCTGTGGAAAGAATTCAGGAAAATAAAGTACCAGCCACACTATGCACACAACGCTGAGCAGAGTGAAATTTAATGCCAGAAATCTGCCTGGGGTAGTCGTCAGTTGCTGCTTTTCATGTGGTGAAAAAACATAAACAAACAATGAAATTGCTGCCACCAGGCGTGCCAGCAACCACAACAAGGTGGTTTTCTGATTGGTGTTCGGGGTGAAGAAATCGGGCATACCGGTGTAGGAAAACAGATGCGCGGTGTCAAACAGAACCACAGCCAGAAAGCCACAAGCCAGAAAGAGGGCAGCTTTCGGCCGATTGTCATCAACAACATGCCAGAACACAATAAAAATGGCAGCAGCAACAATTATCGAAAGCAGCTCGAGTAGTGCATGCATTCCAGGAAAGTAGTGCGGGGCCACGAACTCATTCAGCTGCTGCTGGTAAACCAGCAGACACAATGGAGCACTAATAATGGCCAGCGCCAAACTGAACCTGATCAGCTTGTGGATCAATGGATATTCTGTCTTGCTCACGTTGGGCACTCTTATTTATTTCGCAAGCCACCAGGAATAGGAAAGATATCTTGGGACCGGTGGATTGATGCCATAAAAAGATGATCATCCATGACCAAAGCATATGGAAGCAGCAGAGCGTGTAAGCAGTTATAGTCCGCTGCTTATTTATTATCGGAATTTATTTAGCGAAGGGTTTTACCGGCTGCCTGATAAACAACTCAGGTTTCGATCAGTTTATGTCGCAAGGCATAAAGTACCAGCTCGCTGATCGTATTCAATGAGAGTTTCTGCATGATGCGGAATTTGTGAGTGCTGACCGTCTTTGGTGAAATATGTAACTGTTCTCCAATGGCATTGATCGACATCCCCCTGGCCAGCATAAGAAAGACCTGAAGCTCTCTCGATGATAGCTTTTCGTGGCTCAGATTACTTGCACTGGTCGACTCATTCAGGAACAGGCGTGCTCCCAATGCCGGATGAATATAATGCTTGCCAGCAGCGCAATGTCGGATGGCATCAATGATCATGGTCGGATCGCTATCTTTGGTCAGGTACCCAGTTGCGCCAGCCTTGATCGCATTGGCAACGAGATGGCTTTCTTCGAACATGGAGAACACCAGTATTGGTGTATCGGGCCATGAGGACTTCAAGCGATTGATCAGCTCCACGCCATTGGGCCCTGGTATGCTCATGTCCAGCAGCACAAGGTCCACCTGGGTGGTTTCCATCAATGTCAGCAGCTCCCAACCGTTTTTTGCTTCGGCAATCAACTGCAGGTCATCGGCCAATACCAGAACCCTGGCCAGACCCTGACGCACAATGGCATGATCATCAGCAATCACTACTTTGATCATGATGGTACCTCTTCTGCAGGACGTCGTTCGGTGTGGAATCTGGGAATGAATACGCTCAGCCGTGTGCCTTTGCCGGGTTCGCTGTCAATCATGCTGGTACCTCCAAATATCAACACCCTTTCTCTGATACCCATCAAGCCAAAGTGTTTACCCTGATTGATATTGTCCACCTGAAATCCCATGCCGTTGTCACTGACACTGGCGTGCAGCTCATTAGCATTAAATACAATTCGCACTACAATCCGATTAGCATTGGCATGCCGAACAATATTGGTCAAAGACTCCTGGAGTATGCGAAAGATTGCCGTTGTACGGGAATCGTCCAATGCATATTCCTCGCCATCAACTGTCAATATGCAATGAATACCATAACGACTCTCGAATCCCGATAACAGCCACTGTGCCGCCGAAACCAGTCCGGCATCAAGCGCCAGGGGACGCAAACTGGTGGCAACATCACGTATTGCCTTGATGCTGGCATCAATGCCATTTTTGACAGTATTCAACATCTGCGCCAGTTCCTGGTTTTGTTCAGCAAACCTTTTCTCGATCAATGCAGTATCAAGCCGGATTGCGGTAAGATACTGCCCCATTTCATCATGCAGCTCGCGCGCAATACGGGTTCGCTCTTCCTCTCTGATGTTTTCATTGTGCGCAGCAAGTCTGCGTACCAACTCCCGCGAATGCAGCAGTTCGCTCTCTTTGGTCTTCATGGCAGTAATGTCCTGCACGGTACCCAGGATAACAAGC
>JAVVEG010000042.1:0-8429 GCA_032251455.1 Pseudomonadales bacterium | reverse complement strand
CCTGATAAACACCGAGGTATAAGTCTATCTACCCCCCCCCTTTGTTTTGTCAACAGCAGAACTGGCGATCAGCAGTGAAACATGTTGATAGTGTGATGGGGTTCACAGTTTATGGGGGATGGTTCTTGAACAATGAGTTGGACATAGGGCGGCGGTGATTGGAAGGACCAGTGGGTACAATACCCAAAACGGCACCGCCTGGAAGAGCTCCATGTTAGAAGGCGTTGCATCCGGCTGGAGGGTTCTACCCCGAATCCAGCACAACTTTCACCGCCCAGCGCCAGACAAAAACCACCGCGTTGTCCAAACCCACCCCTGTCCCAGAGGCGTGATGCTGTGTGCATGGTTCCGAACCTTAAAGCGCCGCTTTAGCGGTGCGTTCGGGACCATGCACACAGTAGCGCGCCTCGGCACTACGAAGTGCTTCGACACTACAGACTGATAAAACAGAGCCACTACAGAGTGACAAGACCCGCACCACAACGTACCCTCAACCCCTACCGAAAACTCTCATTGATTGACTGCAAAGTCCTATTGCCCGGGCACAAAGCATCCTCACCCAGCGACGCCAGTGGTTTATTCACTGTATTGAGAATATCGTGCAGGTCACTGGGGTCCGTATCGACATATAACAATCCTGTCAGTATCTGCCCTTTTTCCTCGCTGTCCTTGATTGCCCGCAAGGCGCCACGTCGTGAGCCCGGATCAAATTCCTTCTTGACCTTGTGCAGGCGAATGACGGAACCGTCATGCAGGGTTACATCCTGCGTTGCACCATGCGCATAATCCGTAGTGATTTCCTTTTCCATCGGTACAAAATCGATAGTGGACGTTGCATCACAATGTTCACGGACAAAGTCATAGCTCTTTTTCGAGCCAGGATTATTATTGAACGTGACACAGGGCGAGATGATATCGATGAAGGCGAAGCCACGATGGGAAATGGCAGCCTTGATCAAGGGCACCAGTTGCGCCTTGTCCCCGGAGAAGCTGCGAGCAACAAAGGTTGCCCCCAATTGCAGGGCCAGATTGACAAGATCAATGGGTGCAAACGGATTCACCACGCCGGCCTTGTTTCTTGACTCCATGTCCGTGGTCGCCGAATTCTGCCCTTTCGTCAATCCGTAACAGCCATTGTTCTCAGTGATATAGAGCATATTCAGATTGCGTCGCACTACATGGGCAAATTGCCCCAGACCGATGGATGCCGAATCACCGTCGCCGGACACGCCCAGATAAATCAGCTCACGATTGGCGAGGTTGGCTCCAGTGGTGATGGATGGCATGCGCCCATGCACGGAATTGAAACCGTGCGACTGGCCAAGAAAATAGGTCGGTGTTTTTGATGAACAACCAATACCGGAGAGTTTGGCAATACGATGCGGTTCAATTGAAAGCTCAAAGCAGGCCTGGATAATGGCAGCACTTATTGAGTCGTGTCCGCATCCGGCACAAAGTGTGGAAATTGACCCCTCATAATTCTTCTCGGTGAATCCCAGTCGATTGACTGGTGCATCGGGATGCCGAAAATTTGGACGCAAAAAAGTCATGAGGCAACCTTGGCAGTCTTGGCCTGCTGTTGATTTTGTTCTGTTTCCAATACGCCGGTGATTTTCTCCAGCAACGTGGATGCGGTCAACGGCATCCCGTCATAGTTCAGTACCCGAATCAGTTTTGCCGGATCTATTTCCAATTCATTGATCAACAAACTGCGCATTTGCGCATCGCGATTCTGTTCCACAACAAACAGTTTTTCGTGCGCGTTGATGTAATCAAGCACTTCCGGGCCAAAGGGAAAGGCTTTCAGCATCATGGCGTCCACAGCAAGCTCTTTGCTTTCTAGTTCGTCCATGGCCTCGCGCACCGCATAATTGCTGGTGCCGAAAAAAATGATACCGTGCGTCGCCTTGCAGGCTTTGATGTTGCAGGGCCAGACCTCAGGTTTGGGAACCAATGCCTTGGCTGTCTCGAATTTCACCAGCAAACGATCCATATTCTCTGCATACTTGCTGCCATCTTCCGTATAGACCGCGTAAGGATCGCGGGATGTGCCCCGGGTGAAGAACGCACCCATCTGCGGATGCGCACCGGGATAAGTTCGATAACAAATTCCATCGCCATCCACATCCAGATAGCGACCAAATTTTTTCCCTTCTGCCGCCAGCGCTTCCAGGCCTTTTGCATCCAGCACTTTACCGCGGTCGTAACTGCGCTTGTCATCCCAGTGAAACGGTTCAGAAATATGATCGTTCATGCCCAAATCCAGATCGGACATGACAATGACAGGCGTTTGCAATCGCTCGGCCAGATCAAAAGCCTGCGCGGTAAAATCAAAACACTCCTTGGGAGTTCCAGGAAACAACAGAACATGCCGGGTGTCGCCATGCGAGGCATAAGCACAGGCAAGGATATCGGATTGTTGGGTTCTTGTCGGCATCCCGGTAGATGGACCGGTACGTTGCACATCAATCAGAACAACTGGCACTTCAGCGAAATAGGCCAGACCAAGAAACTCGCTCATCAGGGAAATACCTGGCCCACTGGTCGCGGTGAACGCACGCGCTCCATTCCAGTTTGCACCTATTGCCATACCAATGGCTGACAATTCATCTTCAGCCTGCACTACAGCAAAGGTTTTCTTCCCTGTGCCGGCATCTATACGCAATCTGTTGGCATATTTTTCAAATGCTTCCACCACAGAGGTAGAGGGTGTAATGGGATACCAGGCCGCGACGGTGGCACCCGCATAAACAGCACCAAGCCCGGCAGCGTCGTTACCGCCAGCCAATAATTTTTCACCGATCAGATCGCGCCTTTCCACGCGAATGCCAAGAGGACATTGCAGGTTTTTGCTTGCGTATTGATGACCCAGTTCCAGCGCATGAATATTTGCTGCGATGAGTTTCTCCTTACCATTGAACTGTGCTGCAATAAGGTTGGCAAGCACGTCAAACTCAATGCCAAGAAGTGCAGACAACGCACCGACATAAATAATATTCTTGAACAATTGTCGCTGTCGTTGGTCGGTATACTCGTTCAAACAGATTTGCGTGAGTGGAATCGGCAGGTAATTGATATCATCGCGAAAGAGTCGTATATCCAAAGGTTTTGTCGAGTCATACAGAAAATAGCCGCCACTGACCACTTCCTGCACATCACTGAGCATGCTTTGTGGATTAACTGCCACCATCAGATCCACATCACCACGACGGGCAAGATGCCCCTTTTCACTGACGCGCACTTCAAACCAGGTGGGCAGACCCTGAATATTGGAGGGAAAAATATTCTTCGGACTGACGGGCAGGCCCATGCGGAAAATGGCTTTGGCGAAAAGCTGATTGGCACTGGCGGAACCCGTCCCATTGACGTTGGCAAATTTGACTACCAGTTCATTCAATGACGCAATTCTATGCGGTTTCACTACTGCCGACATGGTGTCCCCGCATGAGCAACTTTATAGATAAATTTCTGCATATCCCAGGCTGCTGTGGGACAGCGCTCCGCACACAAGCCGCAATGCAGGCAAACATTTTCATCTTTCACCATAACGCGCCCAGTCGACAGCTTGCTGGAGACATACACCGCCTGATCTTTATTCATGGCCGGCATGGTGAGTTTGGCGCGCAACTCGGATTCCTTCGCATTGACGGTCATGGTCAGGCAATCTGTTGGGCAGATATCCACACAGGCATCACATTCGATACAGAGCTTTTCTGAAAAAACGGTTTGTACATCACAGTTGAGACAACGCTGTGCCTCAGCCAGGGCCAGTTTGGCATCGAACCCCAGTTCCACCTCCACTTTACGGTCGGCCAGCGCTTTATCAGTCGCTATCAGTGGCATTGTGCGCCGATCATCATCACTGACGGGGCTGCTGTAACTCCATTCGTGAACTCCCATTTTCTGACTGACCAGGGTCACACCGGGCCCGGGCCGCTCGGTAATTGCGCGTCCCTGGCAAAAGGCATCAATGGATATGGCTGCCTGGTGCGCCTGTGCAACAGCAGTGATGATATTTTCCGGCCCGAAGGCTGCATCACCCGCTGTAAAGACTTTGGGGTGTGTGGTGGCGAATGTTGTCCGGTCCACGACCAGCATGCCCCATTTATCAAATTCGATGCCTATGTCGCGCTCTATCCAAGGGAAGCTGTTTTCCTGTCCGACTGCAACCAGCACGTCATCGCATGCAAACACGACGGCAGGCTCACCGGTTGGTACCAGTTCGCGTTTACCACTGGCATCAAACCGTGCCACTACTTTCTCGAACTCCATGCCAACCAGTTTGCCCTCTTCGGTAATAAAGCGGCGGGGAACGTGGTTATTGATAATGGGGATGCCCTCATGACCGGCATCTTCAATCTCCCAGGGCGAGGCCTTCATGGTTTCTCGTGGGCTGCGCACAACAACCCTGACGTCTTCGCCCCCCAGGCGCCGGGCTGTTCGGCAACAATCCATCGCGGTATTGCCTCCACCGAGCACCAGGACCCGTTTGCCTATTTTCCCAATATGTTCGAAGGCCACACTGGAAAGCCAGTTCACTCCTATGTGCACATTGGCCCCGGCTTCTTCCAGGCCGGGCAGGGTCAATACCTTGCCTTTCGGCGCACCAGTACCGATAAAAACAGCGTCAAAGTTTTCCTGCAGCAGTTTCTTCATGCTCTCGACACGCTGGCCGAAACGCTGCTCTACCTGGTCGCGCAGGACGAAGGCAATTTCTTCATCCAGGACTGATGCCGGCAGGCGAAAACTGGGAATCTGGCTGCGCATCATGCCACCGGCGATACCTTGTTCATCAAACAGCACAAGCTCGTAACCCAGTGGCAATAAATCCCGGGCAACCGCCAATGAGGCTGGCCCGGCACCTATCAATGCGACACGTTTGCCATTCTTGCGCTTTGGAATAAGGGGGAGACGTGCGGCTATATCCTGTTTGTTGTCTGCGGCAACACGCTTGAGACGACAGATTGCTACTGGCTCCTCGTCATCCTCCAAACGCCCGCGTCGACAGGCAGGCTCACAGGGTCTGTCACAGGTACGACCCAACACACCGGGAAAGACATTGGATTCCCAGTTGATCATGTAGGCATCGTTGTAGCGGCCGTCTGCTATCAGGCGGATATATTCGGGAACGGGGGTATGGGCTGGGCAGGCATGCTGGCAGTCAACTACACGGTGGTAGTACTCCGGATCTGCGGTTCTGGTTGGTTCCACTTCTGCTCGCCATCAGGTCATCAAGGTATTGTACCCAGGCCAACTGCTGCTGCAGATACTAACGGAAAGCTGGTTATGGTGACAATTGTTTTTTGTTGGCAGTTTTTTGTTGCCAGGGTTCAGGGTCCAGCACTTCGTAGCCCGAGGGGCGCTGTCGTGGGAAGTTTCCGGGACGCGCTTAAACCCTTCCATGGGGCGCTCCGTCGCCGCCATCCCTGGCGGCTCAGGGTCCCGGAAACTTCCCACCACATCACCCCTCTGCAGCAGGGGTAGATTCCAGCGCAGCACTGCTCTCATCTCCCAACGCCAGGCACCAGGCAAAAACCGTGCACTGTTCGAACCCCGTCCAGCCCCAGAGGCGTGATGCTGTGTGAATGGTTCCGAACCTTAAAGCGCCGCTTTAGCGGTGCGTTCGGAACTATTTACACAGTAGCGCGACTCGGCACTACGAAGTGATTCGGCACTACGAAGTGCTTCAACACAACGAAGTGATTCAACACCACAAAGCGCCAACTCACCTACACGCCAAACTCCTCCCGATAAACCCGAATAGCACCCAGATGCCTAAGCAATGTGGAATCAGCCTGCGCCTCAAGATAAGCCATGATCTGTGCCAGATTGATGATGCTCACAACCGGAATGGCATAGGCTTGTTCGATCTCCTGTATGGCTGACAGGGCACCCTGTCCCCGTTCCTGTCTGTCCAGGGCCACCACGATGCCTGCTGCCTCTGCCCCTGCCTGTCCCAGTAATGTCATCACCTCGCGCACCGCAGTCCCTGCTGTGATCACATCATCGATAATCAGCACCCGACCCTTGAGTGCCGCGCCGACTGTCAACCCACCTTCACCATGATCCTTGGCCTCCTTGCGGTTGAAGCACCAGGGCTTGTTGATCTGATATTCCTGGGCCAGTGCGGCTGCGGTCACCGCTACCAGGGGTATCCCTTTATAGGCCGGACCGAAAAGCAGGTCGTAATCCACCTTGCTGTGGCGGATCGCAGCGGCATAACTGCGCCCCAGAAAATTCAACGCATCACCGGTATCAAACAAGCCGGCATTGAAAAAATACGGACTCTTGCGCCCCGATTTCAGCGTGAACTCACCAAAGCGCAGAATCCCGTGCCTGATCACATAGTCAATGAACTGTTCCTGAAATACCTGTAAGCCCATGCCTGCCTCCTGACTTATCTCCAGCGCCCTGTCATCAAGCTGTCGGTTTGTTTACAAGCCCAGTACCTGGCGCTGAATGGCCAGCAATTCTCCAATCCCCTGCTGTGCCAACCGCGTCATCTGCTCCAGCTGCTGGAAATTGAAATCCCCATCCTCGCCAGTGCCCTGTATTTCAATGAAACCGCCGGCAGCGTTCATGACCACATTCATATCAGTCTCGGCAGTGGAGTCCTCATCATAGTCCAGGTCCAGTACCGGCAGTCCTTTGTAGATGCCCACCGAAACCGAGGCTATCATTTGTTTGATCGGATTCTGCTTGATGGCCTTGTTGGCCAGCAATACCGATACCGCATCATACAGCGCCACACAGCCCCCGGTAATCGATGCCGTCCGGGTGCCGCCGTCGGCCTGGATGACATCGCAGTCCAGCTTGATGGTGTTCTCTCCAAGCAGCTTCATGTCCAGCGCTGCGCGCAGGGAGCGACCGATCAGGCGTTGTATCTCCAGCGTACGTCCGCCCTGCTTGCCGCGAGCCGCTTCCCGGTCCATGCGCGAACCGGTGGAGCGCGGCAGCATGCCATATTCTGCGGTGACCCATCCGGTACCACTGCCCTTGAGAAAGCGGGGCACCGACTGCTCAACGGAAGCAGTGCAGATTACCTGGGTATCACCAAACTCGACCAATACCGAGCCTTCGGCGTGTTTGGTGTAATGGCGGGTAATGCGGATATCACGGAGTTGATCGGGCAGGCGCTTGCTGGGACGGATACTGTCTGTCATGGGACCTCATTGTGCTCTGTTTTAAGTCGAATTTACTGAAGACCGTTGATTATCCTTGATCTGGCTGCTGATGGCGAGTCAGAAGACCCGCTTTCAGGTACACTGGCGCCCTGTTCTTGTAATACGCTGACATCGAGGTTGATATGGTCCGCAGCATGACTGCTTTTGCCAGGGAGCAGGGAGAATACGAGTGGGGCACACTGGTCTGGGAGATTCGCACGGTCAATCACCGCTATCTGGAACCGGGATTGCGTCTGCCGGAAGCCTTGCGGGCACTGGAACCACAAGTGCGGGATACCCTGCGCAAACAGCTGAGCCGGGGCAAGGTCGAATGCCAGTTACGCTATCAGCTCAACGAACAATTGCAGAGTTCGCTGAGCATCAATACCACGGTGCTCGCGGGGTTGCTGCAGGCCGCTGAGCGCATCAGGGAACAGGCTGATAAGGCGGCTCCACTTGCCGTTGCTGACCTGCTGCGCTGGCCGGGCGTGCTGCAGGAGTCAGATGTCGATGTCTCCAGCATCGGTCCACAGGCGATGCACCTGTTCAAGCAAGCCCTGGCCAGTCTCAACGCGGCACGCGAACGTGAAGGCAGGGAACTGGCCGGTTTTCTGCTGCAGCGCCTGGATGACATCGACACCATCACCGCAGAAATCCGCACGCTGATGCCCGCAATTTTGCAACGTCAGCGTCAACTCATGCAAACCCGGGTGGCCGAGATGCAGGTCAATCTCGAACCCGGCAGGCTGGAGCAGGAAGTGGCGCTGCTGGCGCAAAAATGTGACATCGACGAAGAGCTGGACCGGCTGCAGACCCATGTCAGTGAAAGCAGGCGCATCCTCAACACCCTCAGTAACAAAGAACCCATCGGCAGACGGCTGGATTTCCTCATGCAGGAGCTGAACCGCGAAGCCAACACGCTGTCGTCAAAATCCGTGGTTACCGAAACCACCCTGAATGCGGTGGAACTGAAGGTGCTGATCGAGCAGATGCGCGAGCAGATCCAAAATATCGAATAAACTTTTTACCCGTCCAAATTGGTGGGGCAGCCAGCTACCCAGTTTTCGCATTTAACTCGCCACCACAGCAGATTAGCTGCTGATTCAATATGCAAATCCATCTATAAAAAAACAATTTTTTATGCATACCATCGTGCATATTTATAGCTTCTTAATCAAACGAACCTGATGGAGTTTGAAATTGAAACAATACTAAGGAACCTCTGAATAATTCCAGATTTGTTTGAATTCGATCGAAAAAAGCCAT
>JAVVEG010000041.1:0-9215 GCA_032251455.1 Pseudomonadales bacterium | reverse complement strand
GTCCAGCAGCTCGACTTTACCGACATCGTCCACACCGCCACGCTGATTTTCCAGGGACGAGTGGTTTCCGTGACACCTGTCGCCATGGGTGAGCGCCTGATTCAAACTCATGTCGAGTTTGAAATACTGGACGTGCTCAAGGGCGACTACGACCAGGCCCGCATCACCCTGAAATACCTCGGCGGCCGCATCGGTCCACGGCAGATGCAGGTGGCCGATATGACCCTGCCCGAACCTGGCGAGACCGGCTTTTACTTTGTCGAAGACCCTGCTGGCGACTACGTGCATCCCCTGGTCGGTTGGGCCCAGGGCCATTACCTGGTGACACAGGCCGCCGATGGCAGGGAACAGGTGACTACGGCTGACGCACAACCGGTGCAGGCAATCCAGAGCCGTCCGGCAGAGGAGCCTGCCGGGCAGAACGACCCGCAAACTGACCCGCAGGCAAATTCGCAGGCAAACCAGCTCAAACTCAGCGAAGGGGTTGCCGCTGGGATTGTGCTGCAGCAGTTTCCCCTGCTGCAACAGGCGATGACCGTGAGCGAGTTCAGCCAGCGCGTGCGGCAGATACACGCTGCCGGGCCGCAGCAGTGAGCATGAGCATGAACCGCAACAGCAGCCACTCTCGATGTCATGATGTGCGGCGCCATGCTGTGCTGCTGGCCACCGGCCTGCTGCTGACTCTGGCCCCGGCCGTGGCCTTCAATATCAATGGCACCAAATGGCCCGATGCCCGTGCCCTCCTGTTTACCGGCATGCCCGGTACCTCCAGCAGCGGGGTGGCCTGGCGCGACGCGCTGGCCCAGGCAGCCCAGGACTGGAATGACAATACGCCGTTTGAATTCCTCATTTCATCCGATTTCCGGAACCCCTGTGCCCGCGACGCCTTTGGCAGAACCGATGGCCAGAACGGGGCCGATTTTACCAACTCAGTGTGTGGTTTTGCCTTTGGCAATGGGACGCTGGCGGTAGCGACCGTGTTTACCCTGGACAATACTCTGGGCACCCGGGACATTGTCGAGGCTGATGTGGTGTTCAACCGTAATCGCAGCTTCGATGTGTTTGATGGACCGCTGAACGCAGGCAGCACCGGCAACGGTTTTAGCGGCGTGGATTTTCGCCGTGTGGCCCTGCATGAGCTGGGCCATGTCATGGGTCTGGGCCATGAGGACGCGGAGCAGCGGCCAGCCATCATGGCCTCCCTGGTGGGTGATCTGTTCCGGCTGCAGCAGGATGACATCGATGGGGCAGCGGCACTCTACAATGCCGGCGCGGCCTGTCCGTTCCAGCCAGCCCGTTTCGGTGTCTTCAGCGCCGAGCTGGCCAATGGCGATTGCCTTATCAATCAATTCATGTCCGGTGGCACTGACGACAGCCTGGTGGATGTCTACCGCTTGAGCTTGACCGAGCCGGCCCGGCTGTTGGTGGAAATGCGCTCTCCTGGCATGGACTCGGCGCTGGTGCTGATGAATCAGAACCGGGTCATTATAGCTATTGACAATGACAGCGCCGGTGGCTGCGATGCCCTGCTCGAGCAACCGCTGCAGGCGGGCAATTACCTGCTGCTGGCCAACACCTTCGTCGAGCCCACCCCGTGCGGGGACAACCAGGGCGACTATGAACTGACGGTTGGTTTTGATAATTCCGGGCTGCGCACCCTGTCCGGGCAGGCCAGCTTCCAGGGAGGTCAGGCGGCTGCGATTTTTGCTGGAGGTGTTACCGTGGATGGCGGGGTCAGTTATACCAGCCAGGTGCGCTCGGATCAGGCTTTCGATGTCGATGCCCTGATCGTGATCGACCCCGTGCACCAGGGCAAGCCCGGGTTTCTGGTGGTGGCTGCGCTGCTGGAAGACGGGTCGATTCTGGTTCAGGACACCCACGGTGAGTTTGTGGTCTACAATCCCCAGCAACTACTGCTGCCCATTGCCCGCAGTAAGGTGCTGGGCGACAGGGAAGAGATTGTAGTACTGCGCGATACGGTGGCCCGCGATCTCGGCATTGAGGAAATTGTGGTCGATTTCCTGGTCGGTTACGGGGTGGATGAGCAGCCGGGTGAACTGTTTTTCCACGAAGAACCCATCAATCTGGTGGTGAGGCCCTGAAATCCTTATCGCGTGTTTCCGGTCAATCCAATCTCGGCTATAATGCGTAACTTAATTCATTGGCCGTACCGGCAGATGTCGCTGTGTAACGGGCTGTGTAACATAAAGTACCGGGACAGGTCGGTACATACAGAGGATTCCAACGTGGTAGATTTCAAGAATATCCTGCGGGGCAGCTCTGCCCGGCTGGCGCTGGCCGCTGTGGTTGTGGTTTTGGCAGGATCAGTGGCAACACAATCGCTGGCGCAGTCAAGAGATGCCCGTATCGCCGAGCGTCTGCAACCGGCTGGTTCAGTCTGCCTGGCTGGTGAGCCTTGTGCTGGTGGTGCTGCAGGCGCTGCGAGTGCGGCAGGTGCCGGGTCATCCGGGTCGCCAGCTGCTGCGGCAGCAGGCAGCGCAGTGGCCGCTGCCGGGTTCAATGCCGAGCAGACCTACCAGCAAAGCTGTGCCATGTGCCACAATGCAGGCGTGGCCGGTGCACCCAAGCTGGGTGATGCCGAATGGACCCGCCGGCTTGAGGCCAAGGGCAGGGACACAATAATCCAGAATGCAATCAATGGCCTCAATGCCATGCCGGCACGCGGTATGTGCATGACCTGCAGCGATGAGAATATTGCCGCGCTGGTTGATTACCTGGTAGGCAGTGTGCAGTAATCCGTTCATCTGCGGTTAAGGATGAATGATCAATAATCGTTTTGACTGAGCTTTGATGTCGAGACACTTGAGGGGTAACAAGCAATGGTAGTAAAGACAGCAATCAAGACAGCAGTAGAGTCGAAAGTGGTTACATTGGGTTTGATACTGGCCGGCAGCCTGCTGGCAGGTATGGCAGCGGCAACTGAAAAGCCGTTGACACTGGCGCAGATTTCAGCAGGTTTTGACGCCGAAGCCCGTTACGCACAAAGCTGTGCCGCATGCCATAACAGTGGCGCTGCCGGTGCGCCGAAAGTGGGTACTGCTGCAGACTGGGCACCACGCCTGGAAAAAGGCATAGACGCAGTCGTGCAGAATGCCATCAATGGCCTGAACGGGGTCATGCCTCCCAAGGGTCTGTGCTTTACCTGTACTGATGACGAGCTGAAAGCCGTTGTCGAGTACATGGTTGAAAAGAGCTCCTGAACCATCGTTTGAGTCATGGCTTGAGTCATGGTTTGAGTCATCGTTTTACCGGGCGGGCCTTGTTCGATCAGGGCCTGCTCTTTTTGATTCCGGTTTCACGTCCCTGGTTTCACTTCTGACATCCCGGTTCAGGCCAACAGATCCTTCAGGGAACTGAGGGTATTCTCCGCCCGCTCCCGCTGTTTCTCGACATTTCTCTCGCCACGGCCTTCCCATTCCAGCAGATCCTGGGGCAGTTCATCCAGAAAACGGCTGTGGGTGGTATCCACGGTTTCACCATACTGCTTGCGCTTTCTGGCCAGGGTAAAGGTCAGCATCTGCTGGGCGCGGGTGATGCCAACATAGGCCAGGCGCCGTTCTTCCTCGATATCGCCGTCTTCCAGGCTGTTGCGATGGGGCAGCAGCTCCTCCTCCATGCCCATGATGAAGACGTGGGGAAACTCCAGCCCCTTGGAGGCGTGCAGGGTCATCAGTTGTACCTGATTATTGATGTCTTCTTCCTCCTGGCGCTGCATCAGGTCACGCAGAATCAGCTTGTTGATGGCGGCATCCAGGCTTTGCTCCTCCTCCGCCAGGCTGTCTTCCTCCGGGTTGTCCAGGCTCTTTTGCAGGGAATCCAGCAGCAGGTGGACATTGGCCAGCGCCCGCTCGGCTGCCGCCGGGGTATTGCTGGTCTGTTGCAACCAGGACTCGTAATCGATATCGGTCAGCATGCGCTTGAGCATGGCGATGCTGTCGCCGCGCAGGCAGCGCTGCCGGGTTTCCTGCAACCAGTGGCCGAAGCGGTGCAGGCGCTCCAGTTGCCGGGGTTTCAGCAGTTGTTCCAGGCCCAGTTCGGTGCAGGCGGCCAGCAGACTGAGCTGGCGCGTGCTGGCATAGCCGGCCAGCACTTCCATGATGCCGGGGCCTATCTTGCGACGCGGCACATTGATGATGCGCAGCAGGGCATTGTCATCGTCCGGATTGATGATCAGGCGCAGGTAGGCCATGATGTCCTTGATCTCGGTGCGGGCGAAGAAGGAGGTGCCGCCCGCCACGGTGTAGGGTATCTGGTGTGCCTGCAGGTGAATCTCCAGCAGCCGCGCCTGATGGTTGCCACGGTAGAGCACGGCGAAATCCCTGAAGCGGCGCTTGTGTTGCAGGCACTGGCTGAGGATTTCCGTGGCGATGCGCTCCACCTCGGCGTCCTGGTCTGGCAGCGACAGCACGCGTATCGGCTCGCCATGGCCCAGCTGGCTCCACAGGGTTTTCTCGAACAGATGCGGGTTATTGGCAATCAGCGTATTGGCCGCATGCAGAATGGTATTGCTGGAGCGGTAATTCTGCTCCAGCTTGATGATCTTCAGGTCGGGATAATCCGTCTGCAACTGCACCATGTTCTCCGGGCGGGCACCGCGCCAGGAGTAGATGGACTGGTCATCATCGCCCACCACGGTCAGCGCCCCGCGCGGACCGACCAGCAATTTCACCAGCAGGTACTGGCTGGCATTGGTGTCCTGGTACTCATCCACCAGCAGGTAGCGGATGCGGTTCTGCCAGTGTTCGAGCACCTCTGGATGGCTTTGCAGCAGGGTGGTCGGCAACAGGATCAGGTCATCGAAATCGACCGCATTGAAGGCCTTCAGGTGGCGCTGATAGTTCTGGTAGACGCGGGCCGCCAGCGCCTGCTCCGGACCTTCTGCCTGCGCACTGGCTGCGGCGGGCAACAGCAAACGGTTTTTCCAGTGCGAGATCTGGTTCTGCAGGCTGCGCAGTTGCTCATCGGCCAGTTCGGTGTCCTGGTGCAGCAGGTTCTTCAGCAAGGCCAGGCTGTCATGGCTGTCATAGATGGAAAACCCCGGTTTGTAGCCCAGCCGCTGCACTTCCCGGCGCAGCATGGTCAGGCCCAGATGATGGAAGGTGGAGACGATCAGGCCGCGCAAGGGGAGTTTGCTGCCGCTCTGACTGTTGTTCTGCTTGTGTTGCTGGTTAAGGCTGCCGACCCGCTCCTTCATCTCCCTGGCCGCCTTGTTGGTAAAGGTGACGGCAGCGATTTTATGGGCCGGGTAGCCGCATTCACTGATCAGATAATGGATTTTCCGGGTGATGACGCTGGTCTTGCCGCTGCCGGCGCCGGCCAGAACCAGCAGCGGAGATGTGATGTAGTTCACAGCTTCGCGTTGTCGAGGGTTTAAAGTATTCACAGAAATGTCTTCAGGGTCGATAAGAGCTGTAAGGATTGCTATAAGTGGCAGTTGTCGCAGCCCAGCAAGGCTAAATGAAACAGCTTGCTGAAAGAAATCGTCGTAAACCAGTTTTAAAAGCCAGGTTGCTGGTCTTAAGTAGAATCAGTCTCTATTATATACACGCTTTGATCGTTGACCCGCATGATCTTTTCCAGCGAAGCGTATCTGTCGAAATGCAGGGAGGCCCCATCCGCAGCACCAGGCAACATATTGAAGGTATTACTGTTGAAGTCGATACAACGAACAGTAGCAGACATTCACAGGGAGTTGCGCAGTGCGCATACTTTTAGTTTCTGAACAGGCAGCCGATTTCCAGTTGCTGGAGTCGCTTTGCACGGAGCTCAATCAACCCGGTGTTGAATTGTCCTGGTGCAAGGCGGAGCTGGCGGCCTTGCGGGCAATCAATCTGCGCTTGTTTCAACTGGTCATCTGGGGTCAGGTGCAGACCCTGTCGCTGAGCCGTCAGCTGTTGGCGGAGCTGTACCGGCAGCACCCTGGCATTCCAGTCATCCTGCTGACCGACAATCTGCCGCAGGCTACAGACCTGAGCAGTGAGGCCGATGACAGCCAGACGGCGACCAGCTTGGACATTCTGTTGCGCAATTCCCTGTCGGTGGATGCCCTGCGGCATTCGATAGAATTTGTCGGGATGCGCCCCGCGGCCACGGATCAACTGCTGGACCCTCTCACCGGTCTGGGCAATCGCCAGCAATTCCGCGAACAAATGGCCAGGTTGCTGGCGCTGGGCAGCAGGCCTGATGCAATCGGCCTGTTATTGATCGATGTTGACCAGTTCAAGAAGGTCAATGCCTCCTACGGTCAGGGCGCGGGTGATGCGTTGATCCAGCTGATCGCCGAGCGCATCCGCAGCCAGCTGTCTGCGTATCAGCAACTGACCCGTATCGGGGGCAATGAGTTTGCCGTGATTCTGCAGAATGCCACCACCAGCGTGGAGGCAGAAGCCCGGCAGCGCTGCGAGAAAATCATCCAGGCCATGGCCAAGCCATTTCCGGTTGCGCAACATGCGGTGAAAATGACGCTCAGCATCGGTATTGCCATGAACTCGGCAAGCAGCATCACGGTGGATAACATCCTGGCCAATGCCGACATGGCCATGCGTATTGCCAAGCAGGAAAGTGGCAGCAACTTCCAGTTCTACACTCATGACATGACCAATGCGGCCCAGAAGATTCTGAAACTGGAAGCCGAAATCCGCCAGGGCATTCGCCGGGAAGAGTTTGAGCTGTATTACCAGCCGCGCATCGACATCAAGCAGAACCGGATAGTCGGTGCCGAAGCGCTGATCCGCTGGAATCATCCCGCCCGGGGCTTGCTGGCCCCCAGTCAATTCATTGCGGTAGCCGAGGAGAGCGGGTTGATCGTGCCGCTGGGCTACTGGGTTATTCACAGTGCCTGCAAGCATCTGAACGAGTTGGCCAGCAAGGGTCATGTCGATGTGCAGATAGCGGTCAACGTGGCCTTCAAGCAATTCCAGGATCGCAATTTTGTTGCCACGGTTGCCAATATCCTGGACAAGCATGGCATCAGTCCTGGCCGACTGGAGTTCGAGCTGACCGAAACCACGATGATGATCGAAGGCCATGCCGTGGACAGAAGTCTGCGCCAGCTCAGCGAACTGGGCATCGATATTTCCCTGGACGATTTTGGTACCGGGTATTCCTCTTTTGCCCATATCCAGCGTTTGCCGATTTCCGCTCTGAAAATTGACCGTTCCTTTATCAACAGTGTCAGCAGCAATGAGGATGATGCCACCATCGTCAAGGCTCTGATCAACCTCGCCCACAGCCTGAGCATGCAGGTGATCGCCGAAGGGGCGGAAACGCCCGAGCAGCTTGAATTCCTCTGTTTGAATGAGTGCGATCAGGTGCAGGGGTTTTATTTCAGCAAGGCGATCGATTTTTCCAGTTTGAAGGTGCTGCTGATTGATGAAACGTTTGTCGACAAGCATATCCAGGCCATGATCGATAACAGTGCCCGGAGCAGTTGAAAAATACGGCGATTGCGTCTACAACATAAGCAGAGCCTGCGTAGAAATAGGCAGAGCCTGCGCAAAACTTCTCAAAACAAAATAGTGCGCTCTTTTTCTTATTGCTTGTTGCCACAAGGATGTGTGCTTGAGCCTATCGATAATCCATACCCGCGCCAATGTCGGTATCGAAGCTCCGGCGGTAACCGTGGAGACGCACTTGTCCAATGGTCTGCCGGCAGTGGCCATTGTCGGTTTGCCGGAAACCGCCGTGCGCGAGAGCCGGGAGCGGGTGCGCAGTGCCCTGCTCAATGCCGGGTTTGATTTCCCGGCCCGGCGCATCACCATCAATCTGGCTCCGGCAGACCTGCCCAAGGGTGGCGGACGCTTCGATCTGGCCATTGCCCTGGGTATTCTGACCGCTTCCGGTCAGTTGCCGGGTGAGGTATTGCAACGCTATGAGGTATTGGGCGAGCTGGCACTTAGCGGTGAGCTCCGGCCCGTTTCAGGCATCATCCCGGCGGTGCTGGCGGCCAAAGCCAGCGGCAGGGTGTTGATTGTGCCGCAGGCTAATCAGCAGGAAGCTGAATTGATCCCGGATGTCAGTGTGTATTGTGCCGGGGATATTCGGCAGGTCTGTGCACATTTTCTGCATGGCCGGCAGATGCGCAGATGCCAGACCAGACCGCCAACAGTCCGGGTGGAAACCGCGTCGAGCGCCGGCCCGGATATCAGTGAGGTCAAGGGCCAGCAGCACGCTTGCCGCGCCTTGCAGATTGCGGCGGCGGGTCGGCACAATCTGTTGTTGATCGGGCCACCGGGAACGGGCAAGACTCTGCTGGCCAACTGTCTGCCGGGGTTGTTGCCGGCACTGACCCAGGAGCAGGCATTGGAGGCCGCGGTGGTGCGCTCGGTGGCGGGCGAGCGCATCGAGGCAGCCAGCTGGCTGCAACCCCCGTTTCGCGCGCCGCATCACAGCAGCAGCAATGCCGCCCTGGTCGGCGGCGCCCGGCAGGCCCGCCCCGGGGAGATCACCCTGGCTCATCAGGGGGTATTGTTCCTGGACGAACTCACCGAATTCCAACGCCCCGTGCTGGACAGTCTGCGCGAACCGCTGGAGGCCGGAAAGATCACCCTGGGCCGGGCCGCGTATCGCTTGAGCTATCCGGCCAGTTTTCAGTTGCTGGCCGCGATGAACCCTTGCCCCTGCGGTTTTCATGGTGACCCGGAGCGGGCCTGTCGCTGCACGGCCGAGCGTATCCAGCGCTATCTGGGCAAAATCTCGGGGCCCTTGTTGGACCGCATCGACCTGAGCCTGGAAGTGCCCCGGCAGCCCTTGTCCTTGTCCATCCTGGCCGAGGAGTCTGAACATGGCCAGGAGCACCCGGTGGAGACCAGCAGCACAATCCGCCAGCGCATCATTGCCTGCCGCGAGCGGCAGTATGCCCGCAGCGGCAAACTGAACCGTGATCTGACGGGCAGCGAGCTGGACCGGGTGTGCCGTTTGCGGGCGGAGGACCGGCGCATACTGGAGGCAACGGTGAAGCATCTGCGCCTGTCTCCCCGGGCATGTTACCGGCTGCTGCGCACGGCCCGGACGGTGGCTGATTATGAGTCGTGCGAGCAGGTCCGGGGTGTGCATCTGGCGGAGGCGGTGTCTTATCGGATGGTGGATCGGTATTTTTTGGGTCGAGACAGTAGTTTTTAAACACTTCGTAGTGCCGAGTCGCGCTACTGTGTGAATAGTTCCGAACGCACCGCTAAAGCGGCGCTTTAAGGTTC
>JAVVEG010000040.1:0-9244 GCA_032251455.1 Pseudomonadales bacterium | reverse complement strand
CTGATTATTCTGTCCCTGGTATGGGGCCATTCAAACCCGGCCTTTGCGCAGGATACGGTTGAGCCTTCCCAGCTTGAACCATCTCAACTAACACCATCCCAACTGACACTGGAACGATTGTTTAGCGGCGAAGAGTTCGATCTTGAGGAGTTTGGGCCGGCCCGCTGGTTGGCAGATGGCAGTGCCTATACCTTGCTGGAAGACTCAGAGGCGGTGGAGGAGCGCAAGGATATCGTGCGCTACGATCCGCTGTCAGGGCAGCGGCAGGTTCTTGTTTCTGCCGCGTTGTTGCAACCGACTGGTGCTGACGAAGCCCTGGAAATTGATGATTACAGCTGGTCGAATAATGGCAGCAAAGTGTTGATCTATACCAATTCACAACGGGTATGGCGCACCAATTCCCGCGGTGACTATTGGGTGCTGGATATCGCGACTGCCGCGTTGTCGCAGCTGGGCAGGGATTTTCCGGAAGCCACGCTGATGTTTGCCACCTTCTCCCCGGATGATTCCCGTGTGGCTTATGTGCAGGGCAATAATCTCTACGTGGAAGATCTGGCTACGGCACAGGTGAACCAGATTACCAGCGATGGCTCTGAAACGCTGATCAATGGCACCTTCGACTGGGTCTATGAAGAAGAATTCGGATTGCAGAATGGGTTTCGCTGGAGCCCGGACGGTCATCGTATCGCCTACTGGCAACTGGATTCCGAGGGTGTGGAAATGTTCACGCTCATCAACAATACCGATACCCTGTATCCGGAGCTCACCCGGTTTCCCTATCCCAAGGTCGGGCAAATGAATTCCTCTGCCCGGCTTGGTGTCATCGATGCCGCGGGAGGCGACACCACCTGGATACAGCTGGACGGTGATCCCCGGCAACATTACCCGGTTTATCTTGAATGGGCCGGGAATTCCGACGAGTTGGTCATCCAGCAGTTGAATCGGCGGCAAAACGTCAATCGTCTCCTGCTGGCACAAGCAGAAGATGGCAGCATACAAACCCTGCTTACCGAGACCGACCCGGCCTGGCTGGACCCGGTAAGTGATTTTCAATGGTTCGATGAAGGCCGTTCATTTCTTTGGGTGAGTGAGAAAAATGGCTGGCGACAGATTTTTCGAGTGAGCCGGGATGGCAAAAACCAAACCTTGCTGACGCCGGGGAACTATGACGCGATTTCCATTCTGCATGCGGATGTTGATGCTGAGAAAGGGCATGTGTATTTCATTGCTTCGCCAGATGACCCACAAAGACGTTATCTCTATCGCGTCCCACTGAATGGCAGTGGCGTGGCAGAACGCCTGACCCCCGCCGATCAAGCCGGTGACCATCGTTACCTGATAGCGGCCGATTCGCATTTTGCGGTGCACTGGTATTCCCGTCGTGACCTGCCCACAGAGATTGACCTGGTCAGCCTGCCAGAGCATGAGCGCATACGGCTGTTTACCGACAACAGTGCCGTGCGTGCAGCCTATAAGGCACTGGCCCGGGGGCAGAGTGAATTTTTCCAGGTGACCAGTGCCGAGGGCATCACCATGGAAGGCTTCCTGCGCCTGCCTCCCGATTTCGATGCCAGGCGAAAATATCCCGTCATCTTCTTCGTCTATGGCGAACCTGCCGCCCAGACCGCAAGGGATGTGTGGAGTCCGCAAAACCTCTGGCATGTCATGATGAGCCAGCAGGGCTATGTCATCGCCACGCTGGACAATCGCGGCCAGCCTGCGCCGAAAGGCCGGCAGTGGCGCAAGTCCATCTATCGACAATTGGGCATCATCAATATGCGGGATCAGATGCTCGGTGCCCAGGCCTTGCTGGCCGACAGACCTTATCTGGATTCAGAGCGCGTTGGTGTGTGGGGGCATTCGGGTGGTGGCACTTCCACATTGCATCTCATGTTCCGCTATCCGGAGGTGTATCACGTTGGCGTGGCCCAGGCTCCAGTGCCAGATATCACGCTGTATGATTCCATCTATCAGGAGCGGTATTCAGGCATTCTGCCGGAGGATGCGGAACAATACGAAGCGGCCAAGGCGATCAATCAGGCCGCAGGTCTGGCAGGGAAATTATTGCTGGTGCATGGCACCGGTGATGACAATGTGCATTATCAGGGCTCGGAACGCCTGATCAACAAACTGGTTGAAGCCGGCAAACAATTCGACCTGATGATCTATCCCAATCGCAATCACCGGATCAGTGGTGATGAAGACGGTACCAGCCTGCATTTGGGCACGCTCAGAACGCGCTACTTCCTCGAACACTTACCGCCCGGTCCGCGCTAGTCAATTACTGTGCTGGCGCAGGCTGCGGCTGTTCCAGCCACTGATTCAGGTCGTAGATGTCGGCAGGGCTCAGGGTGCCGGCCAGGCGCTTGAGTTGAATCATGCTCAGGATGTAGTCCAGGACGCTGTTGTCCCGGTCGCGGATGGCAGAAAAATACACCTGCTGGGCGTTGACCACGTCCACGATATTGCGGCTGCCCAGCTCAAAACCGGCTTCCGCGGCTTCCAGTGCGGCCTCAGCAGAGGTCACGGCGCGTTCGCGGGCATAGCTGCGGGCGGCATCGCTGACCATCTGGGCATACAGGGAGCGGGTTTGCTGGGTTACGCCACGGACAGTACCCTCATATCCGTAGGTCTGTGCATCCAGATTGGCTACTGCCTGCCGTCGCGAGGCGCTGAGCTGGCCGCCGGTGAACAGGGGTACGGATAAGTTGAATGAGATGGTACTTGATTCAGAATCGTTGGGGAATCGGGTTGAGGTTCCCAGGCGCAGGTTGTCCTGTGCAGAGACGCTTTCCCTGTCGTTGAAATTGTAGGAAAAATTCAGCGTGGGCAGATGATTGCTGTAGGCAATCTGCTTGCCTCTTCTGGCTGCCTCCTGAGCGTATTTGGCAAACTCGATGTCCAGGTTGTTGGCCAGGGCAAAATTGACCCATTCGGTACTGCTGGCTGGTTCAGGATCAACCACCGGAAAATCCGGTCTGATTTCCCACAGGGGCTGTGAATGCTCTATTCCGGTCAATACAGTCAGTTGTTCCCGGCTGACATCCAGCAAACCGGTATCATTGATGCGTTGCGCCACGGCCAAGTCATAGGCTGCCTGTGCCTCCAGGACATCCGTAATGGCTACCAGGCCAACTTCCAGACGCTGGTTGAGCTGTTCCAGCTGGATCTCGAAGGCTTCTTCCTGCACCTGTGAGGCATTCAGATTATAGGCGGCGCGTAACACAGCCACGTAGGCATTGATGGTACGTACCAGCAGGTCCTGTTGTGCCAGTGCAAACCGGGTTTCTCCCTGCTCACTGAGTACAACCCCCTGCTTGAAGCGGAACCAGGCAGCCATATTGAAAATAGGTTGGCTCAGGGAGACACTCAGCGTTTCTGTAAACTGATCGGTTTCCGTAACGTTATCGAAGATAGCGCCACCCGCTGCGAACTGACCAAGGCTGTCAGTATCGGCATTGGAGTCGGTAAAATTGCCGGTCAAGTTTGGCAACAGGCCAGCACGATTGATCTTGCGTACCTCGCTGTCTGCTCTGAGTTGAGCGCGGGCCTGGGCAATGGTGAAATCATTTTCAATGGCCAGCTCGTAAATTGCGGTCAGGGTATTGTTGCCGGCGCCCCTGTTGCTGATAATGCTGTCAGCATCAGCGGCAAAGCCCGGGTTGGCAGACACGGCACAGAGGGAGCCTGCCAGGATGGCACAGCGCCAGCGGGAAGACAGGAAATGGCAAGACAACAGCAGTGTGCTCGAACGTCCCATACGTAAAAGTCCCATACTAAAAATAGAAACCATGCATGTAATACCTGCGACGGCTGGCGGCCCTGCAAGCGAGTCGGTACTCTATCACAGCGTTACTCAAGGTGACAATCGCAGGAGGTGGGATCATTCCCCCGGTGCGACGGGCGGTGCGGAAAAACTGACCGACCGAGCCTAAGGAGCCTCTGAAGACCCCTTCGGGTGGGGCCAGACTCCCGCAGAGCAACCATAGACTTATTCAGAGGCTCCCTAAGGCTGCGTAATTCATACCCCCATGGGCCGGTTCATGGCCGGTTCCACATCGCGTCCAGTACCGTGCTGTTGAGTCTGCTGCGGGCCTGCTCCAGATAGCCCCGCAGCCGGGCCACCACTTCCGGGTTTTCCCGGGTATAGCTGTAGGTCTCGGAGGGGTCACGTTCCAGATCAAACAGCAGGCCTTCGGGGCCGTAGTAGGAGTCCGGGTGATCAAAACGGGTGACAGCGCTCAGGTAGTTGGATTCGACCACCAGTTTCCATTTGCCGCTGCGCACGCCAGCAATGCGGTCGTTCTGGAACAGGAACAGGGCCTCATGTGGTGAGGCCGCTGCGTTGCGCAGCACGGGCATGATGTCCTTGCCGTCGATGACACGGTCAGTCGGCAGTTCTCCGCCCGCCAGTTGTACCAGGGTCGGGAACAGGTCTATGTTCATGACCGGCTCGGCGCTGACCTGGCCGGGTGGAATAACTTCGGGCCAGCGGGCGATAAAGGGTACCCGCAGACCGCCTTCCCAGGCCACCCCTTTGCGATCACGGAAGTGACCAGAGCTGCCTTCGAACCAGGGGCCGTTGTCAGAGGTGAAGATCACCAGGGTGTCTTCATCCAGCCCCAGCCGTTCCAACGTAGCCAGAATTTCACCGGTACTCCAATCGATGGTTTCAACCACATCGCCATACAGCCCGGCATCGGACTGGCCAGCAAAGCGGTCTGAGACAAACAGGGGGGTGTGCGGCATGGTATGAGGCAGGAACAGGAAGAAGGGCTGCTCACGATTGGCCTCGATAAAACGTATGGCCTGGGCAGTATAGCGTTCGGTCAGGGTGGTCTGGTCAACCGGGTCTTCGATCACCTGCTCATTGTGGTAGAGCTCCAGGGGGTGCATGTCATTGCTGTGCAGCAGACCGTAGAACTCATCAAAACCATTTTTCAGCGGGGAGCGTTCGGGCTGGTGGCCCAGATGCCACTTGCCGATCAGGGCGGTGCGGTAGCCAAGTGCCTGCAAAGCTCCGCCAATGGTGATTTCATCAGGTGACAGGCCGATGTTGTTGGTGGGCCGGGCCACATCACTGACCAGGTTCAAGCGGATGGGGTAACGTCCCGTCAGCAAACCTCCTCGTGACGGGGTACAGGTATTGGCGCTGGCGTAAAAGCTGTCCAGGCGGATGCCTTCCCGGCTCAGACGGTCAAGATGGGGCGTGTCGATCAGGCTGGCGCCATAGACGCCCAGATCCCCGTAGCCCAGGTCATCGGCCATGATGACGATGATATTGGGTCTGTGGTCTGCCGTGGCGGCCAGGCCTGGAGCGGGCATCAAGCCGACCATCAATCCAGCTGTCAACAGCATACAGAAGCAAACTCTGCGCATACGGGCATTCTCCCTGATTGGCTTTGCTGGAAACCATAGCATAGATTTCTTTTAGCGCAGCGATGGCGCGGAGAAAAACCCTTCAACAGGATGGACGCAGGGCGGTCTGCGGTTTATCCTCGGCTGCACTGGTCGATCAAAAACAAAAAGGTCAGCATCATGCATACCCTGCCTTCAGATGAATCAGATAACAAGCACGAACCAGCCCAGCCCGAAGCCGCCACTTTGTCGCGCCGCAGCTTTCTTCGCAAGGCGGCCAGTACCGGTATCCTCATAGTCCCCAGTTTTGTCATCAGCGGCCTTGGTCATACAGCGCCCAGCGACCGTCTGAATATAGCCGGGGTCGGGGTGGGCGGTCGCGGGTTCAGTGTACTTCAGGCCATGGAGTCGCAGGCCAATATCGTTGCCCTGTGCGATGTGGACTGGCGCTACGCCCAACGCTGCTTTGATCATTTCCCCAATGCCCGCCGGTTCTGGGACTGGCGCATCCTGTATGAGCAGATGCACACGGATATCGATGCGGTGGTGGTGGCCACTTCCGATCACTCGCATGCCGCCGTCGCTGCGTATGCCATGACTCTGGGCAAGCATGTCTATGTGGAAAAACCGCTGACCCATACCGTCTATGAATCCCGTCTGCTGACACGGCTGGCGGCGCAGTATCGGGTGGCGACACAAATGGGCAATCAGGGGGCGTCGGACGAAGGCGTGAATCTGATGGTGGAATGGATCAAGAATGGCGAGATCGGTGAAGTCAGGCATGTGGAAGCCTTCACCGACCGACCCATCTGGCCGCAGGGCATCAATACACCCAAACAGGCAATGCCCGTGCCCGATACCATGAACTGGGATCTGTTCATCGGCCCGGCGCGCATGCGGCCCTATCATGAAATTTATACTCCCTGGAATTTTCGCGGCTTCTGGGACTTCGGCACCGGGGCATTGGGGGATATGGCCTGCCATGTGGTGCACCCGGCCTTCAAGGCGCTGGAACTGGGTTATCCGACAGAGGTGCAGGGCAGCTCTACCCTGTTGTTGCAGGACAGTGCGCCGGCCGCTCAGAAAGTGGCGCTGTTTTACCCGCAGCGTGACAGCAGTTTTGGGCGCCTGCCTGCGCTCAGGCTGGACTGGTATGACGGGGGCCTGCAGCCTTTGAAGCCAACAGGCTGGCCCGCTGGCAGAAACATGAATCACCGGGGTGGCGGGGTGCTGTTTCATGGCAGCCGGGATACTCTGGTGTGCGGGTGCTACGGAGCCGACCCCTGGTTGTTGTCCGGGCGGGTGCCCACGGTGCCGCAGACCGAGCGGCGGGTGGTCAGCGACCATTACCTGGACTGGATTCGGGCCTGCAAGGAAAGCCCGGACAGCCGGGTGGAAACCAAGTCTGCCTTCCACGAATCCGGGTCGTTCAATGAAACCGTGGTGATGGGGGTGCTGGCCGTGCGCCTGCAGACCCTGAACAAGACCCTGGCCTGGGACGGGGAGAACATGCGCTTTACCAATATCGGTGCGGAGGAGGAACTGAGCATCATCACCGAGGAAGGTTTCAGCATTACCGATGGCCGGCCCTCGTTTTCGCGACCCCGGACCGAGCCCTTGAACGCACTTGAATTTGCCGGTCGGCTGATTCGCACGCCCTACCGGGATGGGTGGAACCTTCCGCCCATGCCTCCCATGCCGGCATGATTCTGAAAACAGGAAAAGCAGATGGCTATGAATAATAATGAATACGATGCGATTGTTGTGGGCTCGGGCATCAGCGGGGGCTGGGCGGCAAAAGAACTGACCGAAAAAGGCCTGAAGGTCTTGCTGCTGGAGCGTGGGCGCAGCCTGGAGCATGTCAAGGACTATGAGAATGAGCACAAGGAGATCTGGGAGTTTCCGCACCGGGACCGGCGGACGCAGGAAATGATCGCCGAGTACCCGGTGTTGAGCCGCGACTATCCGCTCAATGAGCAGACTCTGGGCAGCTGGGTTAACGAGCAGGATTCGCCCTATGAGGAAATCCAGCGTTTCGACTGGTACCGTTCCTATCAGGTGGGCGGGCGCTCGCTGCTGTGGGGGCGGCAGAGTTACCGCTGGAATCGCATGGATTTTGAGGCCAATGCCCGCGAAGGCATCGCCGTTGACTGGCCCATCCGCTATGACGACCTGGCTCCCTGGTACGATTATGTCGAGGGTTTTGCCGGCATCAGCGGGTCCCGGGAAGGGCTGGATGTGTTGCCGGATGGAAATTTCCTGCCGCCGATGGCATTGAACTGTGTGGAAAAGGATGTGGCTGCGCGCATCAAGGCGCATTTCAACGGAGAGCGTCACCTGTTCATCGGGCGGGTCGCCAATATCACCGAACCGCGCCCGGAGCAGAACCGGGTGCAGTGTCAATATCGCAACCGCTGCTGGCGCGGCTGCTCCTTCGGCGCCTTTTTCAGTACCCAGTCCACAACCCTGCCGGCAGCGATGGCCACCGGGAATCTGACCCTGCGCCCCTGGTCCATCGTCACGCAGGTGCTGTATGACGAGAAAACCCAGCGGGCCACCGGGGTCGAGGTTGTCGATGCAGAAACCAATGAGGTCATCCACTACCAGGCGAGGGTGATCTTCCTCAATGCCTCCACCTTCAACACCACCTGGATTCTGATGAATTCAGCCACGGATATCTGGCCGGATGGCCTGGGCAGCAGCAGCGGCGAGCTTGGGCACAATGTCATGGATCATCACTTCCGCCTGGGTGCCTCCGGGCGCGTGGAAGGTTATGAGGATAAATATTATTACGGACGCCGGCCCAATGGCTTTTATGTGCCGCGTTTCCGCAATGTGGGTGATGACCGCCGGGACTATCTGCGTGGCTTTGGCTACCAGGGCTCGGCCAGCCGGACCGGCTGGAGCCGCGATATCAGTGAGCTGAATATCGGTGCCGACCTGAAGCAGGCCCTGGTCCAGCCCGGGCACTGGACCATCGGCATGACGGCTTTCGGCGAAATGCTGCCCTATCATGAAAACCGGATTTACCTGAATCGCCAGCAGACCGACAAGTGGGGTCTGCCGATTCTCGCCTTCGATGTCAGCATCAAGGGCAACGAAATGGCCATGCGCAAGGATATGATGGCCGATGCCGTGGAGATGCTGGAAGCTGCCGGTATCAAGGACGTGGCCGGTCGCGACAGCGGTTATGCGCCGGGGCAGGGTATTCATGAGATGGGCACGGCCCGCATGGGACGTGACCCGCGCACCTCGGTGCTGAATGAACACAATCAGGTCTGGGATGCGCAGAATGTCTTTGTCACCGACGGTGCCTGCATGACCTCGGCTTCCTGTGTCAACCCGTCCCTGACCTATATGGCCCTGACTGCCCGCGCCGCCGAATTTGCTGTGCAGGAACTCAAAAGAGGAAATCTGTGACATGAACCGACGCGAACTTTTACAGATGATAGCCAGCGCCACCGCCTGGCCCATGATCGGCAGCACGGTACTGTTGACCGCCTGCAACAGCACCGCAGCAAGCCGCAGCGCAAGCTTTTCTGCCGAAGATGAAACACTGCTGGGCGACATGGCAGAAACCATCATGCCACGAACAGAGACACCGGGTGCCAAAGATGCTGACGTGGCACCTTTCATGATGAAGATAGTGGATGATTGTTATGATGATGCTGATCAGGCGAGGTTTCATGCTGGCCTGAATACAGTGCGCGAAGAATGCCAGCGGCGCTATGCCCAGAGCTTTGCCGAACTGAGCCAGGAACAGCGGAATGCCTTTCTGGTTGGTCTGGATCGGGAAGCCAGGGCGTATCAGCTCAGTGAAGGGGGCAGTGCGCATTATTTTACGATGATAAAGCAATTGACCCTGTTCGCTTATTTTACTTCGGAA
>JAVVEG010000039.1:0-9506 GCA_032251455.1 Pseudomonadales bacterium | reverse complement strand
CCACTTCCAGGCAGGTGATGACAGATGCATCAACGAATCAACATTGCGCACAAATTACTGTTGCTGTTGCTCATCGCCAGCCCGTTGTGGCTGACTGCGCCAGCACAAAGCCAGACCACTATCGAGGTGTTCGAGACCGACATCAGTCAGTTGCAGGCAGCACTGGAGGCCGGCACCACTACCTCGGTCGCGCTGGTGGAGCAGTATCTGGCACGGATTGAAGCCTATGATCAGCAAGGCCCGGTCCTGAACAGCATCCTGCGTCTCAATCCCGAAGCACGGGCCATTGCCACAGCGCTGGATGCCGAACGCCAGCGCACCGGTGCACGCAGTCAATTGCACGGCATCCCCATTGTGGTGAAGGACAATTACAACACCGCCTTCATGCCGACCACCGGTGCTTCGGTGGCACTGGCAGGCTTTACACCCAATGCCAATGCCACCCAGATAGAGAAACTGCTGGCCGCCGGTGCCATCATCCTGGCCAAGACCAATCTGCATGAATATGCCTACGGCATCACCAGCATCAGTTCCCTGCAAGGTCAGACCCGCAACCCTTACGACCTGCGGCGCGTGCCTGGTGGCTCCAGCGGTGGCACAGCGGCAGCGGTGGCAGCCAGTTTTGCTGCCATTGGCCTGGGCTCGGATACCTGCGGCTCCATCCGCATTCCGGCGGCATTCAATAACCTGATCGGTTTGCGGCCTACCAAGGGCCTGTCCAGCATCCATGGTCTGATGCCCCTGGCCCACACCCAGGACGTAGCCGGCCCACTGGCCCGCAGTGCGGAAGATCTGGCGATTCTGCTGGATGTGGTGGTGGGTTATGACCCCAATGACGCCGCTACTGAACTGATGCGCTCTGCACCCTTGCCGGGTTTCCAGGCAACACTGGGCACGCCCCGACTCTCGCAATTACGCCTGGGTAAACTCACCCGCTATCTGGCTGCTGCCGATGCCCCGATCAGGCAACAGATAGAGCAGGCTCTGGCCTGGTATGAGCAACAAGGTGCGGAAATCATCGAGGTCGATATCCCCGAACTGGGCAGCCTCATCGCCAGGTCCGGGGTCATCGCTCATGAATTCCGCGCAGACCTGGAACAGTATCTCGCCCAGTTTGAAAGCGCCAACATCACCAGCCTGGAGGATATCGTCGGGCCGGGTCTTTACCATCAGGCCGTGCAGGGTGTGTTGACGCGCAGCCTTGCTGCACCACCTGATATCGATGGCTATGCAGCCGCACTGGCCGCGCGCGAGGACTTGCGCACCGCCATCGAACAGGTTTTGCAGCAACAGCAACTGGATGCGCTGATCTATCCACCCATTGCGCAACTGCAGGTTTTTCTGGGTGAAAACCAGCCCGGCAACAACTGCAGTCTCAGTGCCAATTCCGGCCTGCCAGCTCTGTCCCTGCCGGTCGGGTTTACTGCCGGCGGCTTGCCGGTGGGCATGGAATTGCTTGGCAGTCTGTTGTCCGATGCCAGTCTGCTGGCCATTGGCCATGCCTATGAACAAGGCAATGCGTCCCGTCAGCCCCCTTCCACCACGCCGGCATTGCGCGCGGGTGTGGCACCACCAGCGCGGGTCAGCACGGTTGATTTCTCGCAATCCGGTATCGATGTGCAGGGCACGCTCAGCATGGACGTCACCACCAACCTGCTCAGCTTTCGCTTAACGGCCAACACCGATGAGGACAGTGCACTGCATGCCGTCACTCTGATCATCGATACCAACAACACGCCCGGCCTGAATGAACCCGTGGCCCTGCACCTGCTGGGTCCACAACGCGACTCGGCCAGCGGCGAGCATTTCATGAGCCCGGCCCTGCGCACCGCCCTGGCCGAGCGGCGCGTTCACCTTCGGGTATTCGGCAGTTCCTTGCCACTGCGGGGGGTGACTTATCAGCTGCCTTAGCCAGGTATACCGGGTATTCAAAGCTGGCAGCAAACCTGGTCAATTACTCTGCAGGGGATTACCGCCCAAGGCCGTGAATCGCCGCATGCCCTCGGGCAGATTCACTGTGGGAATCCGGAAGCCGCGTACCTCCCGGTTGGGACGGCTGATGCCATACACCACCCGCTCAGGGCTGGACTTATCCCAGGCAAAGGCCTGACCTTCCACAGCAATGGCGATGGTGGCGATGTGTACCAAAGTCGGGCCCAGCGCCGGTGCCGCCAGCACGTACATCTCTGGTCGATCATGGCCGGTGAGATAAAGCAAACCGTCCGGTCCCACACCGCCACCGGAGGCGGCATAGGGCTGCATGCGGCCGAGCACTGAATCCGGGATGAGCCAACCGCCGATGCGGCGCCAGTCCGGATCATAACGGACAATAGCGGCGTAGCGATGGTCTTTGTACGGCAGACCGCCATTGTCGTCATAGTGCGCAAAGCCGGCCATCCAGCCCCCGTCAATGCGCTCGAACCAGGTCAGGGAGCCCTCCTCCAGCATGCCCAGACTATAGGTGTCCACATGCGCCATGGTGGCGGTGTCGAAAATCTCGATGGAACTGCCCATGGGGGTTTCGGGAAAGTTGGAATTGGCGCAGTACAAACGGCCCGCTTCGGCATAACAACTGTTCATATGCCGCACGTAGCCGTCACGGGCTGCGGCATACCGCCGGACAAAGCCGCCATCGGCCTTGCGGTATTGGCCAATGGCCGTGTTCACGATGGCATACACATGGTCAGCGTCCGCGGCTGCGCCCTGCCCGGCCTCCACTGCCGGGTAGCGGGCAATTTCCTCCGCCTGCAGCTGCTGCAGCGGATACGGTTCATGCGCCGGTAAGGTCAACCCCTGGGCCAACAGCGGGGGCTCGAACACCAGGCCCAGTATTGCCCCCGTCAGCAACAGAGCAATGCGCGACAATCCTGGCAATCCTGACGAGCACAACCACAAGCACAACCTCGGCAACAACGATAAATGCATCATGACAAAAGCCTCCGAATAATTATCGCCACCATATGCCTTCTTTTTAACATGGCCGTGACATCAATGCCGCCTCTTGTTTCTGGACATGACATCCAGGAACATTTACTTTGCTTCCAGGGTCACTTTGAAACGCACACCACAAAAAACAGCATGAATTGCACGCCCAATGGGTTAAAGTTGGGCCAGTACAAAACCAATTACAAAACCAATAAACCAGAGGAACCGCCATGCAAACCGCTTATTCGACACCTCTTTGTAAAGATTGTACAACTTCAACTGTGCACAGAAATCCTACCCCTGCCAAGTTGAAACTGCTTACCCTGCCCCTCTTGGCCCTGTTGTTGGCAAGCTGCGACAGCCAACCAACCGCCTCCTCAGCCCCAGCAATGGCAACGCCGCCCGCAGCAAGCGCCAGTCGCGATCTGGAAACGGCAACTCCGGAACAGGTGGGCATGGACTCGGCCCGGCTGGACCGGGTGACGGCTGCCATGCAGGATCTGGTGGACCAGGGCCTGCTGGCCGGTGTCGTCACCATGGTGGCACGCGACAGCAAGATCGTACACTTCGAATCGGTGGGCTACCGGGATATCGAAAGCGGCGACCCGATGAGCAACGATGCCCTGTTCCGCATCTATTCCATGACCAAGCCCATCACCGGGGTGGCACTCATGACCCTGTATGAAGAAGGCAAGTTTCGCCTGGCCGATCCGGTGGAGAAATACATTCCGCAGCTCAAGGGCCTGAAAGTCGCTGCCGGCGTGGATGCCGATGGCAATCTGCTGACGGAAGAAGCTGATCACCCCATGACCATTCGTGAGTTGATGAGTCATACCGGCGGCCTGACCTATGGCATCTTCTCCCAATCCAAGGTGGATGAGATGTACGTGGAAGCCGATATGCTCAATACCGACTCTACCCTGGAGGACATGATCAACAAACTGGCAGACATTCCGCTGCGGCAACAACCGGGCACCCAGTGGCACTACAGCGTATCGGTGGATGTACAGGGTTATCTGGTGGAAGTGCTGTCCGGACAACGTTTTGATGAGTTTCTGCAGGAGCGGCTCTTCGAACCACTGGGCATGCACGATACCGGTTTTTATGTGACACCCGAAAAAGCCAGCCGCTTTGCCCAGGTCTATGGCTATGACGAGAATGGCAACCTGGTTGCCCAGGAAGGTTTCGGCGGTGCTCAGAACTGGCTGGAACCGGTGAATTTCCTTTCCGGTGGCGGCGGCCTGGTCTCCAGCGCCATGGACTATATGCGCTTCAGCCAGATGGTGCTCAACGGCGGCGAACTGGATGGCGTGAGAATCCTGTCACCAATGACCGTGGCACTGATGCAACGCAATCAATTGCCGCGCGGCATGCCCGACAACATTCTTGGGGCACCTGGCACTGTGTTTGGACTGGATTTTGCTGTCACCGCCAACCCGGTGGAGGCAGAAACCTATTCCAAGGGTGAGTTCTACTGGGGCGGCGCCGCTGGCACCTGGTTCTGGATAGACCCGGTGGAAGACCTGGTATTCGTTGGCATGATCCAGCAGTTCGGCAGTTTGCGCCCGGATGTGCGCTCACTGGCCAGACGCTTGACCTACCAGGCCATCATGGAACCCAGAGGGATTTGACCCCCATTGCTTCACGCCATGGCAATGAATCTGGCCCAACGTACCCAGAGCACTTCCGCAGTGTTCATCTTACTGGCAAGCCTGCTCCTGATGGGGGCTTGCCAGCCAGTACCGGGCACTGACGCCGAGCTGCAACGAGCAATCGATTTATACACGGGCGTGGCCGGTACCGTGGATGACGCGCAGGCAAAACGCCTGTTGGAGAGTGCCGTAGCGCGGGAAGAAACACTGGCCATCATGTGGCTGGCCCGCGTATATTCCACCGGCCGCATGGGCTTTCCCGCCGACAAGGCGCAGGCACAATCCATCGCTGCCGGGGTTATCGACGACATTGCGCAGCTGGCCGCTGCCGGCAACCCGGAAGCAAAATTCCTGATGGGCACCGCCTTCGCGGAAGGATTGGGCAAAGCGCAGAATCCAGAACTCGCCGTACAGTGGTATCGACGTGCCGCTGCCGATGCTCATGTGCTTGCCCAGCATAATCTGGGGAATGTGTATTTTTCGGGCACCGGGGTTGAGCAAAGCGATGCAATGGCCGTGTACTGGTGGACATTGGCAGCCGAGCAAGGTGATGCGATACCGCAGTTCCGGCTCGCTGAAATGCTGGAGCAGGGCCGTGGCACGGCAAGGGATGCAGAGGCGGCATTACGTTGGTATCGCAAGGCCGCTGCCAAGGGAAACGTCAACGCAAGGGCGGCGCTGGCGCGGCTGGAGCCGGGGTAAGCGAGTCATAAAAAATGTGGCACCGATAGGAACTAACAATATCATGCAGAATACAATTTATATTGCCGAGCCAATTTTTTCGGAGAAGCTTCAGAAGTTTGACGGCGAAGCGTCTTTCCCTCCTATCAAAAAAATTGGTGTTACAACCGATCTTCCGGATCGGAGAGAAAAAGAGCTGTTGGGTACAATAAGCCCTGTAAAAATATCTATTGTTAAAGCATGGACGAAGTTGAATGCTCGAAAAGTCGAATCTATGCTGCATACGATCCTCGACAACTCTCGCCTTGATGGCGAATACTTCTGGGACGGGAATGAAACTTTGGTGGATGCCGTTACTGATTTTATAGAAGCCTATCACCCAGAGGCTCAAGAGATCGGGGTTTCAGATGAAGCTGATGTTGTCGCAGCCTCTGAGGCGGTGAAGAAGAAGAATTCTCAACGAGTATACACAGAGCTTATTCCGAAACTTGATGAGCTTGCCATTAAATACAACATTACAAAAAATGGCCGAGGTGTAAAATTCAAATTAGGTGAATATAACCTGGCTCTCGGAGGTAGGTCGGCGGGCCGGTATACGCTTACGATATGGTCGAGAACCAAAAGCACCGAAAATGCACTATCTGATTTTGAAAATTCTCAAGAACTTTCCGCGAACGGTTCTGAAGATAGTAACCGACGAGCAAGAATACCAATGAGCAACCTACAGGTAATTTTGGAATCTCTTGCTAACTATGTGCGTCAGCATGGTACTTAACCAAGGAACCTACGATGCTAAGTCTAGAAACGTGGATCATCTTTCTTTCTGCTTCATTGGCTCTAGCCTTTGCTCCTGGCCCAGGGATGCTCTACGTGCTATCGCGCACGATAGCAGGTGGGAGGAAAGCTGGAATGCTTTCTACTTGTGGCACAGCCATAGGTGGAACAGTACACGTAATTGGAGCCGCAGTCGGGGTATCCGCCCTGCTGGCAGCATCCCAGGTAGCGTTTGTCATACTGAAGCTGGCAGGCGGTATATTTTTGGTATACCTGGGCCTGAAGATGATACTTTCCAAGCACTACATTGAAGCCCCGACAACTCAAAGTAGTGATGTCAGTGCACCGACAAGTACCTCCATATTGTTGCAGGGCATGGCTACGGAGGTTTTAAACCCGAAGACTGCAATTTTTTTCCTGGCATTCATCCCTCAGTTCGTACAACTTCAAAACGGGAGCGTTTTTGCACAATTCATCGTTCTGGGACTGATAGTCGTTGTGCTGAATACCGTGCCCGATTTTCTGATTGCCAGCTTTGCAAAACCACTCGAAAGCTTGTGGCGATCCAGCCTGCGAATAAGAAAAGCACAGCAAACGGTTGGAGGATTGTTTTTGATTGGCCTGGGCATTTTCACTTTAACTTCAGGGTCATACAAGCCGCTGAATGGTGAAGCTGCAAGCGGCGTACATTAGCGGGACGGTCTGGCGTACTGCTCAACTCCAGTGGCTACTATCTATACTCCGGCTCACTGCTGTCCCATAACTCGAACATAAGGAAGACCTGAATCCAGACAAGTTGGTACAATGGATGTGCGACCAAACACTGTAAAAACAGGAGGATCCGAGATAAATCTCTGGCCCACTCAGATCTTTCTGAGTTAAATGCTAAACTATACATTGGCGGTATCGGAGGTAATCCGTTTCCTCTTATCATTAAAAATACCGGTCCACATTTGCCAGACTTGAATGCGGTGAGATTGTTGATTGAAGAAATACTCGACAACCTTTATGAAGAATTGAAGCAATTTTAGGCTTCTTTTGAGAAAGCGCTTTAACAAGCGACTGCGTGGTGATCGCGTTTTGGTCAAAGTTGAGAACGTTACGCCCCATGACTATCGGAGGAAGTAGCATGAGCGACTATAGAAAGGCCGAACGTCGTGTAGATGTGTCGGTTGGTGAGTCTGTAAGGATTCTTAGAGAACTGCAGGAGCTGAGCCAGAATCAGCTTGCTGAACTTGCTGGCATCCCTCAATCGACGATCTCGGCAATTGAGAATGATCGCATTCAGTTGGGAGTGGAGCGTGCCAAGACTCTTGCGAGAGCTCTGCGTTGTCACCCGGCTGTGCTCGTTTTTCCAGGATGGAATGTAGAGCATGAATCAGCCGCATAAAACAGTTCCTGCAGGATTCAGCATGAGCATCGAAATGGATTTGTACAGCTGCTGTTACACTCATTCAGAATCGGTATCCCGAAGGCTGGGGTGGAAGCGTACTTGCAGCAGTCACAAATGTTGAAAACAAGCTTATCTTCGTCCCAATTCGGGATCTACAGCCCTTTCATTAGTCAGGGGTCAACAGTGGCGAGCTATGATCGGGTAGGCGTTGGATAACGCCTGTTGGATACCCGGTGTTTTTGAACTGCGCCACTGTCGCCAGTATGCCATCTGGATTCTGCGTCGAATCCAATGATCGAGTTCAACGCAAAGGACTTCCACCTCATTAGTTCATTCCCATGCCGGGCGTACATAAATTGCTGCACACCGATAAATTACTCTCTGCGCTCCCAATTTACCGGTGAGAAAGACGCTATACACTCGGCGTCAACCACCTACATTGGGACCGCTATCATTCACCTATAGTGGCTCCAGTAAAGACGTCTGTACCTGATGTAAAATGCTGGACACTTCGGCGATCAGAAACTGCTTGAACTTCGGTTTCTGCAAGGTGCGCTGCGCCACATCCTGAGGAATGAAACGCAATACCTCACGCTGAAATACGTCACCGTCAATGATACCCGGCAGGCGATCAAGCATGTCTGCCAGCTTTTCCGGGTAGTCGTCGATGCGGTAATCGTTGACCTTTTTGATCACCCAGTCGGTGCGTAGTTTAGCGCCCTGTTGCTGCAACCAGCGCAGATCCCAGATATCGCGATTGCGCACATAACCGGTGGTGTTCACCAGTGATACAAGTTTGTCTGCCATAACCTCGTCCAGGGTTTCCGCCAGAACCAATGTATCACCGTAACCTTCCGGCAAAAACGGGTAGTTAAGCTGCAATGCTTTGGGTTCGCGTGAATACGCATCGATGTTCGCAACTTCCACCTTGATGCGCTGCTGTGGGATGTGTTTGTGCTTAGGAGCAGTAACCACAGCAACCTGCCACTTATCGATCTTCAGGTCGGCATACTCACGCTCGTGTTTCAGTTCACGCGGCTCCTTGACGCTGACTTCCAACCCGTAGCGCTGGCCAATGTAATGCTCAATGCAATCCTTGATCGGTTCGAGTTGCTGCCTCGAGAACTCTCTGCCACCAACAAAATCAAGGTCTTCGCTGAAACGCGGGGAGCCATGACACAGACGCAACAGTGTCCCGCCCTGAAACGTTAGTTGATCCAACAGACCGGCACTGTCCAGACTGTAAAGAATATCGTAGTGCAGCAGTTCTTTCTGGATCACTGGCCGCATGTGCGCCCGCCCGGGATCGCTCATGGCCAGCGCGGTCAGTCGCTCGAAATCTGCTGGAGTAATCGACTCAGCCATTACCTGCCAGCTCCTGTTCATTGACCAGGTGGGTATTCCGGCCTACGCGCTTCAGGTCACGCCAGGCGGTAGCCGGGGTGGCCAGCTTGAGGGGGCGGCCTACATCCTGAATACCAGACAGGATATCCTCTGGTCGTCGTTTGGTGTGAGTAAACTCGATGGTACCGAAAGGCGTCGGATACTCGCCTTTGCGCCCGGTGGTCATGACGGTAAGTCGGTCCACCGGAATCTGGGAAATCGCCCCGCATTCACTCAAGGCTGACTCCAGGCTGACATAGTTGTATTCGCCCCGGCGCAGTGTCCGGGCAATGTGCTCGACAGTATCACTGCTTCCGCTGCGGCTCAGGGCATAGAGATAGATGCCGCGCACCGGGCGCAGCAGAATCTCATCGGTCACCAGGCGCTGCACGCCAGCTTTGAAGGCTCGGGGACTGTCCTCATGGAAAATCTTAGCCAGGTCCGCACGAGTAAAGACGAAACGGCCTTGTGCGTCCCAATAATTCAATCGTTTGATAGCTGTTGTGTTATCCATGGCGTAGATAGACGTGGAAATCGTTTTTTGGTGGCCTTCGTCGTCACTTAGCATACGCCGATGACAAGTGGACATCAAGGCCACCAAAACACGTCCTTTGCGTCCACTTGTCATCGACTGCGTGAATTACTCTGGCACTTCCAACACGATTCAAATGTCCCGGCATTCCATTCCGGGTTGGACC
>JAVVEG010000038.1:0-14518 GCA_032251455.1 Pseudomonadales bacterium | reverse complement strand
ATGATGCTTTTGCCACGCAGCTGATCATCCAGCGTATTGAAGCGTACCAGCGCGGTGCCATCAGTGAGGGTTTCATTGAAATAGCCCAGACCCACTTCCTGCAGTGCCATGGTCATCCGGCCCAGATCCGCTTCGCTCACCTCCTGGTCTTCATGAGACACCTGTACAGCCGGATCGTCCGGGAACAGATTGGGGGCCGAATACACCATGCCCAGCACGATAGCCAGGAGAATAAGACCATTCTTCCACGCAGGATACTTGTTCAACATCGGTCAATCAGCTCGCTTGTCCGGGTGCTCATACTCTGGCACCGGACTAAATGGATTTGATGGTGCCCTTGGGCAACGCAGCAGCTACCGCAGATTTTTGCATGTTAAGTTCGACATTCTCGGCCACTTCAATGGTCACGTAGTCCTCACTGACCTGAGTCACCTTGCCCAGGATTCCCCCACTGGTGAGCACCTCATCACCCTTGGCCAGAGCGTTTACCAGTTCCTTGTGCTCCTTGGCCCGCTTGGCCTGTGGGCGCCAGAGGATCAGATAGAACAGCACGAACATCCCGCCAATGAATAACAGGTTGAAGGCGACACTCGGTTGTTGCGCTGCTTCCTGGGCATGTGCAGCACTGATGAAAAATTCCATAATCCAACTCTCTTGTTGATTGGCCGGGTGTATGTCCCGGTCTTGGGGCAGAGCATCGTAGGATGCTGAGCAAAAATTCCAGTTTATTGATATTTATAGACTTTCTTCGGCAAGTCTATGCTGACCTGCATAGAACTCGGCTGCGAAGGCGGTAAATCTACCCTGTTCTATGGCTTGACGCAAATCTGCCATCAGTTTCTGGTAGAAATGCAGATTATGCAGGGTATTCAGCTGGGCTCCCAGTATTTCCCGACACTTGTCCAGATGATGCAGATAGGCTCTGCTGAAATGTGTGCAAGTATAACAGGTGCAGGCTTCATCGAGAGGGCGTACATCATCGCGATAGCGGGCATTGCGCAGTTTCAGTATCCCCTTGCCGGTAAAGAGAAAGGCATTACGGGCATTGCGTGTGGGCATGACGCAGTCGAACATGTCAATGCCACGCCCCACCGCCTCGATAATGTCCCCCGGAGTACCCACTCCCATCAAATACCTGGGTTTCTCTGCCGGCAACTTGTCAGCGATGGCATCCAGTACCTTCATCATTTCCGCCTTGGGCTCCCCCACCGACAGGCCACCGAGGGCATAGCCGGCAAAATCCAGAGCCTTCAGGCCAGCCAGGGATTCCTCCCTGAGCGCCGGGTACATGCCCCCCTGAACAATACCGAACAACGCCGCGGGATGCTCGCCATGCGCCCGCCGGCAGCGCTCGGCCCAGCGCAATGACAAGCGCATGGAATCTGCCGTTTCCTGTTCTGTGGCCGGGTAAGGCGTACATTCATCAAAAATCATGATGATGTCGGAACCCAGCTGCTGCTGCACTTGAATCGCCGTCTCCGGACCGAGGAAAACCTTGGCGCCATCCACCGGCGAACGAAAACTTACGCCCTCTTCGGTAATCTTGCGCATCTCCCCAAGACTGAATACCTGAAAACCGCCTGAATCGGTCAGTATCGGTTTCTGCCAGGCCATGAAATCGTGCAGGTCACCGTGTTTACGGATGATTTCCGTGCCCGGGCGCAGCATCAGATGGAAGGTATTGCCCAGTACAATCTCGGCACCGGTTTCAGCCACTTGCTGCGGGGTCAGGCCCTTGACGCTGCCATAGGTACCCACGGGCATGAAGGCCGGGGTTTGCACTTGCCCGCGCGGAAAATTCAGCGTGCCGCGCCGGGCCTTGTTATCCGTTGCATGAAGAGAGAACTGCATGGTCTGCTCAGTGCTCCCGGGTGGCCTGGAATTCGATATCTGGCCAGCGCTCTTCCATCAGGCTGAGATTGACCCGGGTCGGTGGCAGGTAGGTCAGATAATCACCCCCATCAAGGGCCAGATTGTCATACGCCTTCTTTTTGAACTCTTCCAGCTTGGCCGCATTCCCACTCTTGCTGTGGACCCAGCGTGCACCATAGACATTGACTGGCTCATAGACGCAGTCTACCTTGTACTCGTCCTTGAGCCGGAAGGCCACGACTTCAAACTGCAGCACACCCACCGCCCCCACAATCAGCTCATTGTTCTTCATCGGCATGAATACCTGCACCGACCCTTCTTCGGACAGCTGCTTGAGACCTTTCTGCAAGGCTTTCATTTTCAGAGGATCCTTCAAACGGATACGGCGGAAAAGCTCGGGCGCAAAATGCGGAATGCCGGTGTACTGCAGCGGTTCGCCTTCCGTAAACGTATCCCCTATCTGGATGGTGCCATGATTATGGAAACCGATGATGTCACCCGAAACCGCAGCATCTGCCTGTTCCCGCTCGCCAGCCAGAAAGGTAACCGCATCGCTGATACGCACTTCCTTGCCCAGGCGGGTATGCAACAGTTTCATCCCCTTGCTGAAGGCCCCGGAACACACCCGCAGAAAAGCAACACGATCACGATGATTCGGGTCCATATTGGCCTGTATCTTGAACACAACGGCACTGAATTTTTCCTCCAGCGGGTCCACTGTCCGTGATTCAGTCTGGCGGGGACGCGGCGAAGGTGCCCATTGCACAAAATCATTGAGCATTTCGCGCACCGAGAAATTGCCCAGCGCAGTACCGAAATATACCGGCGTCATGCGACCCGCCAGGTATTCCTCCAGGTCAAACACATTGCTGGCACCCCGCACCAGCTCAATATCACTCTGCACATCATCGGCATAGGCCCCCAACAGCTTGCGGGCTTCGGGGCTGTCCAGCCCCTTGATCTGGATATCGTCAGGAATACGATCACCCTGCCCGTGCTGATAGACATGGATGGTGTCGGTATACAGGTTATAGACCCCCTTGAACTCCTTGCCCATCCCCAGTGGCCAGTTGATTGGCGCACACTTGATCTTGAGCACGGTTTCGATGTCGTCGAGCAGATCAATCGGATCAAGCGTATCGCGGTCCAATTTGTTGACAAAGGTGAAGATGGGGGTATCCCGCAAGCGACAGACATCCATCAGTTTGATGGTGCGCTCCTCGACCCCTTTGGCGGCATCCACGATCATCAGGGCCGAATCCACTGCAGTCAGAACGCGATAGGTATCTTCAGAAAAATCTTCGTGCCCCGGAGTATCCAGCAGATTGACCATGCGCCCGTTATAGGGAAACTGCATGACCGAGGAAGTCACCGAAATACCGCGCTGCTGTTCCATGGTCATCCAGTCCGAGGTGGCGTGTTTTTCGTTGCGCTTACCCTTGACCGAGCCGGCCGTCTGGATCAGCTTGCCGAACAGCAACAGCTTTTCCGTGATCGTGGTCTTGCCCGCATCCGGGTGGGAGATAATGGCAAAGGTGCGGCGACGCTTGATTTCTTCAGCCAGGGCGGCAGTGTTCATGCAGGTTTCCCGAGAATCAACTTGCCGGCAGCAGCAGATGGCTGGCAGGCGTTCAAACAAGCGGCGGATTATACATGAAAAACCAGGGAAGCTCTTAATTAGCCCCGGTAATAAGCCCTGGTCAAGCTGATAAAAGGCGCAATCCTCAGTCAGAGGACCTGAGGGCACGTGACTCTGCTGCCCGCAAGGGTATGACTATCTGTTCTTCCATCAGACGGTAAAGACTGGCCAGATGTCCCCGCCGGTTTTCTCCCGGGATACTGTCCGAGGTCACCACCACCACCGTTGCCAATTCTTCCAGAACAAAAATCAGCTGGCCTCCGTAGCCCCAGGCCGTTGGCACCAGTATGCCGTCCATCTCGCGCAGCCACCAGCCATAACCATAATAGCGTCCCTGTCCACGCGGCGACTCCGCATGAGGGGTGAATGAATCCCTTACCCATTGCTCCGGCAATACCTGGGTATCACCAAACACCCCCTTGTCCAGGTAAAGCTGGCCAAAGCGGAGCATTTGCCGCGGGGTAATCTCCATGTCATTGCCGCCAAAATAGATGCCCTGCGGATCCTGGCTCCAGTATGCCATGCGGAAACCCAGGGGGTCGGCCAGGTATTTTTGTGCAAACTCCCTGGTACTCATGCCCGCAGACCGGGTAATGATGGCGGACAACAGGTGAGTGCTGCCTGTGCTGTAAATCATTGCCGTGCCAGGCGCGGCCACCTGTTCCTGGCCCAGCGCAGACGCCACCCAGTTCTCGCTCATCACCCAGCGACCGTAATTGCGATTGCTGGTGCTTTCCAGCCCGGACTGCATGGTCAGCAGATTGCCTACTGTTATTTGCCTTTTCTGCCCGGTCGCAAGAACCGCCTGATAGTCCGGGAAAAAATCGGCGATGGGCTGATCAACACCACGGATAAAGCCTTCGCTGATAGCCAGACCGACCAGGGCCGAAATGACACTCTTGGAGGCAGATTTCAGGTTGGCGGGCTGTTGTGCCTGCCGCCCCCCATAGTATTCCTCGAACAGCAACTCACCATGCTGGCTGATCAGCAAACTCTGCAGACGCGGCAGCTGCGCGGCACTGCGTTGCAACGCCGCCGTGTCCACTACCTCCCTGATCAGGGGTTGCGCCCATAAGAGAGACCCCTGACAAAGACAGAGCAGCACTGTCAGCAGATGTATTTTCCGGCCTGTCATATTTTCCAGCCTGTCATAAGTATCAGCAGACCTTATGTGGATGCAATTACTTCCCTTGCACTTCCTTTGCTGCTTTTATTTATTCCTGCTTTTTTGCTACCTTGAAGCAGCCATCGCCGATGCCATTGCGAACTGGCGCTCTGCCGGCAAGCTGACCCTGTTGTCGGTGCCATTGTCAATGCCGCCCGGGGCATCAATATGAACCCGTTGCATGAATTCAATGCGGAGGAGCTTGTTATCCATTCACTTTTATCATTACTATCCAATCCTGGGTTCTGATTGACAGACCCGTGGACTTTGAGGCTTGTTATGAAGATATCCCTGAAAAACCCCTTAATGAATTTTCTCTGCTGTGTCTGTCTACTTGGCCTGAGTCTACTTGGTCCAGGTTTCAACAGCGCACTGGCAACGGGCCCCGCAGCGAGCATCGCAGACCTGGACTGGATGACCGGCAACTGGGCCGGTGCACTGGGGCCCAATCAGCTGGAAGAAAACTGGATAGCCACTGAAGGTGGATCGATTGCAGCCCTGGTGCGCATGACTGGCAACGGCGGCACCAGCATGTATGAAATGATCACCATCGAGGAAGCCGAAGGTTCCCTGGTTCTGCACATCCAGCAATGGAACCCCGGTCTTGTCCCGCGGGCACCGGCACAGAAAATGGAGCTGCTTGAAATCGGTGAGCACCGTGTCCGGTTCACGGCAACCGGCACGGGAGGAATGCGTTCACTGGGATATAGCAAGCCGACACCAGACACGTTCATCATTCATGTGGAACAGGCCGACGGGAACCGACTGGACATCAATCTGAGTGCACGCACTCTCTGGCAACGGTGAATTGTCACCACCCATCTCAGTACTCAGGCAATTTAAGGAGCAGGTAAGCATGACGCAAAAAAACAACAAGAAAAACTGGTCTACAGCAATTCCTGTGCTACCGGGTTTTTCCTCAAAGGCTTTCCTTAGCGCCTTCTTGGTATCTCTTTTAGGAGTTTTCTCTGGATCGCTGACAGCCGCCGAGGTCATCATGGGGCCGGTTGGTCCCAGCCCCTATGATGTGGTATCCGGGTGGCACAAGCCTTTTGCCCGCGAGGGTTTTGCTTTTGGTGGCAACTCAGGCGTCTGGGCAGAATCACCTGACAGAATTTTCATTGCCCAGCGTGGCGAGACCCGGTTGCCCGAACCGCTGCCCCCGGAATTCAGTACCTTTGCCGGCTCCATCGGCATCAATGTGCTGACCGCACCTGCATTGCGTACCTGGCAGAATTGTCTTTATGTCGTCAATGGCCAGGGCGAGTTGATCGAGAGTTGGACCCAATGGGATCATCTATGTGACGACTCTGACGGTCCCGGCCCCCACCGTGTCCGTATCAGCCCTTACGACCCGGAAGGGAAAGTCTGGGTGATCAATGAAACACTGCATACCATTTACGTATTTTCCAACGATGGCAAACAATTGCTGATGACCCTGGGTGAGGAAAACGTGCCTGGAGCCGACGAAACTCATTTTGCCCGCCCCCAGGATGTCGCTTTCCTGCCAGATGGTCGCATTCTGGTGGCAGACGGACTGGATAACCACCGTGTGGTCATTCTTGATGCTGCGGGTTCCTATCTGGCGGAATTTGGCGGTTTTGGTACCGAGCCGGGACAGTTCAACGGGATTCACGCGCTGGGTATTGGGCCTGAAGGACTCATCTTTGCCCTGGACCGCTCAGGCGGACGCATCAATGTGTTTCGCACCACAGATGATCCGGCCACGGTCATCCATGTGGATACCTGGCCCGGCTTCAGTCTGCCGCTGGATATCATTGTCAATGAAGACAGTCTGTGGCTGACCGATCTGAACCCGCTGCGCTTCATCAAAATGGACTTCCAGGGTAACCGGCTCTATTCCTGGCTGGTACCCAGAGAGCTGCCTGATGGGTATATCGAAGTACATACATTTTCCGTGGATTCGGAGTTGAATCTTTACGGGGGGGATAATCAATACGGACGGACACAGAAATTGATACCAAAACCTGACGCTGACCCAGCCTTGATCATCAAACAGCCCTGGGTGGAGACCAATTAACCAATACCTTAGGAACCTCTGAATAAGAAGGAGAAGTCCATGCACCTGCCCTTGCCTCCAGCCGCATTCAAACGCCTGCATCTTGGCCTGGCCATTGCCGCATTGATGTCACTGACCGCGACCAATCCAGTCCTGGCCCAAACAACTGAAGCCCAGCCCAGAATCGTTCAACCCGGTGCTCCGGGTCAAGCCAGCCGCCAGATCTCTGTCGAGGAAGCGTCTGACCTGGCCAATCTGGGTTTCACCGATGCCGATGTGAAATTCATGCAGGACATGATTGTCCATCATTTGCAGGCGGTGGAGATGACCGCCCTGGTAGCCGAGCGGAGCAGCAATGAAACCGTGAAAACCCTGGCCGAACGGATAACCCTCTCCCAGGATGATGAGATCAGCATGATGCGTGGCTGGCTGGCTGAGCGCAATCAAGCCGAAAGCGGTGGCATGGCCCATCATGGCGATCACCTGCTGCCGATAATGCCCGGAATGGTTTCTGCCGAAGAAATGGCTGAGCTGGCCACAGTTGAAGGGGGTGATTTCGATGTACTGTTCCTGAAACTGATGATCCGGCATCATGAAGGTGCCATTACCATGGTGGAAAACCTGCTGGATCAACCTGGTTCCGCCCAGGATTCGGTCCTGTTTGAATTCACCAATGAGGTAACTTCAGATCAGCAGGCAGAAATAGAGCGCATGCTGCCCATGCTGGCCGGGCTTTCAAACGATCCTCGCGCAGGTCTCAAAGCCGGTTATGCCGATGCAGGTGAAGCGTCGATGAACCTGAACCGGCTGGCATCCCTGCCCAAGCCCGATGGCTTTTTTGATCCGGACAATCCACAGGGATTACCCATGAGCCGGGTTCGCCAGTTGGCCGGAGAGACGGAACCCCAGGAGGCAGATGAGGAGGATGAAGAGGCTGAGCCCAGACCCAGTTTGCTTAATTTTGCCAATACCGACATTGCCTTTGCCGGCAATCTGGCCGTAGCAGGCAATTATCACGGTTTCAACCTGTACAACATCGACAACCCTGTAGCACCGGAATTACTCGGCTCTGTAGTATGCCCGGGCGGCCAGGGTGATGTATCCGTAGTCGGCGATCTGCTGATCATGTCGGTGGAACAGACCCGTGGCCGCCTGGACTGCGGTTTGCAAGGAGTGGCTGAATCAGTCAGCGAAGAACGTTTCCGCGGTATTCGTATTTTCGATATCAGCGACATCAGCATGCCGCAGCAGGTAGCTGCAGTGCAGACCTGCAGGGGCTCACATACCCACACCATTGTCACTGAGCCCAATGTACAGAACCGGATCTATATCTATAACTCAGGTACCAGCTCGGTGCGCCCGGAAGAGGAGCTGGAAGGTTGTCTGGATGAATCTCCGTTCGAAAATCCCAATACCGCACGCTTTCGCATCGACATCATCGAGATTCCCCTGGACAATCCCGAAAATTCCCGCATTGTAAACCGCCCCTTCATTTTTTCCGATCCGGATTCCGGCGTCCTGGCCGGTCTCTGGGAAGGCGGCGATCATGGCCCGGAAACCCAGCGCACCGGGCAAACCAATCATTGCCACGACATCACTGCCTTCCCGGAAATCGGGCTGGCCGCTGGCGCCTGCTCCGGCAATGGCATTCTGCTTGATATCTCTGACCCGGTGAATCCCGTGCGCATCGACCAGGTGATTGATTCCGGGTTTGCCTATTGGCATTCCGCCACATTCAATAATGATGGCAGCAAGGTGCTCTTCACCGATGAATGGGGGGGCGGTTCACGACCGCGCTGTCGCCCTTCTGATCCGCTGACCTGGGGAGCAGATGCCATTTATGACATTGTCGATGGCAAACTTGAATTCCGCAGCTACTACAAAATGCCGGCCCCACAGAGTGACAAGGAAAACTGTGTCGCTCACAACGGCTCGCTGATTCCGGTTCCGGGCAGAGATATCATGGCCCAGGCCTGGTACCAGGGTGGCATTTCTATCTTTGACTTCACCGATTCCAGCAACCCGGTGGAAATAGCCTATTTCGATCGTGGCCCGGTGGATGAAGAACATCTGATCCTGGGTGGTTACTGGTCTGCCTACTGGCATGAGGGCAAGATTTTCGCCACTGAAATTGCCCGTGGCCTGGATGTGTTTGAGCTGACGCCCAGTGATTATCTCTCCGCCAACGAAATAGCAGCGGCGTCTTTCCGCAATACGGAGACACTTTTCAATCCACAATTGCAGCGTCGCATTCAATGGCCTGCCGAACCGGTTGTTGCCCGGGCCTATCTCGACCAGCTACGCAGGATTGAAGCCATTGCCTCCAATAGCGATCAGGCCATCTCTGCCTTGTTGACACAGACGGAACAACGGCTGACGGCCAGCAACAGCAATGATCGTGACCTGGCCACCCAGTTGCTTATGCAGGCTGGAATCCTGGATCAGTCAAGCACTGCTGGCAAAGGTTTGGCAACAACATTGGAAGCTTTGGCAGAAAGGCTGCGTTAGACCATAACAAGCTAAGGAGTCTCTGAATCAGTCTAAAACCACTTTGTGGGGCTTATTCAGAGACTCCCTGATCAATGTTATCCTTGCCATTTGTTCTGTCTTTCATCGAGAGTTTATATGTCCGAATCCAATGTTGTATCTCCCCCTCAATATACCCCTCCTAAGGTATGGCAATGGGACACGGAAAACGGTGGCACCTTCGCCAAAATCAATCGGCCTACTGCCGGAGCCACCCATGAAAAAATCCTGCCCGTCGGTAAACACCCGCTGCAACTCTACTCATTGGCCACACCCAATGGGGTCAAGATCACCATGTTGCTGGAAGAACTGCTGGCGCTGGGGTTCAAGGATGCTGAATACGATGCCCATTTGATCAATATCACCGAAGGAGAACAGTTCAGCAGTGGTTTTGTGAGCATCAATCCAAATTCAAAAATCCCGGCTTTGTTTGATAAAAGTACCGAACCGGGTATTCGTGTTTTTGAATCTGGCGCCATTCTGCTCTATCTGGCTGAAAAATTTGACGCCTTCATCCCCACTGACAGGGCTGCACGAGCCGAGTGTCTTTCCTGGTTATTCTGGCAAATGGGCAGTGCACCAATCCTGGGTGGGGGTTTTGGTCATTTTTATGCGTATGCACCAGAAAAACTCGAATACCCCATCAACCGCTATGCCATGGAAGTGAAACGACAACTGGATGTGCTCGATCAACGCCTGGCCAGCAGTCAATTTATAGCTGGCAATGACTATACCATCGCTGATATGGCCATCTGGCCCTGGTACGGGGCACTGGTTAACAACAAGGTGTATGAGGCCGCCGAATTTCTGCAAACCCATACTTACCGGCATGTAGTACGCTGGACTGAAGAAATTGCCAAAAGGCCAGCTACGCAACGCGGCAGAATGGTCAATCGGGTCTGGGGTGAACCCGGGGAGCAATTGCGCGAACGGCACGATGCCAGTGATTTCGACAAGATCTGAGCCTGTCCTGCTCTTCAACCACCAATTCAACAAGCAATACCAAGCTTGCAGGAGAACAAAATGTCGACAGCAGCACGTATCGATAAACCTTTCCCACCTACCCCGCTTCCTACCACCCAAGGGGAACAACTGGTGCTGGGGCAGCCGGCACCGGGACAATGGCAACTGGTTGTGGTCTACCGCGGTCTACATTGCCCGATCTGCAAGAAATACCTTGCTCAACTGGAGGAGATGAAGGCTGACTTTGATGCCCTGAATGTGCAAATTGTGGCCGTCTCGACTGACGGCAAGGACAAAGCCGAGAAATTCAGTGCTGAAGCTGGTCTGAGCTTCCCGGTTGCCTACGATCTGGATATTGCCAGGGCCCGGGAGCTGGGCCTGTATATCTCAACACCACTGAGCAGTGCCGAAACCGATCAGGATTTTGCGGAACCTGGCTTGTTCCTCATCCGTCCTGATGGCGGCCTGCATTTCAGCGAAGTGTCCAGCGCACCTTTTTGCCGACCGGATCTGGCCATGATCAAAATGGGAATTGGTTATATTTTAAGCAAAGGCTATCCACCCAGAGGAACCGCCTGATTTGCAAGAGGGTCAATGACTGGCAGCACTCATCCAGCTGCCAGCCCTTTTCCTCTTGGCAGATCAGCCCGCTTCGGCAAGTGCCTTCATATTGGCCAGCGCTCGCTGGAAAGTATTGCGTCGGCGTTCAATATCCGCCTCTCGCGCAGCGTCGTCCGCCAGGTTGGAGGGATCATAGACCAGGGTATAGATCAGCTTTGAGTTGTTGGCATCAACAGCCCTGGCCTCCATGAAACCGTGGTAAAGATTATAGAATTCACCCTGTACTGCAGGCTGGGTGTAACCATAGGATAATTCGGTCTGAGCCACCATGATCTCGACGATACGGTCAGCCAGCAAGCGCACTGTCCCGATGCCACCATCACCTGAGGTGATTTCGCAGCTAAGATTCAGCCACTCGCTGATTGCACAGTAGTCACCCACCTTCGCCCACACGGCCTCAGCGGACCGACTGACATCTATCTCCATATGTATCCGGGTATACTCTGTCTGGGCACTTGCAGGCTGGGCTGACGCCGCCGGAGCTGTCGTCAATACCAGCAGGGCGGAATACGTGATTGTCGCTAAAAGATTTCTCATTCTTGTTATCCTCTGTTTACTGTTGGGCTAATGGATTAATAACATGGCCAGTTTAATAACCAACCTGTCTCGACTTGTGAATGGCGAGGACAGAGCATAGGGCCATGCTGTACCTGTTTGCAACCTTTTGCAGGAAGTGCTTTTCAGGAAGAATGCAGAACCTGGCGCATACCAGACAATCCATGAAGAAATCAGCTATTATCCCGGTCAGGCTCATGGAACCAGTAATCTTTATATGAGTCCGATTTTAACAAGACTGGTTACTTATAAAATAACTCAAAAAAGGTGTGTACTATGAAATCGATTTTAGCCGTATTTGTCACAGCCTGTCTGCTGGCCAGCAATGCCATGGCTCTGGATATCGCTGCATTGGAGCGGGCAATGGCCAATCCCCAACGCGCAGCCGCAGACAAGGAGCGGGATGCCAGCCGCAAGGCTCCACAGGTACTGGACTTTCTGGGTCTTGAAGCCGGCATGAGCGTACTTGACATCAATGCGTCTACAGGCTGGTATACCGAAGTATTGTCTTACGCCGTAGGCCCCAATGGGAAAGTCTATGCACAAAACACCCCGGGCAACCCGCGAGGTGATGCGTCGATAGCCGCCATAGCTGAAAAAACCCAGCGCTTGAGCAATATCGAAAGCTGGGAATCACCCATCTCGGAACTGCCAGCCAATTCCATAGACTTTGCCATTACTGCATTGAACTACCATGACTTTTACAATAATGATCCTGCTGTCGCCTCTAGAATAATGGCCCAGGTAATGCACGCACTCAAACCTGGTGGAATTCTTGGCATTATCGATCACCAGGGCAACCCGGGTGCCGATAACCGTACCCTGCATCGCATTGCCGTCAGTGATGTCGTCAAGTCAATCACTGCCGATGGCTTTGTAGTGGTAGGTTTGAGCGATGTGCTGGATAACCCGGCCGACGACCATACCCTGCACCAGGGTGATGATAGCCTGCAGCGCAATACCGACCGGTTTGTGCTCAAGGTAATGAAGCCACATTAAAACGATAAACCCGCTTAGCCAAACCCACCTCTTTAGACAGCACAGGGGTGGGTTTCTATACCTATGTGTACTTCTATCCGGTAAGATCGACTGTTCCAACAGGACTGCACAATGAAGGGATGCCCCGCATGGGCTTAAACCACGGATTTGACCCGTCTGTCACGGCAAGCAACAACAGTGCCAAACCCATACGCTTGCGTATTTTTACCATCATGGGTTTGTTGCTTCTGATTTTCCTGATTCTTGGCTTCAGTCTTTCTCAGGTCAACAAAGGTGCTCAACTGCATGCACTGAATTCCCTGCATCTCAAACACGTTGCTACCCTGAACCAATATGTGACGGCAACCCGCTCTTTTTCTGGTGCCGAGACTGATCGCCTGATAGATATAGTCCATCTTGTGCGGCAACAACCACTGGACTGCCTGGTCCTGATAAATTCATTGGATCGGTGGATGATGCGCGTTACTGGCACCTACGAGGCCATCAACATTTGCCAACGTGATGTCGATCAGGGTGAGCAAACACTGGCCATGCTCGCTGCCTATCGCAACGGCGAAATAAACGATACCGTGATGCGCCAGGAACTGGAAAATGCAACCGATATCTTTTCCTTGAACTCTGAACAATTCTTGATTCTGGTATCGGAAGCTGTCGAGATTACGGTCTGGACCGCCCTGTTGTTGGCTGGACTGCTCGGCGGGGCCCTGTTGGGCGGCATTGCCATAATGGCTAACGGTATCGTTCGTGCCGCAGGCAAAATGGAAGACACCAGCCGCGCACTGGCTATCAGTGAATACAGCAACAAACAACTTGCTCATTATGACAGTCTGACTGGATTGCCCAATCGCAACGCTTTCAAACATCAGTTGCAGACCCGCATGCTGCAGGTGCAACAGACGGGAGGACATCTCGGTTTATTTTTTATTGACCTTGATCGGTTCAAAAATATCAATGACACCATGGGCCATATAGCCGGCGATCAACTACTGAAACAGGCCGGACAACGCCTCCTGGCCATCGTGGATAACCGTGAAGATGTCTCCCGCATGGGCGGGGACGAGTTCACCCTGCTTCTGCATCTGCGACAAGACCCAGAGCAAGCTGCGCGGGAAATTGCCCAGGAAATTCTCGATGTCTTGGCCAAGCAGTATGTGTTGGATCATGCCAATGCCTATTTGACAGCGAGCATCGGTATTACCCTCTACCCACTCGACACACTGGATATCGATAACCTGCCCAAATATGCCGACCTAGCCATGTACCATGCGAAAAACAGTGGTAAAAACAAATTCGCATTTTTCTCTCCAGATATGTTGACTCGCGTCCATCAACGTCTGGACATGGAAGATCAATTACGCGGGGCATTGATCCGCGATGAATTTTCCCTGCATTACCAGCCACTGGTGCGTTTGCTTGATATGCGCACGGTCGGGGCTGAAGCCTTGCTGCGCTGGAAAAAACGTGATGGCTCCAGCGTTGCGCCTGCGGATTTCATTCCCGTGGCTGAAGAAACCGGACTTATTCTCCAGATCGGCGAATGGGTGCTCGACCAAGCCTGTGCCCAATGTCGAGTCTGGCGTGATCAAGGCAAACAGGATTTTTATGTTTCAGTCAATGTTTCGGTACAACAACTCAAGGGAGGTCTGTTTCCCGCTCTGCTCACAAGAGCCTTGAAAAAATATCAGCTACCCAACAATGCCGTGCATATTGAGGTGACGGAAAGCCTGATGATTGAGGATGACGAACAGGTCATGCAAAGTCTTATCGATTTGGCAGCGTCAGGCGTCCATTTGTTATTGGATGATTTTGGCATTGGCTATTCTTCTTTTTCCTATCTCAACGCGTTGCCTTTTGATGTATTGAAAATTGATCGCTCCTTCATTCAAACAGCAAGTATTGTAGGGGGCAAACAGAATATCACAGCATCGATCATTGCCATGTCACATCAACTCAATTTACAGGTTATTGCCGAGGGGGTTGAGACCTTGTCCGCGCTTGAATACCTGCGCAGCCAGAAATGCGAATTTGCTCAAGGTTATTTCCTGGATAAACCCATGCCAGCTCAGCATTTTGACATTCATCGCAACTACCAGGCCCGTCTGCTGAAAGTCTAACCAACATTTGAGCAAGGCATAAAAAAAGCCCACCCCCTTAAAGG
>JAVVEG010000037.1:0-15718 GCA_032251455.1 Pseudomonadales bacterium | reverse complement strand
CGATTCGCGAAGGTGGCCGCACCGTAGGGGCTGGCGTCGTCGCCAAGATATTCGAGTAAGCCTCTGTCCGATTATTGCTTTGAATCAAGCCGAAACCTCTGCATTTTGTGGGTTTCGGCTTCCTTATCTTGAAAAGATTAGGCCAGTAGCTCAATTGGCAGAGCGGCGGTCTCCAAAACCGCAGGTTGGGGGTTCGATTCCCTCCTGGCCTGCCACTTCGAGCCTGGCGCTGACAGCCTGAAATGTTGCGCCGGAGCTTTTGGGGCAGAAAAGAGAAGCATATAAGTTGCGAAAACTATGACTGAAAAAATTGAAAATCAAGGAGTGGCTGGAGATGTGCTGAAGTGGGTGCTGGTCGCTCTCATGGTGGCTGCCGGAGTCTACGGAAACTCCTATTTTTCAGCTGAATCAGTGCTTTACCGAACTCTGGCGCTATTGGTGCTGGGTGCTGCTGCGGCCTGGCTGGCGGCACAGACCGTCAAGGGCAGGGCTTTTGTCAATCTGTGTCTTGATGCAAGAACCGAGATTCGCAAGGTGGTTTGGCCGACACGGCAGGAAACAACCCAGACAACCATCATTGTCATGATCGTCGTGCTGGTGGTTGCCCTGATACTCTGGTTGCTTGACTGGGGTCTGGGCGAAATTGTTTCAGGAATAATTGGCTAGGGGTTAGCAGATGGCAAAGCGTTGGTATGTGGTTCACGCCTTTTCGGGATACGAAAAAAAGGTCATGAATGCCCTGAAGGAGCGCATTGCACTTGCCGGCATGGAGGATCTTTTTGGTGAAGTGCTGGTGCCAACCGAGGAAGTATTGGAAATGCGCGCCGGCCAGAAACGCAAAAGCGAGCGAAAATTCTTTCCCGGCTATGTGTTGGTGGAAATGGAACTGAATGATGATACCTGGCATCTGGTCAAGGACACTCCTCGGGTAATGGGTTTTATTGGTGGCCGTGCAGAAAAACCGGCACCCATTACTGCGCGTGAAGCCAGCAAGATTCTTCAACGGCTGGAAGAAGGGCAGGATAAGCCTACCCACAAGGTTGTGTACGAAGCCGGTGAAATGGTTCGTGTTGTCGATGGTCCATTCAATGACTTTACCGGGACTGTCGAGGAAGTGAATTATGACAAGAACCGGTTGCGGGTTGCGGTTCTGATTTTCGGACGGTCCACTCCGGTGGAGCTGGAATTCAGTCAGGTTGAAAAAGGTTAATTGTCTTTATTGACAATAAAGAGTGCACCAGAAATTTTTGGTGCCCAGTGAAAGCAGTGTCTGCCCACTGGCAGATGCTCAGGGGAGCCTGATAACGCCACCGGCTGTATCAGGTGCTTGCACCCATCAGGAGAAATGTAATGGCCAAAAAAGTAACTGCTTATATCAAGCTGCAGGTAGGGGCGGGCAAAGCCAACCCCAGTCCACCTGTAGGTCCCGCGCTGGGTCAGCACGGTGTCAATATCATGGAATTCTGCAAGGCGTTCAACGCTGCCACCCAGGGCCAGGAGCCCGGCTTGCCGATTCCGGTAGTGATTACCGTTTATGCAGACCGCAGTTTTACCTTCATCATGAAAACCCCTCCCGCTGCCGTTCTGTTGAGGAAGGCCGCAGGAATCAGCAAGGGTAGTCCGCGACCCAATACTGAAAAGGTAGCCAAACTGAATCGGGCTCAGCTTGAGGAAATAGCTACCCTGAAAATGCCTGATCTGACCGCAGCTGATATGGATGCTGCTGTTCGTACACTGGCTGGCAGTGCGCGTAGCGCAGGTATTGATGTAGAGGGGGTGGTATAAGATGTCCAGATTGACAAAACGCCGTAAGTTAATCAATGAAAAACTGGATCGCAGCAAGCACTATTCAGTCGCAGATGCGTTGGCTGTGCTTGATGAATTTGCCTCCAGCAAGTTCAAGGAGTCCATTGATGTGGCTGTGATCCTGGGTGTGGATCCGCGCAAATCCGATCAGGTTGTGCGTGGCTCAACCCTGCTGCCTCATGGTACCGGAAAGGAAGTGCGGGTAGCTGTTTTCGCACAGGGCGAGAATGCCGCAAAAGCGAAAGCTGCCGGCGCTGACATTGTCGGTTTCGATGATCTCGCCGAGAGCATCACTGCCGGCAACATGGATTTCGATGTGCTGATAGCCACCCCAGACGCGATGCGGGTAGTGGGCAAACTGGGCCAGATTCTTGGTCCCCGTGGCCTGATGCCCAACCCAAAAGTGGGGACGGTTACACCAGATGTTGCCACCGCGGTCAAGAATGCCAAGGCGGGTCAGGTACGCTATCGCACCGACAAGAAAGGTATCATCCATGGTGGTATCGGCAAGATAGGTTTTGTGGCCGATGCGGTTCAGGGCAACCTGGAAGCCTTGCTTGTCGATCTGAAACGAGCGAAGCCAGCCTCTTCCAAGGGCATCTATATTCAGAAGGTCGTTCTGTCATCCACCATGGGGCCAGGAATTCTGATTGATCAATCTTCGTTGAAATTTTAGGACGATCGTTTTTCCGATCGTTCCAGACTTTGGGGTTTTGCCAGTCTCAGCACTGGCAGGGCTGTCAAAGACCGTAGGAGTTTTCGCCAGTTCGGGGAAACTTAATATCCTACGCAGATGGTGTAACCCGATCAGGCTTGGCCTGATCCCTTCACCAGATAATGTTCTTGCCGGAGCAGTCTGCAGGCCTGGCAGGGGTAAATTGCAAGGATTGTGGCAACACAGTCCGTATCAGGAGTAAAGCTAGTGGCTATTAGGCTTGAAGACAAAAAGCAAATCGTGTCGGAAGTCAATGAAGCTGCTACTGGTGCTTTGTCTGCAGTGCTCGCGGATTATCGCGGTGTCACTGTGACCCAATTGACTGAACTTCGCAAAATTGCACGTGAGAACAAGGTTTACCTGCGGGTAGTGCGTAATACGCTACTGAAAAAAGCCGTGGATAAGACCGATTTTGCGTGTTTGCAGGAAGTTCTTGTTGGGCCAACCATTCTTGCTTTCTCGCAGGAAGATCCGGGGGCCGCTGCGCGCGTGCTGAAGGATTTTGCCAAGGGAAATGACAAGTTTCAGATCAAGGCACTCTCTATTGGTGGTAAGTTGTTGGGTGCTGACCAGATTGATGTATTGGCAAGTCTGCCAACCTACGATCAGGCCATATCCATACTGATGAGCGTAATGTTGGCTCCGGTAAGCAAACTTGCAAGAACCTTGAAAGAGGTTCCGGCCAAGGCAACTCGAGCAGTTGCTGCGGTAAGAGACCAAAAGAAAGAAGCAGCATAAAACTGATGGTTCGATAAATTCGATTTTAAATTTACATATTGAGTAGGAGATAAGAGTCATGGCTCTATCTAAAGACGATGTTTTGAATGCAATTGCTGAAATGTCAGTAATGGATGTGGTTGAACTGGTTGCAGCGATGGAAGAAAAATTTGGTGTTTCAGCTGCTGCGGCGGTTGCAGCAGCACCTGCTGCTGCGGGTCCTGCTGCAGAGGCGGCTGAGGAAAAGACTGAGTTTGATGTGGTTCTGAAAGCAGCTGGCGAGAAGAAAGTGAATGTCATCAAGGTTGTTCGCAGCATCACAGGTCTGGGCCTGAAGGAAGCAAAAGACCTGGTTGATGGCGCTCCTTCAACAGTCAAGGAAGCGTTGGCCAAGGCTGAGGCAGAAGATGCCAAGAAACAACTGGAAGAAGCTGGCGCTGAAGTAGAGCTGAAGTAATCTGGTCGTTCAAGCAGTATGAGGTTGGAAACGGATAAAGGTCTGGCCTGCATCCGTTTTCGGCACTTTTGGAAAACAGCCAAAAGTATTTTGATTCTTATTTGCTAGGAAAACTCTAATGGCCTATTCGTATACAGAAAAAAAACGTATCCGTAAAGACTTCGGTAAATTGCCCAGTGCGATGGATATACCGTATCTTTTGTCGACTCAGATAGATTCATTCAGGCAGTTCACCCAGGCGGATGCAACCCCGGAAGATCGGCTGGATCAAGGTCTTCATGCGGCGTTCAAGTCTGTATTTCCTATCATCAGCTATTCCGGAAAAGCTGTTCTGGAATACGTCAGTTACGAATTGGGTAAACCGGTTTTTGACGTCAAGGAATGCCAGTTGCGCGGTATTACTTATTCTGTCTCCCTGCGGGTAAAAGTCCGTCTGATTCTATACGATAAGGAATCCACCACCCAGACCATCAAGGATATCAAGGAGCAGGAAGTCTACATGGGTGAGATTCCCGTGATGACGGACAGCGGCACCTTTGTCATCAATGGTACCGAGCGGGTTGTGGTATCCCAGTTGCATCGCTCACCCGGGGTATTCTTTGATCATGATCGCGGCAAGACCCACAGCTCCGGTAAATTGTTGTATTCGGCCCGTATCATTCCGTATCGTGGCTCTTGGCTGGACTTTGAATTCGATCCCAAGGATCTCGTTTTTGTCCGCATAGATCGTCGCCGCAAATTACCGGCGACCGTATTGCTGCGCGCCCTGGATTTTACTTCCGAGCAGATTCTTGCCATGTTCTTCGACAACAATGTCTATCATGTTGGCAAGAAAGGTGAGTTGACGGTTGAGCTGGTGCCTTCGCGCTTGCGGGGGCAGGTGCTTAACTTCGAAGTAAAGGACAAGAAGGGTGAGCTGATTGTTGAGCAGGGCCGCCGTATCACCGCTCGTCATATCCGCCAGATGGAAAAACTCAAACTTGACAAGCTGGCCGTATCTCCCGAATTCGTTTTTGGTACATCGCTGGCCAAAAGCATTGTCAATGCAGAAACCGGTGAAGTGCTGGTTGAATGCAATACACTGATTACCCAGGAAGTGCTGGATACAATTCAGTCTGCCGGGGTGAAAACCTTCGAGGCAATCTACAGCAATGATCTGGACTGCGGTCCTTTCATCTCTGATACCTTGCGGGTTGATTCAACCACCTCGCGCTTGGAGGCGCTGGTTGAAATCTATCGCATGATGCGCCCAGGGGAACCGCCGACCAAGGAATCAGCCGAAAATCTGTTTGGCAACCTGTTTTTCTCTGCTGAGCGGTATGACCTGTCCTCCGTGGGTCGGATGAAGTTCAATCGTCGTCTCGGACGTACTGAAACCGAAGGCGAACTGGTATTGAGCGTGGATGATATTGTTGATGTGCTGAAGACGCTGGTCAGCATTCGCAATGGGTTTGGCACGGTTGATGATATTGACCATCTGGGTAACCGCCGCATCAGGTCTGTTGGTGAGATGGCTGAAAATCAGTTCCGCGTGGGCCTGGTGCGAGTGGAGCGTGCTGTCAAGGAACGCCTGAGCATGGCTGACTCCGAAGGCCTGATGCCCCAGGACATGATCAATGCCAAACCGGTTGCTGCTGCCATCAAGGAATTTTTTGGCTCCAGCCAGCTGTCTCAGTTTATGGATCAGAACAACCCGCTCTCGGAAGTGACACACAAGCGTCGTGTTTCCGCTCTTGGGCCTGGTGGTCTGACCCGTGAGCGGGCCGGGTTTGAAGTGCGTGATGTGCATCCGACGCATTATGGCCGGGTCTGTCCGATTGAAACACCTGAAGGTCCGAACATAGGTCTGATCAACTCGCTGGCCACTTACGCCAGAACCAATTCCTATGGTTTTCTGGAAACCCCCTATCGCAAAATCATCAATAACCGTGTTTCCAACGAGATTGATTTCCTGTCGGCAATCGATGAAGGCGAATACGTGATTGCGCAGGCAAGTGCCCCCCTTAACAAGAATGGCGAGTTTATTGATAACCTGATCACCGTGCGCTACAAGGGTGAGACAACGTTGATGCCGCGGGACCAGATCAACTATATGGATGTGGCGCCCCAGCAGATGGTGTCGGTTGCAGCAGCCCTCATTCCGTTTCTGGAACATGATGATGCCAACCGGGCCCTGATGGGCTCAAACATGCAGCGGCAGGCTGTACCTACGCTGCGTGCGGAAACCCCCTTGGTGGGTACCGGGCTGGAACGCAATGTGGCACATGATTCCGGTGTTTGCGTGGTCGCGGAACATGGTGGCATCGTTGACAGTGTGGATGCGGCTCGCATCATCGTCCGGGTTGCCGAGGACGAGATCAAGGCCGGTGAGGCCGGTGTGGATATCTACAACCTGACCAAGTATACCCGCTCCAACCAGAATACCTGTATCAGTCAGCGTTCACTGGTGAAGAAAGGGGATGTGGTTGAACGCGGGGACATACTTGCTGATGGCCCCTCGGTTGATCTGGGTGAACTGGCCCTGGGTCAGAACATGCGCATTGCCTTCATGCCCTGGAATGGTTACAACTTCGAAGATTCAATCCTGATTTCGGAAAGAATCGTGAAGGAAGATCGTCTGACTACCATCCACATTCAGGAACTGACTTGTGTCGCGCGTGATACCAAGCTGGGTTCCGAGGAAATCACTGCAGATATACCCAATGTGGGAGAAGGGGCGCTGAGCAAGCTGGATGAGTCCGGCGTGGTGTATATCGGGGCTGAGGTTGGTGCGGGTGACATCCTGGTCGGCAAGGTAACGCCCAAGGGTGAAACCCAGCTTACCCCGGAAGAGAAACTGCTGCGTGCGATTTTTGGTGAAAAAGCATCCGATGTGAAGGATAGCTCCCTGCGAGTGCCTACAAGCGTCAAGGGAACTGTTATCGATGTTCAGGTTTTCACCCGCGATGGCCTGGAGAAGGACCAGCGCGCCCTTGAGATTGAACGTCTGCAACTGGCCAAGGTCAGAAAGGACATCAACGATGAGTACCGTGTTGTCGAAGGGGTGACCTTTCAGCGACTGCAGGCTGCGCTTGTGGGTGCTACCGTCGCTGGTGGTCCCGGTCTGAAGAAAGGCGCCAAGCTGACCGAGGAGTATCTAAACGATCTGCCTCGCGATGACTGGTTCAAACTGCGACTCAATGATGAAGAGTTGAACAAGCTGTTGGAGCAGGCCGATGCCCAGCTTGAGCAGCGTCGCAAAAGTCTGGATGACCGCTTTGAAGACAAGAAGCGGAAATTGACCCAGGGTGATGATCTTGCGCCGGGTGTGCTCAAGATCGTCAAGGTTTATCTGGCTATCAAACGCCGTATCCAGCCCGGAGACAAGATGGCAGGCCGCCACGGTAACAAGGGTGTTATTTCCGTCATCATGCCGGTGGAAGACATGCCGTATGATGAGAGTGGCAACCCGGTGGATATCGTGCTCAACCCCTTGGGTGTTCCTTCACGGATGAACGTGGGACAGGTGTTGGAGATGCATTTGGGTGCCGCCGCCAAAGGTCTGGGCTTGCGCATTGCCGCCATGCTGGAGCAGAAGAAAGCTGCCGCCGATGTGCGCAAATTGCTGGATGAAATCTACAACTCGGTAGGTTCCGGCAAAACTGATCTGGCTCAATTCAATGATACTGAAATTCTTGAATTGGCAGAGAATCTGAAAAGCGGTGTGCCCATGGCAACCCCAGTCTTCGACGGGGCCAATGAAACCGAAATCAAGCAGATGCTGAAACTGGCCGGGCTTGATGAAAGTGGCCAGGTCACTCTTTATGATGGTCGTACTGGGGAAGCATTTGATCGCAAGGTAACCGTCGGCATTATGTATATGCTGAAACTGAACCACCTGGTTGATGACAAGATGCATGCCCGATCTACCGGCTCTTATAGCCTGGTCACCCAGCAACCATTGGGCGGTAAGGCTCAGTTCGGTGGTCAGCGTTTCGGGGAGATGGAAGTGTGGGCCCTGGAGGCTTACGGTGCCGCCTACACCCTGCAGGAAATGCTGACGGTGAAATCGGATGATGTGGCTGGTCGAACCAAGATGTACAAAAACATCGTGGACGGCGATCATCGCATGGAGCCAGGAATGCCAGAGTCATTCAATGTACTGTTGAAGGAAATCAGATCACTGGGTATAGACATGGATCTTGATGTCTCTACCAAATAAGCGTTGGGGGCGTGAAGCCCCCTGCCCTTTGCAGGGACGATGATTGACCGTACACCAAGAATCAGTGCTTTTAAGCCCGCAGCATGCCGCAGGGCGGAGGATACAGAATGAAAGACCTATTAGGGTTGCTTAAATCCCAATCTCAATCTGATGAATTTGACTCGATCCGGATTGGCCTGGCCTCGCCTGAAATGATACGGGCTTGGTCCTACGGGGAAGTAAAGAAACCCGAAACCATCAACTACAGAACCTTCAAACCTGAACGTGATGGCTTGTTCTGCGCCAAGATATTCGGTCCGGTCAAGGACTACGAGTGTCTCTGCGGCAAATACAAGCGACTCAAGCATCGTGGTGTGATCTGTGAAAAATGTGGCGTCGAGGTGGCTCTGTCCAAGGTGCGTCGTGATCGCATGGGGCATATCGAACTGGCCAGCCCGGTTGCCCACATCTGGTTCCTGAAATCATTGCCTTCGCGTATCGGCCTGCTGCTGGATATGACACTGCGTGATATCGAACGCATTCTTTATTTCGAATCCTTTGTGGTGACCGATCCTGGCATGACCACGCTGGAGAAAGGCCAGCTGCTGACCGATGAGCAGTATTACGAGGCCATGGAAGAGTTCAGTGACGAGTTCGACGCCAAGATGGGCGCCGAGGCTGTGCAGCAACTGATGAAGGATCTGGATGTGAATGCCGAGGTGGCACGTCTGCGTGAGGAAATTCCGCAGACCAGCTCCGAGACCAAGCTCAAGAAACTGTCCAAGCGTCTGAAGTTGCTGGAGGCTTTTGCCGAATCCGGCAACAAGCCCGAGTGGATGGTGCTGACCGTATTGCCGGTGCTGCCGCCCGATCTGCGACCATTGGTGCCACTGGAAGGGGGACGTTTTGCGACCTCCGATCTGAATGACCTGTATCGCCGCGTCATCAATCGCAACAATCGCCTGAAGCGGTTGCTGGATTTGAATGCCCCGGACATTATTGTGCGCAATGAAAAACGCATGTTGCAGGAAGCCGTGGATGCCCTGCTTGACAATGGTCGTCGCGGTCGCGCCATTACCGGTTCCAACAAGCGTCCGTTGAAGTCCCTGGCCGATATGATCAAGGGCAAACAGGGTCGTTTCCGTCAGAACCTGCTCGGCAAACGCGTGGATTACTCTGGTCGCTCCGTGATCGTGGTGGGTCCAACGCTGAGGCTGCACCAATGCGGTCTGCCCAAGAAAATGGCTCTGGAGCTGTTCAAACCGTTCATTTTTGGCAAGCTGGAGCGTCGGGGTCTGGCCACTACCATCAAGGCCGCGAAGAAGATGGTGGAGCGGGAAACTCCCGAAGTATGGGATATTCTTGCTGAAGTCATCCGCGAGCACCCGGTGTTGCTGAACCGGGCGCCAACCCTGCACCGTCTGGGTATCCAGGCTTTCGAGCCGGTGTTGATCGAAGGCAAGGCCATCCAGCTGCATCCACTGGTCTGTGCTGCCTATAACGCCGACTTCGACGGTGACCAGATGGCTGTGCACGTGCCGTTGACACTGGAAGCCCAACTGGAAGCCCGCACCCTGATGATGTCTACCAACAACATCCTGGCTCCAGCCAGTGGTGACCCGATCATCGTGCCTTCGCAGGATGTCGTGCTGGGTCTTTATTACATGACCCGGTCTCGCGTCAATGCCAAGGGAGAAGGCATGATTTTTGCAGATGCAGCTGAAGTACAACGTGCCTATGAGACTGGTCATGCGCATCTGCAGGCACGAATCAAGGCACGAATAGACAGCTACACGCTGGATGCTGCCGGTGAAAAGATTCATTCCCGTACCATGGAAGAGACCACCGTTGGTCGTGTTCTGTTGTTCGGTATTGTCCCTGCCGGGCTGCCGTTTTCTCTGGTCAATCAAAAGATGACCAAAAAACAGATTTCCTACATCCTCAATGCCTGTTATCGCAACGTGGGTTTGAAAGAGACGGTGATCTTTGCTGACCAGCTGATGTATACCGGTTACAAATATTCCACCCGTTCCGGTGCCTCCATCGGGGTAAACGATTTCGTCATCCCGGTTGAAAAGGCAGCGATCATAGCCCAGGCAGATTCCGAAGTGGAAGAGATCGAAAACCAGTATGCTTCCGGTCTGGTTACCCAGGGCGAAAAATACAACAAGGTGATCGATATCTGGTCTCGCGCCAATGACCTGGTCGCCAAGTCGATGATGGAAGGGCTTTCTACCGAAGCTGTGATCAACAAGGAAGGCAAGGAAGAAAGACAGGAGTCCTTCAACTCGGTATATATCTACGCGGATTCCGGGGCACGAGGCTCTCCTGCCCAGATTCGGCAGCTGGCTGGTATGCGCGGCCTGATGGCGCGGCCTGATGGTTCCATTATCGAGACGCCGATTACCGCGAATTTCCGTGAAGGTCTGAGCGTAGTGCAGTATTTCACCTCAACGCACGGTGCCCGCAAAGGTCTTGCCGATACGGCCTTGAAGACAGCAAACTCGGGTTATCTGACCCGGCGACTGGTCGACATTTCACAGGACCTGGTCATTACTGAGCAGGATTGTGGGACGACAGATGGCCTGCCGATGCGCCCTGTCATTGAAGGTGGCGATATTATTGCCCCTCTGGCTGAGCGTGTGCTGGGTCGTGTATTGACCAATGATGTGATTGATGAGGCTTCAGGAGAGGTCATCGCCGAAGCTGGCATTGTTCTGGATGAACGTATGGTTGAAAAACTTGACTCGCTGGGTGTGGATGAGGTGCATGTGCGCTCACCCATAACCTGTGAAACCCGGTTTGGTATTTGCCGCTTGTGTTATGGTCGCGATCTGGCTCGTGGGCATCTGGCCAATGTTGGTGAGGCGATAGGTGTCATCGCCGCACAGTCCATTGGTGAGCCGGGCACACAGCTGACCATGCGGACGTTCCATATTGGTGGTGCGGCTTCGCGGGCAACTGCTGCTGATAACGTGCAGGTCAAGACCAAGGGCTCGGTGCAGCTGTTCAATATGAAGACTGTGGAGAATGCCCAGGGTGGACTGGTTGTCGTGTCCCGCTCGGGAGAGTTGGTGGTCAGCGATGAGTCGGGCCGCGAGCGCGAAAAATACAAACTGCCTTATGGTGCCGTCATCACTTTGGACAAGAATCTGCATGTTGAGGCAGGGCAGGTGGTTGCTACCTGGGATCCCCATACGCACCCAATCATCTCTGAGGTGAAGGGTAGGGCTGCCTTTGCCAATATGGAAGAAGGGGTGACTGTGCGTCGCCAGACGGATGAGATCACCGGTTTGTCGAGTCTTTCCGTTATCGATCCGGCTGAACGCTCTTCTGCCGCCAAAGAGTTGCGGCCTGCAGTGACCCTGATCGGCAATGATGGCAAGGAGCTCTGTATTCCGGGAACTACGGTTCCGGCACACTACTTCCTGCCTTCAGGGGCTATTATTGCGATTGAAAATGGGGTTGATCTGAACGTGGGTGATGTTATCGCCCGCATTCCGCAGGAAGGCTCCAAGACCCGCGACATTACGGGTGGTTTGCCACGAGTGGCCGATCTGTTTGAAGCCCGCAGACCGAAAGAGCCCGCCATTCTGGCCGAGATTTCCGGTACAGTCAGTTTCGGCAAGGAAACCAAGGGCAAGCGCCGTCTGGTCATAACACCCAAGGATGGTGGCGATGTCTACGAGACATTGATTCCGAAATGGCGAGCCATGACCGTGTTTGAGGGGGAATTCATCGAAATCGGCGAAGTGGTCTCCGATGGCCCGCCTTCACCGCATGATATTCTGCGTTTGAAAGGTGTTGAGGCACTTGCCGAGTACATCGTCAATGAAGTGCAGGAAGTGTATCGCCTGCAGGGTGTGCGTATCAATGACAAGCACATCGAGGTAATTGTCAGGCAGATGTTGCGCAAGGTCGAGATTACTGAAGCAGGGGATTCCTCTTTCATCAAGGGTGAACAGGTCACGCTGACCCAGGTGCAGGAAGAGAATGACAAGCTGCGGGCCAACGACAAGATTCAGGCCAGGTTCCAGAGAATGCTGCTGGGTATTACCAAGGCGTCACTGGCAACGGAATCGTTCATTTCTGCCGCCTCTTTCCAGGAAACCACACGCGTGCTGACCGAAGCGGCTGTTACCGGCAAACGGGATTACCTGCGTGGCCTCAAGGAAAATGTGGTGGTCGGACGCTTGATTCCCGCCGGTACGGGTCTTGCTTATCATGAATCACGCCGTCAGGCGGCTGCACAGGCGCTGGAAGTGGAAGTTTCGGGTGTCAGTGCCAGTGATGTGGAGGCGGCTCTGACCGAGGCGTTGAAGACAGGAGCTTGAACGGAACACCGGGGCGGCAACTTACTTAGAAGTTGACTACAGGGTGCGAGATCATTAAACTCTCGCATCCTTTACCCCGGGTATTTCCTGAATCAGTCTGTGGTCGTCAATATTGGCGGTTTCGGCCTGTCAGGGCTTAACTCAATTTAATGAAAGTGATTTTCAGGAGTAATGAATGGCAACTATCAACCAATTGGTTCGCAAGCCAAGACAGAGCAAGGACAGCAAAAGTGATGTGCCTGCTCTGCAAGGTTGCCCGCAACGACGTGGTGTCTGTACCCGTGTTTATACCACGACACCAAAAAAACCGAACTCGGCGCTGCGTAAGGTCTGCCGTGTGCGACTGACCAACGGTTATGAAGTCACCTCCTATATTGGCGGTGAGGGGCATAATCTGCAGGAGCACTCGGTGGTGCTGATTCGTGGCGGCAGGGTCAAGGACCTTCCTGGTGTGCGTTATCACACCGTGCGCGGCAGCCTGGATACTTCCGGTGTGGCGGCGCGTCGTCAGGGTCGATCCAAGTATGGTGCCAAGCGACCCAAATCGTGATCTGAAACCCGGATCAAGCCGGGGCCAGGCAAGTACGACTGCAAGAGTACGATCGCAAGGATGCAAGTGAAGCAAGTAATGTGAGTAAGGCCGTGTGCCTGTCAGTCAACTGGTGATTGGCGGGGAATTGCGGATAACCCTGAATAGTGATGAGGTAAATCATGCCCAGAAGAAGAGTGGTGGCCAAACGTGAAGTGCTGCCTGATGCCAAATACGGAAGTAAAATCCTTGCCAAGTTCATGAACCATGTCATGGTTAACGGCAAGAAATCAGTCGCCGAGAAAATAGTCTACGGTGCGCTGGATGTCGTTAAGGGTCCTGCGGGCCAGGAACCCCTGGAAACCTTCGAAAAGGCGCTGGAAGCAATTGCGCCAATGGTAGAGGTCAAATCCCGTCGTGTAGGGGGGGCCACTTATCAGGTGCCGGTTGAGGTGCGTGCGGAACGTCGCAATGCCCTGGCCATGCGCTGGCTGGTTGAGCATGCTCGCAAGCGGGGTGAAAAATCCATGGCCTTGCGTCTTGCCGGCGAAATTTCCGACGCTGCCCAGGGTCGTGGCAGTGCTGTCAAGAAGCGTGAAGATGTTCATAGAATGGCTGAAGCAAACAAGGCCTTCTCTCATTACCGTTTCTAATCTTTAAACCCAATAAACTAGTGAAGGTGTGATTGTGGCCAGAAAAACTCCCTTGAGCCGATACAGAAACATAGGCATTTGCGCGCATGTCGATGCCGGTAAAACGACGACTACAGAGCGCGTGCTGTTCTATACCGGTATGAATCACAAGATCGGAGAAGTGCACGATGGCGCTGCTACCATGGACTGGATGGAGCAGGAGCAGGAGCGTGGTATTACCATTACCTCGGCGGCAATCACGACTTTCTGGAAAGGCATGAACCAGCAGTTTGAAGAGCATCGCGTCAATGTGATCGATACTCCCGGACACGTGGATTTCACTATCGAGGTCGAACGCTCATTGCGCGTGCTCGATGGTGCGGTGGTCGTATTGTGTGCTTCCTCAGGTGTGCAGCCTCAGACGGAAACGGTGTGGCGTCAGGCCAATCGCTACGAAGTGCCACGTATTATTTTTGTCAACAAAATGGATCGTGCGGGTGCCGACTTTCTGCGTGTGGTCAATCAGGTCAAGAATCGGCTCGGTGCTGTACCAGTCCCGGTGCAGCTGGCAATCGGTGCCGAAGAAACCTTTATTGGTGTTGTAGACCTGGTGAAAATGAAGAGTATCGTCTGGAGTGAGGATGATCAGGGCGCTACCATGCGCTATGAGGATATTCCGCAGAATATGCTGGCCGATGCAGAGAAGTGGCGCGAACACATGGTGGAGGCAGCTGCCGAGGCCAACGAAGAGTTGATGAATAAATACCTCGAAGGCAATGAGCTGAGTGAGGAGGAAATCAAGCAGGGTATCCGTATTCGCACCCTTGCCAATGAGATTGTGCCCACCTTCTGTGGTTCCGCCTTCAAGAACAAGGGCGTACAGGCTGTGCTGGATGGTGTTGTCGAATACCTGCCCTCACCAACCGAAGTCAAGGCTATCGAAGGAACATTGGAAGACGGTTCCGTAGCGATTCGCGAATCCAGTGATGAAGCGCCGTTTGCGGCACTGGCCTTCAAGATAGCGACAGACCCGTATGTAGGTACCCTGACATTTTTTCGAGTGTACTCCGGCAGGTTGAATTCCGGTGATGCCGTCTATAACTCGGTCAAGAGCAAAAAGGAACGTGTCGGCCGCATGGTACAGATGCGCGCCAATAATCGTGATGAGATCAAGGAAGTAATGGCTGGTGATATTGCTGCGGCTATCGGTCTCAAGGATGTCACTACAGGAGAAACCTTGTGTGATCCAGATAACATCATCGTGCTGGAAAAAATGGATTTCCCGGATCCGGTTATCTCGGTAGCGGTAGAGCCAAAAACCAAGGCCGACCAGGAGAAGATGGGGGTTGCGCTGGGCAAGCTGGCCCAGGAAGATCCTTCCTTCCGTGTTGAGTCTGATGAAGAATCAGGACAGACCATTATTTCAGGCATGGGTGAGCTGCACCTCGATGTGCTGGTTGATCGCATGCGCCGCGAATTTGGTGTTGAGGCCAATATTGGCAAGCCGCAGGTAGCCTACCGGGAGACCATCAAGAAGAAGGTCGAAGTGGAAGGCAAGCACGTCAAGCAATCTGGTGGCCGCGGGCAGTATGGTCATTGCTGGTTGCGTCTGGAGCCACTGCCTGCCGATGAAGAATACCAGTTTGTCAACGAGATCGTGGGCGGTGTGATTCCACGTGAATACATCCCTGCCATCGACAAGGGTGTTCAGGAGCAGATGAAGAATGGTGTGGTCGCCGGTTATCCTCTACTGGCCATGAAGGTGACCGTGTTCGACGGTTCATTCCATGATGTGGATTCCAGTGAAATGGCGTTCAAGATCGCCGGTTCCATGGCCTTGAAAAAAGGCGCTTTGCAGGCTGATGCAGCACTGCTGGAACCGATCATGAAAGTCGAAGTGGTAACGCCTGAAGAGAACATGGGTGATGTGATGGGTGATCTGAACCGTCGCCGCGGTATGCTGCAGGGAATGGATGACAGTGCCGGTGGCAAGATCATCAATGCAGAAGTGCCCTTGTCGGAGATGTTTGGCTACGCAACAGATTTGCGCTCCGCTACCCAGGGTCGTGCCACATATACCATGGAGTTCCTGAAGTATGCAGAAGTGCCGGCCAATATTGCCGAGAGCATTATCAGCAAAGGAAAGTAAAAGGGTAAGTGAGCGCTTGGCTTGACGATTTCTTAACTATGAATTTGAAATGAGGTGATATTGTGGCGAAGGGAAAGTTTGAGAGGAAGAAGTTACACGTCAATGTAGGCACCATAGGTCACGTTGACCATGGCAAGACGACACTGACGGCGGCGCTGACCCGTGTTTGTTCGGAGACCTGGGGAGGAGAGTCCCGGGG
>JAVVEG010000036.1:0-15727 GCA_032251455.1 Pseudomonadales bacterium | reverse complement strand
AGTTATCCCAGCGAGATCTTCACCGCATTGGAGAATTCTTTCCGACCGAGTTCCCCGGAGAAGAAAGTATTGAATGACAGGCTGATCCGTTCGATATCCTCGCTCACGGCATGGACTCCGTGCCTGATATGGGAAGGGAACAGAACCACGTCGCCCACTGCGGTGGCGATGAAATAGCGCGATGCGTTGTAATAGGTTTCTTCCTTGCGGATCAGCTCATACCACAGATTGTCCTCATTCCTGAAAAAGGTGATGCCATCCCTGGCCGCCAGATTGATATACAGGGCACCACTGATGATGCTGTTGGGATGGGTATGCGGGTGATGGGACTGGCCTTTCAGGCTGCGGGTCAACCAGGACTGGGTGATCTGCAGGCTCACCTCATTGGCGGTATTGAAGGTAATCCGGAAAAAATTATCCAGATGACTCTGCAGAAATTTGCGAATGTCTTGCATGGCTTCGGCATCGAGCACGTTCTTGTTGCGTGACGAATAATTCGATATGGCCAGGATCGGGTCGCGCAGCTCATTTTGAAAGAAGAGGCGTTCTTCTGCGCTGTATTCCCTGTTCAGGCTGGCCTTGTACAAGGGCAGCGCGAACAGGTGGGACATCTGGTGTTCCATGCATGCTCCTGTTGGCAAATGGACTGGCGGACATATTACATGACTGGATCAGAATTGGTAGCGACTGCTGGGCAGCACAAACACTTGACCAGGAGGGTTTCGTGCCTATGGCCTCATTGGAGACCCTGTAAGGGGGCACCGTTTTACAAGGGTTTGCCCAGGCATCGTTGCTGTAGAACCCTTGTCCGGTGTGGGCTTATTCCTGGCTGGTATTGCTGATTTCAAGCCTTGTTTCGGTAGATATCTGTCATTCTTTTGTCATATAGCATTGACATACTCAGTTCGGAATCATCAGTTGTCCATTGCTCCCATGTCCCCAAGCCAGGTTCGCAGGCTCGCAAGCAAATATGTCTCTTATTGAACACCACGACACGCTTTTGCAGATAATCCGTCAGGGTGCCATCACTACCTTGTTCCAGCCTATTTTTTCCACGGTAGAACGAAAAATAATCGGCTATGAAGCCTTGAGCAGAGGCCCGTCAGACAGCCCGTTGCATTCTCCGCTGATGTTGTTTGCCATCGCCCGACGCTGTGGTTTGCTGACCGAGCTGGAAATACTGTGCCGGCGGCAGGCGGTTGAGCTGTTTGTCGGCAAGGGTTTGCAAGGTTTGCTTTTCCTCAATGTGTTGCCGGAAAGCCTGCTGGAGCCGCAACATTCTCCGGGCCGTACCCTGTCGTTTATTCAGAAGCTGGGCATGAAGCCGGAAAATGTGGTCATCGAGTTGACAGAACAATCGCCGATAAACGATTTTTCCCTGCTCGACAAGGCCCTGCATCATTATCGTGATATGGGGTTTTCCATTGCACTCGATGACCTGGGCGCCGGGTATTCCAGTTTGCGCCTTTGGTCAGAGCTGCACCCGGATTTTGTCAAAATAGACCGTCATTTTATTGATGGGATTCATCTGGACCCGGTAAAGCGGGGGTTTGTGGGCTCAATTCTCACCATGGCCAAAACTTCCCGTTCGCATGTGATTGCGGAAGGCATAGAATTACCGGAAGAACTCAGCGTGCTGGAGGAGATGGGAGTCGATTGGGTTCAGGGTTTCTGGCTGGGCAGGCCCGAAGCGAACCCACCCGTGACGGCAGAGGCGGTTGCCGACAAGCTGTCTCTGCATCATGAAGCTGGCGCGCATGACCCGGGTTTGCATGCTCTGGTGGTTCCGATTGCCGGTGTGCATCAAACCCAGTCTGTCGAATCAGTGCTGCAACGGTTTCAACAGCAACCGAACCTGAACAGCCTGGCTGTCCTTGATGATAATCAGGTGCCGGTAGGTACCGTACACTGTCATGCCTTGAGTCAACACATGCTCAAACCCTATGCCAGGGAACTGCATAGTCGCAAGCCGATTCTTATCATGACCGACAAGGATTCGCTGGTGGTTGATGTGCAACAGAGTCTGCAACGCATCAGTCGCCTGTTGACCAGCCGGGCGCGGCAGCGGCTGGAAGAAGACTTCGTGATCACCTCTGAAGGCCGATATCTGGGTCTGGGCCGGGTGATCGATGTACTCAAGCAGATTACCGAGCTCAATATCCGTCAGGCTCAGTCGGTGAACCCGTTGACTCTGTTGCCGGGCAATGTCTCCATTCAGGAATGTTTCGAGCGCATGCTGAGGAACCACCTGCCGGGCCGCTTGTGTTATGTCGATCTGGATTCGTTCAAACCATTCAATGACATTTATGGGTATGGCAAGGGCGATGAGGTATTGCTGGGTCTGGCCCAGATTCTGCGGCAAATCTGCGACCCGGATACCGATTTCATCGGTCATATCGGCGGTGATGATTTCATGTTGGTGCTGCGTGGCGACCAGTGGCAAGAGCAATTGCAACACCTCAATGAACGGTTTCAGTCCTTGTGCCGGAAGCTGTATCGGGCGGAACACATCCAGCTGGGCGGCTTTGATGCGCCCGATCGTGAAGGCAACTGGCGCAAGCACCAACTGCTTGATCTGTCGGTAGGTATCCTGGAATTACCCACCGATGCGGGCGACAAGGTGACAGCCGATCTGCTCGCCGAACTGGCTTCGCGCAACAAGCACGAGGCAAAAAAAACCAAAGGGTTCAGCCTTTATGCGACCAAACTGGAGGCCTTGCTTGATACACAGCCCAGTGTCCTGAATTGCGCCAGTTGACCTGCCAAGCCGTCCTCGCCGGCAGGTTCATGGACACCCCCATCCCACTCCCGCCGGTTGTTGCTCACCTCAAGACAAATGAGAATAATTCTTATTAAATATTGACGAAGGCTTTTATTTGTGGAATCCTGCACGCCTATTAACAATAAGCATTCGCATTTACAGTGTTTGACCTTGGATTCAATGAACAACTCATCCGGCAAGAAACCAGCAACTGAACGCAGGCAGGTCACTGTCGTCGACAACTGCGTCAGTGCCGGTGATCTGCTGGCAGGCAACAAGGAGTTGCTCATTCGGCACAAGGAAGAATCCTACCGGTTGCGAATGACAGGCAATGACAAACTGATTCTGACCAAATAACAACTTTGACCATCAATCCAGGCCAGTAGCCCGCCACCCAGCCTCTTGGCCGTCACCCGGCCCGCCAGGCAGCAAGCCAACGCCGCAGCACTGAATCAACAAGGAGTTCAGTATGCGACTACGCTTATCCTGGCCGCAATTCGGCCCACACCTGATCACTGTTTACCTGAGCATGGGCAGCGCTTTTGCTGCCGAGCCTGCCGGCAATGAGATCGAATCGGAAACCGGCAGAGAAAACCCCGTGGTGGACACCATCACCGTCACCGCCACCCGCACGGCCCGGCCCAGCTTTGAAATACCCGGCATGGTCAGCGTGGTCGATGCCACTGCAGCGGGCACCCAGGGGGCATCCCGCATCAAGGACCTGTTGCGGGATGTGCCAGGACTGGAATTCTCCGGCAGTGCTCGCCGCAACGGCCAGAACATCAGCATGCGCGGTTTTGATACCGACAGCCTGCTCATCCTCTTTGACGGCGTGCGCCAGCGCTTTGAGTCGGCTCACGATGGCAAGTTCTTCATCGATCCTTCATTGCTGAAAACCGTCGAGGTGGTCCGGGGGCCCGGTTCGGCGCTCTATGGGTCGGGCGGGCTGGGTGGCGTGGTGGCGTTCAATACCGTGAGTGCGTCCGACCTGCTGGAGCCGGGTCAGCGCTGGGGAGCCCTCACCACGCTGAATCAATCCTCGGTAAACGAAGAATGGCTGGTCTCGCAATCAGGCTATCTGCGCTCCGGCAATGTGGATGTGCTGCTCAATGCCGTCAGCCGCAATTCCGGGGATATCGAGCTGGGTGATGGCAACAGCCTCTCCGCCCAGGACCGTATCGGCAGCGGCATGCTCAAGCTGGATTGGCGTATCAATCCGGCCAGCGAACTGGGCCTGAACGTGCAGGGCTTTCGCAATGATGCCGAAGAGCCCAATAACCCGCAGACTGCCGATAATGATGATCAGGTGGACAAGCTGAGCACCAATTACCAGAGCAGCCTGACCTACCGCTATACGGGTCAGTCTTCCGAACTGCTTGATCTGACTGCGCGGCTGTACTACACCGACACCGATGTCGATGAAAGCGAGCCCTTAACCGGACGTGACCTGTCCAGACAGCTGGACCGCAAGGGCCTGAGCCTGGAAAACCGCAGCCGGCTGGCGCTGGGGTCGACGGTCGACAGTATTTTCACCTACGGCGCCGAATTCTATACCGAGGAGCAGGATGGGGCAGACAGCGCCACCGTCAACGGTGAGGCCGGTGGTGTGCCCGATGCGGAGACGGATTTCTGGGGCGTGTTCCTGCAGGCGGAAATCAGCTTCCCAGCGCCGATTATTCCAGGTGAGTTTCTGCTTATTCCCGGCGCGCGTCTGGATAGTTACGAGTCCAGCAACAAAACGGGGCTGGACCTGGATGAGAAGGAGTTTTCACCGCGTCTGGGCATCACCTATAAACCGGCCCCCTGGTTGATGATGTTTGGCAGCTATGCCGAAGCGTTCCGGGCACCGACCCTCACCGAGACCTTCACCACCGGCACCCATTTCAGCATTCCCGGGCAGGGCAACAATGTGTTCGTGCCCAATGCCGATCTCAAGCCGGAAAAAAGCCAGACGGTAGAGTTCGGTGTCGGCCTGCAGTTCCAGGATCTGCTGGCCCGCAATGACCGTTTGCAGATCAAGGCGTCGCGCTTTGATACCGAAGGTGAGGATTTCATCGACACCGTGGTCAGTTTCACGCCCTTTCCGTGTTGCGGCACCACGACCTCGGACAATATTCCCGATGCCGAACTGTGGGGCTATGACCTGGAAGGCAGTTATGAAAACTCGCTGTTCCGTTTCAGCATCGGTTACGCGGTGGTAGAGGGCGAGAATCGGCTGACCGGCGACTATCTCAGTACGCTGAGCCCGGACACCCTGACCACCAACCTGAGTTTCAAACTGCCGGGCTACAGTTCCGTGCTGGGTTGGCGCAGCCGCCTGGCCAGCCGGCATGACAAGGTCAACGAGGCCAGCGAGGAGCGAGCCGGCTATGGCGTCCACGACCTGTACTACCAATGGCAACCGGACTGGAGGGACAGGCGGCTCAGTGTCAACCTGAACCTGGACAATCTGTTCGACAAGGACTACGAGCGGGTGTTTGCCGGCTCACCCGAACCTGGCCGCAATGTCAGTCTTCAAGTCAGCTACCAGTGGCGTTAAGTTTTTGGATTGACTGATTTAAATCGTCTGATTTTTTAATAGAGAGGTACGATTGATGCACATAATAATGCAAATAATGAGACGAGCAGTGATCAGCAGCAGCCAGGTTGCTGCTCTGCTGCTGCTCAGTCAGTGGGTCGTGGCGCAGGCGGGTACGGCGCAGGGAGCTACGGTGCAAGGAGCCAAGGGGGCTGCCGACTCGCACTTCGGTGTCCTGCTTATGGCGCACGGGGGGCAAGCTGCCTGGAATGAAGGCGTGCTGCAGGCCCTGGAGCCCCTGCGCGAGCAGTATCCGCTGCAGGTAGCCTTCGGCATGGCCGATGCCGGCTCTCTGGAGCGAGCAGTCAGAGCGCTGGAAGCAGAGGGAGTAAGCCATGTGGCCGTGGTGCGCCTGTTTGTTTCCGGGGAAAGCTGGTATCAGCGTACCCGGCAGATACTGGGTCTGGAGCCAGGTGCCCCGGATAAACCTGCGCCAGCGCACACAGGGCATCAGGAAGAGGGCGGATCCCATGCCATGGGTTTCTGGCGAATCGATACGGATATCACCTTTACCCTGAGTGAACAGGGACTGGTCGAGGCCGAAGAAATGGATGCCATACTGCTTGAGCGTGCCCGCGGGCTGAGCAGCAATCCTGCCCGGGAAAATGTCCTCATACTGGCCCACGGCCCGGGGGATGATGCGGAAAACGCACGCTGGCTGGAACAGCTCGATGCCAGGGCCGAGCTGCTGCGGCAGACGCTGCCCTTTCAACAGGTAGCGGTGTTCACCCTGCGCGAAGACTGGCCAGAGAAGCGCGAACTGGCACAACAGCAGGTTCGGGACTTTATACAAACAGGCAGTGAAGAAGGTTATACCACGCTGGTACTGCCGTTCCGCGTACAGGGTTTCGGCCCCTATGCCGAGGTGCTGGAAGGGCTGCCGTACCGGGCCGACCACACCGGCCTGGTGCCCCATGCCAATGTGGTTCAGTGGGTTGCCCGGCAGATCGAGGAGCAGAGGGCGAGGCTGCTGGCACAGCTTGATTGACAGTTGTGCTTACAGTGTCCCCAAATATATTCAAACGGAACGGGTGGCCACGGCTGGTGGAATCCGGGCGGCACTGCGCGAAGGCCCGATGACCGCCAGCTGTCCCACCAGGACCAGCACCAGCATTCCCAGAGGCGTGTAATACCAATCCAGACGAGGCATATTGAACGTCTGAACAAGAAAGATATTGAAGCCAATGGTCAATACTGCCCCGACCAGAACACCTGTGCCGGTGATCATGACGTTTTCGAGCAGGAAATAACGCAGGATCTCGCCCTGAGAGGCTCCCAGGGCCCGCCGGGTGCCAATCTGCCGGCGGCGGCGATTGATGCTGAAGACGGCGAGGCCAACGATGCCCATTGCCGTGATGAAGATCAGTGTGCCGATCACCGCATAAAGAATCTGTGACATGGCGCTATCGATACGATAGCTGCGCTCACGGGTTTGCTCCAGGGAGCGCAGATCGCGCAGAATACGATCTGGATTGCTGGCTGCCAGGCGTTCCTCGATCTCTGCCATCAAGCGATCTCGTTGTCCGGGTTCCGCACGGATCAGGTACATCACATTGCCATCAATGGTGTTTTCGGGCAGGAGTATGGATTGCTCGATGAAATCAGATCCAACCCAGGGAGCCTGCAATTGTCGCACTATGCCGGAGATTCTGGTGGCCTTGTCGCTCATGGTAAAAATGGTGCGGCCCACTGCCTGTAAGCCCTCTCCAGGGAAGAGCTTTTCTGCCAGGGCCGCAGTAATGATGACATTGTCGGGAAAGGTGTTCTCGTTGGAAGGACGTTCCCTGATCTCGCCCTGGGAGAAGTTCTCGCCGGCCACCAGATCCAGGTTCATGGTCTGCACGGCATGGGCATCCACTCTGTACAGGGCAGCGGCTACCAGGGTTTCCGGTTTGCCGGGTTCGGTCATGAATCCGCCGGAAGAGCCACTGTCGCTCAAAGGTATCGAATTGATGAAGGTGGCATCGACGATTCCCGGCAGTTGGCGCAGCATTGCCAGGTCTTCGGCCACACTGACCGCTTCATTGTAGTTGTTGCCAAAGCCGATACTGCGCAGATAGAACAGATTGGCCTCATCGATGCCGCTGGGTCTGCCCATGCGTTCACCGCGGTCATTGATGATAAAGAGGGCATTCACGACCACGGTCATGGTGAAGGCAATCTGCAGTGCTATCAGAATCACCCCCAGCCGGTTACGGGTCAGGGCTCTCAGAATTGGTCCCAGTTCCATGCTGTACTCCTCACTGCAATTTCAGATGAATGGCAGGATTGATGTTGCAGGCCCGCCAGATGGGGTAAAGCCCGGCCACGATAGTGCTGATGATGGCCAGCACTATGGTCACCACGACCACGCTCAGGTTCAGGTGCATCCAGTCAGTGACGATCAGATCACCCAGCAGGCGTTTGACACCTTCCAGCCCCAATGTGGCAACGCCAAGACCGAGCAGTCCCCCCATGGCGCCGATGCAACCGGCTTCGATCAGGTGCTGGATGAACAGAGAGCCCTTGTGCGCACCCAGGGCCTGACGTACCCCGATCTCTGCGGACTTGCCCAGGAACTTGGATAGCAGCAGGCCCACCGTATTGAGCAGACAGACCGCCAGCAGCATGGCGGCAAGTGCCGACAGGATCCGGGTTTCATCTGGCAGCACTTCCTGTTCCAGCAGCCACTCTGTTACCGTAAACAGGCGTTTGTCCACCGGGCGCTGCAGGCGGCCCAGGTCCATTTGCGAGCGGGCATAATTGTCGATCATGTTCTGGTAGGAGGACTGTTCGGCTGGGGTTTCCAGTTGCACCCAGAATTGAATCCAGGCGCACTCGGCATTCAGGAAAGCCTGCAGGCCATCACCTTCGGGCGCTTTCCAGCAGTTGGTGTTGCCGCTTCTGGGCAATTCCAGGGACACGATCAACGGCCAGGGCACATAAGCTTCTTCGACCGGGTCAAATGGCCCGTTGTTGACATCATAGAATTTCGGTACAGGAGACCACTGATCCATGACCCCCACCACGGTGAAATAGTAACCGTGCATCAAAATGGTTTCCCCAACCGAGTTAGCCCCGCCAAACAGGCGTTCGTTGAGTTCCTGTGACAACACCACAAGCTGCTGGTAGTTTTCATCGGCACTCCTGTCCCAGCCGCTGCCGTACAGGAATGGCACATCAAACAGGGTGAAAAAGTCAGCATAGTTGCCGCGACCGTTTACTGTAAACGGGCGCAGCGCATTGCCTTCCGGTTCAAGTACCGCCGCGAATTTCGAGCTGGCTGTGTGAGGATAATCCCGGCTCAGACCCAGCAGTGCGGTGGCATCCAGATAAGTCAATTGTGGCGGGGGATCAAGATTGCTCAGGGCAGGGTCACCGTAGTCCAGTTGCACATGGAAAAGCTGTTCGCTCTTTTGCGGGATGGGATCGCCCCCCATGAAATAATTGAGCGTAAAAATGACCATATAAGCCCCGATCCCGATGGCGACAGCAAGCACCATCAACGAACTCAGGATGGGGTTGCGTTTATAGCTCAGCAGGCTCAGGCGGATATAGTAAAGAAACATGAAAGGACTCCTGTCCCAGGTCAGGGAAGAATGGCGGTTGAGGTGGCTTTTGCTGCTGGAATCCTGCCCTGAGAGTCCAGTTGTCCGATGACAGTCAGTGCAGCATCTTCGGGCTCGCAGATGCGTCCATCCAGAATATGGATATTGCGGGCGCTGCGCCCGGCAAGAGAAGGGTCATGTGTCACCATGATAATGGTAGTACCGGCATCATTGATGCTTTCCAGCAATTCCATCACGCCTTCTGCCGTTGCCGAATCAAGATTGCCGGTCGGTTCGTCAGCAAGCAGAAAGCGCGGTTCTCCGACCAGGGCCCGTGCTATCGCAACCCGTTGCTGCTGTCCACCGGAAAGCTGGGAAGGCAGGTGTTTTTGGCGGGACAGCAGACCTACTGAATCGAGTGCCTCTTCGATACGCCTCTTGCGCTCAGCAGCTTTCATCCCGCGATAGCGCAACGGAACATCGACATTGTCAAACAGATTGAGATCCGGCATCAGGTTGAAGCTCTGGAAAATGAAGCCTATTTTCTGATTGCGCAACCTGGCACGTTGATAGTCACCGAGTTGGCTGACATCCTGACCATCGAGCAGGTACTCTCCCTGGTCATAGGTTTCGAGCAGTCCGGCGATATTGAGGAACGTGGTCTTGCCGCAGCCCGAAGGGCCGGTGATGGTGATGAACTCACCTTCCTTCACATGCAATGAAATATCCCGCAGAGCATGGGTTTCCACCAGGGCAGTGCGGTAGGTTTTGCTGAGGTGAGTCATGTGCAACATGTAAAGGTTCCTTAATTATTGATCAAAACAGTTTCTGCGCTGTTGAAGGAATCGGTGCTGGAGATCACGATGAGATCGCCCGGTTCCAGCCCTTCCAGTATTTCCACACTGCTGAGGCTGGTAGCGCCTGTCAGGATAGGGGTGCGATAGGCCACGCCATTGCTTACCCGGTAGGCCACCCGGCCACTGCCACTTTCCAGGAACTGGCCACGCTGTACCATTACGATGTCTTTCTTTTCCTCCAGCAGGATGCGGGTAGTGAGGCGTTGATTCTGCCGCAGTCCTGTGGGAGTGCTGCCGTTGAAACGCAGGCGCCCCGATACCTGGTTGTCGATGATTTCCGGTGAAACGGCAACCAAGGTGCTTTGATAGGAATTGTTCCCTGCCCTGACCTCGGCCACCATGCCAAGAGCCAGATCATCCACATAACTCTCAGGAACCTGTATCTCAATTTCAAAAGCGGACAGGTCGACGACACTCAGCACCGGCTGATTGCGAACCACATTGGTTTTCTGATCCACCAGCAGATTGCCGACGATGCCGTTGACCGGTGAGACCAGGGACAGTTCCTGCACTTGACGGCTCAGATCTGCCACCAGAAGCTCCTGCTGTTCCACGGCCAGCTCTCTGGTCTGCAACTCGAAGGCCAGACGTTCGTTGTCCAGCCCGGTATCCAGCTCCGCGTGCTTGTGCAGTATCTGGGCAGTTTCCACGTTGTCGCGGGCCTTGTCATAATCCACTTCGGTCATGGCTCCTTGCGCGAAGGCTCGCTCCGCCCGGATAAGCTCGCGCTGGGCAGCCTTGAGAGCAATCGCGGCGGAATCCAGGGATTTCTGGTTTTCCAGTTGTTGCTGCTGGTTGGTGATGCGCTGGCGATTCTGCTCGATCTGCAATGCGCTCAGTCTGGAACGCTCCTGCAATAAACGGTTCTGCATCTCAGGGCTGTCGATGACGGCAAGTGCCTGCCCGGCAATGACTTCATCGCCGGATTCCACCGCGAAGGTAATGGTGCCACTTTCGCTGGCATACAGGGTGGGACTTACCGCTGCCACGATCCGCCCCTGTACGGTGACATCCCGGACAAAATTTCCACGGCTGACCTCAGAGAAGCGCAGACGTTCGGCGGAGACCGATTCCTGGGCCTGGGCCCAGCGCTGGATGACCGGGGTGAGAAACCAGGCCAGCAGGAACAGTGCCAGCAAGGCGCCCAGGCTCAGCCAGAGGGTTTTCTTGCCGGTAGCGCGGACTAGCTGGACATCCTGTGCTGAGGTATCACTTATTTTCATTGTTCTGCCGTTCTTGTTGACAAGTGGATAACTGATTAGACGCTGGCTCCTGTCGCCGGGTTAACAGGGGCCGCGAAATCCATTTGCAAGAAGCTTTGCAAGAACAAGGCCAGGAAATTTAATTCTCTAAAAACATAGAGTTATCGTTTTTTAAATACGAAGAGTGGTGAGGAGTCGCAAGGAATGGCGAAAATGACCAACTGGTTCACCTGGTTATCTGGCAAGACAACAAGCGGCGATTTAAGAAATCCCTAAGCTTCTGGTGCAAGAATGATCCTCTATTGTTGTGAAGTAGTGCCTGCAGCTTGCAAACAGGCATTGCTTGAGCAAAGACACCGCATGATGAGAGGCACAACATGACGAAACCAGAGAACGTGCAGATTCCTTACTTCGAGACCGTCATCATCGGTTCCGGGTTCTCAGGTTTGCTGGCGGCCGTGCGTTTGCAGAAAAAGGGCTGCAGGGACTTTGTTCTGCTGGAAAGAAGCGCCGAGCTGGGCGGGACCTGGCAGGTCAACTCCTATCCCGGTGCCGAGGTGGATATTCCCACCAGTCTTTACTGCATCTCGTTCATCCCCTGGCCGTTCAAGAAATCCTTTGCCCCGCAAAGCGAATTACTCGCCTACACCAACCATATTATTGACCGCTTCGGCCTGCGCCAGCAGGCCCGGACCAGGCAGACGGTGTCCCGGCTCACTTTTGACGAAAACGAACTGCTGTGGCTTGTGGAAACCGAATCGGGCCAGAGCTATCGCGCCCGCTTCGTGATCGACACCAGCGGGGTGCTGGCGAACCCGCATATTCCCAAGATCAAGGGCGCAGAAACCTTCAAGGGACCGCTCTTTCACTCCGGACACTGGGATCACTCGGTCGATTATGCAGGCAAGCGGGTTGGCGTGGTCGGCTCGGGCTGTTCCGCCGCTCAGGTCGTCCCTGCCATTGCTGGCAAGGTCTCCCGCTTGACCCTGTTCATGGGCAAGCCGCAATGGATTCTGCCGCGCTCCGACCGCCAGTACGGGGCCATAGAGCGTCATCTGCGAACGCTGCCGGGTATACGGCATCTTATCCGCTGGCTGGTTTTTGCATTCTATGACTTCAGGTTCATCGCCTTTCGCCGCTACCCGGGGTTCTCGCTGATCAGTCGGCTCATGAAGAGTCATTACCGCAGAAGGCTGAAAAAGCATCTGGACAAGTACATCAAGGACGCCACGCTGCGCCAGCACATGATGCCCGATTACGAGCTGGGCTGCCGGCGCGTCATACCGACCAATAACTATCTGCCGGCGCTGTCCCGGGATAATGTCGATGTCGATATCAGCGGGATTGAATGCATCACCCCCACGGGCATCACAACAAAAGATGGCAAGGCTATTCCCCTGGACATCATTGTCTATTCCACGGGATATTTTGCGTATTCGGACATGAAGCAGGCGCTGACGTTTCAGGTCTATGGCCTGGGTGGCCGCAACCTCAACAGCGAATGGGAAAAAGAGGCGGTTTCCTACAAGGGGATTACCGTTTCCGGCTACCCCAATTATTTCAAGGTCAACGGGCCGAACACTGGCACCGGCCACAGCTCGCAGATTTCCTATATGGAGGCAGCGACCGATTACATTGTCCAGGCCATTTGTGCGGTGAAGCGCGACCAGGACATCAAGGCCATCGATGCCAGACGCGAACTGCAGGACGCCTACGTCGCCAACATGAAGAGAAAGATGCAAAAGACGGTCTGGCAGAACGCCACCTGCACCGCTTTTTACCGCAAAAACATGAGCGAGGAAGTCACCAGTCTTTCCCCGGAGCCGGTGACCGGTTTCATTCTTTCCCGCAAGTGGTTCCGCCTGGGGGATTATCGGCTGCTGAAGTGACACTTTTCAGCGGGGGCGCAGTTGTGGTGTACTGGCGGTCAGTGACAAGACCCAGGTGCACAGCCCGCCCCTTTTGAGGAGATAGACGATGAATATTCATCGACAGATTCAAGCGTTTGCGCTCATCCTTTTCAGCCTGCCGGCATGGCTTGCGCAGGCGGAAGTCTCCGGTATTCAGGTGAAGAGCCGTGAGACCCTGGCAGACGCCTCGGCACCCTTTCAGTACGAGGTGATACGCGGTGTCCTGTCTTATACGCTGAACCCCGACGAGCCGGGTAACCAGAGAATCACGGATATCGGTCTGGCCCCCAGGAATGCGGACGGTCTGGTGGAGTTTTCTGCGGATTTCGAGCTGTATGTCCCGCAGGGACAAAACCGCAGCGATGTCCTGCTCTACAGTGTCAACAACCGCGGGGGCAGCACCCTGCCTCCCGAGATTTCCTTGCACTATCCTCTCACGCAGAAAGGCTACACCTATCTGGTGACCGGGTGGATCAATGAACTCAGCCCGGGCGGTGAACGTGTGCGCCTGCATGCACCAGTTGCCGGCGCTGCCGAGGCGCCGGTCACGGGTCTGGTGCGCTATGAGATCATCACCAACCGTGCCGACAACAAGGTGAATATCGCCGGCAATAATCACCTCGCCTATATACCGAGCGAACGCGGTCTCAGCGAAGTGACACTGACCCGCCGCGTGAATCAGCTCGATCCACGGCAGAGTATTCCGCGGGAGCAGTTCAAGCTTGCCCTGATGCCCGTTGCCGATTCCAATCAGGTCATGGTGAATCTGGAGCTGGCAGGAGGGCTGGAGCCAGGTGTCATTTATGAGTTGATTTACGAAGCCAAAGACCCGGTGCTGAGTGGGGCTGGTCTGGCGGGCATCCGGGATATGGTGGCCCTGCTGCGTCATGGCAGCGATGATCCTGCGCTGCAAGCACAGCTCAGCGCGCTGGACGTGCCTGTCATCAAGCACAGTATCGCCTGGGGCATCTCACAAAGCGGTCGCCTGCTGCGTCAATTCCTTCATCAGGGTTTCAATGCAGACCTGGCGGGCCGTCCGGTATTCGATGGCATGGTGCCCATCATTGCCGGTGGGGGTTTTGGTATGTTCAATACACGCTTTGCCATGCCGACGCGCACCAATGGGCAGCACGAGAACCTGCTCTACCCGAATGATTATTTCCCCTTTACTTACGGTGACAGCACCGATCCCTATTCTGGCCGCAGGGATGGCATCCTGCATCAGTCCCGCGCCAGCAACACCGAACCCAGGGTGATGCATATCCAGACCGCCAACGAGTATTGGGTGCGAGCTGGCTCCTTGCCTCACACCAATCCATTGGGGACGGAAGATGCGGAGGTGCCGGAGAATGTGCGTTTCTATACCATTGGCGGTTCCCAGCACGGCTCTGGCAACGGGATACCGAACAGCAGTCCTGGCCTGGGTCAGTTGCCCGGCAATCATAATATGTGGACTCCCATAGCGGACAGTCTGCTGCTTGCCATGGTGGACTGGGTGCGCGAAGATCGCAGCCCACCAGCCAGCCGCTATCCCCGGATTGCAGAGGGCACGCTGGTTGCCTCACACCTGGACAGCGGCGCCATCAACCCTGAAGCGTGGCAGCCTCTGCCCGGTTATCAACATCCCAAGGCCATGTATCAGGTCGGGGCTGCGAGTTTCGGGGAGCGTTTCCACGATGAGGGTATTATCGACCACCACCCGATGAGCACAGATGACTGGTATGTCGCCAAGGTGCCCAGGGTCAACCGTGACAATAATGATCTTGCCCAGAGCACCATTCTGCCGCCGCTGACAGCCGTACCTCTGGGCAGCTTTGTGTCATGGAATCTGCGCAATCCCCAGGTGGGCGCTGAAACGGAGCTGGCCAGACTTTCCGGGGGCTATATTCCGTTTGCGAAAACCCCCGCCGATGCCGCAGCGAATCGAGATCCCCGGCCTGCTTTGAGTGAGCGTTATGCAAGTGCCGCAGAGTATCTCGCCAGCTACGAAGCAGCCACCGACGCATTGATTGCCGAGGGCTACTTGCTGCCCGTTTTCAAAGACATCTACATGGACGTGGGCAGGCAGAATGCGCAGATTCTTGCCGAGTCAGCGTCGACAGCCCCCTGAAAGGCGTTTCTCCTGGCTCTTCCGCGGGGTGCTGACTCAGCCAGGTCTATTCCACCTCGATGCGGCGCGCGTGCAGGCTCTGGATATGCCGGGCATTGTCGCCCTCGATCAGGTTCAACTGTTCGATCTGCGCGGCCGAGGCCTCGTGTGGCGACTTCATCAGCAGCCAGGTGACGGTCTCGCTGTAAGGCGCCGTGGTCAGTGAACCCTCATAGTGGTAGTACCCGTCTATGGCTTCCAGCATATCCAGCGCATTCATTGGCAAATTGTCAGTGTACTGTTCGCCTGCCTGGCGGGGAGCATGGTCCAGCACGCGCGCAAGAAAGTCATTCTCCCTGCCTTCACTGAACAGGATACCGACCACCAGGTAGTTGGCCGGGTCATTCTGCTGCGTGTGCACCAGATGCACCTCCATGGGGTAGGTAATCCCGTTGATCAGGTGTTCCGCTGGCGTATGGAAATGCAATTGGCGCAGGTCATAGCGGACGCCATCATAGTCCAGGTAGCTGCCTGGCTCGAAATCGGCTTCAAGCGTATGACCCGTATTGATGAGGTGCTCATCGGAGTTCTCATAATGCACCGCAATATCATGATGGGCGCTGACCACGGAGCCGGTCACGATATTGATGGGAGACTGGGCCAGTCCGTTGGATTCAGGGATGGCGTAGACCACCGGGCTGTGACTGTCTGCCTCATGCTGGGCCTGGGCAAAACAGGAAAACACGGCCAGGCCGAGTACAAGCATCTGGCGCCGCCAGGTGGAATGAAAAGTGAACATCATG
>JAVVEG010000035.1:0-16993 GCA_032251455.1 Pseudomonadales bacterium | reverse complement strand
CGATAGCGGAATCGGCTGAAGACCAGAGTGATCATAGACTTATTCAGAGGTTCCCTAGCTTTCAGTCTGAAAAAACCCGGATTTATTGGCGGGTTGCTGATGCTGGAATGGCGCCGAAATCGGTATCAAAGTTACCCCTGAGCTGGTCGCCTTCCAGGGTGCCATTGAAGCGCAGAGTCAGCATCTGTCCTTGTGCATCAACTGTGGTTTCAAAGGAAACAGTCTGGTCACTTACCAGGATATTATCCAGGCTGGCTGCGCCCAGGTCTGCGGAAGTCATCTGTCCGGTCAGGTCCGGATTAACATTGATATCCACTGCCATTTCACCAATCGGAGACTGTATGGTCATCGCCCATGCACCAACCAGAGGATTGGGTGGTGTACTGGCGCAGGCTGCCAGCAACAGCGAAAATACCAGAACGAGCGGAGCCATCGAAAACTTTTTCATTTTTCCCTTCCTTAAATTCGAAGATAGTAATTGGACTGAGGTCATGATTGACGCTTCTAAGCGTGTATATTGGTAACGCTGGACATATAGTTAACGCTTATGGACTGTGAGTCAATGATAATCTGCTGAATGCCCCAAAATTAAGGCCCGATCACTGACGAATTTTTACCGTTTTCAGAATCAACAGGCATTTCAATAGAGTAAAGGCTATTTGCGCACCATTCTCTGATTGAAGGTAGCTAATTCCTGCTATATGCTCACTATCAACACATTTGTATGATCAGCTATTCCATGCCGGCCAGCCGGTGTCCAGATGCAAGGGGGAAAAATGGCACAATTTACTGTAAACGGTGTAGCACACACTCTGGATATTGAAGATGACATGCCTTTATTGTGGGCTCTGCGCAATGAGCTGGGCCTGACCGGCACCAAATTCGGCTGTGGCATCGCCGCCTGTGGCGCCTGTACTGTCCAGATAAACGGCGTTGCTACCCGCAGTTGCGTCACCCCGGTCAGCGCTGTCAACGGGGCGGACATAACCACCATCGAAGGCCTGGCTGACAAAGCGGGGGCCGAACCTTATACCGCTGTGCAACAGGCCTGGATTCAGCACCAGGTGCCTCAATGCGGATATTGCCAATCCGGCATGATCATGGCCGTTTCGGCAATGCTGGAGAGCACACCCAACCCCAGCGATGAACAGATCGACCGCACCATCAGCAATGTCTGCCGCTGCGGAACCTATCCGCGAATCCGCAAAGCCATCCATTCACTGCACAAGACAGCCTGAGGATTCCAGCCATGCCTGTATCAAGAAGACGCTTCATCCTGGGCGCTACCGTCATTGGCGGTGGCCTGTTGATCGGCTATGCCGCAACCCGCCCCAGCAAACACCGCCTGGTCAATGAGCAGTTGGCCAGCAAGCAACAGGGTTATTTGACCACCTGGTTGCGTATCGATCCTGACAACCATGTCACCGTCATCGTCCCGCACTCCGAGATGGGCCAGGGCATCCTGACCTCGCTGCCCATGATGGCGGCAGACGAAATGGATGCCGACTGGAATCTGGTGCGTGTCGAACAGGCGCCCGCAACGGACCTGTTTGCCAATGGCGTACTGCTCAAGGGGTTTGCTGAATCCCTGGGTTTTGGTGTGCCCAGGTTTCTCGACCGCCTGGCTGAAGCGGGCAGCATGAAAGTGGCAGAGATCATGAATCTACAGATCACCGGTGGCAGCAGCTCGGTTCGCTTTACAGGTGAACAGGGCATGCGTGTGGCAGGTGCCGCAGCGCGTGAAATGCTGATCCAGGCAGCTGCTGCCCAATGGGGCGTCCCCGTTGCCGAGTGTGATGCCCGCCTTAGCCATGTCACTCACCTGCCCAGCAATCGCTCACTGAGTTACGGCCAGCTGGCCACGGCCGCAGCCGCCTTCGAACCCTCCAGAAACCCCAGACTCAAACAGCCTGCCGAATTCACACTGATGGGCAAACCCATACCGCGGGTCGATATCCCAGCCAAGGTCAACGGCACCGCGCCCTATGGAATCGATGCCCGCCCCGCAGGCATGCTTTACGCTGCCGTCAGAACCGCCCCGGTGTTCGGAGCCAGCCTGGTCTCGGTTGATCCTGCCCCGGCCTTGTCCCGACGCGGCGTGGTCAAGGTGGTAGAGTTACCTGATGCAGTAGCCGTGGTAGCCGACAATTACTGGCGCGCCCAGCAGGCCCTGAACCAACTGCAACCGGTTTTTGCCGAAACACCAAACAACCAGGTTTCCACAGAAAGTATTTTCGCCCAGTTTGATCAGGCCCTGGATAACGCAGAACGCAATGAGGACGTCATGGAAGGCGATATGGCCGATGCTCTGGCAACTGCCGCCTCAGTGCTTGAAGCCAATTATCGCGTGCCTTACCTGGCCCATGCCGCGATGGAGCCAATGAACTGCACAGTGCACTTCCACGATGGCAAATGCGATGTCTGGACCGGCACCCAGGATAATCTGGGCATCCGCGGCATAGTGGCCAAAGTCGGGGGCTTGCAGGAAACCGATGTCACCGTTCATCCTGTCTATCTGGGCGGTGGCTTTGGCAGGCGTCTGCCTCAAACCACCAACACCATTGATCAGGCTACCCTGATAGCCCGTGAATTTGATGTGCCGGTACAAACCCTGTGGAGCCGGGAGGAAGATACCCGGCAGGATTATTACCGGCCCGCAGTTACCAGCCGCTTCCGCGCAGCCTTCAACGCCGATAAGCAGCTGATCGGCTGGGAAAACACCTATATCGGCAAAAATGAACCCGCCGAAGCGGCCCACACTCCTTACAATATCCCCAACAAGGCCATCAGCTGGGTGGACAGTCCCACCCATATCCCGTTCGGTTCCTGGCGTAGCGTTGCCCATTCCCAGCATACTTTTTTCCTGGAATCCTTCGCTGATGAACTGGCCCATCATGCCGGTAAAAATCCCTATCAGTTCCGTCTGGATCTGCTCGCCAACAAACCCCGTCATGCACGGGTCCTGAAAACAGCAGCGGAGAGAGCCAACTGGGAACAAAACCTGCCCGCAGGACACGCTCTGGGCATTGCATTGCAGGAGAGTTTTGGCAGTATTGCCGCACAAATCGCTGAAGTCTCGATAGCGGCCGATGGCAGTGTGCAGGTTCACAAGGTGACCTGTGCTGTGGATTGTGGCCGGGTAATCAACCCTGATACTGCTGCCGCCCAGGTCGAAAGCGGTATCATCTATGGCTTGACGGCTGCCCTGTACGGTCAGATCAGCATCCGTGAAGGCCAGGTGGTGGAAGGCAACTTCAATGATTACCAGATGCTGCATCTGGCCCAGTCGCCACAAATCGATGTAGTCCTGCTTGAGTCTGCAGAGGCCAGCCTGGGTGGGTTGGGTGAACCTGCCACTCCTCCGGTGGCAGCAGCTGTAGCAAACGCGATCTATATTCTGACCGGGCAGCGCATCCGTGAACTGCCCCTGAAAAACTATCGCTTTACGACAACCCCCAGCGAACGCACTGCCTGAGCGTCAAACGCCGTGATGGTCAGAACCCATTGCGGCTGCTCATCAGTTGCCGGAATTCAGCGTGTTCAAGCCCACCCGACTTGTCCTTGTCCAGCATGACAAAAGCCAGGGCCAGCGACTGGCGCTGGCGTTCGGGCATTTCGTCCAGAGTTACCTTGCCATCCATATCGGTATCCATGAAGCCCATGCCAATACTGGTCAGATACTGCATCGGATCAACCTCATTATCGCCTGGACGGGCATCGGCATAACGGAAAGAAATACCGCCATAAAGCATTTCCTCCCAGGTTTGTTCGCCAAAGCGCACGCTCACGGTCGGGTCCGGATTGCTTAAATTTGCGCTGGAGTTGTCGTAGACCGTGCTGTGAATGACTTTGGTACCCGCTGGAACCTCCAATGGCTCCTCGAACTGAAAATAACGCTGCCAGTTGAAATCATAATTGGGCACTGACAGAACCAGTCGCTCACTGCCATCAGGATAAACCAGACTGAATTGAGAACTGCGGCCACGGTAGTGTGCATGCGGGAACAGACTATAGATAACCGCATCGCGCTGGAATTGATAATAGGCTGCTTCTTCATGCGCGGCAGCACCGGCCGGGATGTGCAGGGTCTGATCCAGAATCGAATAATGCTGCAACATGTACTGCGGCTCTTCTTCACTGAAATAAAGCCCTATGCGGGTTTTATCCACGGTTTCCTGCCCGTAGGTGGTGTAATGCATCTGGGTGAAGAAGGAAGACCCCTGCGGGATGAATACCCCGGTGTTTTCAGGATATTCATAGGTTTCATTACCCGGCACAAAGGTCATCAACTGTGCCTGCAGCAGTGACTCGCCACTGCCCACCCGCTCACCCATTGCGGAAGTCTCACCAAAGGTGGCAATGGCATGGTGAACTACCTGTCTGTCCCCTGGAGCAATCTGGACGGCCTTCACCCAGACATCGCGATCGAGCGGATTCTTCACCTCAAAAAACTGATAATCCAGCACCCCGGTTGCCGGTACCGGGAATTCCGGCAACTCCACAATCAGGTCCGGTTCTCCCATTTCCCATTCGGTAGTCACGGCCTTGATGGCCAGCAGGGGGTCTTCCCCCTCACCGCGGGCAGCACCGGTATCGATCCAGTGCACCAGCTTCCTCGCCTCGTCTGCACTCAGGCTCAGATCATGCTTGAAACTGTTGACTTCAGGGTCTGCATGCCAGGGCGGCATACGTTTGGTCAGAATGACCTCCCGAATCATTGGTGAAAAACCCTGTACCATCTGATGACTGCTCATGGCCCAGGGTGCGATGCCACCCTCCCGGTGGCAACTGGCACATTTCTCAGCCAGCAGGGGAGCTATGGTCCGGGCATAACTGATCTGCCCCAGTGCATCGATAGCTGCAAACTGAAAAGCCTCTTCAGCCCAGGCATCGGAAAAAGCCACTGTAACCGGCTCCCGCTGAGGTGCTGTTTGTTCTGTCAACAATGCCTGCAACTGTTGTCTTGCCGGCTCGCTGCCCGGACCAATGACTGGTCCACGATAGACGATCTGCCAGCGTGTCGGGTCAATCACCAACACCTCCCCGGCGTGGCTCAGTGCAAGAGTACTGGCGACCAGCTGCATATTATCCTGCAGCAGGGGGTAGTCACTGCCAATACGGGCTTTGTCTGCAGCCAACTCGGCACGACTGACACTGGATTGCGGATTGATCATGAACACAGGGACATCGGCTGCGGCCTGTTCCGACAGCAGATCCTGCACGGCCCGAACCGATTCCTGTACCAAGGCAGAGCCGAGGCGGTGGCCGATCAGGATAACTGCATCGGCCTGCTGATGGTAATGCAGTTCCACGGCCTTGCCCTGCTCATCGAACAGGGTGAAATTGGCTGCCTTGTCGACCGTGGCTGCCAGAGCCTGTATCGTCGGCATGCCTGCCCAGGCAAACACGGCCAGAACCGCCAGGCTCTTCCGTGTAAATCTAATAAAAAACAGATACTTCATTGCCAACTCCAATGCTGTCATTAGTTTATGACAAAGTGTCAGCAACTATCTTTCCATATCAGATATCAACTTGCAACCGCATTGCGCTTGCAGTGATCCTGAATGAATTTGCCTAAAAGCTGAAACTCTTCATTACGCGTACTGGCCTTGCGCCAGACCAGGCCGATCTCACGATAACTGTTCTTGTCCATCGGCACGGTCTTGATGCGGGTATTTTTCAGCAATGCCGAACCAATCGCCATTTCAGGCAGATAGGTGATACCCAGATCGGCATCGACCATCTGCACCAGGGTCAACAGGCTTGTCGCCGTAATACTACTGACCTTGTCCGCGTTCTTGATATTGCAGGCCGACAAGGCATGATCCCGCAAACAATGGCCATCCTCCAGCAACAGGATACTGTCCTGCGGCAAATCGCCGGGTTGATGTGCGGAGCCATTGAGAAACTGGCTACCCTGGCGATGAGCCAGAAAAAAACGGTCAATCAACAAAGGCATCTCACTTACATTGCGCAGATCATACGGCAGTGCTATCAGAATCAGATCAAGCTCTCCATCCATCAGCCTCTCATAAACCCGCTCGGTAAGGTCTTCCTTCAGGTGCAGTTTCAGTTCGGGATAGGCCTTGCGTAATAACGGCAGTAACCGGGGCAGCAGGAAGGGGGCAATGGTCGGGATAACACCCAGCTTCAAGGGGCCGGTAAGTGGCTGCTGGTTGCCTTGTGCCAACTCCACCAGTTCGTCCAGATTACGCAAAACCTGTCGTGCCTGCGCCGCGATCTCCCGGCCCAGACTGGTAATGGTGACATTTTTGTTGGTCCTGTCCACCAACTGAATATTCAGCGTGCTTTCCAGTTCACGGATGGCCACACTGAATGCTGGCTGAGACACAAAACAGGCTTCTGCAGCCTTGCCAAAATGACCAATCTGATCCAGGGCAACAAAGTATTTCAATTGTTTGGTGGTGGGTAAATGGCTCACAACTGACTCCTTTTGGGGGACGGTATACAATCACACTCCCGACCGGCATGATGTTACTGATCTGGATACTATACAGGGGTCCTGCTGCAACGTGCTGTTATTGATTTCAGGTCTTGCCTTCTTCTTTCTGGTCAGCCTGCTGATCCAGAATTCCAGTCAATTCATTCAGGTATGGGTTCCACCCTGGCCCTGGCGACAATACAGCTATCCGCTGATGATTGCTGCCTGTATTCTGATGGCAGCGGCAATATTACCGCGCTCATGGTTGCGAACCCATTTGCGCCGCCCAGCCCTGCTGGCAGTCAGCCTTTGGGGTATAGCCCATCTGCTCAGCAATGGTGATCTGGCCTCGATATTGCTATTCGGCACTTTAACACTCTGGAGTCTCTGGCAGTACGCCAGAAACTTTCCCGCCAGCACCCTCGGTGCAGGCAAAGAATTCTCCGTGCAGTGGGATGTTGCTGCTATAATGGCCGGGCTCCTGGCCTGGGTGGTATTGTACCTGGGGCATGGCGAACTGTTTGGTACCGGCCTGGATATCTGGTATCCGTAATAAGTCTCTCCCCTTGAGGCAGAATGGAAGCTACTGAGACGGCCATCTGTGCAACCTGAGTAGATAGCATGCGAGCCATATTCAACCTGCTTCTCAAGCCTTTCATCTTTTACGGAACCGTATTCCTGGCTTGCATTCCAGCTCACTCTCTGGCTCAGGACACTACTGAAACACAGGAAAAATCAAACTGGTCGGGTATCTGGAATGCTGAAAACACGCTGCTTACCATCAAGGTCTGGAGTGACGGCCAGCGTTTTGTCGTTGATCCGGTGGAAACCATGGGCCTGGTCTGGAATACCAGCAACGGCCGCATCAATGGCAGCAGTGCTTTTATCGAGGTGGAGTACCAGGGCGTCAGTGCCCGCGTCATTGTTGACCAGATCGACAGGGATACGGCGGTTGCCCGTGCCCTGTCCTGCCAACCTGATTACCATGTCATTTGTGCGCTGGTCAGAAATCAGCAAGCCCGCTTCGTGCGCACCAATTCCGTATCAGAATAGCCTTTCCCAATCCTGTGCATACTGCTGATCAGATTTGATCAGCGCTGCTGATTACCTTGCCGACCAGACCATAGGCAATGGCCTCATCCACCGACAGCCAGAAATCCCGATCGGTATCCTTCGCCACTCGCTCAAGTGGTTGCCCGGTTTCATCAGCGATCAATTGATTGATGCGGGCACGGGTCTTGACAATCTGCTCGGCCTGAATCTTGATATCCGAGGCTGTTCCTCTTGATCCTCCCAGCGGTTGATGCACCAGAAACCGCGTATTGGGCAGGGCTAACCTGTTTTCCTTTTTCGCCGCCAGATAGATGGTGGTTGCCGCACTGGCAACCCAGCCGGTTCCAATCACTTTTACTTCAGGTTTGATGAACTTGATCATGTCATAGATCACATCACCGGATTCAACATGCCCTCCCGGCGAACTGATATAGATAGTAATGGGATCATCACTGTCCGCGGCCAAAGCCAACAATTTTTCAGTCACATGACGGGCCAGCTTCTCATCAATTTCGCCAAAAATGGTAATGGCTCTGGACTTGAAAAGCTTTTCATCCATAAAGCGACCTGAGGCACCTTCGGTCACTTCTTTTTCATCGGGTTTGTTCGGCATTTATAGTCTCCATCTTGTATCAACTGACTGTTCGGGTTTGTTCGTGTTCCGGTCCCAGTGGCCGGAATGTTATCAGCAATTGTGGCAGCAGGGTCAGAGCGCCCATAAGAGCAAACAACATGGCAATACTGGTCAACAGACCAAACACAATGGTGGGAATAAAGTTGGAAAGAACCAGAATCGAAAAGCCGGCGACAATTGTCAATGAAGTGAAATACATGGCCCGGGCGATGCTGTCATGGCAGAAAAACATGGTCGTCCGATAATTGCCCAGGCGCTGAAACTCGCGTCGATAGCGGTGCATGTAGTGAATGGTATTGTCCACACCGATACCAATCGAGATAGCCGCTATGGTGATGGTCATGATATCCAGCGGAATACCCAGCCAGCCCATGATACCCAGGACAAAAGCCGCAGCGAGAATATTCGGGATAATGCACAGGACAGCAATTTTGAGTGAACGAAACAGCACCAGGAACATCAGCATGATGGCGAGCAGTACGACACCCAGGGTCAGTATCTGTGATTCATAAAGGCTCTGCAGCACATTGTTGTAGAGCACCAGGATACCTGTCACATGCACCTGATCATCGCTGTAACCGAACTGCTCTTCTATCCCGCGTTCAATGCCCAGAATCAATTCATTGCGGTTCAGGCTCTGGTCGGATTCGATGACCCGGACATTGAAGCGCAACTGATTATCCGCAACGGAAACAAATGGTGTCAGCACCGTATCCTTGAGCGCCTCTGGCAGCATGGTATACAGCAGGGACCAGACAAAGCTGTCCACCGTCTGATTGCCATTGAGCTGTTCGGCCAACTGAATGACTGCTCCAAATGACAGAACCTTGCCGGTGTGGGGAAAAGTCTCGATATATTGATGGATGGCCTTGATCTCTTCCATCCTGGCTCCGGTAAACCAGTACGCCTCATTACCCCCTTCATCGAAACCATCATCAAAACCATCATCAAATCCGTCGTCAAACCCATCGTCGGGCAGCTGCGGCAAATCCACGATGACATCCATGGACAGGGTACCGCCCAGCTTTTGATCAAGCAGACTCATCCCCTTGTAGATTTCCGTCTCTTCACTGAAGTAGTCGATAAAGCTGTTTTCCACCTGCAGTCTGCTCAGACCCACCACGCTGAGCAACATCAGCGCTGCAGCCACAAACAGCACCCATCGGCCGGACCGGTCCGTCAGTCTTGCCAGGGCGGCGGTAAGATTCAGTCCAGGCGCACCTGCCGGCACGGCTTTCTCGGCCGGCAACAGCACCAGCAGGGAAGGAAACAGCAGGAAGACCACCCCCAGCGCCGTAATCACTCCCATCACCATGATCCAGCCAAAGGAAATGATCGGGGATATGCCACTGACCACCAGTGAACCAAACGCGACAATCGTGGTCAGTGCGGTATACAGACAGGGTTTGAACATGACCAGAACCGCATGTCGCAACAGGCGGCCATGATCGGTAAAGTGCCTGGTCGCGCGCAATTCCCGGTAGCGCACTATCAGATGCACCGTCAGTGAGATGGTGATGATCAGCAACAGAGACATGAAGTTGGACGACACCACGGTTACCCGCCAATCCATCAGACCAAGAATGCCGACCACAATGACACCGGCAACTGCGCAACAGGCCAGGGGCAGGAACACCCAGCGCAGGCTTCTGAAAATCAGGCCCAGCGCAAGCACGATAAAGGCAAATACTCCAATACTGAAAGTAGCCAGATCAGACTGGACAAAGGTCACCAGGTCATCGGCAATCATGGGGGCTCCGCCCAGATAAACCGTGCCATGCTGCTGATAGGACTCAAGAATGGTGCGAATACGGGCAATATCCTGATGACGCTGTTCCGCCGATTGGCTGCTGTGCTGATCAAATTCAGCGCTGACACGGGCCAGTTCAGCCTGTTCCTCGGCACTCAGACCGCTGCTGTCACGCTGGCTGCGCAGTGCATTGCGACGACCGACCAGCTCGTGATAACGCTCATCAAAGGCAAAGCTGACCAGCAGGGCGGCCGTCTGGCCATCAGGGCTGATCACAGCATTGCTGAATACGGGACTGTTGATCAGCTCTGTCCTGGCTTGATCCAGATCCACGCCTTCATCGAGCAGCGTGTCGTAATCCTCGGAAATCCCCATTAGCGGGGTATCCCCGAAGATGGGGACATTCAGTATTGAATCAACGGATTCGACCTGATCAAGGGCCAGCAACTCATCACGTAGGGCAGCCAGCACATCAAGCGATTGCTGACTGAACAGCGGCTGCTCCGGAGTGAAGGCAACCACGACAGACTCCCTGACCCCATAGCGCTGGTTGATTACACGCGAATACTCCAGCTCCTGATCGCCCTCCAACAGCAGGGAGTCAGCCGACACATCGAGGCGGAAATTCTGGGCGAACCAGGCGAATACGACGACAAAGAGCAATAAGGCAGCAATGGTCAGCCTGGGGTGGGCAAAAACCAGGCTCCGATAGAGTCTTGCGAAAGTGGATTGCGTGGATTGCATAAGAGCCCTTCACAACAAAGCGTGTTGACGTTCCAAACCGGCAGACTATACCTGTTTAGACCGATACATGCATCCATGTTGGCATCTTTGCGCTCAAGGCTCGAAAACCAGGCAATGTGCAATCTCAGTTATCGGAGGCGTTCATTTCTGCCTGACGGGCACCAGCCAGTATACCCGGCAGGGCATAATTTCCTTCGTGGCAGGCGTATTCGTACATTTTTTCACCGGCAGGACGCCGGTACATGGCAATTTCGCCGGTAAAGGGTTCGGTATAGACTGCTTCATCCTCTACCGTGAACCGGTATTCGATCTTGTCATCGGCTACCAGTGTGAAACGCTCCCTGATTACGGCGTCCGGTGTTGAACCGGCAAAGCTCTGTCCAGGATTGAAATGGGTCGTTTCGACGATCAGGGAATTGCCCTCATAATAACCGACAGAATCCCCCAGCCATTTATGCTGCCCCTCCATATGGGTGTCATCGAGGCGGACAATGCGGGCATCGTGAACCATCTCTACCAGAATCACCACGTAATCCTGGGTCTGCACGATCTGATAATTATTGTTGTACATGACCGGAAGCATGGGCGGCCCGCCACTGGAACCGAATGACATAATGCAACGTTCCCCCAGGGGGCGCGCTTCAGGCCCGTCATAGGGGCCCAGGCGCTGCCCATCCTGGCCTATTCGGGTCCGACCAAAGGAATTCACCCCTTCCTTCAGGGGAATACGTCCATTTTCCGGTTCGATGATGATTGATGTGCGCAATTCGTCCCCGATACGGATCACGCTGGTGCCCATGTCAACCCAAAAGTTATCGTAGCCCAGGTCTGTGTTGCCATCCTCTGGCGGCGGGCGGTCGGGATCACTTGGCTGTGACCGTTGCTCGATATAATCCAGCCATTGCTGTTCCTGCGCCCTGGACTCGGCCAGCGTGAAAGCCCGCTTTGTGCCCAGCTCCCGTGGCCTTTGCAAGGGTGTCTGGGTGGCATTGGTCCAGATACCCTGCATGTCTGGATGACCAAATGGCGTTCTTGGCGCCTCCCAGTTTTCTTCGGCAGCATAAACCCCGAATGCACAGAGTGCTGCAAGACTCAGGCTGATTCCTTTCAACCGGTTCATCTTTTTCATTATCCCCCCTTTTTTATACTGTCGATCATGAATCGGAGTATACTCCTGCCGGATCAGCAGCTGCCTTCGCCATATCCGAAGATCGTGGCATTTTGGCGCTTTTTGGGCACAAGCCGGTCGAACCGCCTTGAATTCTCACAATTAATCACAAACTTTCTCTTGATATGGATCAACAAGCTTGCTCTCATTGATATTATGCTGAACATACCGCAATTTTTACGGAAGGTTTATCAAGTTATCGCGGTCATTGGCGAAAGAGAAATCCATCCCCGGATGAAACCAAATTCGGAAGAACACAGGAGAATGCTGGTAATGATCAAGGCCATCAAGTATTTAGCGCTAACATTACTGTCCACCCTGACACTGGGTGCCCATGCAGATGATTATCTCAAAACCATGAAGGATTTTGAGCTGACCGACCACAAGGGCGTAACGCACAGCCTCAGCGAGTATGCCGACAAGGAGTACATCGCTGTCTATATTCATGGCTCAGGCTGCCCGATCGCCCGGCTGTCGGTGCCGTCCTATCTTGAAATAAAGGATGAATACGAAACCAAGGGCATTGAGTTCCTGATGCTGAACGCCTTCATTCAGGATGACATCCCTCGCATCCAGAAGGAAGCCGAAGAATTCAACATCACCTTCCCCATCCTCAAGGATGCCGACCAGTCTGTCGCCCGCTCACTGGGTGTGGAAAGGACGGCAGAGGTGTTCATTGTCGACCCACGCACCCGCAAAGTGGTATTCCGTGGACCGATCAACGACAAGCTGGGCTATGAAACCCAGCGTGTTGAAGCGACCAAAGAGTATCTGAAAGATGCATTGGACACCATTCTGGCTGGCGGCACTGTCGATATGCGCGATATCCCCGACTCCAAGGGGTGCCTGGTCGGCTTCTTCTATAGCTGAGATCATCCCGTCATCGAGCCGGGCTCTCAAACAGGTCTTTCAAGCAGATCTTTCAAATAAGGTTTTTGAACAGGGCTTTTGAATCAATCAACAAAAGCCCGCTCGATGACGTAGTGTTCCTGTATGCCATGCCGTGACTCTCTGAAACCCCAGGCATCGAGTATCTTGCAGACATCCTTCAGCATGGCGGTGCTGCCACACAGCATGAATCTGTCATCTGCCAGCGTCGGTGCCGGCAGACCAATATCGGCAAACAGTCTGCCACTGGTCATCAGAGCCGTTATCCGGCCACGATGGATGAAGTCTTCCCGCGTCACGCTTGGATAATAAATCAACTGCTCGCGCACCTGCTCACCAAAGAACTCATTTTTGGGCAGCTCATTGTCAATATAGTCGCGATAGGCCAGATCGATTATGCGCCGCACCCCATGCACGAGTATCACTTTTTCATAACGCTCGTAAATATCAGGGTCTCGAATGATGCTCATGAACGGGGCCAGACCGGTTCCGGTAGCCAGCAGATACAGGTGCCGTCCTGGCAGCAGGTGATCTGCCACCAGGGTTCCGGTGGGTTTGCTGCTGATCAGCAGTTCATCGCCAATGCGAATATTCTGGAGTCGTGAAGTCAACGGGCCATCCGGCACCTTGATGCTGAAGAACTCCAGCTCTTCTTCGTAATTGGCACTGGCAATGCTGTAAGCCCGCATCAACGGCTTGCCCTCAACTTCCATTCCTACCATGACGAAGTGGCCGTTCTCGAAACGCAGACTCTTGTCACGGGTCGTGGTGAAGCTGAACAAGGTATCATTCCAGTGATGCACACTGGTGACGGTTTGCCGTGAAGATGCAGCCATTGTCAATATCCTGTAACGGTTCAATAAGCAGTAAGGAAAAATCCCGGGGTCAGCCCAGGCTGCCTGGTTTTGTGTTCAGACCTGATTTTTGCAGAAAAGCGTGTGCAAGTTTAAAGGGTGGCCAGCATATTTGTAAAATTGATAATATGCATATACTTAATTGGAAAATCATATAAACAAGCTGTCCCGGCCGCTCTATCTTCTGGGCAACAAGTCACCCAAAGCCACCAGGAGCCGACGCGGCGCGAAAATACCTTGATTCTATCGGGATTGCAAGTGTGCAGCCCCATGCACTCTCCATGCATCCCTCTCAGGAGCACATCAATATGCACTACACGCTCAGACAGATCGAAGTTTTCCTCGCCACAGCTCATTTCGAGAATGTCACCCTGGCGGCTCAGAGCCTGGCCATGTCCCAATCTGCCGCCAGCTCGGCCCTGAAAGACCTGGAAAATCGCTTCGATATTCAGCTTTTCGATCGTGCCGGCAAACGGCTGCAACTCAATGAACTAGGCAAATCCCTGCGCTCACGCGCTGAAGCACTACTGGCTCAGGCCAGGGAATTTGAACGAACCCTGTCCAGGCACTCGGATATTGGCGAATTGAAGGTGGGAGCAACACTGACCATTGGCAATTACCTGGCCGTCCCGATAATGGCGGCATTCATGAGCCGTCATGCCGACAGCAGGGTAGTGCTAACCGTGGAAAATACTGCCGGCATCCTGCAGAGAGTGCGCAATTTCGAGCTGGATATCGGCCTGATTGAAGGGGAGTTGCAAGACCCGTCTCTGGAAATCATACCCTGGCGGGAAGATGAACTGATTCTGTTTTGTGCCCCGGAACATCCCCTGGCTTGCCAGCCCTGCCTGAGCGATGAACAGCTGATCGCGGCAGACTGGATAGTCCGCGAGGCCGGTTCAGGTACACGCCAGGCCTTTGATCGGGCCATGCACGGAATCTTACCCAGACTGAATCTGCGTCTGGAACTGCAACACACAGAGGCCATCAAGCGGGCCGTGGAAGCGGGCCTGGGCATTGCCTGCCTGTCCAGGATCACCTTGCAGGAGGCATTCAGCCGTGGAGATCTGGTACCGCTGCAGGCGCCCCAGCGTGACTGGCGACGCAGCTTTTACTTCATTTTGCACAAGCACAAATACCGCAGTGCAGGTGTACAAAGCTGGCTGGAACTATGCCTGCAGGAGCAGTTCCTGCAAGCGGGGAAATAGGGCCTGGTTGCTGACCAGAATATTCTTGTTATGGAAGACCGGGCTGACTCCCTCCGGCACGGGCTTGAAATGCCCATAACAGGCACCTGCCTCTGTCGCTATCAATTGTGCGGCAGCAAAATCCCAGATACTGAGGCTTTCGTAATACGCATCGAGCCGCCCCATGGCAACCCAGCAAATATCCAGCGCCGCAGAGCCCAGACGGCGGATATCCGCGCAATGACGAAGCACCACAGCCAACTGCCTGAACAAAGGCTCCAGATCATCCTTGTCATAAGGAAACCCGGTGGCTACCAGGGCCCGGCGCAAGTCGGTCTTGCCGGCCACCTGAATTCGCTGGCTGTTGAGATAGGCCCCGGCGCCCGCCTGTGCCCAGAACATCTCATCGAGAAACGGGTTGTAGACTACCCCGGCCTTGAGTTGCCCCTGTTCGGCAAAGGCTATTGACACCGCGCTCTGGTAATGACCGTGGGCAAAATTAACCGTGCCATCAATCGGATCGACTATCCACAGAGATGCTGCTCCGCTGCCCTGCTTGCCTAACTCGGGGGCCGACTCCTCGGCCAGAATCTCGTGCCCAGGATAGCGCTGGCGAATTGCCGTACTGATCAAGGCATCTGCAGCCAGATCGGTACTGGTCACCAATTCATTTCCGGCCTTGAGGTGCGTTACACAGGCAGTGGTGCCAGCTCTCGCCGATAACATCAGCTGCCCGGCCTCTCTGGCTGTTTGCTTCATGAACTCTATCATTGGCCTTCTTTCCATTGTGCTGTTCTGCATTGGAGCGCCCCAGTATAACCCAGGGGTGAAGCCTGTTGCGGGGGATATTGCACTTCCCGCTTATGGGGTACCATGCGAGCATGGATACAGGGCAACATCAACATACGGTTCAGGGGTGGGGCAGATTTCCGGTCATCAAGGCGTCCATCCTGGCACCGCGTGACGAACCTGAAGCATCAGCCCTGCTGCGGCGGGAACAGGGGTTTAACGGCATCAGCCGCGGCCAGGGCAGAAGTTATGGCGACAGTGCCCTGGCCAGCGCACTGATACAAAGCACTTATCTTGACCAGTTTCTTGCCTTTGATCATGACACCGGGCGGCTGCGCTGCGGCAGCGGGATTACACTGGGCACGATTCTGCAGACCTTGCTCCCACGCGGATGGTTTCTTCCAGTAGTCCCAGGCACACAGTTTGTCAGTGTTGGCGGCGCCATTGCCTGTGATGTCCATGGCAAGAACCATCATCGGGATGGCAGTTTCTGCGATTACCTGCTCAGCCTGAGTCTGCTTCTGCCAGGGGGTGAAATCCTTGACTGTTCACCAACACAACATCCCGATATCTTTCATGCCACCTGTTCCGGCATGGGTCTCACCGGTGTCATCCTGGAAGCCACTCTGCAAATGACTAAGGTGTCGGGGGGGTTGATTGAGCAGCGCATCAGCCGTGCCGGCAACCTGCAGGCCAGTTTTGAGTTGATCGAAGCGAATTCTTCTGCACATTACTCGGTAGCCTGGCTCGACTGCATGGCCAGGGGAGCACAACGGGGCCGGTCGGTACTCTTTACCGGTGAGCACATTACCAGTGAACCCAGCAGCAAGCCGGAGATCCGTATCAGAAAATATCCTGCTCTGAGCGTTCCCTTCAGCCTGCCATCCCTGCTGCTGAACCGCTACAGCATTGAACTCTTCAATCGCCTTTATTACGCCCGGGCAGGCAGTATTACCGCCTCACAGTCAATCGATTACCAACAGTATTTTTTCCCTTTGGATGGCATCGGTCACTGGAACAGGCTCTATGGGCGCAAGGGGTTTGTGCAATATCAGTTCGTTATGCCCGAGGATTCCGCGCTGGCAGGCATGACAGCCGTATTGAAAAAAATCAATGCCGCCGGCAAGGGTTCATTCCTTTCTGTATTGAAGAAAATGGGCCCTGCGAACAACAACTTGCTCAGCTTTCCCATGGCTGGCTATACCCTGGCCCTGGATTTCAAGTTTGAACAGCAGTTGCTGCCATTATTGGATACCCTGGATGCCATAGTGCTGGACCATGGCGGCCGCATCTATCTGGCCAAGGATGCCCGCATGAGCAGCAGCACGTTCAAAAAAAGCTACCCTGCCTGGCAACAGCTGGATAGTCTGCGGGAACGGCTGGGCGCAAAATCTGTTTTCAATTCCATGCAATCGCAACGGCTTGGGCTTTAGGGAACCTCTGAATAATTCCAGATTTGTTTGAATTCGATCGAAAAAAGCCAT
>JAVVEG010000034.1:7821-17387 GCA_032251455.1 Pseudomonadales bacterium | reverse complement strand
TGGCGCACCCGGCATGATTCGAACATGCGACCCCCTAGTTCGTAGCCAGGTACTCTATCCAGCTGAGCTACGGGTGCTTTGTAGAGGTGCGTATTATATAGATTTTATGAGGTATGACAAGTTGAGCTTGCACTTTCTTGACAGGCTGGCGCATGCCTGCGAAAGTGCTCTCCTGACGGTGGAAGTGCCCTTGATGGCGAAACTGTAAGCTGATCAATAAACACCCTGGAGGTCGACTGATTCATGACATCACCCTGCTCTGCCCGCATTGCAGTCAGAACGGCTGCCATTGTTTTCAGCTTGTGTGTGAGCCTGCTGGCTCTGCCACTGCATGCCGATTTTGAGCGCGGAATGGCGGCCTATGAAGCAGGTGATTTTCCTGCAGCATTGGCCGAATTCACTGAAGGCGCAGCAATTGGCCATGCCCTGTCGCAGTACAATCTTGGCCTGATGTATCACCAGGGCATAGGCACGGCGCAGGATTATGAGCGGGCCCTGCAGCTGTTTGCCCTGTCTGCGCAGCAGGGTCTGGTGCGCGCCCAGTATTATCTGGCCAGTATGTATGACAATGGTCAGGGCGTGGCCCAGGATTACCGGGAGGCCTATCACTGGTATCAGCAGGCAGCTGAACAGGGCGATGCGGCGGCACAGTATGCAGTGGGCACCATGAATTTCTATGGCCAGGGCAAGCGGACCGATTATGCGGCTGCGCTGGACTGGTACACCAAGGCGGCAGAGCAGGATCACGGGGATTCCCAATACAATCTGGGGGTCATGTATATCAATGGTTTTGGGACCGAGGCTGACCCCGCGCAGGCTTTGCAGTGGTTTGTGCGGGCGGCCCGCAACGGCAGCGCGGATGCCCAGTTCAATGCCGCGCTGATGTACAACAACGGTCAGGGTACGGCACAGGACTTTGGCCGGGCCATGCGCTATTTCAAGATGGCTGCCCTGCAGGGCGTGCCTGAAGCGATGGCGCGCATCGGCATACTGTTTGCTTCCGGCCAGGGTGTAGCGCAGGATTATGTGCAGGCGCGGCAGTGGTTTGAAGCTGCCGCCCAGTTGGGGGATGTGCCGGCTCAATCCTTTCTTGGCCGTCTGTACATGAGCGGGATGGGTATGCCACAGGATCCGGTCTCCGCCTATATGTGGTACAAACTGGCCCATGATAATGGTGACAATGCGGCGCTGGCGGTGATGTCTGCCCTGCAGGCCAACATGAACAAGGAACAGGTCAGCGAGGCCGAGCAACGACTCACCAACTGGTTGCAGCAGAACCCGCAGGCAAGCAAACCATGAAACACCCTGCCCTCCTCCATTTTCTCGCCTGGATCATCTGTCTGGGGGGATTTCAGTCCCCGCGGTTGCTGGCTCAAGAGCTGGTTCAAGAGCCGACTGAAATTCCCCTGGGAGCCCTTGTCGAGCAAGCTGAAAACGGGAACGATGATGCCCAGTTTGAACTCGGCTTGCGTTATCTGTCCGGTACCGGACTGGTTCAGGACGAGTTTCAGGCGGCGTCATGGTTTCGCAAGGCGGCTGAACAGGACAATATGAATGCCCAGTATAATCTGGGCGTCATGCACCTGAACGGCGTGGGTATGATTGCCGATCAACAGGAAGCCGTGCGCTGGTTCAGACAGGCCGCCGAAAACGGCGATCCACCCTCCCAGTTCACGCTGGCGGTGCTCTATGCCAATGGCCGGGGTATCAACCGTGACCTGATGCTGGCCCATATGTGGTTCTCGCTGGCAGCTGCTGCGGGCGACAAAAACGCAGCCGCCAATGCAGTCCTCTTCGAGGAAATGCTCAGCACCGAACAGATACTGCAATCCCAATCGGCCGCCCAGGCTTGGATAGAGAAATTCAATGAATAGACCAGGAGCTTACCGCCTGTTGAGGTCAACCCTGTTCATGACCACCGTGTTCATGTCCTCAGTATTCATGTCTGCGCATGCCGATTATGAAGACGGCTTGCGCGCCGCCGATGCCGGCGACTATGCAACCGCACTGCGCGAATTTACCCAGGCAGCAGCAACTGGGCTGGACCTGGCTCAGTACAATCTGGGTATTCTCTACTTCAGCGGTCTGGGTGTGGACCGGGATTATGCCGAAGCCCTGCGCTGGACACGGCTGGCGGCGGAACAGGGTCATGTCAATGCCAGTTTCAACCTGGCCACTCTTTACTACAACGGCCTCGGCACCCGTCGCGACAAGGCCGAAGCCTTTGCCTGGTATACCCGGGCCGCCGAGGCGGGACACGCCGAGGCACAATACAATCTGGCGCTGATGCTGCACGAAGCCGATGGGGTCAGCCGCGACCTGGTGCAAGCCCATTTCTGGGCCAATGTGTCGCGCGAGAATGAATTTGCCGATGCCGAAGAGTTGCTGGCCACCATCAGTGCCGATATGGATACGGAGCAGCGCACCCAGGCCCGGCAATTATTCGTGCAGTGGTTACTCCAGCGGTGATTACTCCAGCGGTGATTGCTCAAGCGGCAGCCGAGGCCGCAATCTCCTGGATGCGCTTGACCATGGCCTGCAGCCCGCTGCCACGAGTCGGACTGAGGTGACTCATCAGCTTCAGCGTATCGAAATAGGCATGGATATCAAAATCCAGTATCTGCTGCGGCGTCTTGCCGTTATAGGCAGCCAGCACAATACCAAGCAAGCCCTTGACGATGAAGGCATCGCTGTCCACGGTAAAAAAAAGTCGTCCGTCGCGGGACTCTGAGATCAGCCAGACCTGGCTCTGACAACCCCGAATGAGATTTTCCTGCACCCGGTGTTCAGCCGCCAGCTCGGGAATCTCCTTGCCCAGATCGATGATGTAGCGATAGCGTTCTTCCCAGTCATCGAAGAAGGCCAGGGTATCGATGATATCCTCACTGCTGATCTCGGTACCGAATCTGCTCATTACTCAATCCACCTTGCTGCCTTGCCGGTTTGTTGCTGCAGCCTGTGCTCTGCTCAGAAAAACATGCCGGTTTCGAGCTGGGCTTCCTCGCTCATCATGTCACGGCTCCAGGGTGGATCAAAAATCAGTGCCACATCAACCTTTTTCACATTGGGCACCTTGCGCAGGCGGTATTCGACATCGCCAACCAGCACCGGTCCCATGCCGCAGCTGGGTGCGGTCAGGGTCATATCGATACTGACTGTATGGGTCTGTTGGTCAATCTCGACCCGATAGATCAAACCCAGGCTGACCAGATCGACCGGTATCTCCGGATCAAAGACAGTACCCAGGGCTTGCCATACCTGGGCTTCATCGATACGATCATCCGTTGGGGCGGGAAAACTCAGAGTTTCCGGTTGCAGGCCGAGAATGGCCGCATCGGTGCCATCCACCCGCAGCATCTGCCCATTGCTTACCACGGTGTAATTGCCACCCAGTGCCTGAGTAATACTGACAAAGGTGTCCTTCGGAATAGTGACAGGTGTCCCATCCGGTACTCTGCGGGCAGGGCAATCTGCCTGTGCCACCACCATCTGCCGCTTCATGAACGCCAACTCCTGGGTCGGGATTTGTACATTTGCTCAATTGACACTGAAACTTTCCCCGCAACCACAATGATCCTTGGCATTCGGATTGAGAAAACGCAACTGACGGTTGACCCCTTCCTGAACCAGATCGATCTGAGTACCGGTGACCACGGCCAGACTGTCACGGGCAACCAGCAAATCCACGCCCTCTTCAAGTTTCAGATGGACATCGCTGGCATTGATCTCCGGCACCAGATCCACCACATACATGAACCCGGTACATCCGCTTTCCTTGACACTCAGGCGCACGGCTTTGGCACTCTTGCTGTTGTTCAATTGCCGGCGAAAATGTGCCACCGCGGCAGGGCTGACCTTGACCGTACCGGAATTCGGATCAAACGACTCGACTGACATACCTTTCTCCTCACCCCTTCAGGACAGAAACATCTGCGCCTTGCGTACGCCGGCGCACAGACGATCAATATCCTCATAACTGTTGTAGAAACTCATGCTGGCTCTGATGGTACCTGGAATCCCATATTGATCCATGATCGGTTGCGCACAATGATTGCCGACCCTGACCGCAATGCCTTGCTGATCCAGAATTGCTCCCACATCAGCAGGATGAATACCCTCCAGCAGAAAACTGGCCACACTGGTTTTATGGGGGGCAGTACCAATCAGTTCAAGCCCGCTGATTTTCTTCAATTCGGTTTCTGCATAGGCCAGCAGCGCCTGCTCGTGTGCCGCTGTGGCCTGGCGGTCCAGCCCGGCCAGATAATCCACGGCAGCACCCAGGCCGATGACACCGGCGATATTGGGTGTACCGGCCTCGAACTTATACGGCAGTTCATTGAACCGGGTTCCGGCAAAGCTGACAGATTCAATCATCTCACCACCGCCCTGATAAGGGGGCATGGTGGCCAGCAGTTCCTCGCGACCATAGAGCACACCGATTCCCGTAGGTCCAAACAGCTTGTGGCCGGAAAAGGCATAAAAATCACAGTCCAGCGCCTGCATGTCCAGCGGCCAGTGGGCGATGGCCTGGGCCCCGTCAAGCAAGACCAGGGCACCGGCACGGTGTGCCAGTTCGATGATCTCGCTGACCGGGTTGATGGTGCCCAGGGCATTGGAGACATGACCAACGGCAACCAGGCGCACCTGTTCATCCAGCAGCGTGCTCAGGGCATCCATGTCGATGACACCGCAACGGTCAACCGGAATCACCTCCAGCGTGGCTCCCGCTTTGGCGCAAACCATCTGCCAGGGCACTATATTGGAATGATGCTCCATGGCTGACACCAACACTTTATCGCCCGCCTTCAGGGTATTCAGACCCCAACTGCTGGCCACCAGATTGATCGACTCCGTAGTGCCCCCGGTCCAGATGATCTGCCGGGTGGAGGCCGCGTTGATGAACTCTGCGACCTTTGTACGTGCCGCTTCGAACTTCTGTGTGGCCCGGTCAGCCAGGGTATGAGCGCCACGATGCACATTACTGTTGTCGTTGCGGTAGAAATCACTGATGGCCTGAATCACCACTTCCGGTTTCTGGGTGGTGGCCGCATTGTCCAGATAGACCAGCGGTTTGCCATTGACCTGTTGCTCCAGAATGGGAAACTCTCGGCGCCAGGCCTGCACACTCGGGTCGTCTCTGGTAGCCGGTGTAGCGGCAAGGGGTTGGGCAAGGGGTTTGGAAAGAGCCTCGGTCATACCTTGGACTCCGTGCCTGGGCCTGTTTCTACGACTGAACCCGAACCTGGCTCGGTTTCGCCCAACAAAGACTCACCCTCGGCAAACAGTGCCGTCAAATGCTGTTGCAGGTAATCCTGCACTTCAGGCTGGGGAATGGCATACAGCAGCTCATTGATAAACCCGAAACTGAGCATGACCCGGGCCTGACGACGGGAGATACCGCGGCTTTGCAGATAATACATGGCTGTACTGTCCAACTGGCTGATGGTGGCACCGTGGGCGCAGCGGACATCATCGGCATAGATTTCCAGTTCGGGTTTGGTATCGATCTCCGCCCGGTCTGATGTCAGCAGATTGCGATTGCTCAGTTCAGCCAGCGTTTTCTGGGCATTCTTGTGGATATGGATACGGCCGTTGAACACGGCGCGGGCGCTGTCGCCAACAATACCCCGGAAAACCTCGCTGGTGGTGCAGTGGGGGGCGCAATGCTCGACATTGACATGATAATCGACAAACTGGCTGTTACGGGCCAGGTAGACCCCATCGAGCTGATACTGCGCACCGCTGTCCCGATGATTGATCTGGTAGTCAATACGCTTGAGCTGGCTGCCTTCGGCCAGGGTAAAACCAGTCAGGCTGGAATCCCGGCCCAGGTTTGCGTGCACGCCACCGATATGCAGTAGCGCCTCCTGCTCCAGACTGATACGGCTGTGATACAGACTGGCATTGTCACCCAGGCTGATCTCGGTCAGGGTATTGAGGAATCCGTTCTGGGGTTCCGCTGTCGACAGATAATGTTCGATGACGCAGGCCTCGGCACCGGCATCCAGTACCAGCAGCAGACGCTGACTGCTGACGGCTGCTTCGGCAGTGGCTGTCGCAATGTGCACCACATACAAGGGCTTGCTCAATTTCACGTTCGCGGGCACATGCAACAATACACCCTCTTCCACCCAGGCATTGCTCAGAGCCGCAAACAGATTGCGTTCGGTATTCTGTATCTGACCCAGATGGCGGGTGATCAATGTCTGGGCCGCCGCATCAGCCTGGCTGAAAAGACTCACCTCTTCCGGCAAGCTCGTGGACAGCTCGCTATCCAGCTGACCATTGACAAAAACCAGACGTGTCGCCTCCATGGGAATCAGATTGACCTGGCTCTTCTTCTCTTGCCAGAGCTTGTCCTGCCAGGAATTGTCGTTCACAGCCCATTGTTTGAAGTGCTGTTGTTGCAGATGGTTCAAGGAGGTGTATTTCCATAATTCAGTCTTGCGATCCGGCCAGGCAGCATGCAACCAGGTTCGTGCACCTTCCGTGCGCAATACCTGTAACCATTGCGGGCTGTGCTGGTGAGCGGCCAGTTGCAAGGCCTGTTGCTGAAAATCATTCATCGCTCAAGCCACCTCTGCGCCGGCAGCGGAATCATCCAGCCAGCCATAACCCCTGGCCTCCAGCTCTTTGGCCAGGTCCTTGTCGCCGGATTTGACGATTCGTCCCCCGGAGAGCACATGAACATGATCCGGAATAATGTAGTCCAGCAGACGCTGGTAATGCGTCACCACGATAAAGCTGCGCTTGCCATCACGCATCTCATTGACGCCGTTGGCAACCACCTGCAGGGCATCGATATCCAGCCCGGAATCGGTTTCATCGAGAATGCACAGTGACGGCTCCAGCAACATCATCTGCATGATCTCATTGCGTTTTTTCTCACCACCGGAGAAGCCTTCATTGACCCCGCGCTTGAGAAAGGCAGGGTCCAGGCTGACCCGTTTGCTGGTCTCGCGGGCCAGTTTCATGAAATCGAAAGAGGACAATTCAGGCAGGCCCAGCCAGGCACGACGCGCATCCACCGCAGCTTTCAGGAACTCCATATTGCTGACCCCCGGAATTTCCACCGGGTATTGAAAGGCCAAAAAGACGCCGGCACGGGCCCTGTCCTGGACAGCCATCGCCAGCAGGTCTTCGGCATTGAACAGCACCGACCCGGCATTGACCTCATAGCCCTCGCGACCGGTCAAGACATTACCCAGGGTACTCTTGCCCGAACCATTGGGGCCCATGATGGCATGAATCTCACCTGGCCCCACCTTCAGGCTCAGGCCATTGAGAATCTGTTCGCCGTCGATGGAAGCGACAAGGTTGTTAATTTCCAGCATATTGATTTCCTGTTAGCTTACTCTTGATCACACAGGGTCGGCTTCGCCTGCCTGCACCTACCTGTCCCGCCTATACGCCTAGCCGACCGAGCCTTCCAGGCTCACCTCCAGCAGCTTGCCTGCCTCCACGGCGAACTCCATGGGCAGCTCCTTGAACACTTCGCGGCAAAAACCATTGACGATCATCGATACCGCTTTCTCGGCATCCAGGCCACGCTGCTGACACAGGAACAACTGGTCATCGCTCACCTTGGACGTGGTGGCCTCGTGTTCTACCACTGCCGAAGAGTTGCGGCTCTCGATGTAGGGGAAGGTATGCGCCCCGCACAAATCTCCAATCAGCAGGGAATCACATTGCGTGTAATTCCTGGCGCCTTTGGCTCCCGGATTGATTCGCACCAAGCCCCGGTAGGAGCTGTTGCTGCGCCCGGCAGAGATGCCCTTGGCGATAATGGTCGACCGGGTATTCTTGCCCAGGTGAATCATCTTGGTACCGGTATCGGCCTGTTGAAAATTATTGGTCAATGCGACCGAGTAAAATTCACCGACACTGTTATCCCCTTTGAGAATGCAGCTGGGGTATTTCCAGGTGACGGCAGAACCGGTCTCGACCTGGGTCCAGGAAATCCTGGCATTTTTGTGACACATGCCCCGCTTGGTGACGAAATTGTAAATGCCGCCCTTGCCCTGCTTGTCCCCCGGATACCAGTTCTGCACTGTCGAGTATTTGATCTGGGCATTATCCAGAGCGACCAGTTCGACCACTGCCGCATGCAGCTGGTTTTCATCGCGCATCGGCGCAGTACACCCTTCCAGATAGCTGACGTAGGAGCCTTCATCGGCCACGATCAGGGTTCTTTCAAACTGGCCGGTGTTGAGTTCGTTGATGCGGAAATAAGTGGACAGCTCCATCGGGCAGCGTACCCCCTTGGGGATATAGACAAAGGAGCCATCCGAAAACACGGCTGAATTCAAGGCTGCATAGAAATTGTCTTTTTGCGGGACAACCGAGCCGATGTATTTCTTGATCAACTCAGGGTACTTGTGCACAGCCTCGCTGATCGGGCAGAAGATCACGCCTGCCTCTTCCAGCTTGGCGCGATAGGTGGTCACTACCGATACCGAATCGAATACCGCATCCACCGCCACGCCTGCCAGGGTAGCCTGCTCGTGCAGCGGAATACCCAGTTTTTCATAAGTCGCCAGCAGCTCCGGGTCTACTTCATCCAGGCTCTGGGGTTTGTTGGCCATGCTTTTGGGCGCACTGAAATAGGAAATTGATTCAAAATCGATCCTGGGGTAATGCACATGGGCCCAGTTCGGTTCTTTCATCTCCTGCCAGGCACGGAAGGCTTTCAGGCGCCAGTCCAGCATCCACTCCGGCTCTCCCTTTTTGGCTGAAATAAAGCGTACAACCTCTTCGTCCAGCCCAGGAGGCAGGGTGTCGGATTCAATGGCAGAATGAAAACCTGCGGAATATTCCTTGCGGATCAGGTTTTCAACTTGTTCTGACATGGGGAAACCTCAGCATTGGTACGGTGTGTGTGGCCTGAATTATCGGATATCCGAGTATTTTAGTCAACTATTGCCCACGGACAACACAGTATAGCAGGGATCATAGGTTTTCCCGGCCAGTTTCATCCGCCGCTCGGTCACAAATTCGCGCAACAAGCGGTCCATGGCGACACTGATATCCGGCTCGGCCCGTAACTGGAAAGGCCCCTGTTCACGTATCAGCTTCAACCCGTGCTCCTTGACATTGCCTGAGACAATACCGGAGAAGGCCCGGCGCAGATTGATGGCCAGTTCAGCGGGCGTCAGCTCCCTGCTCAGGATGAGACTGGCCATATTTTCATGGCTGACTTGAAAAGGCCGCTTCATCTCCCGCGGAATCTGCAACATCCAGTTATAGTAATAGGCATCCTGGCTTTTGCGCCGGTTTGCCCCCACCCGCGCCATCTCCGCCTTCATCAGGCGGGCAACCTGGCGCGGATCATCCTCTACAATCTGGTAATACCGGCGCACCTCCTCGCCCAACACATGAACCAGAAACTCATCGATGCGGCGGAAATACCCTTTGCTGCTGGCCGGCTCGGTAAATACCAGCGGGATCAGCACCTCGGCATTGCCTTCCGCCATCAGAATCCCCAGCAGAAACAGAATTTCCTCCAGCGTGCCCACGCCACCGGGAAACACGATAATGCCGTGCCCCAGGCGCACAAAGGCTTCCAG
>JAVVEG010000034.1:0-7721 GCA_032251455.1 Pseudomonadales bacterium | reverse complement strand
TTGAGGCGGCCTTCCGCCAGATGGCTGGCATCGGTCTCCACAGCAAGTTCCAGCTCACTGGCCACAAAGACAATATCCCGCAACACTGCGAACAGATGGTCGCGGACGCCATTGAGTATGCGACCATCGACAAAGGCACAGGCAGGCGCATTGCTCAGTTTGAGCTTGATACCGCGGGTGCGTTGCTGAATCTCTATGTTGAAGTCGCTGAATTCGGCAAAGACCTCTTCGGCATTGTCGGTAACACCCTCACAGTTGAGCACCGCCAGGGCGCACTGCCGGAACAGCTCATGCACACTGCCCTGGCCGAGTTCGCGCAGCCGTTTAACTTCCTGCTGGGACAGCAGCTCCAGTATCCCTGCGGGGCTGATGATGGCACTGCGGATACTGGTGGCTGGAGGTGCTGTTTCCTCTTTGTGGCGGAGATTGCTGGTTGACGTCATGTTCATGAGGTTCGGATTCTCTGTTCGGATTGACGTGCTGGCTGCATAAAGTCTTTTCGTTGCCGCACCTGTTTGCGCTACCATAGCGCAAAGCGGGCAACTCAGAAACCGCTTGTCCAGCCAATTCTCGTCGCCATGTCAATATGGCCCGTCAGCAAGGAAACCAGCCTATGACCACTACTTCCAGCATTCTGGGCCAGGACCCGGAAGAAAACTATGATCTGTTTGTCGAACGTGTCAGCGCCAGCGGTCAGGTCTGGGGCTTGAAAGCAGAAGACGGCTGGGCAGTCTGCCCGTCCATCGAGTTCGAAGACACCGATGTCTTCCCATTCTGGTCGGATGAAGCCGATGCAGCCATTCATTGCGTGGATGAATGGGATATCTATACCCCGGCCCCTATTACCCTGGCTGATTTCCTGGGTGACTGGCTGCCGGGCATGCATGAGGACAATGCCATGGCCGGGCCCAACTGGGATAACGAGATGACTGGTCTGGAGATTGAACCCAAGGATCTGGCCGAACGCCTGGAGGTGGATCATGCATCTGAGTCCTGAGCTGGTCGATGAGCTGGATGCCCTGCTGTTGTTCAATGTGATCGACCCGCAGGAAGGCATCAAGGTACACAAGGCGGCTGATCCGTCGCGCATCAGTGCCGTGCTGCGTCTGCATCGGAAAGGACTGATCACCCTGCCGGACGGGGGCTACCTGACCGAACTGGGCCGGGAAGCGCTGGAACAATTGCATCAGACCCTGACCATTCTAACCACAGCCTGACTTAGCAAGCGGACAAGGATTAACTCATGCAGGAAACTCTCATTCACCACGGCGTCATGTTCTCCTACTATTCGGCCAAAACCCGGGCCTGCCTCAGTTACAAGCGGATCCCCTTTGTCGAGCAATATCAGGCCAGCGAGTTGCAGGGCCGGATCAAGGAAGTGATTCACAAGATGATGATTCCAGTGGTGGAAATGCCGGACGGTGAGCTGCTGCAGGATACCACGCAGATCATCGACGAGCTGGAGCGGCGCTATCCACAACGCCCCGTGCTGCCCGAGGACCCGGTCATGCTGCTGGTCTCGCGTCTGGTCGAATTCACCATGGATGAGCTGTGGATATCCACCGCCATGAACACACGCTGGCACGACCCGCTGTCGAAGGCCTTCATCATCACCGAATTCGGGGCACGCATCGGCGACAGCGCCGGTCTGAGCGCAGACCAGGGCCGCGCCATGGGGGAACAACTGGCACAGCGGATGCAGTCCTACCTGCCGCGCCTGGGCGTAGGCTCAGCGCAGGGGCAGGCCGTGGTCGACCGTTTCTTCCGCGCCGCCTCACTGAGCCTGGATAAACTGGTGGGGCGAACCCGCTTTGCCCTGGGCCCCAGGCCCTCGTTGATCGATTTCTGCCTGTTTACCGGCTACTACGGGCATCAGTACCGTGACCCCGGAGTCGCGCAGCGGTTCCTCAAAACAGAGGCACCCGGGCTGTGTTACTACCTGGATAATCTGCATGCGGCGCAGTGTGCCCCGGAGGGCGGAGAACTGGTCATTACCGAGGCCCTGCAGGACTACCTGCAACTGATCGGCCCGCCCAGTGCCGGTTTTGCCCGCGGCATTCAACAGGGCACCGCACAGTTGGCTGCCGCAGCCTCACCGGGTCAGCTATTCGAGCAGCCAATTGCCGATTTCAGCTTCGAGCTGATGGGAGAACCCTTCAGCCGCGCCGGCTCAAGCTTTTCCGCCTGGAAACTGCAGCGTGTGCAGGAGGTATTCAATACCCTGAACCCCGCGCAACAGGCCCAGGCAGACGCCCTGCTTGCCGACACCGGCTGGCCCGAGCTGCTGCGCACAGACCCCGGCTACCGTCTCGAACGCAAGGATTACCAGATTTATCTGGAATCGGTGGGTTGACGGGGTAAGAGCCTGTTTAGATGAGCCTTACTGGCCGCGCTCAAAGTACCTGTTCCGACAACTCGGCAAGACTGCCAATGGTGAGCGTCGGCTCCGTTTCCCAGGGATCGTAGATTGCCTTGGGCGAGCGCTTGAGCCATGCCGCTTTCATGCCGGCAGAAATGGCACCGATGACATCAAAAGGATTACTGGAAACCAGCCAGGCATTGCTGCCGCAAGCGCCGGATTGCCGCAGGAAATGACTGTAGACAGCCGGGTTGGGTTTGAAGGAACGAAGGTCTTCAGTGCTCACCACGCCTGCGAAGAAAGCACTGATACCGGCACTGTCCAGCAAGGCCCTGACCGCCTCCGCACTGCCATTGGAAAAGGCGAACAAGCGATGCTGCTGTGCCTGCAGGCGCGACAAGCCATCCTGGACGTCATCGAATGCCGGTAGCCGCCGGTAGACGGCAAGCAACTCCTTCTTCTGCTCGACACTGAGCCTCTGGCCATGGGCCAGGCAGCTGTAGTCCAGCGCCTGGCTCGTGCAGACAGCAAAATCCCGATAGTTCTGCATCAAGCCTCGGCGAAAGGTGTACTCCAGTTGCTTGCTGCGCCAGGTTTGTGCGAAGACCCCGGCTTCGGCGCCCATGAATTCCTGCAGAGTCGTCACAACCCCGTCGGTATTGATCAGCGTGCCATAGATGTCGAAGCCGATGGTGCTGGGCATACAGTTCTCCTTTGGTTATGAACAGGCTATGAATACTCGTACCAGCCCTTGCCCGTCTTCTCACCATACTCGCCACGGATGTAATGCTCAACCAGACGCGGGCTGGGCATATCGGCAAAATCACCCGTTTCGCGGAATTTTTCCATGCGCATGATGTAGCTCAAATCCAGCCCGGTCAGGTCATTCAGGCGGAACGGCCCCATCGGATGCCCGGCGCCATAGACACAGGCCTTGTCGATATCCTCGACTTCCGCCACACCCATCTCCAGCAACCACATGGCCTCCTTGGAAATGGCGGCAAAAATGCGGTTCAGCAAAAACCCGTCCACTTCCTTCTTCAATAGCACCGGCACCTTCTGCAGCACCTCGCACACTTTCATGGTGAGGCTTGCAGTTTCATCGGAGACATGTGGCCCCTTTACGACCTCGACCAGTTTCATCACCAGGGCCGGATTGAAAAAGTGCATATTGATCACCTTGTCCTGGCGCTGGGTGGCATCGGCTATTTTTGAGCTGACAATCGCCGAGCTGTTGGTTGCCAGGATGGCATGGGCTGGAGCCAGCCGGTCCAGGTCGGCAAAGATGCGGCGCTTGAGTGCAAGCACTTCGGTCGCAGCCTCGATAACAAAGTCCGCCTCCTTGGCCGCCTCTTCCAGGCTGTCGGTAAACCGGATATTGGCCCGTGCCTGTTGCGCCTGTTCCTCGGTGATGCGTCCTTTTTCAACCCGGCCCGGCAAATACGAATCGACAAAGGCATCGGCCTTGGCCAGCGTATCCTTGTTGATATCGCTGCAGAGAACCCGATAACCGCACAAGGCAGCCTGCAGGGCTATCTGATGCCCCATGTTGCCAGCGCCCACTACACAAAGGGTCTTGATGTCTTCAGGTGTCATAATCACTTCCTTTCTCTTCATTGACGAAAGCTACATTCTAGCAAGGCAAGTGGATGAATAAACGGTTTAATTTGTGTATGGTAGCCACACCCTTTCCTCATGCCCGGAAGCCGACTCTTGCTGACCCTCTATCATTGTCTGGATGCTCGCTCTTTCCGCCCCTTGTGGACACTGGAAGAAATGCAGCTGCCCTATCGCCTGGAGATGCTGCCCTTTCCGCCCCGGGCCCTGGCCAGGGAGTTCAAGACCATCAATCCGCTGGGCACCGTGCCAGCCTTGCTGGATGGGGAACTCATGATGACCGAGTCGGCGGCGATCTGTCAGTATCTGGTCAGTCGCTACCAGGCCACGGCGCTGGCCGTGGAACCAGAGCAGGCAGACTATGGTGAGTTCCTGAACTGGCTGCATTTTGGCGAGGCCACGTTGACCTTCCCGCAAACACTGCTATTGCGCTATGGCCGCTTCGAACCGCCTGAGCGCAGACAGACACAGGTGGTTGAAGATTATACCGGCTGGTTTCTGGGCCGCCTGCGGGCGCTGGAACGTCCCTTGGCAAGCCAGGAGATGTTATGCCCATCAGGTTTCAGCATTGCCGATATTTCAGTAGGTTACGCCTTGTTGCTGGCGGAAGCGCTGGGTCTGGACAAGGATTTTACGCCTGCCGTTGCGGCGTACTGGCAGCGTCTGCAGGCACGCCCCGGCTATCAGCGTGCCCAGGCCCGGCAGCAGGAACAGGCCCTGGCACTGGGACTGAAGTCACCCATACGCTGACCGCTCAAAGCAGGCGTTTCAGCAGTATTTCCCGCACCGCCCGGTGCGCCTCGTCGATGGCAACATCGGTGAAGGGATTGGCTCCTGCATCCGAATTGGCGAAGGTGAGCCGGCCAAAGGGCTGGCGGGCAACGACACAGGGCCGGTCGTCGGCCGGGTACAGGGCCCAGTGGACCGGCTCGCTCAGGGTGCTGTAGATGTAGGCATTGCCATGCGGCCAGCGATTGACCGTGATCGCGGCAATATCCCGTGCGGCATCGAAACCGCCCTCACCCAGCATGCGGTCGAGTTGTTCCCGGATGCGAGTCTCGAAGGTGTCAAACGTGGTGCTGAGCAATTCCAGCCGCCCGGCCAGCAACTGCTCGCGGCGGGGACGTCCCGGGCTGCACGGAGCGCGGTGCATGCGCAGTACAATGGGGTCATTTGCCGACCGCGGCCCGTGGTAACTGCCCACACTGAGTGGAAACTGCAAACTGCTGCTGCTGTGATAGGAACCGGGCGCATCGATACTGCGTACGCCCAGCCGGGCAAAGGCACGGGAATCCCGCAACAGCACATTGGTGTATACGCGGGGGGCCTTGATGCCATAGGCCAGCGCCTCTTTCTGCTGCGGCGACAACTCTGGACAGAAATGCGGAATGACCGTGTGCCAGCAGGCCAGCACACAGTGGGCGGCATTGACTTTCAGGGCGCGTCCCGCCTGGACATAACTGACCTCCACATGCTCGGCCGTTTCCGGGTCCCCGGCATGAACCACATTGATGACCGTGCTGTTGAGCCGTATGCGCGAGGCAGAGCCGTCCCTGTCCAGGCGGGAATAATCGAGCCTGGCGCTGATGGCGTCTTCAAAGGTATTGCCCGGCAGGGCTTCAGGAATGAGGCTGCGGACCAGCAGGCGGCTGATGGTGGCATTGCCATCAGGAAAATAGACCGAGGACTCCTCATGTTCATGCTCGCGGCCATGATGTGGCCCGCCCAGATGGGCCAGGGCGCTGATGGCAGCGCTGGGCCGCAGTTTCAGACCCTGAAAACCGGGGTATTCGAGCTGCCAGGCATACAGGGCCGGCACCTGTTCAGGCCCCATGTAGAAAGTGAAGTGTGGCCGGGTCTGGAAGAAAGGAATAACATCCGGGTGTACGCCGACCAGGTCCAGCAGATAGTCCCGGTAGCTCATTTGTGCCAGGCGCATTTTTTTCTGCTCATCACTCAGACCCGGCATGGTGTCTGGCAGATCAGCGGACTCATAGAGACGGGTGATATCGCGCTGGGCCTGCTCTGACAACGGTGTCTTGCGGACAAAATCGGCCCAGGACAGATAACCTGGTTTGGCCACCAGGCGGTCTTCGCCGAAAGTCTCCCGGTCGAAAAAAGTGGCGCCGTCCAGGCCCCGGTTGCGATGAAAATCCCGGGCCTCGGCAGTCTGTTCCTGGTACCTGGCTATATCGATGCCCAGTTCGCGCAGCAGGCTGCGTGCCACCGTGCTGTAGTGGCTGGGCTGCTCCATATTGAGCGTGCCCCCGTTGACCAGGATCTTGCGTCCCTGATAGGTGAATTCATTGCGCTTGGCATGGCCTCCAAAATCATCGTGATTGTCGAGTATCAGGATACGGGCATCGAGACCAACGCTCTGGCGAAAGAACCAGGCGGCAGCAAGGCCGCTGATACCACCGCCCACGACCACCAGATCATAGTTCTCACCGGTGGGCTCGGCACGGGGACTGCTGCCATCACGCAGGGCATGAGCGGTTTCAAAGGAGCCGTCGTGGCTGCCGCGCAGGCCCGTTAGCGCCGGAGGGTAATACTCGGCCTGCTGGGCCCGCAGCAACGCATTGGGCAGGGCCAGGCCACCGATGCCTATGCTCATGCCATTCAGAAAATCGCGGCGAGTGATACGTTTGTTCATGGGTTTTCTGCTCCATTCACTTGATTTCTTCCTGTAATGCCCCCCCGCATCATGTTCTTCTGATCGTTCTTTTTAACTCTCCCCCCTCTTATAACTTCCTTCTCAAGCTTCCTCTCAACCTTCCTCTTCAGCGGCCTGCCTGCGGGCAAGATCAGCGGCAGCCTCGGCCCGGGCATGCTCGATGACCTGCAGGATTTCCCCCACATTCGCATTCTCGACACGCGCGGTGAAGTGCCCGCTAAGGCTCACGCCGGGATGCAGTTTGCCATGCTCGTACAGATCCCAGATCTCGGCTCCGTACCAGGTGTTCAGCAACTCCGGTGCAGAGCGGCCGAAGTAACGGGTCATGTTTTCCACATCTCGCAGCAGCATGCTGGCCGCACTGTTGTTACCCGCTGCATTCACAGCCTGGGGCAAATCAATGATAACCGGCCCGTCACCCGCCATGAGCACATTGAATTCGGACAAATCCCCATGAATCAGGCCGGCACAGAGCATCTTGACTACTTCCTGCATCAGCACGGCATGATAGCGTCTGGCCTCTTCTGCCGTCAGGGTAATATCATTCAGACGGGGCGCCACATCACCCTGAGCATCGGTAATCATATCCATCAGCAGCACGCCATCGACAAAACCGTGCGTGGCCGGTACCCGGACACCGGCGGCTGCAAGCCGGCGCAAGGCGTCCACCTCGGCGTTGAGCCAGGCTTCCTCGTGCTCCTTCTGGCCATAATGACTGCGCCGGTTCATGGCCCGGGCATCGCGGCTGTTGCGTACCTTGCGCCCTTCCCGGTACTGGGCCGCCTGACGAAAACTGCGTTTGCCAGCCTCCTTGTAGACCTTGGCGCAACGCACCTTGCCCCCGCAGCGCACAACATAGACCTGTGCCTCCTTGCCACTCATGAGCTGGGCGATGACTTCATCGATAAGGCCATCCTCGAGTAATGAGCGTAATCTTTCCGGCGTTTTCATACGTGCTGTCTGCCTCCAATGTTGAGCGATTATCCTCCGAAGCGGTCACTGAAAACAATGGACCGACTTGAGATAAGGTCTTGGGCAAGGCAATATCAACCTTGTGGTGACGGTCAAGTC
>JAVVEG010000033.1:0-19442 GCA_032251455.1 Pseudomonadales bacterium | reverse complement strand
TTTTCCGGGACGCGCTTAAACCCCTCCTTGGGTCGCTCCGTCGCCGCCATCCCTGACGGCTCAGGGTCCCGGAAAATTCCCACCACATCACCCCTCTGCAGCAGGGGTGGGTTCCAGGTGCAGCACTGCTCTCACCACCAGACACCCGGCAAAACCGTGCACTGTTTGAACCCCGTCTTGCCCCAGAGGCGTGATACTGTGTGAAGGGTGCCGAACCTTAAAGCGCCGCCTTGGCGGTGCGTTCGGAACCCTTCACACAGTAGCGCGACTCGGCGCTACGGAGTGCTTCGGCACTACGAAGTGTTCCGGCACTACGGAGTGCACTCAGGAAAGCTCCCACGACAGCGCCACTCAGGCTACGGAGTGCCAATCCACACAAAAATCAAGTAACCTGACCCATAATTGTAACCATTGACTGGCAACTATCGAATGAGTGATCTTGACACAGTGAAATTTAAATCCAGGTTGCTGGAAATGCGATCCGAGCTGGAAGCATTGGACTCGATAGCAAAATCCTCAACGGCAACCGTCGTCCTGGACCAAAGCAGCATTGGCCGGCTGTCACGCATGGATGCCATGCAAGGCCAGCAAATGGCCCTGGAAGCGGAACGCCGGCGTAAACAGCAGCTGGTACAGATTGTGGCTGCGTTGCGGCGCATAGAAAGCGGCGATTTCGGTGAATGCATCAGCTGCGGCGAACAAATAGCGCTGGGCAGGCTGAACGTCAACCCCTTGGCGGTTCGTTGCATAGCCTGCTCCTGATACCTAGCGTTCCGGGCCGAAGACTGTAACGATTACGGCACCGGAGCGCTCTAAAACAGTATGAAAAAAATCGCGGACCACTTACAGAAAATCCTCACGGGCATCATTTTCTTGATGCTTATCTCACCCTTTGCCCTGGCCCAGGACAGACTGAGCCGCATCGAGGCATCGCTTGCAGACAGCGGCATAGAGCAACTGCCCTATCAGCAGATTGCACAGCGGGTTCAGGCCAGTGATTCAGACTTGCTCCTGTTTGATGTGCGCGAGCCCGATGAGTATGCCGTGGGGCATCTTCCCGGTGCCATCTGGCTCTCTCCGGATGCGGACGTGAACAGTTTCATTGAACAGTATGGTGATCAGTTGCAGCAAAAGGAGGTGGTGTTCTATTGCTCCACTGGCCGGCGTTCCACGGCCCTGGCGCAGGAAGTCAAGGCGGCCCTGCAGAAGCAGCAATCGCCTCTACCCGTCCCGGCCAATATGAAAGGTGGGATTTTCCGTTGGCACAATGCGGCGCTGCCGCTGGAGAATGCCGGTGGCAGTACGCCGCTGATCCATCCCTTCAACTGGATTTGGCGGCTGTCGCTGGAGCGCAGCGATCAGACCAGTTTCAGCCCGGTAATGGCGGATGGAACAAAATGAGGCGGCATTGCGGGCCCGTGCATCGTGTGCTGGCAGGCGCTTTGCTGGTACTGATGCTGTCAGCCTGCAGTGTCTTGAACTCAGAGATCGATCTGCAGGAAATCTATGCCCGCCAGGCTGCAGAGCTTGAGCGGATAACCCCCGTCATCATTATCCCCGGAGTCATGGGCTCGCGTCTGGTCAATGCGGCAGGTACTGAGTACTGGCCAGGCTCGTCCTGGAATCTGGCTACTCGCCGTTCCTGGGATCATCTTGGTTTGCCGGTGGCGGGTATGTCGCCGGTGGCCACCGAACCTTTACAGGCACAGGGCCTGTTTGATCAGGTTCTGGGGCAGGATTTTTACCGACAACTGGTGTCGGCGCTGGAAGATTCAGGGCCCTATGAATGCCAGCCTGCCAATGAATGGGATGGTCAGGCCAATTGTCTGCTGTTTGCCTGGGACTGGCGCGATGATTTTGTCAAGGCGGCCGCTGAGCTGGACCGGCTGGTGGAAACAATCCGCAGGCAACTCGATGATGCCGACCTGAAGGTCGATCTGGTGGCGCACAGTGCCGGGGGGCTGGTAGCCCGCTACTATGCCCGCTACGGCGGGGTGGATGTGTTGACCGAGGCGGAGGTGCCCGGGCCGCCTGCGCCCTGGCACAACAAGGTACGCAATGTCGTGTTGATTGGCACTCCCAACTTTGGTTCGGTCTCGGCGCTGCAGCAGGCCTTGATGGGCGAATCCATGGGTTTGCTGGGACGTTTGAGCCCGGCAGCGCTGGCGACCATGAACAGCATGTACCAATTGCTGCCGCATCCTGACCGGGCCTGGATGATTGGCATCGACGGCCTGCCGGTTGATCGTGACCTGTATGACCTGGCTTTCTGGAAAGAGTCACGCTGGTCGATATTCGACCCGGCCATACGGCAACGCCTGCGTTCCAGGTTCGCCGACCCGGATCAGGCAGAAGCCTACCTGCAGGCGCTGGAGGCGCACATGGCAGCTGGACTGGAGCGTGGGCAGCGTTTTCACCGTGCCCTGTCCCTGCCTCTGGGTGAGTCGACTGCCAGTTATGTGGCCTTCGGCAGTGGCTGCAAGCTGACTCCCGCCCTGTGTCTGCTGGAGGAAGTGAATGGGGAGATAAAAATTCACCTGTGGCCTGAAGACATCATCAACCCAGACCCGCAGATCAACTATCAACGCCTGATGCTGGCACCGGGTGATGGTCGCGTTACCAAAAGCTCGCTGACCGGGAAAGGGGTCAGCGAACGCTTCGACGATGGCCTGGACAGTGTGTTCCCGCTGTCCTACTCGGTTTTTGTCTGTGCCGAGCATGCCCAACTGCCCTCTGACCCCACCTTCCGCGACAATCTTCTCGATATCCTGTTGGTAGAGTAAGCCTGAAATACAGTATTCTCTGGTGCTGATGTGTCCAGCGACACGCTGGCTGCACAAAGCTGTCTTTCAGGCCCGGCAACAGGAGAAAAAATGAAGCCGCTCATTGCTTGCTTACCCCCTTCGCTGGGCATTGCCCTGTGGCTGTTGTTGCAGGGGGCTGTGTCTGCCCAGGAGCCGACAGAATCCCTGGATGCCCGCAGGTTGATTGATGCTACCGGCTTTGAGGGCATCGTGCTGATCCATGATCTGCGGCAAAACACTTCGCTGGCCGGGCATGCCGAACTGGCCGACGAGCGCGTGCTGCCGGCGTCGACATTCAAGATATTCAGTTCCCTGGTGATCCTGGAACTTGGGATAGTGGCTGATCGCAATACGGTGGTTCGCTGGGATGGTGTTCAGCGCAGCCGGCCGGAAATCAATCGTGATCTCACCTTGACCGAGGCCTTTCGTCTTTCGGCCGTTCCGCATTATCAACAGATGGTCAAACGCATTGGCGCGGCAAGAATGCAGCACTATATCGATGCGGCCGGGTATGGCAACGGCGATATTTCGGGAGGTATCGATACCTTCTGGCTGACGGGTGGGCTGCGTATTTCCGCCAGTGAGCAGATAGCATTCCTGCAGCGCCTGTACCGGGATGATCTGCCCTTTTCAGCAGAGGTCATGGCCAGTGTGCGCGAAATGATGGTAACGGAAACCGGCAGCGACTATCTTGTTCGTGCCAAAACCGGCTGGGCGACACCGGACGGGGGTGACAATATTGGCTGGTGGGCAGGTTGGGTGGAGCGGAATGACGAGGTGGTGTTTTTCGCCAGCCTGTTGCGAACCAACAAGCCGGGGAGCACGTTTGGTGCCGCCCGCCTCTCTCTGGCCAGGGCGGTTCTGCAGCAGCAGGGAGTCCTTCCCCAGGATTGACAGGAGATAAAAATGGCAGACCGATTCGACAGCTTGAGTGAAGAACATATCGGGTTCATCCGCCGGCAGGCAATCTATTTTATCGGTACGGCGGCGGCTGACGGCTTTGTCAATGTCTCTCCCAAAGGCATGGATACTTTCCGGGTGCTCGATGCCACTCGCATCGCCTGGCTGAACCTGACTGGCAGTGGCAACGAAACGGCAGCTCATGTGCTGGAAAATCCGCGCATGACGGTCATGTTCTGTGCGTTTGAAAAGCAGCCATTGATCCTGAGATTGTATGGTCAGGCCCGAGTCATTCATCCCAGGGATGAAGACTGGCAACAACAGCTTGAACACTTTCCTGTTCAGGCGGGAGCGCGGCAGATATTTGAACTATCGCTTGAAATGGTACAAACCTCCTGTGGTTTTGCCGTGCCCTGTTATGACTTTGTCGGCATGCGACCAACCCTGGATAAATGGGCCGTCAATAAAGGTCAGCAAGGTATTGAACAATACTGGCTTGAAAAAAACACAACAAGCCTGAACGGCAAACCGACAGGGATAAACGGCTGAGGACGATGAATTTTTTTGAAGCCCAACTGCCGGGCGGGCAATCTGAGCACATCAGTGAATTACTTAAGTCGGACCTGGTGCGCGTGGAGCGAATAGTCTCCTGTGGTCATTGTTCGCCAGCCGGGTTCTGGTATGACCAGGAAGAACATGAATGGGTGCTGCTGGTGCAAGGGGCCGGCATTATCGAGTTTGCCGATGGCCGTCAGGTAAGGCTGAACAAGGGTGATCATCTGGACATTCCCGCCCATGTGAAGCATCGGGTGGCATGGACCCAGCCGGATTGCGAGACCCTGTGGCTGGCGGTTTTCTGGTCGGCGCAAACCAGAGCAGAGCAGAGAAATAAATAACAATGAAAAACCCGAATTATGAATTATTCAGGGATTTCTTAAGGCTTACTTAAGGATAGTAAAAACATAATAACTTTATAGGGCACATGGTGTGCCACTGCTCTGCATGGTGATGGTTGTTATGCTGATTAATCTGCTCTGGGAAGATCTCTCAGTGCTCGGCCCTTACGCGCCGCTGCTGCTAATGGCTGTTATTGGTCTGGTCCTGCTCACTTGTACCCGCTTTGCCCTGGTGATGTGGAAGTGGCAACGAGTCATGAATACCGGGAAATGTCTGCCGGTATTTCTTCAGGGCTTGCGTGCGGATGTCATCCTGCTGTCCCTGCTTTGTCTGATTCCGGTGCTGCTGTCACCTTTATGTGTCAATGACGAATTTTGGCCAGTTTGGTCCAGGTTCACCCTGGTCTGGGTGGTATCCGGGTTGACGGTATTGTTCTTTCTTGAAGTGATTACCCCAGGTTTTATCAATGAATATGATCTGCGTCCCAACAGGCTATTTGTCGAATACCTGAAATATCCCAAGGAAGTCCTGCCCATGCTGTGGAAAGGGTTTCGGATACATATTTTTATCGGCCTGCTCATTCCCGCCCTTGTTGCCTGGGTGCTGATCCTCTTGATGCAACCCTGGCTGGAAGTACGAAATCAGCTGACTGATGGCAGTATACTGTTGATCTGGCCATTTTTACTGCTGGCCCTGGTACTGGCCATTCGCTCAACAACGGGGCACCGTCCGGCCAATCCAGCCATGTTTGCCATTACCTCCGATGCCATGGTGAACAGTCTGGTGTTGAATTCATTCTGGTCGGTATTGCATGCCATTTACAATTTCCGGCATGAAAAAAAGACCAGTGCCATCTACGGAAAAATGCCGCTGGCAGAAGTACTCGATGTGCTGAACGAGGAACGTGCTGGCAACCGGGAGATGGCGGATTTTCTGGGAGACAGGGCACTACCCAGCCTCAATCTGCTGCAACCCAGCCGACAGCGTCAACGCCCCCTGAACCTGGTGATTGTGCTGGAAGAGAGTCTGGGCGCCACCTATGTGGGATCACTCGGTGGTCTGGCTGTGACGCCGGAACTGGAAAAACTGAAAAGCCAGGGCTGGTGGTTTGAGCAGTTGTACGCCACGGGTACGCGTTCGGTGCGTGGCATTGAAGCGCTGGTCAGTGGTTTCCCGCCCACCCCGGCGCAGGCGGCTGTCAAACTTTCCCTGTCGCAGCAGAATTTTTTCACGCTGGCCACCCTGTTGGGCCGACAGGGTTACCACAGTGAGTTCATTTACGGTGGAGAATCCCATTTTGACAATATGAACGGCTTTTTCCGTGGCAATGGTTTTCAACATATCACCGATCAGAAAGATTTCAGCAATCCTGTCTTCACTGGTAGCTGGGGTGTTTCCGATGAGGATCTGCTGGGCCGGGCACATGAAAATCTGAGTGCCCTGCATGCCCAGGGCACCCCGTTTTTCACGCTGGTGTTTACCTCATCGAATCATTCCCCGTTTGAGTTTCCCGATGGACGTATTGAGCTGCATGACAGCAAGAAGGCCACGGAAGCCAATGCGGTAAAGTACGCAGATTATGCCCTGGGTCAATTTTTTGCCAGGGCCAGGGCCAGTGACTACTGGCAGGACACCTTGTTCATCGTGGTGGCCGATCACGATATCAAGGTGCGGGGCGAAAGCCTGGTTCCAGTCAAGAACTTTCATATCCCGGCACTGATTCTGGGCGCAGATATCGAGCCGCGCAGAATTGCATCGGTCTGCAGCCAGATCGATCTGCCCGTGACCGCATTATCCCTGATGGGGATCAAGGCCCAGCACCCCATGCCGGGACGTGATCTCTCCAGGGTCGATCCGGATTATCCGGGCCGCGCGCTGATGCAGTTTGAGGACAACTATGCCTTCATGGAAGGCGACAAGGTGGTCATCCTGCGCCCGGGTCAATCGCCGGTGCATGCCCGTTATTGCCCGAGCCAGAAAAGTCTGTCGTTTGACAATGTGCCCGACAACGCGACAGCCTTGGAACGCCGTGCCCTGGCCAATGCCATGCTGCCTTCGCTGCTTTACCAGGCACAGCAATACAATCTGGGCGATGTCCCCAATGGGAAGGCGATGCTTCGCTGAGGAAGAGCAGGTGAACTTTACGTTGGGTGACGGTCAAAACGAGATCGCCACTGCCGTGACAGCGGCTACGTATTGACACAGATCGTGCTTGTGCAGAGTTTCCCTTGCCAGTAGTCCCAGCATTATTCATTATTCCGTAATCCTGAATAACTGCTGAGTAATCGATATGGCTGGACAATACCCCGACAAAATCCGCACGCTACCGCTGTATGACGGACGTTTCGATGCCTACAGGCTGCAGGCAGAAGGTGCCGATGTGCTGTTTGCTTCCTATCCTGCCGGTACCGCCATCCCGCCCCATACCCATGATACCGATAATTACGGCATTATCATCCGCGGCGCGCTCATTCTGCACATGAACGGGGAAAGCCGGCCCTATGGCAAGGGGGAGTGGTATCACGTGCCGGCAGGATGCGAGCATGCCGCCCAGTTCGAGGAAGAAACCGATGAGATCGAGTTCTGGTTTGTGGCAGAAGATGAGGGTCAACAGTGAATACAGCCTGTTACGATGTCATCATAGTGGGCGCCGGACTGTCCGGGATTGGTGCCGCCTGGCATCTGCAACAGCATTGCCCGCAGAAAAGTTTCCGTTTGCTGGAAAGCCGCGATGCCATGGGCGGTACCTGGGATCTGTTTCGCTACCCCGGAATTCGTTCCGACAGTGACATGCATACCCTGGGATACCGCTTCAAACCCTGGCGACAGGCCAAGGCCATAGCGGATGGTCCTGCCATTCTCGACTATGTGCGCGAGACGGCCAGAGAGCACCAGATAGACCAGAAGATTAGCTATGGTCATGAGCTGCGCAGTGCCAGCTGGAACAGTAACAAGGCACACTGGCAGCTGGAAATTTTTGACCGTCAACAGAACAAGATGATCAGCATGCAGTGCAATTTCCTGCTGATGTGCTCCGGCTATTACAATTACGCACACGGGTATCTGCCCGAATTCAAGGGCAGTGAGCAATTTCAGGGCACACTGGTGCATCCCCAGCACTGGCCGCAAGACCTGAACTATGCGGGCAAACGGGTAGTCATCATTGGCTCCGGGGCCACGGCAATGACCCTGGCACCTGCGATGGCGGATAAAACACGCGAGCTGACCCTGTTGCAACGCTCCCCGGGGTATGTGGTATCGCGTTCGGACAAGGATCGCATAGCCAATTTCCTGCGCAAAATTCTGCCGGAAAAAATCGCCTATGCCCTGACCCGCTGGAAAAATGTGACACTGCAGCAGTTCGTCTATCACCGCTCGCGCAAAAAACCCGAACAGCTGAAGAAAATGCTGTTGAACAGGGTGCGCAAGGAATTGGGTCCGGAATACGACATCGATACCCACTTCACCCCGGCCTACAAGCCCTGGGATCAGCGCCTTTGCCTGGTGCCCAATGCGGACCTGTTTGCTTCGATCAAGGCTGGCAAGACCCGGATGGTCACCGACCAGATCGATCGGTTTACCGAGCGAGGCATTCTACTGCGCTCAGGCAAGGAATTGGTGGCCGACATCATCGTGACGGCGACTGGCCTGCAACTGCAGTTGCTGGGTGGTGTCAGCTTCGATGTCGATGGCAAACCGGTCGATTTTCCACAAACGCTGACCTACAAGGGGATGATGTATTCCGATGTGCCCAATCTGGTACAGACGTTTGGTTATATCAATGCCTCCTGGACCCTGCGCGCGGATCTGACGGCAGAATATGTCTGCCGGGTATTGAACCACATGGATGAAATGGGGGTCAGCCAGTGTACGCCCAGGCTTCGGGCCGAAGACAAAAACATGGTCACGCGTCCGTTCATCGATGATTTCAGCGCAGGGTATATGCAACGGATGCTGCATCTGTTTCCGCGCCAGGGAGACCGGATGCCCTGGTTGAACCCACAGGACTATGGCAAGGACAGGAAAATGATTCGTCACGGCGCGCTGGAAGACGGGGTGTTGATCTTTGCCAACACAGCCGGGCATGCGCAGGGAAGTGCTGTGGCCGATTCCAGTTTCGCCTCGCCAGCTGCCGGAACCTGAATATGATCATTTCGCTGATTCTGAATACAGTGACAGTGGGTGTTGTTGTCTTCATTCACTATGAAATACTGTACCGGATGAATCAGTGGTTGAAAGTGACCGGGTTTCGCCGTCGCTACCGCACGGTAGTGGGGGTAATTGGCGCCTTGTGTGCTCATGCGATCGAAGTGTGGGTGTTTGCCCTGGTGTATTATCTGGTGCATCACCAGTTGGACAGGGGCTCTCTGGGCGGTGCGTTTAGCGGCACCCTGATGGACTGTGTCTATTTTTCCTTCACGGCTTTTTCCACGCTGGGTTTTGGCGACATTGTCCCGCTTGGTGATTTGCGCTTCCTGGCCGGAATCGAAGCCTTGACCGGGCTGGTGCTGATTACCTGGAGTGCGTCCTTCCTGTTTCTGGAAATGCAGAGCGACTGGCGCAGAAAAGACTGAATCAGCGCCGACGATAGATGCCCATCTGCGGTTCATCGGCATTGGGGAAATACTGTTCCAGTGTGACCAGACCCTGTTGTTCGTAGCCCTGCATCATCTCCAGAACACCCCGCTCCAGGGTATAGGCAATGCGGGTGCCACTGGCCGCAGCAGGCACATCATCAGGATCGACTATCCGCGAAATGCGATCATAGTCATCAATCAGGCCGGTGTGGTAGGCAAGATAGTGGTTGTTGGTCAACAGAACCACATCAGGTTCACTGTTGGCCACCAGCCATCGGGCCACTTCCTGTTGGTAGTCCTTGGACTCTCCGAAGGAAATATAGGCATCGATGAAGCAGTAGAGCAGCAAAGTGGCAGCGATCCATCTGAAGCGGGTCAACTGCTTATCCAGTTCGGCACGCTGCCAGGCACGATCAAGAATGAACGGAACCAGTAGGGTGGTCACGATGCAAAACAGGAGGGTATACCGGGTCGTCATGTAGCGCGTGACAAAGACAAAGGACAGCAGGATCAGGAAAGCGGTCAGCAGATAGGCCAGTGCCGGGGCAGACAGAAAACGTGGAACCTGGCAAAGGCGTTGCCACCAGCCGTAGGCAAGGATTGCCAGCATGATCCAGCCAAAGCCGGTAAAGATTTTTACCAGCAGGATTGTCGATAAACCGGTTGCCAGGAAAAGGTTGATATATTGGGCCGAATAATTGCCGGCGTGTTCGCTGAACAAGACATCACTCAACTGCGGCGAACCATTGCGCAAGGTTGAAACTGCCTGTTCCAGAAAAAGGGCGTAGCCGGAAAACCCCTGCAGCAGTTGCGCAAGCGGATTGACACCGTAAAACCAGAACAGGGTCACAGCGGCCAGCAACAACCCGACGGTGATCGCCTGCAGGGACAGCAGCCGGCGCCAGCGCTCAGACCAGGACAGATCACCGATCAACAGCAGGGAAAAGGGGACGCTGATCAGGTAAAGCAGTGCTTCCGGGCGAAACAGGGCTGCCAGCAGGGTGAATGAGATAAAGCCCAGGGCATGGCGCCGCAGTGCCTGTCGCAGGTAGCGCAGCAGATGCAGCAAGGCAAACAGGGAGAAGGTGATGAAGGCGATATCCCTGATGATGGAGCTACGGTATTCGTTGATCTGCGGGTACAGCAGGATGACCAGGGCGGCAATTATTGCCAGCCGTCTGGACGCATCGATTTCCTTCACCAGGGTAATGAAGCCGGTACACAACAAGGCAAAAAACCCGGCATTGAGTACATGCGCTGCAGCGAACAGCTCCAACCCGGTCAGCTTGTGCACCAGGGCGATCAAAACCGGATAAAAAGCCCAGGAATAATAGGAAACTGCTGCGGCAAGCCCATCCTGCAGAAAAATCTCAGCTGCACGGATATAGGTGTAGGCATCCGTGTTGACGACAGGGTTCGACCAGATATTGAGTGCGGACAGCAACAGGCTGGCCACAGCGGCCGGGTAACGGACATCCAGGGCCAGCCAGAACTGTCGGTCCAGCATTTTTTGCATCAGCTGTCACCTTTTTCCTGGGGGTTGGGCTGTTGCTGGCTGTTCTGCAGGTGGCTGGTTTGCTGGCGGCTGTTCTGTTGGCGATAGGGGCTTGCCGCCTTGCCGCCGGGCTGCGTCTTGAAGCGCTTGTGCAGCCACAGGTACTGCTCCGGGTGCTGACGCACAGCGGCCTCGATGATGGCATTGATGCGGCGTGCATCCTCGTGTTCATCCCCGCTGGGGAAATTTTCCACTGGCTTGCTGTAGGCCAGATGGTAGCCGGAGTTATCCGGTTTGCGGTAATGATGAAAAAAGATCACCGGCGAATTGTTCAGCCGGGCAAAGCGCGAGGTTGCCGTGATCGTGGCAGCCGGCACCCCGAAAAACTCCACGAACACGGAATGTTTGGGACCGTAATCCTGATCCGGCGCATACCAGAGTATATGCCCTTCCTTCAGGCTGCGCATGGCCTGGCGGACATCCTTGCGCTCGATGGCGGCAGCGTAGAGCCGGTCCCGGGAGCGGGTCATCAGGGTTTCAAACAAGGGGTTCTTGTGTTTGCGATAGGTGACATTCTTGGAGTAGAACAGGCTGGACAGGTTGCCGGCAATCTCGATGGTGCTGAAATGTGCGCCAACCAGCAAGACTCCACGGCCCTGGGCATGGGCAGCCAGCAGATGCTCCAGGCCTTCAACGCTGACCAGGTCGCGGAAAGCCTCCGGCTTCCGGCACCAGCCCATGCCGATCTCCATGATGCCGATGCCGTTGGCAATAAAGGTCTTGCGTACCAGTTGTTCCTGGCTGTGTGCATCAAGCTCGGGAAAACACAGGCCAATGTTGATACGGCAGATACGACGTCTTTCTCTGGCCAGATGGTAGAGAAGTTTGCCGATACCGCTACCCAGAACCAGTTGCAGGCGAAAGGGCAGCCGAGCCGTCAGCCAGATCAGGCCGATGCCCAGCCAGGTGGGCCAGTATCTGGGGCCGAGAAAGTCTGAATAGGGGGGCAGAGCCTTGGTTGTTATCTGGGTGGTCACAAAAGCACTCTATTCGATGTTGGGGTGCAAGACAGTGCGGGCATTGTAGCACAGCCACCGGCACCCGTAGTCCAGCCGCATCTCTTGTTATCCCGGCCGGGCACCGGGTGTCGGTGGCTGTGCTATGATGCCCGGCAGTGGAGAACTCGCCTCAGGAAAGCCTATGAAACTGGAAATGCCCCCCTTTCAACAAGCCCGTGTGCTGGTGGTTGGTGACGTCATGCTGGACCGCTACTGGCACGGTAAAGCCCGCCGCATATCGCCGGAAGCGCCGGTGCCGGTGGTCCGGGTCAGTGGCAATGAAGATCGGCCGGGCGGGGCTGGCAACGTCGCCCTGAATGCGGCCGCCCTGGGTGCGGCCGCAACGGTTGTTGGCATCACCGGTCAGGATGAAGCAGGTGAGGGTTTGCGTTCCCGCCTCCATGCCGCCGGGGTACTGTGCAAGTTTCAACAATCGGCTGTTGCACCGACCATCACCAAGCTGCGCGTCATCAGTCAGCATCAGCAATTGATCCGGCTGGACTTTGAAGAACCGTTTGCAGCGGACGATATTGCCGCCATGCAGCAGTTCGCCCTGGACGCCCTGGCGGCAACCCAGGTACTGGTGCTGTCGGATTATGCCAAGGGCGCCCTGAGCACAAGCCGGGCCTTGATCGATGCTGCCCGTGCCAGGGGGGTGCCGATCATCGTAGACCCCAAGGGCAGTGATTTCAGCAAATACCAGGGGGCAACGGTAATCACTCCCAATCTGCAAGAGTTCGAGGAAGTGGTTGGCCCCTGCAACAGCGAAGAAATTCTGGTCAGCAAAGGTTTGCTTTTGCTGGAACAACTGGGCTTGCAGGCTCTGTTGATCACTCGTGGCGAGCATGGCATGACCCTGTTGCGGCCAGGGCAGACCGAGCTGCATTTTCCCGCGCAGGCGCGGGAGGTGTTTGATGTCACCGGGGCTGGAGACACGGTGGTGTCCGTGCTGGCGGCAGCGATGGCGGCCGGGGCCGGCATTGCCGAGGCCACGGCACTGGCCAATCTTGCCGCTGGTCTGGTGGTTGCCAAACTGGGAACGGCTGCCATCAGCGGGCCGGAGCTGCGCCGCGCCGTGTTGCGCCTGGAAGGCACCGGCCGCGGGGTGATGACGGCCGAGCAGCTGGCCATTGTGGTGGAGGATGCCCGGGCCCATGGCGAACGCATCGTCTTCACCAATGGCTGCTTCGATATCATTCACGCAGGCCATGTCGGTTACCTGACCGAAGCCCGCAAGCAGGGTGACCGGCTGATTGTCGCCATCAACGATGATGACTCGGTGCGGCGGCTGAAAGGGGCGGGGCGGCCCATCAACCCGGTGGACCGGCGGATGGCGGTGCTGGCCGGACTGGAAGCCGTGGACTGGGTGCTTGCCTTCGCCGAAGATACGCCGGTAGGCCTGCTGGAATTGCTCAAACCCGATGTGCTGGTCAAGGGAGGGGATTACAGCATGGACGAAGTGGTCGGTGGTGATTATGTGCTGGCTTATGGCGGTGAGGTCAAGGTACTTGCCTTTCTGGACAATTGTTCCACTTCAGCGCTGGTCGAAAAAATGAAAAACACACCAGGGTAGAGAACATCATAATGGGAGAACAGATACCTTTCAGGGAAGCTGTGGCCGTGTGGTGGCGGATCGGCCTGTTGAGTTTCGGCGGTCCGGCGGGCCAGATTGCCTTGATGCACCGCCTGCTGGTGGAAGAGAAAAAATGGCTGGATGAAGACCGGTTTCTGCATGCCCTGAATTACTGCATGCTGCTGCCGGGGCCGGAAGCGCAGCAACTGGCTACCTACAGTGGTTGGCTGCTGCATGGTGTCAGGGGTGGCGTGGTTGCCGGCGTGTTGTTCATTGTGCCGGGCGCCCTGGCCATTCTGATGCTCAGCTGGATGTATGTATTGCTGGGTAATGCCGGCCCGGTTGCGGGTTTGTTCCTGGGGCTGAAGGCGGCAGTGCTGGCTGTTGTGGTGCAGGCCCTGTTGCGAATTGCCCGACGTGCACTGGGCTCATTGCAACAAAAGCTGCTTGCGCTGGCAGGGTTTCTGGCGCTGTTCGTCTTCTCGCTGCCCTTTCCCCTGGTGGTGGCCGCTGGCGCCGGTGCCGGGTATTTGCTGGCCCGCAAGCAGGCAGAGGAAGCAGGCCCGACAGGTGCCGATGCCCTGCTCACTGCAGCAGACCATCCGGGGCGCAATCGCAGCGCGCGCCTGGCTGCCTTTGTCTGTCTGGGCCTGTGGGCGGCGACCCTGTCGACATTGCTGGTTTTCCTGGGCACGGACAATGTGTTTACGCAGATTGCCGGCTTTTTTTCACGTCTGGCCGTGGTGACTTTTGGCGGGGCGTATGCCGTGCTGGCCTATGTGGCCCAGCAGGGCGTGGAGCAATACCAGTGGCTGCAGCCCGGCGAGATGCTGGATGGCCTGGGGCTGGCGGAGACGACGCCAGGACCCTTGATTCTGGTTACCCAGTTTGTCGGCTTTCTGGCGGCACTGCGCCAGTCGGGCATGGAGCCGGCGCTGCTGTATGGGACACTGGGCGCGTTGTTGACGCTGTGGGTTACCTTCCTGCCATGCTTTCTGTGGATTTTTGCCGGCGCACCCTATGTGGAAAAATTGCGCCACAACCTGCGCCTGTCGGCAGCACTGAAGGCGATTACCGCCGTGGTGGTCGGTGTGATTGCCAACCTGGCCCTGTGGTTTGCCTTGAATGTACTGTTTGCCGAAACCCGCCCGCTCGACAGCTTTGGACTTTCCCTGAACGTGCCGGTGGTGGATACGCTGAATTTTTCCATGCTGGCCCTGACCCTGTTGTCCTTTGTGCTGATGTTTGTGCTCCGCTTGCAACTGTTGCTGGTCTTGGGTCTGACGGCACTGGCGGGTATCATTTTGACTTTTCTGTAATCCAATCCTGGTTTTGCCCGCAAGCCGACAGAACCTGAAGGAGGCTCTTATGAAAGCAGGGCAAATCGCTCTGGTGACCGGTGCCGCTACCGGTATTGGCAAGGCCTGTGCAATCCATCTGGCCAGGGCCGGTTATCGGGTCATGCTGAATTATCGTTCCCGCGAGCAGGAAGCCCAGGCAATGCTCAAGCAGCTTGCCGGGGAAGGCCACCAGGCCCTGGCGGCGGATGTGTCCGACCCGGCCCAGGCCAGCCGTTTGCTGCAGCAAATAGACAGGGATCAGGGGCGCCTGGATGTGCTGGTCAATGCCGCCGGCATTTTTGCCAACCAGGACATCGTTGCCGGGGACTTCGAGGCCTGGCAGGCGTCCTGGCAACAAGTGATGCAGACCAATCTCATGGGGCCGGTCAATCTTGCTTTTGCTGCGGCGAAGTTGATGATTCCGCAAGGCAGCGGCAAGATCATCAATATCACCTCGCGCGGCGCCTTCAGGGGGGAACCAACAGCGCCCGCCTACGGGGCCAGCAAGTCGGCATTGAACTCGGCCAGTCAGTCACTGGCAGTGGCCCTGGCGCCTCACGGCATACAGGTGTATGCCATCGCACCCGGCTGGGTGGATACGCCGATGGCCGCACCGCGCATTTTCGGTGCCAATCAGGCGGCAATTCTGGCTGACATACCACTGGGAAGGCCGGGGCATGTGGATGAAATCGCTGGCCTTGCCACCTATCTGGCCAGTGGCGAAACCGCCTATCTGACCGGGGCCATCATCGATGCCAATGGCGCTTCCTATCTGAGAAACTGACGGTGACGGCAGTGACGGTGGTGACAACGGCGGTGACAAAGCCCCGGCTGTATTGGGAATTTTCACCATTGGCTTCTATACTCTAAACCGAAAAGCATGACTGGTGCAGTTGAAAAATGGGAGAACTGATGAGCAAACCTTCACTGATCCGCCGGGGTTTTGGCGCAATTGGCCGTTTCATCGATGCCTTGCGCACCCTGCTTGGCCGTTTGATCTTTCTGTTTATTCTAGTGGTCATTGCCCTGGTACTTTTTGCAGGTCCGGCCGTTGTCCGCGTGCCCCAGGGTGCCACCCTGGTGCTGGCCCCCAAAGGCACTATCGTTGAACAGAGGGCGGTGGCCAACCCCTTGCCCATGCTGCTCGGCGTGAATGCCCTGGCCTCAACCGTCCTGCAGGATATCGTCGATGTGCTGGCGGCGGCAGCGGCGGACGAGCGCGTAGAAACCCTGGTGCTGGAGCTGGACGAGCTGACCGCCATCAGCCCGGTGCATATCGAAACCATCGGCGCCGCGCTGGAGCGTTTCAAGGCCAGCGGCAAACCGGTGCTGGCCTATGGCTCGGCGTTCACCCAGGCGCAGTACGCATTGGCCTCCCATGCCGATACCATCGCCATGCACCCAATGGGTAATCTGCTGCTGTCGGGTTATGGCGGCAATCAGCTTTTCTTTGCCGGTCTGATGGAAAGGTTGAAGGTCACGATTCATGTCTTCAGGGCCGGAACCCACAAGGCGGCGGCCGAGCAATTCTCCCGCAGCGATCTTTCTCCCGAGGCACGCGAGAACAACCAGCAACTGGTGGACGAATTCTGGGCGCAATACCTGCAAAGGGTTGCTGACAACCGGGGCCTGGGCATCGAGCAGTTGCGCGCCTATAGCGATAATTTCGCCACCCTGCTGCGGGCGGCCGACAACAGTATGTCCCAGCTGGCATTGCGGCAGGGCCTGGTGGACAGTCTGGACAGCAAGCAGGCGTTCTATCTGGATATGGGCCAGGAAGGGCGTCCGCGGATAGAGTTAAACCGGTATTTGCAGGCGGTCCGCTCGGCCGATTCCACTGAGACTGCCGAGGCGCGGGTCGGGCTGATTGTTGCACAGGGCACCATCGCCCTCGGGGAACAGCAGCCGGGCTTGATTGGTGCCGATTCCCTGGTCAGCCTGATCCGCCAGGCACGCCGTGACGAGGCGATCAAGGCGCTGGTTCTGCGCCTGGATACGCCGGGCGGGGTGGCACTGGCATCCGAGTTTATCCGGGAGGAATTGCAGCGCGTCCGTGACGCCGGCAAGCCCGTGGTGGTCTCGATGGGCAGTACGGCGGCATCGGGCGGTTACTGGATCGCCACCGCAGCGGATCAGGTCTGGGCTTCGGCAAGCACCGTTACCGGGTCGATTGGCGTCATCGGCATGGTCCCCAGTTTTGAGAACACCCTGGCTGAAATCGGCATCAGTACGGATGGCGTCGGTACGACTCCCCTGTCGCGTGGTGGCGACCTGTTGTCCGGCTTGAGTCCGGAGATGGCGGATATATTGCAGGCCAATGTGGATGACGGTTACAGCCGTTTTCTGCAACTGGTGGCGGACAGTCGTGGCATGAGCATCGAGCAGGTGGATGCGCTTGCTCAAGGCAAGGTATGGTCTGGCGCCCGGGCCCTGGAGCTGGGTCTGGTGGACACGCTGGGTGAGCTGGATCAGGCCGTGGCGGCAGCCGCTGAACTGGCCGGGCTGGAGGATTGGCAGCGTGAAGAGATTTTTGAGCCATTGAGCCCTGGGGAAGTATTCTTGCAACAGCTCATCACTGAACTTGGCGGGGTCTCCAGCTCACTTGGTAGTCATGCCCTGCTCGCGATAAAGGACCCGATAGAAGAATTATGGAGTCAGTTATCCCGCAAAATGCAACTGAGCCCGCTGCGGGCAGGCAGCCTGCAAATATTTACCCTGTGCGATTTTTGTCTCGGCGTGAATCTGAACTGATTTACAACTTGCAGATTACAGGTACGGGGTTCAAGGTGAAAAGGCGCATCAGGCTCATGCCCCCGACTGGACGAAATCTAACTCCAAATCAGACGGCTATGCTCTCCCAATTAGACGTTGCAATAATCCCAATCAGACGACATACTATTTCAAAAGAAACAATGAGATAAGTGCCGTGTACCCACGTTATGTAGAAGAATCTGTCCGAGAGGCGCTGGCCGATACGCCTGTCGTTTCGCTGAATGGCCCACGTCAATCAGGTAAGACGACCTTGGCGCGCAAGCTTGCGGGCAAGGATTGGGATTACCTTACACTCGATGATGCATCAGTCCTCGAAAGTGCCACGACCGATCCCGCTGGATTCATTCGCGGGCTGGACAGGGCGGTTATCGACGAAATTCAACGCGCTCCCGATCTCCTGCTCGCCATCAAACGCTCGGTAGATGAAGATCGCCGTCCAGGCCGATTTCTGCTGACCGGATCGGCGCACATTCTCACCATTCCCAAGGTCAGGGAGTCATTGGCTGGACGGATGGAAGTTGTCACTCTCTATCCCCTTTCCCATGCCGAAGTCCTTGGCAGTGGAGCCCCGACATTCCTTGGCCGTGCCTTTCAAGGCGAGCCGCCGCAAGTTAGTGAGAAAATTGTTGGCGACGAACTGATGGAGGTTGTGCTTGCTGGTGGCTACCCAGACGCCCTGTCGCGCAACAGTGAAAAGCGCAGACGCAGCTGGTTTCGTGCTTATGTTGATGCCCTCGTCGAACATGACGTGCGCGACATTGCCACCGTCGAACGTATCGGGGAGCTGCGCAAGCTCATTGATGTGCTGGCTCAGCTTTCCGGCCAGCTTACCAATCTTTCCCAAATTTCAGGGCGAATTGATATCGATCATAAGACTGCTGATCGCTACATCACTATTCTGGAGCATATTTTTCTCGTTCAGCGGCTTCGCCCGTGGTTCAGGAACGAACTCAAACGCTTGGTAAAAACGCCAAAGCTACACTTTCTCGATGCGGGCCTTTTGGCTGCGGTGCGGGGAAGTAGCGTGGATCGCCTGCGCAATGACCGGACGCCATGGGGCGCAATACTGGAAAGCTTCGTCTACGGAGAGCTTTTGAAGCAAGCCTCATGGGCGGATTCGCAAATTTCCTTCTACCACTACCGAGACAAGGATCAGGTCGAGGTCGATGTGGTGATGGAGAACGAGGCCGGTGATATCGTCGGGGTGGAGGTAAAAGCGGCAGCGACCATCAACGCCTCTGACTTCAAGGGACTGGAACGTGTCGCACATTCTGCGCCAAAAAACTTCAAGCTCGGCATCGTGCTTTATGATGGCGATACGGTGCTTCCCTTCGGCCCGCAAATGTTTGCCGCGCCCATCTCTTGCCTTTGGAAGTGAAGGGTTGTTGGCGGAGGCCAGCCGCACACGCATCCGTTAATTGTCGGGAAAGCCAAAAGCCGTTAAGCTGCCAACGTCCGATTTTTCTTCTCTTTTTCTTTTTCGGCGCAGGTCGTGGAAGCGGAAATCGATAATGCCAGCCTTGTCGCGGGCGTTCTCCCAAGCCTTGCGGATGTCGATGGGCAGGCGGCCATCATCGCGCGGAAAGAGATATTTTGATCCTTCGGGCATCTTCTCGGCATATGTTTCCCGCCAATTCAGATGCTCTACCAGCACGTCCTTGAGGTAATGGACGATGGGCACCTTGCGGGTTTCCTTGTTCTTCGTCTCCCGCAAAATTGCGACCTGGCGCTGAAGATCGAGGTCTTTCAGCCTCAGGGACAGTAAGCTACGAAAACGGACAGTTATCCGCAGCAACTCCCAGCAATGTAGTGTGGCTAAACCATTGAAAATAATGATGTCGGTTGCTGGTGGTTGCTGTGAATTATAGGGAACCTCTGAAAAACTGACGTTTTTATAAAATTCCGTTCAATTTTTGAAAAATATGACAAAAACAGGCATGACAGACACCTTTTTCTCAATTATTTGCGCCTTCTGGCGCCCAATGGGCGTCAGACAGGCGCACCTGTCCCTATGTCACCAGGTACT
>JAVVEG010000032.1:0-19796 GCA_032251455.1 Pseudomonadales bacterium | reverse complement strand
ATCATGACACGCAGTGTAGCGCATCACGCAACACTCTGACAAGCCGCATAACGCCTTGCTTACCGGCCCAGTGGAGCGGAGCCAGCTTGTGGTAAAGTGAGCGAAGCGAACCACAAGCTGGCGCAGCGTAGCTGGGTCCGGTAGAGCAAATTGTTAGCAGCTCACTGGTAAGACAGTGCTCTGAGCACTGCACTTGGTTCTTTTTCCATAACATTCAGCAGCACCAGCGCTGGCCCGGCAGGATTACGATCCCCACGCTCCCAGTGACGCAGTGTACTCACACTAATCCCGAATGCAGAGGCAAACTCTGTCTGGGTCATCCCTACTCGGGAACGAATATTTTTTATATCTACAGCATCCAAATTGTGGACTTCTGCTTTAGATGGCTTCCCTTCCGCAAACTCAATGGCCTCTCCCAGGCCACGCTTGATACTTTCAAATGCTTTGTTCATTGCCGTCAACCTGCATAATGCGAACGAAGTATCTGAGCCAGTTTTGCCAGCTCATTGCGTTCTGATTTTGATAAGTTGGCCTTTTCGCCTTTAGCAAACAACGTTAAGAGAAACAGCGGCATAGTTTGATTGAAATAGAAGTAGACTACCCTGACACCACTACTCTTGCCTGTCCCTGGCCTTGACCATCTGAGCTTTCGGATACCGCCAGTTCCCGTGATAACCACACCAACCGTTGGGTTTCGGGCCAATGTATTGATAATGCCCAACTTTTCGTCTTCGCCAAGAAATGCAGCGGCTTGCCGCAAGTATTCTGGAAGTTCGACAATTGTTTGCATGCTCTAATACTAATCCATTGGATTAGAGTGATCAAGCTCAATTTCAGGTAGCTGCTAACGCCCTTGCTCACGCGCCATTTTGGAACTGCGAAGCAGTGGAAAAATGGTCGCCGTGAAGCTGATTGTTAGAGGGCGTATCACTTCTTCCGATTTGGCTTTTGCGTTAGAGCAGAGCCGGCTGCCGTCTTTGATGTCTTGCTCGTGCTTGCGTTGCGAAGAGTTTTTGAGGCCGCCGTAGCTGCTTTAGCAGAAGTTACTTTGGGGGGAGCTTTGGTCTGTGAAAGCGCTGACCCTGCAGCTGACTTTGCCGCTTTGCTCGTTGAAGGATTTCTCAATACTTTTGAAGCAGCAGAAGCTGCTCTCTTGCCGGTCACCTCTTTATTCTTGGTCATTGTTTGTTTCCTCTATGTTATTCCTAAGTTGTACGCCAATTTGAGTAGGGGATGTATCTCTAAGAACAAAAAACGCAGCCAGTACGAGCAGCGCAGCAAACACTACAGCTGATGTTAATCCGCCAATAAAATTCACTCCAAACTGCGGCCAGAATCGCCTCGATTCTCTGATCTCCGCAACTACAATTCCTTCTTCAATCTCGCGACGTTTTTCATCCAATGCAACGTCAACGACCTCTGCAGAGTAAACCTGAAGAGCATTCTCCGCCGTTCCTTTGGCTCTGAGAATCACGCTGGAAGGCTGTTGCTTATACCAATTCCTCACATCATTATCATCTGGAGGATTACCATTGCATTCTTCAAAATGGCGCATCCATTCAATTCTTTGCTCTTCAACTATAGCGAATGCGACCAACCCATACAGCCAGTTCTCGTTAGAGTCCTCTACAAGCTCCTTGTATATGTCCGCTGGTCCATTATATTCAGGCATTCCGGGGTTCCTTAGTCTGATGTTGCTCTGCGTCTAGCCCTCTAACGCTTTGCTCACCGGTAAATTGCGAGCGCAGCGAGTGATTTATCCGTGTGCAGCAAATTGTTATGTGCCGCCCGCTCTTTCCTCACATTGTACAGCCTTTTTAAGGCACTTTAGAGCAACATAATTTGTAGTCCAATTACCATGGTACTACTCCATTTTCGTCATAAAAACCACCAGTGGGACCTGATTCATCAAGAGTTGCCAACTTGATTATTATTTTAGAAGCTTGTTCCACAGTGCGAGTGCCGCGATTGCCATTAAGGTCTGTCGCAGTAAACCCCGGATCTGCAGAATTGATCTTTATCTGGGAGTCTTTCAATTCGTGCGCGAATTGAACCGTCAGTGAATTAAGGGTTGTTTTTGAAGAATTGTATGCAAGTAATTTTACGCCAGCGAATTCATATTCTGGGTTACTATTTTGAGTTAGTGAGCCAAGGCCAGATGACACATTGACTATTCGCCCGGTGCCAGCGATCTTCATCAACGGCAACATAATCTGGGTTACCAGAAAGGCCCCAAAAACATTTGTTTCAAATGTTTGCCTGAAAATATCGATGCTAAGCTGACTTGGACTAATTCCTTGATCTATTGCGATACCCGCATTGTTAATCAAAATATCTAGCCGGCCGAAGCGCTTACGAATAAGTCTTTCAGCTGCTTGGATAGAACTTTGGTTACTAACATCAAGAGGAATGGGGTCAGCCTGCAAACCCTCGTCTCTTAGCTTAGACACAGCTTCATTCCCGAAAGTCTCAGACCTTGCACCTATAAGCACAGTGGCACCCAATATCGCTAATTCTCGTACAACTTGAAAGCCAATACCTTTATTTCCACCGGTTACTAAGGCAACGCAATTATTATTTATCATTGAATTTTGAATCTCGAATTGGTAATGGGGTTAAAAAGGCACATAACGCCCTTGTTCTGGCGCCAAGGTGAATTGGCGCGGCGGTTGCGCATGCAAGCGCCGTGACAGTTTATCTTGGTCGCTCAGGAACAGATTGTTATGCACCGCTAGCATATATGCCTATTCCAGCCTTGGCGGAGGAGTCAATATCCCAACAAGGGTGCCTTCGATGCTAAATACATAGGCAGCCGTTTGTCCCCAAGGGAAGGTTTTCGGTTCCTGTGCCGACGTTGCCCCAGCAGCCAATGCCTTTGCGTAAGCAGCGGGAACATCGTCTGTCAGAAATGCAATCTCGACACTGGTTGGTTTTCGTGCGATCCACTCACTGAAAGCCGCGCCGGCCATTACTTCACCTGCCTCATAAGAGGCTAACATAATGGAAGTATCCCCTGTGTTAAGCTCGCCAAACCTTAAATTCTCATCGTAGTAGCTAATTTCAAACCCAAAAGCTTCAGAGTAAAATTCCAAAGTTTCCTTTATGTCATCTTCCAGATAAATAACTGTCGCGCCGAATCGAAGACGACCTTGTGTAATCGGTTCCACTTGATGTACCCCGTTGTCTTGGCCCATTGTTTGTCGTGGCGCGATTAGCATCAAAGCGCATATGAGTATGAGAGGATATTGTCTTTTGGTCATGGTCATTACTCAGATCTGCGCCTAGGTGCATAACGCTCGTGCTCACGCGCCGGTTTGGAGCCGTGCAGCGGCGGAAAAGCGGTCGCTGTGGAGCTGATGGTTATGCGGCATATTGTGTACCCGTTAATCGATAAAGACAATGCTTCCTGAGTGGGCTTCCCTTTGGCAACGCTGGATGCTCAAAGGTTTCGGTCATGGCCATTCCGATTCGTTTCATTACCGCCTGGGATTTGAAATTGCTTAGCGTTGTAAAGGATACAATTTCATCCAGCAACAGCTGCTGAAAACCAACATTCAGCGCCGTCAACGCCGCTTCAGTTGCGTAGCCCTTGCCCCAGTGTTCATAGGCCAGTCGCCAACCGATTTCAACACATGGTGAAAATGGCAAGTCATCAGAGGGTATATGTAGTCCAACAAAGCCGATAAAGAGTTTCGATTCCTTGAGCTCCGCTGCCCAGAGGCCCCAGCCTTTATCTGCAATCAACGATTTGCAGCGATCAGCGACAGAATCGCTTTCCGATCTGCTCAATAGTGACGGGAAATACTCCATGACCCGCGGATCTGCATTAAGCGTAGAGAACGGCTCTTTATCGCTATCACGCCATTGCCGTAGCAATAGACGATCTGTTTCAGGTTCAATTAGTGCCATTTGCTATTGGCACTCTGTTGGGTTTGCCGCATAACATTTGTATAGTGTTTCTGCGCCCTATGTGGCACATGAAACTCGTGAAGTCTATCTCTCAACCTTTTCTCTTACAACAAAAAACCACTCCCACTTGTGACCCCGACACAAAGGGGTGTGTGCATATCCTGTTATCAGCTAACACTATACGCAATATCTCAGCCAATCATTCTATAAGTTACTGATAAAATATGATTATTCACAAAAAATACCCAGATAATGTGCTTTGTGCTGACAGATAGTGCGAGTTCTCGATAATTCGAATATTACGACCCATTCATTCCAGAGATACTCACTCCATCAACTCTCTGCCCCGGAAGCCATCGATGTCGTGCAGACGCACATGCTGTTCCTGGATGGGGTTTACTTCACCCAACCCCATGGCGACAAGACGCATCAAGTATTCCTATAGGGACAACGCCACTAGCAAAGCGGCCTTGGAAGTCCCGCTCCACCGCATCAGCGCAAACGCGAAGAAGCCTTATCCTTATGTGGCGCGCGGCGCAAACATGATGATAGCCATGCCCGCTACTGCCACTGCTGAACCCACCAGATCCCAGACTGTGGGGCGGATTCCATCTACCGTCCACAACCACAGGATGGCCGTGGCTATGTACACGCCGCCGTAGGCTGCATAGACCCGGCCCGCAGCCGTTGGGTGCAATGACAGCAGCCAGGCAAAGGCGGCCAGACTCAAGGCGGCAGGCAGCAACAGCCAGATGGTTTTGCCTTCACGCAGCCACAGATAAGGCAGGTAGCAGCCGATGATCTCCGCTATCGCAGTGATGAAAAACAAGCCGGCTGTTTTCAGTTCAGGCAAAAGGTCGGGTCTCCTGGTGGTGAATAGATGGTGAGTGGATGATGAGCGCGCAGAGTTTGCGGCAAGGTTGTCTGAGGCAACAGTCTGCGTCATTTCTGCTGAGTGGGCAAGGTCAGGCACAGCTCAGGCTCCAGCCGCTCAGGCCAAAAGCCATGCCTCTGGCATACCGGTTTGAATAAAGGCTTATTTAAGGTAGGATCAAACCGCTATCCCCTTAAAATAATAAGGAGCCGCCATTATGACCTCTTTCAAGTTGTTGACTGCTGCCTGCCTGGGTGTTGCCTTGCTTGCAGCTTGCACTGACGATACTACTACGGCTACCACTCCCGCCCCGGCAGCCACTCCTGCTTCAAGCACTCCTGCTGCAAACACCAATCCCGGCAATTTCATAACCGGCGATGGCCTGCCCAACCCCAACCCGGCACTGACGCAAAACTGGGGCGAACTGCCGGCAGGGCGCCAATGGGGCACCACGGCAGGTATCGATATCGATCCGATAGATGGCCATGTCTGGGCCTATGAGCGCTGTGGCGCTGGCAGTCTGGATGCCACTGATCCGGTCAACTGCCATACCAATCCGGTAGCGCCCATTTTCAAGTTTGACCGTCATACCGGTGAGGTACTGGAGAATTTTGGTGCTGGACTCATGGTTACCCCGCACGGTATCCATGTGGATGCTGAGGGCAATGTCTGGGTCACCGACTTTGCCACCAATGAAGAGCAGACCAAGGGCCAGCAGGTTCACAAGTTCAGCCCGACAGGTGAACTGTTGTTGAGCTTGGGTACGCCGGGCAGAACCGGCAATGATGGTGCCCATTTCAATCAGCCGAATGATGTGATCGTTGGGCCGGATGGCAGCATTTATGTCTCCGACGGACACAGTGGCCAGGGCATGACCACCAACCAGGCCATGGCGGAAGGGCGTGCCAACGGGCAGACCGCACGCATCATGAAGTTTGCGCCGGATGGCACGTTCATCAAGCAATGGGGGCAGATAGGTGTGCGACATGGTGAGTTCCGTACCCCCCATGCACTGGAATTTGATTCGCGCGGACGTTTGTGGGTGGCCGACCGGGGCAATCACCGTCTGGAGATTTTTGACCAGGAAGGAAACTACCTGGAGTCACGCTATATGTTCAGCCGTGTCAGCGGCATCTTCATTACCGAGGCGGACATGCTGTATGCCATCGACTCTGAATCCAGCCCCACCAATCATCCGGGCTGGCGCAACGGAGTTCGCATCGGCCATATTGACCACGATCATGTGACCGGATTCATCCCCCCCTTCGAACGTGAAGACCGGGTGTACCAGGGCACGGCCGGTGAGGGCGTGGCGGTGGACGCCGATGGCAATGTCTATGCGGCAGAAGGGCCGAACTCGCTGCGGCAGGCGGGTGGTGCGTTTACCCGGTACGGGGTGGAATAACGCATTGTGTTTTCACCCCAACCCCTTATATGCTTAACCCTTTTGGACCAAGGTTAACAATGGGTAACAATGCTTGAACTGCTTGGGGTGAGCAAACGGGTTGGCGCGGAAGTCCATCTTTGTGATGTCAATCTGAAGCTGGACCGTGGATCAATGAATATCTTGCTGGGACCAACCCTGGCCGGCAAGACTTCGTTGTTGCGGCTGATGGCGGGGCTGGATCGGCCAAGTGCCGGGGATATCCTGCTCGATGGGGTCAGCGTGGTGGGCGTTCCGGTACAAAGACGCGGCGTGGCCATGGTCTATCAGCAATTCATCAATTACCCCACGCTCAGTGTGTACGAAAATATTGCCTCACCGTTGCGTGTCGCAAAAAGTGGCAAGCGCCCTGACCAGAAAACCATCGACCGCAAGGTACGAGCAGCGGCGGAGCTGTTGCGCCTGAGCGGGCAACTGGACAAGCTCCCAAGTGAGCTCTCCGGCGGGCAGCAGCAGCGCACTGCGCTGGCACGGGCACTGGTGAAAGAGTCACAACTGGTGCTCCTGGACGAACCGCTGGCCAATCTCGATTACAAGCTGCGGGAAGAGCTGCGGCAGGAACTGCCCAAAGTGTTTGCCGAGCAGGGGACGATACTGGTCTATGCCAGCACCGAGCCGGCCGAGGCCTTGCTGCTGGGGGGCAATACCGCGACCCTGCATCAGGGGCGCGTCACCCAGTTTGGTCGTACCATCGAGGTTTTCCAGCGCCCGCGTGATCTGCAAACAGCCCGGATATTCTCTGACCCGCCATTGAATACGGCCAGTGTGCGCAAGACCGGCTCGCAGCTTTATCTGGATCAGTCGGTCATCCATCTGAACGAATCCCAGGCGGGCTTGCCGGATGCAGAGTATGTGCTGGCGCTGCGGCCCTGGCATCTTGCCCGGGAGCAAACCTCGACGCAGCAGGCTGTTCTCGATGTGCGTGTGCGGGTGGCGGAAATCTCCGGGTCGGAAACCTTTCTGCACGTCAGCCTGGGCGACAGAGACTGGGTGGCCCTGCTTCCCGGTGTGGTGGAATTGAGCGCCGAGACACAGTTGCCGCTGACTTTCTCTGCGGACAGTATTTATCTTTTTGATCAGACCGGTGCGCTGGCATGGGCGCCCGGTGGGGATGTGTAGTCAGGCGAATTTCTGACAAAGGTGGGCATGGCTAAAATAAGCTTGAAGAATATCGCGCACTCCTATGACGGTGGCAAGAGCTTTGCGCTGCAGGCGCTGTCGCATGACTGGGAAGATGGCGGGGCCTATGCCCTGCTGGGCCCGTCGGGCTGTGGCAAGACCACGCTGTTGAATATCATTTCCGGCCTGCTGCATCCCAGCCAGGGTCAACTGCTGTTTGACGGGGTGGATGTCAGCACCCTGCCCACCGAGCAGCGCAATATTGCCCAGGTGTTTCAGTTCCCGGTTCTGTATGACACGATGACGGTGGCCGAAAATCTGGCCTTTCCCCTGCGCAACCGCCGTGGTGCCAACAAGCTCAGTGCGGACGAGATTGAACGGCGGGTGAAGCAGGCCATCACCATGCTGGGTCTGGAGCAACTGGCCAAGCGCAAGGCCCGTGGCCTGAGTGCCGACAACAAGCAGAAAATCTCTCTGGGCCGCGGTCTGGTCAGGACCGATGTCAATGCCATTTTGTTTGATGAGCCGCTGACCGTGATCGACCCTCACCTGAAATGGCAGTTGCGCACCAGCCTGAAACAGATCCACCGCCAGTTCGGGCACACCATGATTTATGTCACCCATGATCAGACCGAGGCGCTGACTTTTGCGGACAAGGTGGTGGTCATGCTGGCCGGTGAAGTTGTGCAGATGGGCACACCGGAAGAGCTCTTCCAGCAGCCGGAGCACACCTTTGTGGGCAAGTTCATCGGCTCTCCCGGGATGAATATCCTGCCCTGTACCGTGCAGGGCAATCAGGCCGAAATAGCCGGGCAGGCAGTGCCGTTAGCGCAGACGTATCCACCACTTGCCGGCAGAGTCGAGCTGGGCATACGTCCGGAATTCATTCGCCTGGCACAAGCGGGCCAGGGCGTGGCGGTGCAGGTGCAACAGATTGAAGAGCTGGGGCGTCACCGCATTGCACGGGTAAAACTGGGCGCCGACCCGGTCGATATCCTGGTACCGGAAGGGGTGGGCATTCCCGACCAGCCAGATATGGTATTGGATCCCGGCAAGGTCAGAATTTATCAGGACAGCCTGCTGGTCAGAGGAGAAACGCACGCGTGAAAACCTGGAACAACAAGGCCTGGTTGCTGGTACTGCCGGTGTTGCTGCTGGTGGCGTTCAGCGCAGTCATCCCATTGATGACGGTGGTGAACTATTCGGTACAGGATTCCTTTGGCAACAATGAATTTTACTGGGTTGGTTTGGAATGGTTTCAGGAGGTGCTTGCGTCCGAGCGTTTCCACAATGCCCTGCTGCGCAATCTGCTGTTTTCCGCAATAATCCTTGCGCTTGAAATTCCGCTGGGCATTGCGGTGGCCCTGGCCATGCCGCGGCGCGGCTGGGGGGTGTCGGTGTGCCTGGTGTTGATGGCCCTGCCCTTGCTGATTCCCTGGAATGTGGTGGGCACCATCTGGCAGGTGTTTGCGCGCGTGGATATTGGCCTGCTGGGTCACAGCCTGAGCAGTCTCGGGGTGGATTACAACTACACCAGCGACATCTTTGATGCCTGGCTGACGGTGATCGTGATGGATGTCTGGCACTGGACCAGTCTGGTGGTGTTGCTGTGTTACTCTGGCCTGGTATCGATTCCGCCCGCATATTATCAGGCGGCCCGTATCGACGGGGCATCACGCTGGGCGGTATTCCGCTATATCCAGTTGCCGAAAATGCGGCGGGTGCTGGTCATCGCCGTGCTGCTGCGCTTCATGGATTCCTTCATGATCTATACCGAACCGTTTGTGGTGACCGGGGGTGGTCCTGGCAATGCCACCACGTTTCTGTCCATCGATCTGGTGCAGATGGCCATCGGGCAGTTTGATCTGGGCCCGGCCGCAGCCATGTCACTGATCTATTTCCTGATCATTTTGCTGGTCAGCTGGGTTTTCTACACGGTCATGACCCAGCAGGATGCTGAACAGGATGCCGGGCATGGCTCAGGGCAGGTGCAATGATGGCCGGGGTGATGATGTCAACGCAAGCGCGGACAGGCAGCAAGGCCTGGTTGCTGCCGGCCGGGTATATTCTGTTTCTGCTGCTGCCCCTGTACTGGCTGCTGATGATGAGTTTCAAGACCAATCAGGAGATTCTGTCCACGTTCTCCCTGTGGCCGCAGGATTTCACCCTGCAGAATTACCGCACCATTCTGACCGACGCCAGCTGGTACAGCGGGTATATCAATTCCATGATTTATGTGGTGATGAATACGGTCATTTCCCTGTCAGTTGCACTGCCGGCGGCCTATGCGTTTTCGCGCTACCGTTTTCTGGGTGACAAGCATCTGTTCTTCTGGCTGCTGAGCAATCGCATGGCGCCCCCCGCCGTGTTCGTGCTGCCCTTTTTCCAGTTGTATTCAGCCTTTGGTCTGATCGATACCCATATTGCCGTGGCCCTGGCACATTGCCTGTTCAATGTTCCCCTGGCGGTATGGATACTGGAAGGTTTCATGTCCAGCGTGCCCAGGGAGATCGATGAAACCGCCTACATCGACGGTTATTCCTTCCCTCGCTTCTTTGCCCGCATTTTCATGCCCTTGATTGCCTCCGGAGTGGGGGTGGCCGCCTTTTTCTGCTTCATGTTTTCCTGGGTGGAGTTGCTGATTGCGCGCACCTTGACCGTCACTGCGGCCAAGCCGATTTCAGCCATCATGACACGAACCGTATCAGCCTCCGGTCTGGACTGGGGCGTGCTGGCGGCGGCCGGGGTGCTGACTGTTATTCCGGGGGCGCTGGTGATCTATTTTGTGCGCAATCACATCGCCAAGGGTTTTGCCCTTGGCCGGGTTTGAGGAAGCGTGCTGATGGATTTATCCTGGATGGCCTGGACAAGCCCGACAGCGATATTTTTTGCTGTTATCCTGTCTCTGATTCTGGCGATGGGTATCTGGGAGCTGTTCAGCCCGGGCGGACAACCCCGCACCGGCATTTTGCGCTTTGAAACGACACGGGGCGATCGTTTGTTCATTACCTTGCTGGGCAGCGCCTTTATCAATCTGGCCTGGCTGGGTTTGCTGGGGCCGAGTCTCTGGCCAGCCCTGGCCGTTTGTCTGCTGTTTGCGGTGCTGGTGTTTGTATTTGTTTGACTGCCGCAGCAACACTATCAAAATAATTGGAGGCATCACCATGTTATCAAGAAAGACTACCCGCCCACTGCTCATGACTGCGCTGGGTTTTTGGGCACTGTCCCCGGCAGCGTCCGTGCTGGCAGACACGGCAGCGGCACAACGCTGGCTGGATGAATTCCAGCCCTCCACGCTGAGCCGGGAGCAACAGCTGGCCGAACTGCAGTGGTTCATCGATGCCGCACAGCCGTTTCAGGGCATGGCAATCAAGGTGGTGTCCGAGACGCTGACCACACATGAATACGAGGCGCAAACACTGGCCCGGGCCTTTACCGAAATCACAGGTATCCAGGTCACCCATGATCTGATCGGGGAAGGCGATGTGGTGGAAAAACTGCAGACGCAAATGCAGTCGGGCGAGAATATCTATGATGCCTATGTCAACGATTCGGATTTGATCGGCACGCATTTCCGCTATCAGCAGGTGCGCAACCTGAGCGACTGGATGGCCAATGAGGGCAGTGCCGTTACCTCCCCGACGCTGGACCTGGAGGACTTTATCGGCCTGTCCTTCACCACCGGACCGGATGGCAAGCTCTATCAACTCCCTGACCAGCAGTTCGCGAACCTGTACTGGTTCCGCTATGACTGGTTCACTGACCCTGCCATCAAGGCGCAGTTCCAGGCCAAATATGGCTATGAGCTGGGGGTGCCGGTCAACTGGTCGGCCTATGAGGATATCGCCGCGTTTTTCAGCAATGACATCCGCGAGATCGATGGGCGCCGTGTCTATGGCCATATGGACTACGGCAAGAAAGATCCTTCCCTGGGCTGGCGTTTTACCGATGCCTGGTTATCCATGGCCGGCGCTGGTGATGTGGGGATTCCCAATGGCCTGCCCGTTGACGAATGGGGCATCCGGGTGGAAGGCTGCCGCCCGGTGGGGTCCAGTGTCGAGCGCGGTGGTGCCACCGATGGCCCTGCGGCGGTTTACTCGGTGACCAAGTACGTGGATTGGCTGCGCCAGTATGCGCCACCGGAGGCGGCCGGAATGGTTTTCAGCGAAGCAGGTCCGGTGCCGGCCCAAGGGGCGATTGCCCAGCAGATATTCTGGTACACCACGTTTACCGCCGACATGGTCAAACCCGGCCTGCCGGTGATGAATGCCGATGGCACGCCCAAGTGGCGCATGGCGCCTTCGCCACGTGGTGCCTATTGGGAGGAGGGCCAGAAGCTGGGCTATCAGGATGCCGGGTCCTGGACGCTCATGCAATCCACCCCGGTGGACCGGGCCCAGGCCGCCTGGTTGTACGCCCAGTTTGTGACAGCAAAAACCGTGTCGCTGAAGAAAAGTCATGTCGGTTTGACGATTATCCGCGACTCGGATATCCGTCATCAGAGCTTTACCGACCGTGCAGCGGAACTGGGCGGACTGGTTGAGTTCTACCGTTCACCTGCGCGCCTGCAATGGACGCCAACTGGCACCAATGTCCCCGACTACCCCCGGCTGGCCCAGCTCTGGTGGCAGAATATCGGTGATGCCGCTGCCGGCACCAAGACCCCGCAGGAAGCCCTGACCGCACTGGCCACGGCGCAGGACCGGCTGATGCAGCGCTTGGAGCGGGCCAATGTGCTGGGCGAATGTGGCCCACGCCTGAACGAGCCACGCAGCCGCGAATACTGGTTTGCCCAGCCTGGTGCACCCAAGCCGCCGCTGGCCAACGAGAAACCGGCGCCATTGACAGTGGATTACGACGAGCTGGTGAAAAGCTGGGAATAACTGGCTTTATCCAGATTCAGATACCAGAGCCAGGAGACACGATGAAAAGGTGGTTGCGAATACAGGGGGCGGCACTGCTCACCAGTGCAGGATTGCGGCAATTGCAACGCCTGTGCGCAGCCCTGCCACGCCGGCTGAGCGGCAAACCGGCCTGTATCCACTATTTTCATCAGGTCGATGACCCTTACTCGGATCTTGCTGTGCGAGCCCTGCCCCATTTGCTGGCCCAGTATCGGGTGACAGTGATTCCGCACCTGGTGCCCCCGCCAGACCCGGGCGCGGCTCCCGAACCAGAGAAACTGACCGACTGGTCCTTGCGCGATGCCACTGATCTTGCTCTGGGCCTGAGCCTGAGCCCCTTGCCCTGGCAGCAACACCCTCCGGCCGAGGCGATTCAGGCAGCCCAGTTTCTGTTGGCGGATATCCGGGATCCACTGGTTTTTGCGGCGACGGCACAACAGATAAGATCAGCCTTTAGCCAGGGGCAAGCGCCGACCGCTTCAGCAGAGGCGGAACAGGAAACAGTACAGGCCAAGGTTATAAAGGCGCTGCAGGCGGGCGAGAAGCAGCGACAGGTACTGGGCCATTATCTGGGTGCTACCTTCTATTTTGAAGGGGAATGGTACTGGGGGCTGGATCGCCTGCCCTATCTGGAGCAGCGCCTGCGTGGCCTGCTGCACAAGGGCAGGGTGTTCACTGCTTTCGTCCCGCGCAAAGAGGTGCAACTGCAGGCGCATGACCAGACCGGCTTGGCGCTTGACCGGAAACCGCAACTGGACATGTTTCTCTCTTTCCGCAGCCCCTATACCTGGATTGCCCTGCCTCGCGCAGTGGCTCTGGCCGAGGCCTGGAAAGCCGAGCTGCGTTTGCGCTTTGTCCTGCCCATGGTGATGAGAGGCCTGTCAGTCCCTCTGGCCAAGCGCAAATACATCGTCATGGATACCAAGCGTGAGGCAGAGAGGCTTGGCCTGCCCTTTGGCAGGATAGCGGATCCGGTAGGCAAACCCACCGAACGCGGACTGGCGGTATTGCATCATGCCATCGCGGCGGGCAAGGGCGAGGCCTTCGCGCTTTCGTTTCTGCGGGGCGTCTTTGCCGAAGGCATCAGTGCCTATACCGACAAGGGCTTGCTGCAGCTGTGCCAGCGTGCCGGCCTCAGCGAGCAACAGATGCAGGCTGCCCTGGCCGATGACAGCTGGCGAGCAGTAGCCGAAACCAATCGCGCCGACATGTTTGCTCTGGGCAACTGGGGTGTTCCTGCGTTCCGGGTGAACCAGGGGCCGGTTCATTGGGGGCAGGATCGCCTCTGGCTGGTTGAACAGGAGCTGGCTGCAGCTCAGGCCCAGCCTCCAGCTGCGGCTGCACTTGCGGGACGCATAGGCACTCCTCTGGCCGCGCATGCCACCCGGGTGATGCTGCTGGGCAGCGGCGAGTTGGGCAAAGAAGTGGTCATTGAGCTGATGCGGTTCGGTTGCGAGGTGATCGCCGTGGACCGTTATGCCAATGCCCCGGCCATGCAGGTGGCGCATCGCAGCCATGTGATCAATATGCTGGATGCTGCTGCCCTGCGGGCGTTGGTGGAGCAGGAAAAGCCACAGTTGATAGTCCCGGAAATCGAAGCGATTGCCACCGATGAACTGCTCAGTCTGGAAGCGGAAGGCTGGCATGTCATTCCCTCGGCGCGGGCGGCACGGCTGACCATGAATCGGGAGGGGATTCGTCGCCTGACGGCGGAAGAGCTGGGTCTGAATACGTCTCCTTACCGGTTTGCCGAAACCGAAGAAGAGTACCGGCAGGCAGTGCAGGAGATCGGTTACCCCTGCGTCATCAAACCGATCATGTCCTCTTCGGGCAAGGGGCAGAGCACCGTGAAAAGCGAGGCTGATCTTGATCAAGCCTGGACTCATGCCCAGTCGGGTGGCAGGAGCGGCAAAGGCAAGGTGATTGTCGAGGGCTTTGTTGATTTCGATTACGAAATCACGCTGCTGACTGTGCGCCATCAGGCCGGGACCAGTTTTTGTGCACCCATAGGTCACCGTCAGGAAAAAGGCGACTACCGTGAATCCTGGCAGCCCCAGGCCATGCATCCGGCTGCGCTGCAAGAGGCTCAGCGCATCGCCGACATCGTCACCTCAGCGCTTGGTGGTTATGGTATCTTTGGAGTTGAATTTTTTGTCAAAGCCGATAAGGTGTATTTCAGTGAAGTCTCCCCGCGTCCACATGACACAGGGCTGGTGACGCTGGTTTCCCAGAATCTGTCTGAATTTGCGCTTCATGTCCGCGCCATTCTGGGTCTGCCGATACCTGTTATCCGGCAACTGGGACCTGCCGCCTCTGCTGTCCTGCTGGTGGCCGGGGATTCCGCTGATATGCAGTATGGCAATCTGCAGCAAGCCCTGGCAGAAGAGGATACGGATTTGCGTCTGTTCGGCAAGCCGGAGGTGCGGGGTGAACGGCGCCTGGGAGTGGCTCTGGCCCGGGCTGAGAGCACCGATGCAGCGCTTGCCAAGGCCTTGCGGGTGCTGGCCAGGATAGAGGTGACACTGTAGTGCATGGCCGGGGGGTTCATTGCAGATCAGATTGTTGAATGAATAGCTTATAAATCTGTAACAAACGCGCAACACGGTCGTCACGTTCGGTATTCTTTATGTCCCTGTCCTGTTCCGTTGATAAGAGGTTTGATCTGCCATGGCTATCAGTACCGAGAATCAATCTGCAACTGCCGTTGACCCGTTAACCGCCCTGCGTTTCCGCATGGCAGCTTCCCTGTTAGGCAAGATGGTGAAGGATGCCACGCTGGAAATCAGCTGTCTGGACTCCAGCATGCATCATGTCATTGCCAAGGGAGACAAGGACAGGCGTCTTTTCGAAATGGAACTCAACACGGCCGCGACGCTCTGGTCCATGTTGCGTGCCCCGGACCCTGGCCTGGGGGAAGCATTCATGGACGGGAAATGGACTTTGCGCAAGGGCGATCTTGGCGAATTCCTGACCATGGTGGCGCGTGAACGCGATAATATGCTGTCCACCTTCACGGGGAAGCTTATCCGGCACCTGATCAACAAGCGGCCACCGCAGTACAGCCATGACATAGCTGCCAGCTATGACAATGTGCAGCATCATTACGATATAGGCGATGATCTGTACCGCGGATTTCTTGACGAGGGCATGAACTACTCCTGCGCCTTTTTTGCCAGCCCGGAGCAAAGCCTGCGAGACGCCCAACTGAACAAGATTGATACCACGATCAAGCGGCTGGATGTCAAACCGGGGATGCGTGTGCTGGATATCGGTTGCGGCTGGGGAGAAACCACGCGCCGCCTGGCCAGTACCCGGGGCGCAATAAGCACCGGCGTTACCCTGGCCAGGAATCAACTGGAACATGCCAAGGCTCTTGCCAGCGGCATTGAACCCAGGCCTGAGTATCTGCTGCAGGATTACCGGGAACATGCTGCCCAGCACGAGAATTACTATGACCGCATCGTCTCGATAGGTATGGTCGAACACGTTGGCAGGGGCCATCTGGACAATTATTTCGAGGCGGTGAATCAGCAGTTGCGCCCCGGTGGCAAGGCCCTGATCCATTCGATAGTCCGTTCCGGCAAGCCGGCAACTGCCAAGCTGTCCAGTCCCTGGCTGATCAAATATATTTTTCCGGGAGGACATGTCCCGGAAGTGTTTGAGTTGACCCAGAATGCCCAGGAACAGGGGTTGGAACTGGTGGGGGAGCCGTTTATTCACGCTTCATTCAATTACGCGGAAACCTTGCGGCGCTGGCGCCAGAACTTCCTGGCACATTATGAAAAACTGGATCACAAAAAATACGATATGCGTTTCAAGCGCATGTGGCTTTTTTATTTCTGCATGTGTGAAGCCATGTTCGAAGGCTGTGATGTCCGGGTCGCCCAGATAGTGCTGGAGAAACCCGTCAAGTAGCGGACCAGGCACGGTCCAGGATCAGCCCGAAGGGGCTGGTCACCGGCAGGCAGCCGTAAAGCCCCCTGGCCTGCCCAAGGCGGGTGCAACACCAGGTCTGGCTGATGAAATCCGGCGCATGCTCCAGCAACAAACCGGCAATGCTGATGAGCGCCAGTTGCTCGACGAACTGGCGAACCCCGGCCTGCAGGGCTTCGCGATTCCCGAGGCTACGTTTCAACTGCTCCAGGGTCTGGTCGTAATCCCGGTCCCTGCCTCTGCTTTTCTCCAGCTCAGCCAGCACACTGTCCAGCGCGTGCGGCTCCCGGTCCAGTACCCGCAAGACATCCAGACACATGACATTTCCGGACCCTTCCCAGATGGCGTTGACTGGTGCCTCCCGGTACAGCCGGGCACTGACGGTCTCATCCACATAGCCATTGCCACCCAGGCATTCCATGGCCTCCATGGTAAAGCCCGGCGCACGCTTGCAGTTCCAGTATTTGGCCACGGGTGTCATCAGGCGGCGGTAACCCGCTTCGGCTTCATCATCATCTGCCTGATCAAAGGCGCGGCTGACCCGGAAGGCCAGGACCGTGCAGGCCTCGGCTTCCAGTGCCAGGTCGGCCAATACGTTCTGCATCAATGGCTGCCGGATCAATGGGGTTCCAAAGACCTGGCGGTGCTGGCAATGGTGTAGCGCCTGAATCAGTGTCTGCCGCATCATGCCGGCAGAGGAGACGGCGCAATCGAGTCGGGTCCAGCTGGCCATTTCGATGATGTTGCGAATACCGCAGCCTTCCTCGCCGATGAGCCAGGCGTGAGCATTGCTGAATTCGACTTCCGAGGAGGCATTGGCGCGGTTACCGGTTTTTTCCTTCAGGCGCTGGATATGGAGGTTGTTGAGGGTGCCATCGGGCAGAAAACGGGGCAGCAGAAAGCAGGACAGACCTTTCTCCGCCTGGGCCAGCACCAGAAAGGCATCACACATGGGTGCTGAAAAAAACCATTTGTGTCCGATCAGCAGATACTCTTCTCCCGGGCCGGGCCGGGTGGCCGGCGTGGCTGTGGTGGTGTTGCTGCGCACATCGGTACCGCCCTGTTTTTCGGTCATGCCCATGCCCAGGGTAACGCCACGCTTGTCCGCCATCGGGATAAAAGACGGGTCATAGTCGCGGGTGGTGATTTTGGGCAGCCAGCTTGCAGCAAGGTTGGGCTGAAACAACAGGGTGGGGACACTGGCATTGGTCATGGTAATCGGGCAGATATGGCCGGGTTCTATCTGGGTCATCATGTACAGTGCGGCCTGACGGCTGACATTGCGGGCGGGCGCGGCCGGCTTGCCAGAGACCAGATGTTCCCAGGGCGAAGCATGGATACCCTGGCTGACCGAGCACTGCATCAGCTCATGGTAGGCCGGATGGAACTCGACACGATCCTGGCGAAAACCGAAACGGTCAAAACTTTTCAATACCGGGAGATAGGTGTTGGCCTGGCGGCCGAGATCGATTATCCGTGCCTGCCCGATTTTCTGTCCGAAACCGGCCAGGGCCTGACCATCTGCCTGGCCATTACTTTCACGCTGGACGGCCTCCTGCAGCACCTTGTCGCTGGCGAACAGATCATACTCTTCAAGCGGGGGGGATTGATTGAAGACCTCATGTGTTTTCATCGTCAGCCTCTGTGCTTTGGCGGTTATTGATGCAGGCGCCAGATGGTATTGCCGGCATCATCGGCAATCAGCAGCGCGCCGGTTTTATCCAGTGCCACGCCTGCCGGACGACCGTAGGCGGTATTCTCTTCACGAAAACCATCGAGCAGAATCTGTGGTGAACCTTCCGGTCTGCCATTGGCAAAGGGAATGAAAATGACTTGATAGCCGCTGAACGGTGAACGGTTCCAGGACCCGTGCTGGGACACCACCATGCCGGAATGGTAGTCCGGCAACAGGGCCGGTGCCTGCAGCCAGGCCAGACCCAGAGAGGCGGTGTGAGCGCCCAGCGCATAATCAGGCACGATGGCCTGTGCCACTTTTCCCGGGTTCGCAGGCTGCACCCGCGTGTCTACCTGCTGACCATAATAACTCCAGGGCCAGCCATAAAACCCGTTTTCCTGAACCGATGTCATGTAATCGGGCACCAGATCGCTGCCCAGTTCATCCCGTTCATTCACGGTGGTCCACAGCACCCCGGTGTCTGCTTGCCAGGCCAGACCAACCGGATTGCGCAGGCCAGAGGCAAATACCCGGCTCTGACCGCCGGGAAGGTCGATTTCCCGGATCACCGCCCGTCCGGTTTCCTCATCGATGCCATTTTCGCCCGCATTGCTGTTGGAGCCGACGCCCACATACAGTTTACTGCCGTCGGGGCTGGCAATGAGACTTTTGGTCCAGTGGTAGTTCAAGCTGCCAGCTGAAAGATCCGTGAGCAGTTCAGGGCTGGCGGAAAGGTGAGTCTGTCCCGGCTGATAAGGCACCTGCAGCAGAGCATCGGCATTGGCGACATAGAAGGTGGAGCCGACCAGGGCCATGCCAAACGGGGAGTGCAGGCCAGCCAGAAACACGGAACGAAAATCAGCGACGCCGTCATCATCCGTATCGCGCAGCAAAGTGATGCGGTCCGCACTGGGCTCTCCCGAACCGGCGCGGCGCATCAACAAACCGGCCACCCAGCCACGAAACCCCTGCATATTGCCGGCAGGCGTATTGCTTTCCGCGACCAGCACATCGCCATTGGGCAGTACCAGCAGCCAGCGCGGGTTGTGCAGACCCGTGGCGAAGGCATTCACCTGCAGGCCGTCGGCAGCCCTTGGCCGTTGGCCCTCAGCCCAGCCAGAAACGCGGGCAATATTGATGGTGGGAATCAGGCGCTGACGCGGGGGCGGCAATTCGGGCTGTGGCCCATAACCGGCCATGACCGGAAGCATTGCTGTTTCACCGCAGCCGCTCAGCAGCAGCGCCAATAATAACGGAAAACTTGCCTTGCAGAATGAACAGTGTTGTACTCGGGTGCTCATGTGTTTTCCCTGGACAGAATAAAATGTCTGATCATCGCTACAAGCAGGATTTCGCAGCAGCTGATGAGAGTGGTTTGATTGAAGCGCACGCCAAAAGGAATGACAAAGGGAACGATAAACAGCCTGCCTGGGATGGCAATCGTCTGCCCTTGCGCGAACTCAATCTTGCCACCGGCAAAACCCGGGGGCCACTCAAACGTTTTCTGCAGAAGCTGAACCTGTTTCTGGCTGGCATGTACACCGGCGAGGGTTGTGCGGGGACGCCTCACCGTGAGCGGTCCCACAACAAGCACCGGCACAAGCCAGCTGCGAAAAGGGATACTCTACCATAGGTAAATTTATACCTTGGTGTTTATCAGGCATCTCAGCAAAGAACCCTGCCCGAGGACCCGGACCATTGTTGGTAGTGGTAACATCGACGGAGGTCATCCAATTGACCATCCAGCAGTGCGGTATCCTTCCGGTCCAGTGAGGAGAAGTACACCATGAAAACGCTCATGTATTTGTCGGGACTGCTTTTGCTGGTAGCGGGCTGCAGTCAAGATGATAGTGCCTCTAACACTGTCGAAGAAGCGGCAGAGGGCCATGAGAGAGTTGTGAACATGCCGGACATGCCAGAACGGTTAAGCCTGCAAGA
>JAVVEG010000031.1:20019-21357 GCA_032251455.1 Pseudomonadales bacterium | reverse complement strand
ACGGGAATCCGCAGCGGCTTCATACAGCCCGTTTTCACGGTCATGGTAGATACCCATGGCGGAACCCTGGTTGCCGCGAACACTGGTTTCATGGCCCATGCTCTCGTACAGGCGGATGGTATCCGGCGAGAAGACATTGGCTTCCATGCTGGTCACATCGGGCAGCCACTGATGATGAATACGACCGGCTTCCACTGCCTGCGCCACATTCAAGCCATGATCAACCATATTCAGAATCACCTGCAGCGTGGTGTTGATGATGGTGCGTCCGCCAGGGCTGCCTATGGCCAGCACCGGCTTGCCGTTCTGCCCAAGAATGGTGGGGGACATGCTGGACAGCATACGCTTCTGCGGCTCGACCAGATTGGGAGTTGTTCCGATCTGCCCATCTCTTGTGGTGACACCCGGCACTGCATTGAAGTCACCCATCTCGTTATTGAGCAGATACCCACCCCCTTCGGCCACGATGCGTGAACCGTAACCATTCTCCAGGGTATAGGTCAGGGAAACCATATTGCCGTCCTTATCGACCACGGAAAAGTGTGTAGTGTCCTCGCTCTCATAGATATTGCTGAACTCGGTTTCGTCGCTGACCGAGGCCTTGTGCGGGTCGATACTGGCCCGCAGGCTGGCTGCATACTCCTTGCTGAGCAGCCGGTTGAGCGGCATGTCGCTGTTGAAATCGGGATCGCCCAGGAACTCGGCCCGGTCGGCATAGGCACGGCGCATGGCTTCGGTCATCAGGTGCAGGGTCTGCGCCGAATTATGACCAGTGGCGGCCAGGTCAAAGCCTTCAAGAATATTCAGCATCTCAATAATACCCACCCCACCTGAACTCGGTGGAGGCATGCTGACAACCTCGTAGCCCCGGTAGGTTCCGCGCACAGGAGCACGTTCAACCGCTTTATAGGCCTCCAGATCTGCCTCAGTGATCAATCCCCCGTTGGCCGCCATGAATTCAGCCAGCATACGGGCATTTTCACCCTTGTAGAAGCCGTCCCGCCCTTCATGCATGATGCGCTCAAGGGTGCGCGCCAGGTCGGGCTGCTTCCAGGTATCACCCAGTTCGTAGGGGCTGCCGTCTGCCTTCAGGAATACCTTGGCAGATGAGGGATACTGATCCCAGTAAGCCTGATTGCGACTGAAACCCTGGTACAAGGCATAAGTGATGGGGATGCCTTCGCGAGCCAGTTTCACCGCCGGAGCCACCAGATCGGCCCAGGGCAGACTGCCCAGCTCCTCATGTGCCTTGGCCATGCCAGCCACTGTGCCTGGCACACCTATCGACAGCATGCCGCGATGATTGGAGTTATCAATCACCTGGCCATCCGGCCCGAG
>JAVVEG010000031.1:13747-19919 GCA_032251455.1 Pseudomonadales bacterium | reverse complement strand
ACGGCCCCGTTTTTGACGCGCAGGGGCGTCTTGCCACCTTCGGCATATACGCTGAAACCAAGCAGGAAGGCCAGAACCAAGACCATGCTCTTGAACATAAAATTATTCTTCATATACTCATTCTCCGGTTTACCATCATTTGCACCCACAGGTTCCCCAGATACCTGATATTTCCATTCTTGTTACTGTCATTATCACTGTCATTTGCCGGCGGCTTCATCCTGCAGTGCCTCTATGTAGAGGCTGCGTAACTGCCGGGTCAGCGGCCCTGGTCTGCCATCGGCAATGGGCCTGCCATCGATCTGCACCACTGGCAACACCAGGGTGGTGGCACTGCTCAAGAACGCTTCGTCTGCAGCATAGGCTTCTTCAAGACTGAATGCACGTTCCTCCAGTCTTATCCCTTGCTCTCTGGCCTTCTGCACAATCACCTTGCGTCGGATTCCCGGCAGAATGGCTTTGGACAGGGCACGGGTAATGATACACCCATTCTTGATGATGAATGCAGAAGAGGAACCACCTTCGGTAACCAGGCCATCCTCGTGCATCCAGCACTCAAAGGCACCCTGACTGCTCGCCTGCTGCTTGGCCATGCATTGTGCGAGCAGATTGATAGACTTGATATCCCGGCGGCGCCAGCGCAGGTCCGGCACCGACACCACCGCAACCCCGCGTTCGGCATGCGGATTGGCCAACAGCGCCCGCGCTGAAGTGTAAGCCATCAGGGTGCTGCTGATTCCCTGTGGATAGGGGAAGTCACGCTCTGCCACACCCCGGGTCACCTGTACATAGACACTGCCTTCCTGCAGCGCGTTGCGCTGAATCAGCTCCCGCAACATAGTCTGATAATCCGGCTCACTGCACGGCCAGGGTATCTCCAGCTCCGCCAGACTGCGGCGCAGGCGCTCAACGGAATGAGCCTCATCAACCAATTTGCCCTGCAACACCGGAATCACTTCATAGACTCCATCACCAAACAGGAAACCCCTGTCGAAAATGGATACCTTTGCCTCTGTTTCCGGCAGGAAAACACCATTCAGGAAAACGGTTCTGCTCATTGCTGCGTACCCCGGAACTGCCCGGCCAATGCTGTCAATGCGTCACCCGTCATGCGTTGCACAGTCCATCCATCCATCGGAATTGCCCCGATGGAGCGGTAAAAGCGGATAGAGGGCTCATTCCAGTCCAGCACCGACCACTCCAGCCGGGTACATTTTCTGTCCACGGCCAGTTTGGCCATGACCGTCATCAGCGTCTTGCCAAATCCCTTGCCCCGCATGGCAGGCTGCACATAGATATCCTCCAGATAAATACCCGGACGGCCGGTGAAGGTGGAAAAATTATGAAAAAACAAGGCATAGGCCACAGCCCGGCCTTCATATTCCCCGATCAGTACCTCGGCATAGCGGCGTTCACCGAACAGGGTTTCCCGCAGTATGTCGGGTGTTGCCAGCACTTCATGGGATAGTTTTTCGTAATCGGCCAGTTCCTGGATAAAGCCAAGAATAAGCGCACAGTCATCCGGCCTTGCGGCACGGATACTGAAGCCGGGAATTTCTGTCGAAATCTGCATTGCATGTCCTTTCTGGGGGTCTGTCAGCCCTGTATGTCTGCTTATGCTCTGTTATGCGTACGCCCTCAGGCGTGACAGAGCATAGCAATTATGCGGGTCTGCTGACACGGGCTCAAATAAAAAATCCCGCACCGGTCGCAACCTGGGGCGGGATTTCTGTTTGGGCGAACAATCAGCTGCCGGGATCACTCCGCGGCGGCAAATTCCGCTTTATCGTCTTCAGTAATTTCCTTGATACTCAGCTTGATCCGGCCACGCGCATCAAGATCGGTCACCTTGACCAGCACTTCCTGGCCTTCTTTCAGGTATTCACCGACATTCTCAACCCGGTCGGCAGAGATCTGGGATATGTGTACCAGACCATCCTTGCCCGGGAGAATGGTGATGAAGGCACCAAAGTCGACGATGCGAGCTACCTTGCCCATGTACAGCTTGCCAATTTCAGCCTCGGCAGTGATGCTCTGGATCAGCTCGATGGCCTTGTCGCGTGAGGTGGCATCTTCTCCGTAAATACGGATGTTGCCATCGTCATCGATGTCCACGGACGCTCCGCTTTGCTCGGTAATGGAGCGAATGGTTGCGCCCCCCTTGCCGATGACATCACGAATCTTGTCGGCGTCCACCTTCATGGTGGCCATGGAAGGCGCATTCTCGGAGACAGTCGCCCGGGGTTCAGCCAGCACCTTGTTCATTTCAGCAAGAATATGCAACCGCGCCTCAAAAGCCTGGTTGAGGGCGATTTCCATAATCTCTTCGGTAATGCCCTGAATCTTGATATCCATCTGCAGGGCAGTCACGCCATTGGCTGTACCAGCCACCTTGAAATCCATGTCGCCCAGATGGTCTTCGTCACCCAGGATGTCGGTCAGCACCGAAAACTTGTCGCCTTCCTTGATCAGGCCCATGGCGATCCCGGCCACCGGTGCCGAGATGGGTACACCGGCATCCATCATTGCCAGGGAACTGCCACAGACTGTCGCCATGGAGCTGGAGCCGTTGGATTCGGTGATTTCAGAGACGATGCGAATGGCATAAGGAAAAGAATCTTCCGCCGGCATGACCGCCTGGACACCGCGTTTGGCCAGCTTGCCATGACCAATTTCACGCCGCTTGGGCCCACTCATGAAACCCGTCTCACCCACGCTGTAGGGAGGGAAGTTGTAGTGCAGCATGAAGGCTTCCTTCTTCGACCCTTCAAGACCTTCTATCAACTGGGAATCGCGAATCGCGCCCAGTGTGGTCACTACCAGTGCCTGAGTCTCACCCCGGGTGAACAGAGCCGAACCATGCGCCTTGGGCAGCACGCCGGTTTCAATGGCGATGGGGCGAACTGTTCGGGTATCACGTCCATCGATGCGGGGATGACCATCCAGGATGCGATGGCGCACGACCTTGCTTTCCAGAGCAGAAAACAGGCTTTTCACCTCATCCGCTGTCACAGCAGATTCTTCACTGGCAAATTGTTCGATGGCTTTCTGCTGCAACTGCCCGATAGCATCATAGCGCTGCATCTTGTCAGAGATCTGATAGGCTTCGGCCATGGCGGCGGCAAAGGCTTCCTGCATGGCTTGTTGCAGGGTCTCATTGACCGGCTCAGGCTGCCAGTCCCAGACAGGTTTGCCCGCCTCGGCGGCCAACTCTTCAATTGCACTGATGACCACTTGCATGGCTTCATGGGCGAACAACACCGCACCCAGCATCTGATCTTCACTCAGCTGTTTGGCTTCGGATTCAACCATGGTGACGGCTGACTTCGTTCCAGCCACCACCATATCCAGTGCTGAACCTGTCAGCGCGGCTGAACCGGGGTTCAGGATATAACCTTCTTCCAGATCATAACCTACACGGGCTGCTGCAATCGGACCATTGAATGGAATGCCGGAAATGGACAGGGCAGCAGAGGCACCGATCAAGGCAGCAATATCCGGGTCCTGATCCTTGCCTGCTGAGATAACCGTACAGACAACCTGGACTTCATTCTTGAAACCTTCCGGGAACAAGGGTCGAATGGGCCGGTCGATCAAACGGCAAACCAGGGTTTCCTTCTCTGTCGGACGGCCTTCACGCTTGAAAAATCCGCCGGGAATCTTGCCGGCAGCATAAGTCTTTTCCTGATAGTTGACCGTCAGCGGGAAAAAATCGGCACCTGGCTGGGCTTTTTTGCGCCCCACAACAGTAGCCAGCACCTGGGAGTCTCCCATGGTGACAACGACGGCACCGGTTGCCTGTCTGGCAATTTTCCCGGTTTCCAGTGTCACTGTGTCATTTCCGTACTGGAATGTTTTTCTCACAATATTAAACATATTCTCTTCCTGTATTTTTGATTGAGACCCGGGCCCCATTGCACGACATCCTGTCTACCAAGGGTCTCGCTTATAGTTACCAATAGTTATCGATAATTACCGACTCAGCGACGCAGGTTCAGTTTCTTGATCAACGTGGCATAGCGATCAACGTTCTTGCGCTTGAGATAATCAAGCAGTTTGCGTCGGCTGTTAACCATGCGGATCAGGCCACGGCGTGAGTGGTGATCATGGATGTGTTCTTTGAAATGAGATTGCAGCAAATTGATGTTTTCGGTCAGCAGGGCCACCTGAACTTCCGGTGATCCTGTATCGCCTTCACTTTGTGCGTACTCTTTGATGATTGCTTCTTTCTGTGCTGCGGATAATGCCATGATTTTTCTCTCTATGAATATGCGTTCAATTAAAGTGACTTCCCGTCGCCAGTTCGACCATGCATATTGATAGTCGCCTGGGAGTTCCCTTGCTGTCTTACTGCCTTACTGCGTCATTAATCGGCGGGGTGCTACCCGACCATCGTCGAGGATGACACCAATACCGATGAATTCCTGTTCCTCGTACAAGCGTACAAGACCGTCTGCGGGCAAATGTCTTACCATCACTGGCTGCCCCTGCTTGATAAACCAGGCAGTGGACTGTGGCAGAACAACTGCCGGTAGTTGCAATACTGCCTGGTCGGCACCGACCAGCAGCTTGTCCAGGGCGGCAAAAGCATCCGGCTCCTCTGTGTGCTCTGGTCGCATTGCTCTCAGGGCCGGCATGGTAACACAATTTGCCAGAGTAAACCCCCCTGCCTGCAGGCGTCTGAGCGCGATGACATGGGCGCCACAACCCAGCGCCTCACCCAGATCATCGGCTATGGTCCTGATATAGGTTCCCTTGCTGCAACTGATCTCCAGCTCAAACTCCTGGGGCATAAAATCTGTCATTTCCAGCCGGTAGATGGTCACCGCTCTGGGCTGACGCTCTACTTCCCTGCCCTCTCGTGCCAGCCGATAAAGAGGCGTGCCCTGATGTTTCAAGGCGGAGTACATAGGTGGTAGCTGGTTTATTCTGCCTGTGAATTGTGGCAGCAGGTTTACAATATCCTGCCGACTGACATGGCTGGCATCCCGTTCACTGATGACTGTGCCTTCGCTGTCTGCCGTGTCGGTGCGAACACCCAATCTGATGCGGGTTGTGTAGCTTTTATCGGCTTCCAGCAAATACTGTGAAACCTTGGTGGCCTCGCCCAGGCACAGTGGCAGCACACCGGTCGCCAGCGGATCCAGGCTGCCGGTATGGCCAGCCTTGCTGGCATTGAAAATCCGCTTTACTTCCTGCAGGCAGGCATTGGAGCTGACGCCCTGCGGCTTGTCCACCACAATCATGCCGCTGATGTTACGGCCGCGCTGCCTGCGTCCTTGTCCCACCTTGGTTCTCCCGTGTCCCGTCGTCCCGGCTCAGTCGTGATGATGCTGACTGTCTGCGGCAATCGCATTATCGATCAGGGAGGACAGATACTGGCCCTGACTGATGCTGTTGTCATAGCGAAACACCAGCCGGGGAGTCGTGCGCAAGCTCAGCCGTTTGGCCAGCTGTGAGCGCAGGAAGCCAGCGGCCTTGTTCAGGGCCTTGAGGCTTTCATCTATCTCCAGCTGATCCAGGCTGCCTTTTTCAGCAACAGCACCATCTGCTGCCACGGCATCCACCGCGCCCATTACCGTAACATAGACAGTGGCATAGGCCAGATCCCGCGAGACATCGACACCGGTCACCGACACCATGCCGACACGCGGGTCCTTGACTTCAAGCTGGATCAACATGGCCAGCTCGCGCTGCAGTTGATCCGCTATCCGCTTCAAGCGCGGTGATACCTTGCTGCTCATGTCATCATCCAGGGTCGTCAGGGTTTACCAGAAATCAGCCAAAATTAAAGCGTGCGGGCCACTTCAATGGTCTCGTACACCTCAATCTTGTCTCCAACCCGCACATCGTTATAGTTTTTCACACCGATACCACATTCCATGCCATTGCGCACTTCACTGGCATCGTCCTTGAAGCGGCGCAGGGATTCGAGTTCACCCTGATAAATGACCACGTTATCGCGCAGTACACGAATCGGTCTGCTGCGGTAAACCGTGCCTTCAATCACCATGCTGCCGGCAATCTGACCGAACTTGGGCGAATTGAACACATCGCGCACTTCGGCCACACCCAGAATCTGCTCACGCAGCTCAGGGGCCAACATGCCGCTAAGAATCGCCTTGGCATCGTCAATGACATCATAGATCACATTGTAGTAGCGCAACTCCAG
>JAVVEG010000031.1:0-13647 GCA_032251455.1 Pseudomonadales bacterium | reverse complement strand
TCGCCTTGGCATCGTCAATGACATCATAGATCACATTGTAGTAGCGCAACTCCAGACCTTCATTTTCAACAATTTCCCTGGCACTCTTGTCGGCACGAACATTGAAACCCACGATCATGGCCTTGGACGTCGCCGCCAGATGGGCATCGGTCTCCGAAATACCTCCCACCCCGGCAGAAACCACGTTGATTTCAACTTCGTCTGTAGACAGTTTGTTCAGGGAGGCCACGATGGCTTCCAGGGAACCGCGTACATCTGTCTTCAGGACAATGTTGAGCACACCGACATCGCCTTTGCCAATACCGGCAAACATGGATTCCAGCTTGTTGGTCTGTTGCAGGGCTGTTTTGCTGTCACGATGACGCTCACGTCTGAACAGGGCCACTTCCTTGGCCTTTTTCTCATCCGCGACAACGACAAACTCATCGCCTGCTTCCGGCACGCCATTCAAGCCCAATATCTCGACAGGGATGGAAGGGCCAGCGGATTTTACCGGGCTGCCGTTCTCATCGATCAGCGCCCGCACCCGACCGTACTCATGCCCGGCCAGAACAATATCGCCAGTGCGCAGAGTGCCGTTTTGTACCAGCACCGAAGCCACTGGGCCCCGCCCCTTGTCCAGCCTTGATTCAATCACAACCCCTTTGCCAGGCGCATCCACGAAAGCCTTCAACTCCAGCAATTCTGCTTGCAGCAGAATGGCATCGAGCAGTTCTTCGATACCCGCCCCGGTATGTGCCGAAACCTGGACGAACTGAATATCGCCGCCCCAGCTTTCAGGGATGACTTCCTTGCTGGCCAGCTCGCTGGTTACCCGGTCGATATCGATATCTTCCTTGTCGACCTTGGTGATGGCCACCACGATAGGGACACCTGCTGCCTTGGCATGTTGAATCGCCTCTTCGGTCTGGGGTTTGACCCCATCATCCGCGGCTACGACAAGCACGACCACATCGGTGGCCTTGGCTCCGCGCGAGCGCATGGCACTGAATGCGGCATGGCCGGGAGTATCCAGAAAACACACCATGCCGTGACCGGTGTCCACATGGTAGGCCCCGATGTGCTGGGTGATGCCACCCGCCTCATGGTCAGCCACCGAGGCTTTGCGGATACGGTCAAGCAATGAGGTCTTGCCATGGTCGACATGCCCCATCACGGTAACTACCGGAGCCCGGCTCACCGACTCCGCACCCCCATCATAGGCGATCGATTCGTAGAGGCTTTCCTCAATGGCATCAGCAGAAACAAACCTGGCCTTATGCCCCATCTCCTCCACCAGCAGGGTGGCGGTATCCTGGTCCAGCATCTGGTTGATGGTGGCCATTACCCCCATCTTGAACAGGATTTTAATCAGCTCTGCCGATTTGACCGACATTTTTTGCGCCAGGTCAGTGACGGAATTGGCTTCACCAATGGTTATCTCGCGTGCAATGAATTCAGTAGGTTTTTCAAAACCGTGCTGCTTGGTCCTGGACTTCTTGCGCACACCGCCACGACGACCACGACCGCCGAGACCATCATCAAATTCAGCGTCTTCCAGGACAAAATCGTCCATGCGGCCCTTGACGACCTTCTTCGCGGGCGCCTTGTCCTTCTTGCGGAAAGCCGGCTTCTTCTCTTCATCTTTGTCGGGACTGTCCTTACGGGTCTTGCCTGGATCTTTGCCCACCGGTTTGGCCTTGGCGGGTATATCCTCTGGCAGGGTAAGGTCTACCGGAACCTCAGGCTCGGTTTTGCCGGACTTGGCAGCAGCCTGTGCCGATTCTTCCACGGTTTCCTCTGCAGGAGCAGCAGGCTGGCCGGCATTGTCTTCAGGAGCAAGTTGCCCGGGGACTGCAGAGTCTGCAGTGGTTTGCGTACCCTGGATATCCGTCGCTGTACTGCTGGTTTCAAGATCTTCTTCCGCAGCGGGCGCAACTGGTTCTGGAGGCAGTTCACTGCGTTTGACGTAGGTTCGTTTCTTGCGCACTTCAACATTGACCGTCTTGCCGCGGCCATGCCCGGAAGTGGTTTTCAGTGTCTCTACCGTCTTGCGCTTGAGAGTGATCTTGCGTGGCGTTGCATCAGCAGTATCGCTGGCACCATGGCTGCGCCGCAAAAACTGCAACAAGGTATTCTTGTCGTCATTGGATATGGGGTCTTCTTCCCGGGTATGTGGGAGCCCTGCCTCCTTTACCTGAGACAGTAAGCGCTCTACCGATACGCCGACCACTTTGGCAAAATCACCAATTGTTACATCTGCCATTTACGATACTCCTGTGCGTTCCTGCTGCTAAACCTGCTTACCTGTCACTCAAACCAGGGAGCACGGGCAGTCATAATGAGTTTACCAGCACGTTCCTCGTCCATTTCATCGATATCCATCAATTCATCAACAGACTGTTCGGCCAGGTCTTCCATGCTGAGAATTCCTTTTTTGGCCAACATCAATGCCAGTTTTTTGTCCATGCCTTCCATATTGAGAAGATCCGCCTCAATCCTGGCATCGGACAGGTCCTCTTCCGAGGCAATGGCCTGGGTCAACAAGGCATCCTTGGCACGATTACGCAACTCCGTCGCAATGTCTTCGTCGAAACCATCGATGCTCAACATCTCTTCCAAAGGCACATAGGCCACTTCTTCAAGCGAGCTGAAACCTTCACTGACCAGGACCTCGGCAATGTCTTCATCCACATCCAGACGGGCCATGAACATATCGACAAAACCACTGGTTTCGGTTTTCTGCTTTTCAACAGCATCCGCAACGCTCATCACATTGATGGTCCAACCGGTCAGCTCGCTCGATAATCTGACATTCTGCCCGGTGCGACCAATGGCCTGTGCCAGGTTGTCTTCCTCGACGGCGACATCCATGGTGTGACTGTCCTCATCCACGACAATGGAGGCAACTTCTGCCGGAGCCATGGAGTTGATCACCAACTGGGCTGGATTATCATCCCAGAGAATGATGTCGATACGCTCATTGGCGAGCTCGTTCGATACCACCTGCACCCTGGAGCCACGCATACCGACGCAGGCACCTACCGGATCAATCCGTCCGTCATTGGTTTTCACGACAATCTTGGCGCGCGAGCCGGGGTCTCTGGCCGCTGCCTTGATTTCAATGATTTCTTCAGAAATCTCCGGCACCTCGATCTTGAACAATTCAATCAACATGCCCGGCGCTGTGCGGCTGAGAATCAGCTGTGGACCCCGCGCTTCCGAGCGCACTTCCAGCAGCAAGGCCCGGATGCGATCCCCTGTGCGGAAAGTTTCCCTGGGGATCATCTGATCACGCGTCAGCAAGCCTTCGGCATTGCCACCGAGATCGACGATAACACTTTCTCTGGTGGCTTTCTTGACCGTACCGGATACCAGCTGACCCACACGGTGCCGGTACTCTTCCACCACCAGGTCGCGTTCGGCCTCACGTACTTTCTGCACTATGACCTGTTTTGCCGTTTGCGCGGCAATACGGCCGAACTCGATATTGTCGATTTTTTCTTCCAGCAATGCACCTGGCTCAAGAGTCGGGTCCTTTTCCCTGGCAGCACTGAGACCAATCTCCGTAGCGGGGTCAAGCAGTTCCTCATCAGCCACGACAGTCCAGACCCGAAAGGATTCATAATCACCCGTTTTGCGATTGACCCTGACCCGGCAGTCAGCTTCCTCACCTTCAAACCGTTTCTTGGTAGCTGCCATCAGCGCATATTCGATCGCCTCGAAAATGACTTCACGGGATACACCCTTCTCATTCGAGACAGCGTCTGCAACCATCAGAATTTCTTTGCTCATCATAATAGTGTCACCCTATGCACTAATCCGCCGTTCCATTTTTCAGAATACGATACTGGCCTTGTCTATCGCGGAAAATGGCAGCACCTGCTGCTCACCGTCGACAATCAGACAGATATTTTCCCCATCAACCTTTTCCAGCAAGCCTTTGAATTTCTTCCGCCCCTGTTGCGGCATCCGCAGACGCACATTGATCAACTCGCCGGTATAGCGGCTGAACTGTGCCAGGGTAAACAGCGGCCTGTCCAAGCCTGGCGAGGAAACCTCCAGTGTATAGGCCCCACCAATTGGCTCTTCAACATCCAGAATGCCACTTACCTGTCGGCTCACGCGTTCGCAATCTTCGATGGTCACTCCGGCGTCACTTTCGATGAAAATGCGCAGAATGCTGCGATGCCCCTGGCTCAGATGCTCGATTCCCCATAGCTCAAGATCCAGCGCATTCACCGCAGGTTCGATCAATTCAGCGACTCGTGTTGTGCTTTGCGTCAAAACCATTCCCGTTTATCAAAACCATTCCCGCCGGACAGGTGCAGAAATAAAAAATGGGCCCTTGGCCCACTCCTGAGATTCCTGCTTGTTTCCATCCTGTCGTGCCTGCTCTGGCACCAATTCAGGACATCTTCACCCGTCTGGGGACAAATCAGTCTCCAATAAAAAGCCCCATCAAGGGGCTTCTCTGGTACAGCAGCTGAAAGCAGGGCTGTCTGCCGACGGCATCAGCCGTTAAGCACTGTCCCCGATATCGACTCCAGGCTGCAGTGACCCCTTGGCGCGTTACTTTCTGGCTTCAGAGGGAGCCCGCACCTTGCAAGCGGCGCATTCTAACCGAAAACGCGCTGCGTATCAATGAGGGGCAACATGAGAGACAAAAATAGAAAGTTAAAAGGCTGAACCAGAGAACCCTCCGGTTCAGCCTTTTAACTGCTAACAAAACAACGATATTACCCTGCTATTTCTTTGCCGCTGTATTCACCAGCGCAGCACGTTCCTTGTTGCTGATGATGCCAGCCTTGCGCAAGTCAGTGGAGGTATGCGCAACACAGCTCACAAACTGACCATGATTGCTGAAATCGCCCGAACACGCCAATTCCAGGCTGTCGGCTACACTGCAGCCCAAGGCGTCAACGGTATTGATCACTCCGGAATCGACATCATTGATGGAAACTGTGGTGGAAACGATTGAATTCACACAGGCATCAATATCGTCAGCCAGGCCGTCACCATCGGTGTCCAGCACATCCGGGGTGGTTGGATCAGTACCCGCAGCAACCTCATCCCCATCGTTAACGCCATCACCATCGGTGTCGGGGTTATTCGGATCCGTGTTATGAAGGGTTTCTTCCGGGTCGGTCAGACCATCTTCGTCGGTATCCGGAAATACTGTGCCCGTATTGGTCTCAAGCCGGAACATGCCACCTGCCAGACCACCACCGTCAAAAATGATGAACGACAGGGTATGGGTTCCATCCAGGCTTACCGGGTAACTTGGGGCAGGATTGGTCTGGGTCGTATCCTGGAAACCCACCAGGCTACCATCCAGGTAGATCCAGGAGCAGTTGTCGGCAAGCAGATTGAGCACGAATTCACCAGAGCCGGAGACTTCGGTCGAGTACTTCGTCCAATTGTGCCCTTGGGGCCCCTGCGAGTTCAGGTTGCTCCACGCATTGATCCACTGCGCCGAAAATGTCTGAGAACCCTGCCAGGGATGCGCACTGGTACCGAACTGCGTAGCCTTGTGCGGATTCGTCCAGTTAGCATCAAGGCCTACGGCCGGCGTGGTAGTACACACCGTCGATGGCCAGTTTGGGTCAGCAACAGCTGGGAAAATCGGGTCCCAGGTGTCAACTTGTGAGCTGCTGGTAAAAACCTGAACGGTTTGAGCAGATGTCACACTGGCTGCCAGCATGGAGGCGGTAGTCACCAAAGCAAGAGCCAACTTTCTGTTTTTATTCATTTTTTTAATCCTTTTAATTATTGGAAAATCGCCAGAATCCAACCATCACCTGTCCGGCTTGCCATATTGTATACCTGCGAAATTGTTCCAGAAAGAAGAAAGTATTAGGGAGCCTCTGAACCAAGCAGTTGTCTCAAGCAATCACCGCATGAACCAGATACATCTTGCGCAGCGTTTGCAGCGTCAACACAAACGGATAACTGTCCGGCTGGCCCATGCTGCGCGCCAGCATGTTCAGTACGCTGCTCAGCCGCACCCAGCGGTTGACCATCCCAAGAAACGGGTGCGTGCCCCGTTCTGCATCAATCTGGAATGGGCAATCATCCAGTTGTTCTGGCGTGAACGGGTCCATTTGGACACTCAACCCATCGGCATCGATACCAAACTGTTCGGCGGCACTCAAGGTGTCGGTCATGTGCAGATAGTGCGCCCAGGTTTCGGCCCAGTCCTCCCAGGGGTGGGTGGCGGCATAGCTGCTGATGTAGTGGCTTTGCCAGTCGGGTGGGGGACCACTCTGATAATGCTTCTCCAGTGCTTTCTGGTAATCCCGGCGCTCGTCGCCAAATAGCTGCCGGTACAGAGGCAACCAATTGCTGTTCCTGACCAGTCGGTCCCAGTAATAATGGCCGGATTCGTGGCGAAAATGGCCCAGCAGGGTACGGTAGGGTTCCTGCATCTGCTGGCGTATCTGTTCGCGGAAGGCAGGGTCTGCTTCAGCTATGTCGAGCGTAATCACGCCACCCTTGTGTCCAGTGACTACGGTTTCCTCGCCCGGCCGCCAGCGCAACAGCTCAAAGCCCAGGCCTTGATCCGGGTCCATCTGCCGGGTCTTTACCGGCAGATTCAGCATCAACAACTGAGCTATCAGACGGCGTTTGGCAACCTCACACAGGCGCCAATAGTCGGGATTGCCGGATTGTGTCAAATCAGGAATCGTGACATTTGTCGCGCAGGCCAGACACAGGTCGCTGTCTGCGTTCTGATCCAGCTCCCCGGTGACCAGCCAGTTGCATTGAGCCGGCGAGTCAACATTGGCGCAACGACGATACGTGTCGATCACCTCTCTGGCGCTGTTGACCTCCTGATACAGCACCCAGCGGCCTGCTTCCTCGGCAGGCAACAGACTGTGCAGACGGCCTTGCTCAGGATGAAAAGCCAATGCTGAGCCGCAGCGCAGGCAGATGCTGTTGTCAAAGAAAACCACCTGGCCGCAACTGCAGTGCTGCTTATGGTTGTATGAGCTGAATCCAGTCATGGTTGACGCTATTCCTTCTTATCCATTTGTTTGAGCCATCTTAAGCACCCTGGTGCAATACAGCAAATCACTGCTTGCTATGAAATGTATACTTACATATTGACTCCAGCCCTGCTTACCGCAATGCTGTTCGAATTCCAGGTACCCGTGTTTCAACTTTCAGCGCTGCGCCAGCAGCAGGAGACCAACATGTTTTTCGCCCGAAAGTATCCCCGATTCATCTCAGCCAGCCTTGCCTGTGCCGCACTGATCAGCGTCAGCGCTCCCGCGCTGTCAGCGGCAGCTGATGTAGCCGCCGCGCTCTCGCACCCGGATAGACCGAGTGCGGATGTGGCTGATGACGCGAGTCGCAAACCGGCACAAGTGCTGTCTTTCGCTGGGCTGGAGACGGGCATGTCCGTTTTTGAAATGGAAGCCGGAGGCGGCTACTACACAGAAATTCTAGCTCGTGCAGTAGGACCGAACGGTTCGGTTGTGATGCAGAACCCCCCTTCCTTTGACGATTTTATCGGTGATGCACCCCAGGTTCGCACCGCCAACGGACGGCTACCGAACATACGCATCAGTCGCACCAATTTTGATCAGCTTGAGGCAGCCGATAATTCAATCGATCTGGTCACCTGGATACTCGGCCCGCATGAGCTTGGCTTTGTGGCCAACGGGGTCAGCCTGGGGGATGCCAGCGAAACATTCAATGAAATTGCGCGCATACTGAAACCAGGTGGCCTATTGCTGGCGGTTGATCATATTGCACCGGCCGGATCGGGAATAGAGGCAGGTGGCACCTTGCACAGGGTGGCAGAGAGCGTGGTCACAGAGCTGGCAACTGCAGCAGGCCTGACTTTTTATCGCAGCTCCGACCTGCACAAGAACCCGGCTGATCCACTGACAATCGGCGTTTTCGACCCATCCATTCAGGGCAATACCAGCAAGTTTGTCGTGCTGTACAGGAAATAGAAAGCTGGCAAAGGCATCCAGGAGCAGGGCTGAACGCCTGATGCCTTGAATACGCCCATCCAGCGCACAGCGCTGGCCTGTTATAGATTGCCTATAATAATGGGCATTACCATGCTTAATGACCATTATAATAGTCATGAACTCCTTGACAGACATGCATTCCCTTGCTAGAAATGGCTACATTACTATTCATTAGATAGCCTAATGACCATTTATTTAGTCTTTTTTACGTCAGGCATAAATGATGGCAAAACAACGAAGCTACTCCCAATATGCCCTGGAGGCCGCTGTGCTCATGGGGGAGCAGATCAAGCTGGGGCGCAAGCAGCGCCAATGGTCTGAAACAAACCTGGCCGACCGTGCCGGCATCTCCAGAGCAACATTGCAAAAAATAGAAAACGGCGAAATGAGCTGCGCCGTTGGCCTGGTCTTTGAAGTCGCCACACTGGTGGGCGTAAAACTGTTTGAACCGGACAACATACCTCTTGCCCGGCATATCGAGCACACGCGGGACAAAATCGCACTGCTGCCACAACGGATAAAAGCCAGCAACAAAGCGGTGCGCGATGACTTCTAAGGCCAATAAAACCGAGAAAGAAGCATTTGTCTGGATCTGGCTGCCCGGCGAAACCAAGCCCATTGTGGCAGGACGACTGGAAGCGGACATGTCTCGTGGACAGGGCAATGTCCTGTTCAACTACGGCAAAAGTTATTTGGAACGGATCAACGACGGCAAATCGGTCATGTCGATCTATGAACCCGAATTGCCCTTGCAGGCAGGCATATTGCCCCTGCCCAAAGGGCTGGGCATGCCCGGCTGTATTCGGGATGCCGCGCCCGATGCATGGGGACGACGGGTCATTATCAATAAAAAGCTGGGGCTGAAGGGCGCTGGTACGGATACCGCTGAACTGGACGAGTTGACTTATCTGCTGGAATCCGGCTCTGACCGGATTGGTGCACTCGATTTTCAGCGCTCACCCACCGAGTATGTACCCCGTACTGCAAATAACGCCGGCATGGAAGAATTGATTGAATCGGCCGAACGGGTCGAAAAAGGCGTGCCCCTTACCCCTGAGCTGGATCAGGCATTGTTCCATGGCAGTTCCATTGGCGGTGCGCGGCCTAAAGCCCTGATTCAGGACCAAGGCAAGAAATACGTCGCCAAATTTTCATCCAGTACCGATCTCTACAGCGTGGTGAAAGCCGAATTTATCGCCATGCGCCTGGCAGAGCTGGCCGGGCTCAATGTCGCGCCGGTGAAATTGGCCAAAGCAGCCAACAAAGACGTACTTCTGATCGAACGCTTCGATCGTTTGCCAACAATCTCTGCTCAAGGGGATAAGGTGTGGTCACGCAAGGCCATGGTGTCTGCGCTGACAATACTTGGCCTTGATGACATGATGGCGCGCTATGCCAGTTACGAGAAACTGGCGGAAATCATTCGCCATCGCTTCTCTGAGCCCAAAGAGACGCTGAGGGAGCTGTTTTCCCGGTTGGTGTTCAATATTCTATGCGGCAATACTGACGACCACGCCCGCAACCATGCGGCATTCTGGAACGGCAAGGAACTGGCACTGACACCAGCCTATGACATTTGCCCGCAAGGCCGCTCCGGGAATGAAGCGTCACAGGCCATGCTGATATCAGGCAGCAAGAATCTCAGCCAGTTAAAGCTGTGCCTTGAAGCCGCAAAGCATTTCCTGCTCTCAGACGACAATGCGCGGGCCATCTTTGCGCATTTGATAGAAACCATTGAGCAACATTGGCAAGCGGTCTGCGATGAAGCTGAACTCAGTGACGTGGACAGGTCATTCTTTTGGGGAAGACAGTTTCTTAATCCTTTCTCTATCACTACGGAATGAGCGCCTCTCCACACATAATAGCAATATATAGATTGCTATTATCATAAAATGCACCCTAATTACACGAAAGAAACTTATATATTGCTGTTATACAAAAAAGAAACTAATATGCGTTCTATTAGATAAATAGCAATATATGAGTTTCATCATGAGTTCACTACTCGAACAAATCAAAAAACGCCGCATAGCACTGGCACTCAAGCAGCACGATATGAGGCTGCGCGTTGGTATATCCCGCCAGCAATATCAGCGACTGGAATCCAAAGGCAATCCTCGGCTCGATACCCTTGAGTTGATTGCCAAAGGGCTCAAGAGCGAGATACTGCTTATTCCTCAAGAGAAATTAAATACCGTCCTTGCTGTACTGGCCGACGACACCACGCAACCCAGGGACCCAAGCCAGTCGGCAAAAGAAAAGAGCAAATCATTAGCCGATGATCCGTGGCAAGGATTGCTGGGAGACGATGAATGAGCGCAGATGCAAATGATGAAGTGAATGTATTACAGCTCACCATTCATGGCGTATTGATCGGCTACCTTGCAGGGTTTAAAAATGGCCGCAATGTATTGAGCATTGCTGAGACATTCAGAAACAATCCTGAACGCCCGACATTCAGCCTGATTACGCACCCCAGGTTTCCGAATGCGGCAAAGCTTATGGCAGAGCCATGGGCACGGAATCAACGGCTGCACCCTGTACTTTCAAACCTGCTGCCGGAGGGCGCTTTACGCGAGCTGATAGCGCAGGGCTTGAAGGTGCACGTTGATAATGAGTTTCACATTCTCACCTATCTCGGAGGAGATTTGCCAGGAGCTATCGAAGCCCAACCTATGGAGCCTGAAGATGTTCCTGTCCATTTATTGGACAGGGTGCTGAACACACACGGAAAGGCCAAGGCGATTAAATTCGATAAACTCACTCAGGAAAACAGGTTTTCCCTGGCGGGCGTGCAGATGAAATTTTCCATGAAGGAAAAGGATGGGCGCTATAACTTATCCAAGGATGATGTGCTGGGTGACTGGATCATCAAAACGCCATCGACCAAGCACAAATTTGTACCGCTTAACGAATACACAGCCATGTCACTGGCTGGGCTCGGTGGCATCGATATTCCTGAGATCAAGCTCGTTGAGCTGGATAAGCTCGATAATCTGCCACAAATCAACCTGCCCGACGAGAAAGAGGTCTTCGCCATCAAGCGCTTTGACCGTGCAGATAATCAGCGTATCCACATGGAAGACTTTGCGCAGATTCTGGTGAAGTACCCGCACGAAAAATACACCTCTGCCAATTACGAGAATATCGGAAAAGTCATTTATGACTTTTCCGGCGACGGGCTGACTGACGCGCAACAGTTCGCAAGGCGCTTACTGGTGAATATTCTCCTGGCAAATGGGGATGCACATCTCAAGAACTGGAGCTTTCTATACCCCGACAGGATCACACCACGGCTTTCTCCCGCCTACGATATCGTAACAACCAGTGTCTATATCGAAAATGAAACCGAGTACGCGCTCAACCTCGGCAAAACGAAGGAATGGCATATCGTATCACTGGCGCACTTCCAAGCGTGGGCAGATAAATCAGGCTTACCATGGCGGGCAATCAAGCCACATTTGGATGACACTCTGAGTAAGGCAAGGGAACTATGGCCTGAGGCGCTTCAGACCCTTCCAATGAATGACGAGCATAAAACCGGCTTGAAAGCCCACTGGCGCAGGCTTCACGATGATTTCAAAATTGATACCGCAAAATGAACTGCCCCTCTGCTCAGAAGCAGGCTTACCTCCCGGCCGCTATTCATGCAGAAAACTGGACAGTGCCAAAACAAAGTCACACTTCTACCGCACGGCACGTCCTTGCTCGATATACGCGCCAGTCTGCCGGATCAGCAGCATGTGGTTGAAAAAAACGGTGTTCGCCTGTTCAGCCTGCCTGCAGAATGGGTGATTGGATCAAACCGGAATCAGTGATCAGAATGGGCCAGAATATGCAGGCTTGGCGGCTCATCACCATTAAGCACAATAAGCGAATTACTGCTCGACATAATAAGCGAATAATGGTACAACGCAATAAGCGAACAGTAGGGGCACACAATAAGCGAGTAAAACCACCATGGCGACCCCCTCTGAAAAACTAGCTGATGCATTGGAAGCCCTTCACAACCTTCAGGCAAATGGCTCGGTTGCCATACGCTCTGCCGATCTCTCGCGCACCCACCGTGAACGCCTCGTTCAAAATGGCTTCCTTGAGGAAGTTATCAAGGGCTGGTACGTGCCAGCACACCCCGATGAAACGCGCGGGGAAAGCACGGCTTGGTATGCGTCCTTTTGGCAATTTTGTGCAGCCTACCTTAATCACTTAAAAGGCGACGATTGGTGCTTGTCACCTGAGCAATCTATCGCGCTCCATACCGAGAATATGACTGTACCAAAACAGCTATTAGTTCGAGCCACCAAGGCACGGAACAATGTAACAGCATTACCTCATGGCACGTCACTTTTGGATATCCGTTCTTCGCTCCCTGAACCTGCTCAAGTTAACATCAAAAATGGGCTGCGCATCTACAGCCTTTCCGCTGCATTGATTGCCTGTAGTAAACAAAGCTTCACTCAAAACCCAACGGACATGCGCGCCGCATTGTCAATGATTAGTGACGCGTCCGAAGTCCTAGAGCAACTGTTAGAGGGAGGACACAGTTCTATCGCTGGCCGTTTAGCTGGCGCATTCAGGAATATTGGCCGCAATCAAATTGCCGACAATATCATGGGTACAATGCGCGCGGCTGGGTATGATTTGCGAGAAACAGACCCGTTTGAATATCAATCTAGCCTAAGCTTCTCTCGGCGCGAACAATCCCCATACGTAAATCGTATTCGGCTTATGTGGCAGGATATGCGGGAGACAGTGATAGCGCACTTTCCAGCATCCCCTTCGCAAACAGTCGATAAAACCGCTTACATGAAACATATTGAAGATGTGTATGTAACGGACGCCTATCACTCGCTTTCTATCGAGGGTTATCACGTAACACCAGAACTGATCAACCGAGCTCGCACTGGAGACTGGAACCCTGAACAAAATACCGATGATAAAGAAAGGTTGAATGCTTTAGCCGCCCGAGGGTATTGGCAAGCTTATCAAGCCGTGCGTGAGAGCATAGAGCGGATACTGGATGGTCATAATGCAGGGGAAACAGTCGATAACGATCATCGGGTATGGTATCGCGAAATGTTTGCGCCCGGAGTAACGGCTGGTATTCACAAGCCTGCTGATCTGGCAGGTTATCGGAATGCCCCAGTGTTTATCCGCCGCTCCATGCACACGCCGCCAAGTAAAGAAGCCGTGAGGGATGCAATGCCTGCATTCTTTGAGTTATTACAAGGGGAAGAAAATGCCGCTGTGCGCGTTGTACTGGGGCATTTTATATTTGTTTATATTCACCCCTATATGGATGGCAATGGCCGTATGGGGCGTTTTTTAATGAATGCGATGCTTGCGAGTGGTGGTTACCCTTGGACGATTGTGCCGCTAGAAAAGCGTAACGACTATATGGCTGCTCTTGAAGAGGCAAGTACCAACCAAAACATAGAGCCCTTCACGAAATTTTTAGGACCACTTGTACAAGCCACTCTAGAAGGTAAAGCAGAGCCTTCAATACCTAGCGGTTAAGGGTTGGACCCTACTTGAATTGGTAGCGGGGGCAGGATTTGAACCTACGACCTTCAGCGGCTGCGCCGGGCAAAAGCCGAGCCCGATCGTCGGGCTGCCTTGGAAGTGGTATTACTTGAATTGGTAGCGGGGGCAGGATTTGAACCTACGACCTTCGGGTTATGAG
>JAVVEG010000030.1:16150-21973 GCA_032251455.1 Pseudomonadales bacterium | reverse complement strand
CACTACCGACCGGGCAGGGGGGCACCCACTGCGTGTTTCCGTTATAATTCAGACTCCATCACTTTCAGAGGAAACCTCATGCCACAAGCAATCGTCAGTGCCTGCCTGATCATCATTGGCAACGAAATCCTGTCAGGACGCACCCAGGACCTGAACTTGAATTTTCTGGCCAAGGCACTGAATGAACTCGGCGTGCAACTGCGAGAAGCCCGTGTCATCCCCGACATCGAAGCCGAGATCATTGCCGCCGTAAATGCCTGCCGGGCGCGCTATGATCATGTATTCACCACCGGAGGCATTGGCCCGACCCATGATGACATTACCGCTGCCGCCATTGCCAGGGCGTTTGATGTGGAGTTGATGCTGCACCCGGAGATCGAAGCAAGAATTCGCCGGCATGAGGCCCCAGAGGAAGCCATGCAGGCTCGTCTGTTGATGGCAAGGGTACCTGTTGGCGCCAGTCTGATCGATAACCCGACCGGTGGCCCCCAGGGTTTTCAGATTGAGAATGTCTTCGTGCTCGCTGGCGTACCCAGGATCATGCAGGCCATGGTGTCAACACTCAGCCGGGAGCGCTTGCGTGGCACCCAGTCTGTGCGTTCACGTGCGGTGGGTGTCTATCTGGGAGAAAGTGTTGTGGCCAAGGCGCTGAAAGCCATCCAGGACCGTTACCCGGAGGTGGATCTGGGCAGCTATCCGTTCTCCCGGCCGGAAGGCTATGGCACCAACCTGGTCATGCGCAGCGCAGATGCCGCCGAGCTTGAACGTGTCCATGCCGAAGTCTGTGCCATGGTCAGGCAGTTTGGCGTGGAGCCGGCCAGCGAAGACCTGAGCGGTAAATGACAGAGCAGTCTGTTGCCGGTTAGGGCGAATCGGTTGATCTGATCACCCGGCCCGGCTTGTTCCCGGTCATCTGGCCGTCGAGCAAAACTGGCTGACCCGCAACAAACACATGCACTGCCCCCTCGGCATACTGATGCGGCTCATCGAAGGTGGCTTTGTCAATGACCGCTTCGAGATCAAGCACCGCAATATCAGCCACCGCTCCCACTTCCAGCCTGCCCCTGTCGCTCCAGCCCAGACGCTGGGCTGGCAACAGGGTGACCTTGTGAATCGCAGTATATTGCGGCAGTACACCCTGCTCTCTGGCGTAATATCCGATCAGGCGGGCAAAAGTGCCATAACTGCGCGGATGCGGCATCCGTTCGGAAGGCGCTTCCACCCCACCATCAGAGGCAATCATGGTACGGGGGTGGCGCATGATGTTGCGCACATCGGTTTCATCGATGGCATGAAAGACCGCGCTGCAGTTTCCGGCCTGAACCAGCTCCATCAACAGATCTGCCGCATTTTCCTTGCTCTCCTGGCGCTCCTGCAAACGCAGTATCTGGCTCAGATTGAGGCCATTGAGCGTGTTGTCATGCGGACAATTGGCGATGACCACATTGGCTGGATCATCGCCGCCCCGGTCCACTTCGATATTGCGGACAATCTCCGCTCGCAACTGCTGTCGGGTGTCCGGATCAGCCATTCTCGCCAGCAAGGACTCCCGGCCACCGTCAAGACTCCAGCCCGGAAACAGAATGGTCAGGCTGGTTGAGGACGCAGTGTAGGGGTATTGATCGATGGATACGTCCACCCCGCGGGAGATGGCCTCGTCGACCAGGCGCAGGGTTTCGGTCGAGCTGCCCCACATCGGCGCACCGACAATCTTGTGATGCGTTATCTGGGTTGGCAACCCACCTTCCTCACCGATACGGATGGTCTCGGCCACGCTCTTGAGTACATCCAGGCCTTCTTCCCGCATATGGCTGATATAAATGCCCCCATGTTCCCCGGCAACCCTGGCCAGTGCGATCACTTCATCGGTATCGGCAAAGCGTCCCGGGGCATAGATCAGCCCTGAAGAAAGTCCGAAAGCTCCCGCCGCCATGGCTTGTTCCACCTGCTGCTGCATGGCCTGCAGTTCCTCTGCCGTGGCCTGGCGATCATCCTCACCCACAATCAACTCCCTGATGGAGCCATGACCAACGAAAGTTGCAAAGTTCACAGCCACCGGGTTTTCCTGCAGGAAGGTAAAGGTATCAGTTATAGGCAAAGGAGAACTTCCATCAGGGCCACCTACCACGGTGGTGACTCCCTGTCTGATCAGGTTTTCCGCATCAGGCCAGCGAAAAATGCCTGCAGTGCGATCTTCACCCACTGCATGGCTGTGGATATCAATAAAGCCAGGCATCACGTCAAACTCACTCACATCCAGCACCAGGTCTGCCTGACTGGTGGACAGCTCACCGATAGCCGCAATGCGGTCATCCCGAATACCGATATCAGCAGTTCGCGGCCCGGTGTCCTCACCGCTGTAAAGAGCGCCCCCCAGCAGAAGAATATCAAAGTGCTCCACCTCCTGCGTCTGCTGCCCACTGTCCGAGCAGGCTGACAGAGCGCAGAGCAAAACCGCCAGCACTACCCAGGAATACGCTTTTCTCATTGTCCATTCTCCTTACAGGTCTCAGGGTCTGGGTACGGTAGCATCATAAGCGTTGACGGCAAACAGTTGGCCCAGTTGTTGTGCGGCCATGGGCCTGGCATACAGCCAACCCTGCGCCCAGGCCACGCCATGCTGGCGCAGAAAATCCGCCTGCGCTGCCGTCTCGACCCCTTCCGCCACCAGAGTAATGCCCAGGGTTCTGGCCATATCGATGATGTGCAGCACCACGCGGTTGGTAGCGGCCTCGGTGTCGATGGCTTCAACGAACAACCGGTCGATCTTGAGACAGTCAACCTGCATCTTTTCCAGATACGACAGGCTGCTGTAACCGGTACCAAAATCATCGATGGCCACCTGAATACCATGCTGCCGCAGAGTCTGGATATTACTGTTGGCCTGCTCGGGGTTCAGCAATATCCGCTCGGTCAGTTCGACCATGATCTGTCGCGGCTGGGCCGCCGAAACCAGGCTCAACCTGCGCAACTGTGCCATTATTTCCTGCGCCTGCAGATCATTGGCCGACAGGTTTAAGCTGAGCCGAAACTGCGGATAGCGCCGGATCAGTGCGCTCATATCCTGGGTCGCCAGCTCAATCACCCGGGCCGTAATCAGGCCAATCAGTCCACTTTGTTCAGCCATCGGGATGAAGGTATCGGGCATTGTTATTTCACCATCCTGACGCCGCCAACGCAGCAGGGCTTCAGCACCCACCCAGTGTCCCGAGGCCAGGTCCACGATGGGTTGATAAACCAGGAAAAACTCATTTCGCTTCAGTGCCAGCCGAATCTCCGCTGTCATGGACAGGCGTTGCCGCGCCAGGGACAAAACCAGCATCGTCAACACAACGCCGGCCAACAGCCCCACCGGCAGAAGCAGCACCATGAACTCTCTTACTTGCTGATTCAGACTGGCCACAGGAATGGCTGCCAGCGCAGCGGTCATCTGCACCTGACTGGAACGCATGATCACTACGATATAGCCGTCATCCACGAACTGCTGCTGCCTTTGTTCACCCAGGCGGGGAATCCAGGCCGGGTTGAGTTCGCCTCTGCTGATACGCACCTGTCCGCTTTGCGGGATGAAGGTGGCCAGGACCAGGCCCTGATCCACCATTCCCAGATCGATCGCCTGTTCGCTGGATGCCAGGACGGCATAACGGTCGCTGGATAAGACATTGAATACCCTGGAGGGATCGGGATCGATATCGAAACGCACATCAAGCCGCAACTCATGGTCATTGACAGTGGGAATGGCAGTGGCATCCAACAGCAGAGGCTCGGCATGGCGCCCCATGGAGGAGCAGAGAATACGCTCATTTTCCACATACCCGAGTGCGTCCACATATTCCATGGCCAGACCCAGTTGTTGCATGCGCGCCAGCATGGCGTCGCTGCAGGCCGATCCGAAACTGCCGGCTGCCATGATCTCCAGTGATTCCTGCATCTGTGCCACGGCCCGGTCGGAGCGGTAGATGATTTCCTGAACCAGAGCCGTAGCTCGCGCATACTCCTGACTCAAACCCTGCTCCCGGGCCAGAAAAACCGCAAGCAATACCGGCCCCACAGCCATGACGAGGGCAGCAATCAGGGTTATTCTCAGTGCGGTCCTGCGCCTTATGGGCATTGCCGGAATCCAGTCCTTTCAAGCCTTACCAATCTTTCGCAGGGAAATTTAGTCCTTGCGATCACGGTCACCTGCTTACTACTATACTCACAGCAAGTTTCATGTGGCTACTGATAATTAGCTGCATTCAATTACCGATCACTGACAATCAACTACACCCTGAGGATAACAAGAATGTGTGATGACCATACTGTAGAAGAAAACAAGGAATTTTTGAATCGCCGTCAGTTCAACAAGCTGACTGCTGGCGCGGCCCTGGCCATGGTATTGCCACCGGTGGCAAATGCACAGGATGTCATGGAGATGGAAGTCAATATCCAGACCCCTGATGGCGTTGCCGATTGCTACTATGTGCATCCCAGTAGCGGAAGCCATGCCGCTGTTCTCATCTGGCCCGATATCCTGGGTCTGCGTCCAGCCTTCCGGGCCATGGGCAAGCGTCTGGCCCAATCAGGTTACTCGGTGTTGGTGGTGAATCCTTTCTATCGCAATGCCAAGGCCCCCGTGGTCGCTGAGGGAGCCAGTTTCCAGGATCCGGCAATCCGCAATATCGTACTGCCCATGGCCGGAGCACTCAGCCCACAGACACATATGACCGATGCCCGGGCTTTCGTGAGCTGGCTGGACCGCCAACCCTCGGTGGATACCAACCGCCGCGTCGGCACCACTGGATATTGCATGGGTGGTCCCATAGTCATGCGCACGGCAGCAGCTGTTCCCAATCGCATTGGTGCCGCTGGGTCTTTCCACGGCGGCGGGCTGGTGACCGAGAACGAGAACAGCCCGCATCTGTTGATCCCCCAGATGCAGGCTGACTTCCTGATCGCCATTGCCGCCAATGATGACGAACGTGAACCTGAAGCCAAGAACGTACTCAGGGACAGTTTTGCTGCCGCCAGTCTCAAGGCTGAAATCGAGGTCTATGAAGGGGCCCTGCACGGCTGGTGTCCACCGGATTCGGCTGTCTACCATGAAGCCCAGGCAGAAAGGGCCTGGAGTCGCATGCTGGCCATGTTTGAGACCGCCCTGGCCTGAGCGGCGCATTCCCGGTAAAGCGTCCGGATTTCTTCTTGATCAGAAGTCCGGACGCTTAAGGAGTCTCTGAATAAGTCTTCACTCGCTGATCGTCATCTGCACCAGGTTCGGATCAGCCTGGATATCGGCTTCATAGAAAGGCATCTCAAGCATCCGGCCAGCAGAATACAGTTTGGTCAGGTCAGCAAAATGCGGTGAAGCCGGGTCTTCCGATTGCGAATAGGTCAACACCGCTCTTGGGTTCACCGTGCCGTCTTCATTCCAGCCCACCACCTGGATATAACTGTTGCCATGAATGATTGGCGTATAGCCTTCCTGTCCGGGCCGGGTGACGATGACACTCCACATCCCGGCCCAGCCCTCACCGCCCGGAATCGGAATGTGTTCGCCATTGCGACGCTCATACTGAACCTCACTCAATGGCGCATCCAATGGCAGACCAAGCGCATCCAATGCCGTCTGTGCCTCCGCCAGCGCCTTGCCCAGGGCTGCGCGCACACCTGCATCGGCCACATTGATTCCCCGCGGGGTATTGGCTGGATCTTCACTGGAGAAGGGAATGCGGTACAGGCTGTCCACTCCCTGGGCTCGGCGCCAGAATTCACGCCAGACATGTACGCCCCGGCTGGAATTGGCGGCACGACGATCCCAGGCAGCCAGCACCGAACAACTGCGCG
>JAVVEG010000030.1:0-16050 GCA_032251455.1 Pseudomonadales bacterium | reverse complement strand
CGGCTGGAATTGGCGGCACGACGATCCCAGGCAGCCAGCACCGAACAACTGCGCGCAATATCCACTGCCTGTCCATCGACCATTACTGGAGCCACGTCTCCCTCACAAATCTGCAAGACCTCATCAAGCAACAGTTCAGCCGCATAATTTCGCTGACTGAACAGCATCGCCTGCAATTTTTCCGGCGTCACTTTGGCCGTCTGCTGCAACACTTCATCGATGAAATGCAGCCCGGCACGGGTACGCAGCGTTACCGGTGCATTTTCGCTCCCGATGATCGGTGAGTATCCCGTCAACGGATGCTCCGGGTTGGCGAGCCAGTAACTGTCATTGGCATTCTGCACATAATCTGTGCGCCGCAATCGTGGCATCTCTTCGGCAGGCATGGTGCCGGGAATGGCCGAGCGGCTGTCTTCACGCCATTCGCATGCCGGGTCGGTCCCGTTGAGAACCACCACCTGTGCCGAGATACCTTCCGGCTGCAGACGACAATCCGCAAACAGTTCCGCATCCACATTGGGGACGGTACTGATATCGGCATAATACGCCGTGCCCTGCCGGTCTGCAGCAATGGTATTGACCCAGGCGACGCCCTGCAGATGCAAGGCCGCTTCCAGCTCATCGATGGAACGGGCCTTGTTGATGGCATCATAGGTTACTGCGGAACGGTCGTTGTACAGATTGGCATCGCGGATGGCGTAGGCCCGCTCGCTGGTCCAGGGCAACTGATTGGACACCAGCACCGGGCCATAGTGACTCATGTAGACCGTATGTTCCTCAGTTTCCAGATTGCCGGCTGCGGTCTGCACCGGCACGGTGATTTGAATCTGTTCCAGGTCCCTGAACCCTTCCCCGTAGCGATAGCGGGTAGGATTTTGCGGGTCCAGCTCCAGCGCATACAGGGTGGAACGCAGGCCGGTAGAAACAGTGTGGCTCCAGGCAATATCGGCATTGAAGCCGATCGCGACCCGATTGGTGGTATACAGACTCACGCCCATGACATCGACTTCACCCGGAATGGTGGTATGGATCATGTGAAACCGTGAGGAACCCTGCCAGGGATAATGGGGATTGCCCAATAACAGTCCTCGGCCAGTTCCGGTCAGCTCACTGCCCAGGGCAACCGCGTTGCTGCCAATGCCCGCTGGCAGCTCGAAATCACTGTCAAGCTTTGCCACTGTCTGGCCGGGTGGCGCCGCATTGGCCATCTCCTGTTGATAACGTGCCAAACCATAGCGAATACCCACTCCCACCGTCAGCCGGTCAACATCCGCTGCATTGATCGGGCGCACCCACTCAGCCCCGACACAGGCTACCGGCAGGGAGCCTGCATTATCGCGCAGAAAGCGATTGTAGCCGGCCACATACCCTGCGGAAAAATCGATGCTCTGTTCGGTTTGCCCGGCCCGGTAAGCGGAGATCATGGCATCATCAAGCACGGCACGATGAAAAATATCACTCTGCAGATTGCCGCCGTCCGGCCCCTCGAACCGTGACAACTCACCGTTGACCATGAGCACATCCCTGGCGATGGTACAGACCGCATCACGGGCGGTGGCATAGGCAAAACCATAACCCAGCCCGCCCCAGTCAGCTGCCAGGACATGGGGAATGCCGTAGGAAGTCCAACGGATGTTGGCCTCATAACGCAGAGCAGAACCTTCCTGTTGCGGCGAGCAGGCAGCCAGCAGTCCTATCCCCAACCCAGCCCCCAGCCCAGCTCTCAGTCTTGCCATCATTGCCTTGCCTGTGCGCCAACTCTTCATAGGCTTCCTCCAGCCTTCTGCTTATTCTGTTTGTTCAGAGCATAAGAGCCTTGACAGGTGAAGTCAAAGCAACTGGCCTCCAGTCAGGTTTATATTGTAAGCTTCGGTTCAGTTATACACGCCATTCTGAGCCAGATAGGGGCTGACACCATGAAGTCGATTCTTCCCGCAATACTCTTGACTGCTCTTACTGCTGTTCCCGCCCTGGCTCAGCACAACACCGTCTCCCAGGAGCCCGTCATGACTGAAAGTTCACCGCTTCCCGGCATCGTTTTCCGCAACATCGAAAGCAACGGCATCACTATGCGTCTGGCTACCATGGGCGATAGCGGACCGCTGGTCATCATGGCGCACGGCTGGCCCGAATCCTGGTATTCCTGGCGCCATCAGATTACCGCAGTGGCCAATGCCGGATACCGGGTTGTGGCACCCGATATGCGCGGTTATGGCGCTACCGATGCCCCTGCCGATGTGGAGGACTATGATATAGAACATCTTGCCGCCGATATGGTTGGCATCATCGATGCCTATGGTGAGGACAAGGCCATCATGATGGGCCACGACTGGGGCGCCATCGTAGCCTGGCATTCGGTGCTGCTGTACCCGCAACGCTTTTCCGCACTGATCACCATGAGCGTGCCCTATGCCGGGCGACCACCGCAATCACCGTTGCGCAGCTGGGAAGAAAGCTATGGCGACAACTTCTACTACATCCTCTACCACCAGGAGCCTGGCGTGGCCGAAGCGGAATACGATGCAGACCCCTATGGTCTGCTGAGCCGGCTTTATCTGTCTCCTGACTCTCCCCGCGAAGCCGCCGAAATCACTGATCGCAAACGTAGCGCGGGTGGCTGGATCAAACGCCTGGGAGCCCCCAAAGGTCTGCCCGACTGGCTGCAACAGCAAGACCTGGATTACATCGTTGGCCAGTTTCAGCAAGCCGGTTTCCGTGGCGGAGTGAATTACTATCGCAACTTCCATCGCAACTGGGAGATCACCGAACACTTGAACAATGCCAGGATATCCATCCCCACCCTGTTCATCGCTGGTGAAAAGGATATCGTTATTGGCGGCGCCAGCAAGGAGCGCCTTGCTGGCGCCATGCGACGTGTCGTCGATGACCTCGATGTGGTCGTGTTACCCAAGGCCGGACACTGGATTCAGCAGGAACTGCCAGCAGAAGTGAACACAGAAGTGTTGCAGTTTCTGCGCAGCCTGCAAGACAGGTAAACCCGGTCGGCAAACGCTTTACGCGCCAGGCTGTTTACAACGCCAGGCTGGCAATCTCGATGCGACTGGCGGCCCCGTACAGCACGGAAGGCTCCATGCTCAGTTGTGCGGGCGGTTGCAGTCCGGTCCAGGCCGGGCTGATCAGCTCCAGTTGCTCGCGGATACTGACGATGGCTGCCTGCTCTTCTGTCATGCCTGCCAGCTTGTCCAGTTGTTGCTGGGCAATACGGACAAAGCCCAGGGCATCCTGGTATTCATGCGCATTTTCCAGAGCAAGATCCTCGCCGGCAGCAATATCGTATTCGGCCGCGGCCGTCTTGACCAGGTCAACAATCACCGCACCTATCAAGGCAGCATCCTGCTCGGATACCGCCTGTTCGGCCTTGTCCACAGCGCTCAGCAACTGGGCATGGGCGTTCTCCACCACGGTCAGTTCCTGCTGCTGTTCCACTGCCAGCGCCAGCGCCTGCAGCTCCTCTCCGAAACCCGGCGCATTCCTGGCTTCCATGGCCGGCAATAAAGCCGTGTAGATCTCGTTTTCAGGATGTTTCATGTGTGTCGCTGCAGCCTCCTGCTGTCCCTGCCGGTACAGATCGACGCCGACATTCAGGTGCCCCCGGATGAAAGCCAGTTGACCAAGATAGACCGCATCGCTGGCTATCGAGTCCTCTGTTGTGGCTCCCTCACCCCCTTCGCCCCCTTCGGCACTGGCAGTACTTTCAGGGTTCAATTCTTGATTTCTGGCCGAATCAGAACAGGCGCTCAAGGTAACTCCGGCAATACAGACCACACCAAGCCCCAGCCAGAGTTTGTTTTTGGATTCCATGATTGCAGCTCCTCGCGTGACAATAGGTAATGAATACGGTATTTGTGTTCCACCCAGACAGGCAGTAAACTGCTTTCAGCTTACATCGAACAAGAATCATTCTCAATTGGAATTTTAAGGAATCTCTGAATGATTTTACCCATTGCCCAGGCCCTGCCACCCGATCTGATCAAGGCCTGTCAGCAACTTGCCACCCAGGACAAGCTGTTTGTCGATGGCCGCAGCACGGCTGGCTGGTATGCCCGGGATAAAAAACACAATCAACAGGCGAAGCCTGATACCAGGGTCCGCGCCCTGCTGGCCCAGGTTGAAACCGCCCTGCTGGGCCATGAATTGATAATCGCCGCCGGCCGTCCCAAAACGCTGATACGACTACTGTTAAGCCGTTATGAGCCTGGTATGCACTATGACAATCATATCGATGATGCCCTGCTGGACAAGCAGCGCGCTGATCTTTCCTTTACGCTCTTTCTGAGCGACCCTGGCAGCTATGAAGGCGGCGAACTGGTGATTGACGAGCCTGCCGCGGAGCGCAGCTTCAAACTGGAGGCTGGCAGTCTGCTGCTCTATCCATCGACCACCCTGCACCGGGTAGAGCCGGTGCGCTCGGGACGCCGGCTTGTGCTGGTGGGCTGGCTGCGCAGCTTTATTCGCCAGGCTCAGCAACGTGAGCTATTATTCGACCTTGATCGCAGTATTGCCGGGATTCGCGGCGACAGCAGCCATGAGCACACCCTGGCCCTGATGCTCAAGACCCGCAGCAATCTCTTGCGCATGTGGGCCGAAGACTAAGATGGATTGACAGGAAACCCGAGTAACACCATGGATCAGCTTTTACCACTGCTGTTGTTCTGCTTTATTGCCACCATCACCCCAGGACCCAACAATGTCATGCTGCTGGCTTCCGGGCTGAATTTCGGCGTCAGACGCACCCTGCCCCATCTGCTGGGTATCTGCATCGGTTTCCCCTTGATGGTGATCCTGGTCGGTTTTGGTTTCGGGCTGATATTCAATAAATACCCTGTGCTGCATGACCTCATCAAAATAGTCGGCACCTTTTACCTGCTCTATCTGGCCTGGTTGATAGCCAATGCCTCGGCCGGTGAGGACGACCCCGTTCAGGGCAAGCCTATCACTTTCCTGCAATCCGCTACTTTCCAATGGGTCAATCCCAAAGCCTGGGTCATGATCAGCGGCGCGGTGGCGGCTTTCACCGTACCGAATGCCAATATCTATTTCCAGGTGCTGATCATTGCCCTTTGCTTCATGCTGGTTGCCTTTCCTTGCGCCGGCATCTGGGCGGTCTTCGGCAGCAGCCTGCAACAGATCCTGAAAACCCCCTCCTGGCGCAGGATGTTCAATTATCTGATGGCGCTGTTGCTGGTGCTGTCCTTGCTGCCCGTCCTGCGCAGCCTGTTCAACTGAAGCTGAGTCTTATGGAGGACTTACAGGCAAAGAATCCATACGTTGTCAGTTTGCCGTATGGCCGCGCGCCGCTTGCGTGGAAACGCCCTTTTGGCTGGCAGCACTCAAGGCTTGTTCAGCCCACTTATTCAGACTGACACCCTTGCGAGAAGCAGCCTTCAGTGCGGCTGCGTGTACGCTGGGTGCAACCCGCAACATCAGCTTTCCGCTCGCAGGTTTCTCTGGAACACTGCCCAAACTCTCGCAAGCGGCAATGTAATCATCCACAACCTTATGAAAGTTGCTCTCAAATTCGGAGACTGACCCGCCATGAAAGGTGATGATGTCGTCCACGTCCAAAACGCGGCCGACAATAATTTTGTCTTCCGTATCAAAGGTCATACTTGCTACATAACCACAGTATGTCATCGTATTCGTCATGGCCTGGCTCCTATGCGCTCAAGAAATTCTCTCGCAGCCTTGACACGGTAGCGCAGGGCTTCCTTGCAAGGATGAGGGCGGTGAAATGTGGCGCGATAACTCTCGTACTCGAACGTGACAGAGGAACCGGAGCCTTCAACCATCCGGCAACCCAGCGCTACAACCAGCGCCTCAATCCGAAGCCATTCAAGATTTCCATTGACTGGATCAGCCCAGATAGCCTCCAGAGTGCGTCGCTGCTTGCTGTTCATGCCGAAAATGATAGCATTTTTATGATGATCTGCAAGCAGGAAAAGCGCTGATGATTGAGGGGGTCCTTTAGCAACTGTTGGACATTATTTCCGCCTATCGGTACTTTATTGCCTGTCCGAAGACAGCGGCCTGACGCAGTCATTTGTCACTTTGCATATCCATTTCATCAGGGACCAATACCCGTCCAGAGAGGAAACAAGTATGAACTCAACAACTGAACTGCCTGCCACCATGGGCGAAGCTATCCTGACCGAGCCCTGGTGGTTACAGGCATGGTTAGGCATTCTGGTACTCGCTATTGCCGGCGCATTGCTGTTTGTAATCGGACGTGAACAGGGCAAATGGCGTGTACGTCCTGAAGCCATTGCTATTCTTGTCAGCGCTGTCCTGGCCAGTATGATTATGGACTGGATCTACGCCAATTATGGCTACGTCCGCTTGCTGGGCCTCGGTCATCTGATCGCCTGGACACCGGTTTACCTATGGATTCTTACGCACAAGCAGCAATTTCCCCTATCCACTGTGTATGGCAAGTACATCCATTTCTACTTGATCATCGCCGGTATCTCCCTGGCCATTGATGCTACGGATGTAGTGCGTCACCTGCTGGGCGATGGTGAGTTGTTCCTGCGCTGGAATACTTAGAGAACGAGCCACCGCATAGACTTGACAACAGCCGCCTGACAGTACATGTTTGGGAGCCAAAACAGGCAGTCTGGCCTGATCAGGACCAGACTTCGAGAATTCAGGACCAATGAGGTAAATCATGAGCAGAGCTTCTTTCCGTCTTTCTGTCCGCAGTGTGCAAATTGGGTTGGCTTGTGCCGGACTGGTATTGCTATCGGCATCAGCACACGCCCAGCGTGGTGCTACCGCTCCGGCGGAACATGCCGATGTTACTCCCGTCAACAATCTACCCAATCCCTACGAGACCGTGCGCAACTGGGGCACCCTGCCTGATGGACGCAACTGGGGTTCAGTCAGTGCTGTGCATGTGGATAATGACGGCCGCCATATCTGGGCTGGTGATCGTTGCGGGGCCAACTCCTGTGCGGGCTCCAATGTTGACCCCATCGTCAAGCTGGACCCGATGGGGAATGTCGTGCAGAGTTTTGGTGCCGGCCTGATCATGTGGCCGCATGGCATGGAAATAGACAGTGAGGGCAATGTCTGGGTGGTGGATGCCCGCTCGGCCAACCCCCAGGAATTGCAGAGCTTTCCGGATGCGGCCGGCAAGGGTCACACCGTACTGAAATTCAGCCCCCAGGGCGAACTGCTGCTGACCATTGGTACTCCCGGCGAAGCGGGTGATCCGCCCACCCACCTGAGCGAACCAAACGATGTGCTGGTAGCCCCCAACGGCAATATCTATGTCGCAGAAACCCACAGCGCCCAATTCATGGATGAACCGGGCCCGAATGCCAAGAGCCGGATTTCCATTTACGCGCCTGATGGCAGTTTTATCAAAAGCTTCGGGGAGTGGGGATATGAAGACGGACAGATGCGCTCCCCGCACGCCCTGGCCATGGATTCTCAGGGACGATTGTTTGTGGCAGATCGCGGCAACCGCCGTATCCAGATATTCGACCAGGATGGCAATCATCTGGATACCTGGTATCAGTTCAGCCGCATCAGTGGCCTGTTCATCGATGCCGAGGATACGCTGTATGCCATCGATTCCGAATCTGATCCGAACTACAACCCGGGCTGGCGCAAAGGTCTGCGCATTGGCAGCGCCCGCACCGGCGAAGTCCACTATTTCATTCGTGAGCACATGTCCGAACGCGCTTCCGGCATGGGCGGCTTCGGCACCATGGGTGAAGGTGTGACCGTGGACAGCGCTGGCAACATCTATGCCGGCGAGGTGGGCCCGGTTCAGGGGCTGACCAAATTCGTACCCAGACTGCTGCCTGAATAGGCAGCAGTCTGATTGCGGTTACCGTCGCGGTTCCTATTGCTTGCGCCTTATTGCGGCGAGCCTGGCACTGCGGCGGCCAGTTGCAACAGATACGCCCTGATGTGTTCGGCCTCCTCAGCACCTATATCTGCCGCAAATCCAACCATGCCACGGTCAGCCAGAATGCCGTCCAGCACCACTGACGCGAACAAATCGGGATCGGTGATCATGGCGGAATACCTCAGGTCCGGAATCGGTCCTGCACTCAGGCCCAGGGGCGCATGGCAGACCTGGCAGAAGGTGCCGTAAAGCACGCTGCCGGCAGCCGTATCACCGGAACTGCTGACGTTAGTCAAATCCAGAGGCACGGCTGACACCAGTTCCACTTCCGGCAGAGCCAGATCCGCACCCAGCTTGAACGCCATCAGGCGGCCATTGCGCTGACGCGGAAAATTGCCGGACAACTGCCCCATGGTCAAGGGAATGGCGCCACCCTGGCCGGCCAGAGCAAGCACATATTGCTCGCCATCCAGCTCATAAGTAACGGGGCCACCCAATATTGCATCACCCACCGGATGCGACCAGAGGTGTTCCCCGCTTGCCGTATCATAAGCATGGAACAGTCCATCGGCCGAACCCTGGAAAACCAGATTGCCGCCGGTGGCCAGCGTACCGCTATTGCCAAAGAAGGGGTAATCCACCCGCCAGACTTCCTGTTGCCTGACCGGGTCCCATGCCAGCAGGCTGGATGGCGACATGGCCTGGACACGGGCTGCATCTTCGGGATTGCCGGGTTCTCCCGGAGTGGCATCCTGACCCAGATTCCAGCCAACCTGTTGTTTGACGAATTCTGCCGGATTGGAATACAGGTAGGAGGTATTCTGGGTGGGAATATACACCAGGCCAGTGGCCTGATCGCGTGACATGGGGTACCAGTTGTGTCCCCCCAATGGGCCGGGTATCACAATTGTTGGGTCGCGCTGGTAACGGGCACCTTCCACTTCCAGCGGGCGGCCTGTATCGGGATCGAGACCAATGGCCCAATTCATTTCCACGTAGTTGTCGCCGGAAATGAATTCGCCGGTGGCCCGATCAATCACATAGAAAAAGCCATTCTTGGGCGCCTGCATGATGACCTGCCGCAACTCACCCTCAATCCGCAGATCGGCGAGAATCATGTGTTGTGTGGCGGTGTAGTCCCAGGATTCTGCAGGCGTGGTCTGGAAGTGCCAGACATACTCTCCGGTATCCGGGCGCAAGGCCACAATGGAGGAAAGAAAAAGATTATCACCCTGCCCGTCCGAGCGTATCTGATGATTCCACGGGCTGCCGTTGCCTACACCGATATACATCAGATCGAGCTCCGGGTCATAGGCCATGGAATCCCATACGGTGCCACCTCCCCCTATTTCCCACCACTCGCCAGCCCAGGTTTCGGCCGCCATGGCCATGGCCGGGCTCTCGAATCCATCCGCCGGGTTGCCTGGTACCGTGTAGAAACGCCAGTCCATTTCACCGGTTTCCGCATCGTAGGCAGAAACATAGCCGCGTGTGCCCAACTCAGCACCGCCGTTGCCGATCATGACCCTGCCATTGATGACGCGTGGCGCACCGGTGATGGTATAGCGCTGTTCCGGGTCTGCAGTGACAGTTGACCAGACTTCTGCACCCGTAGCACGATCAAGCGCAATCAGACGGCCATCAATAGTTCCCAGATAAACCTTGTCCCCCCAGGCTGCCAGCCCACGGTTGACCACATCACAACAGGCGTTTACGCCAAACCGGCGCGGGACCTCCGGATCGTAACGCCATATCTCCTCCCCGGTACGGGCATCCACGGCAAAGGCCTTGCTCCAGGCAGAGGTGAAATACACGGTACCATCGATTACCAGAGGCGTGGCTTCCTGACCACGGTCGGTATCCAGGTCAAAATACCAGGCCACGCCCAGTTCACTGACCGTATCACGATTGATCTGATTCAAGGGGCTGAAGCGGTCTTCGGCATAGGTGCGGCCATGCGCGAGCCACTCGGCATTATTGCCGGCCGCTGCCTCGATGCGTGCAGCAGTGACCGGGACAAGTACACTTTCTTCGCCTTGCCGGGAGAGCGCCGCTTCCGACTCAGCCGTGGGCGTTCCACCTGACTCCCCCGAGCATGCCACAACACCCAGCGCAACTGCCAGCAAGCAAACCCGTGCCCGCAAAGTAACACGGCCAGGGTCGCGGTTTTGCCATTGTTGGAAAGGATTAGCGGGAAAGGATTTTTTTATTGTCATTCTGGAATGCCTCCTGGGGGATTCTGCCTGCTGTATCAGGCCATGAGAATAAACACCAGCCCAGGCAAACGCAACCACTGTGTTTTTATGCGGCGGTTTTCAGGTTTGTCACGGCAGATTGGTGCAATGGGCACTTTGCGGAGCCACCCCGGAGCCAAGCGCAAGCGGCGCAGGCGCCAGATAAGGATCTATCGGCAGGGATTGCGCGGCATCAACCAGCATGATCAACGCCAGCAGGCACAGGCTGAGGAACCCTGTCAGGGGGCGGGCCGGAAGACCCGTGTTGTGATTTGCTCCGTTCTTGCTCATGTGAACCTCTTGCTGTTAACCCGCCACCCGCAGCATATGGGGTTTGAGTCTCAACCCGAGCATAGAGCCGGCAAAGGCTGCCAGGAACCAGGCCCAGCCATGCAGGCTGCCGGTAGAGACCCCACTGAAAAACGCACCGACATTGCAGCCGAAAGCGATACGTGAGCTGTAGCCAAGCACCAGACCCGCCAGTATCACCACCAGCCATGAGTTCGGGGTCAGTGCCGGCACCTGATCCGCAGCAACCCGGCGCCAGCGCATGACCAGAAAGGCACCGCAGATCATACCGATATTGGTCACCGAGGTCACATCCGTCAGCAGACTTTGCTGCAGGCGCTCGGCATTGGCAGGTGCCGCCCAGAAGACATTGCCGGCAAGCTGCCACCCAGCCAGATCGGCAAACTTGGCTCCCCAGAGCCCCAAACCGTAGACAACCCCCCAGGACTGCCCGGCAATGACCAGATTCAGCACAGCCAGCGCGGCCAGCAGACCCGCCGCCAGCCACAATCGCGAAGACGGCAGCCGTTTGCCGGGGGCCGCCCGCCAGACCGTAGCCAGTATCAGCAAAGTCAGGCCAGTCAGGGTCACCAACAGCCCTGCGTTGCTGCCAAAAATTCCCTGCAGCGTATACACCGGCAGCGTGCCCAGCCCGGTCCACCAGACCTGATGCAGACTGCCCAGAAAACTGCCCAGGATGAAACCAGGCAAGGCGGCCAGAGCCAGCAGATTGCCACTGCCGGCATTGACCAGTGTGCCGGAACCACAAGCCATGACCAGTTGCATGGCCGTGCCAAAAACAAACGCCGCGGCAATCATGGCCAGGCCTATCGGGGCATGTGCTCCCTGCAGTTCTTCCGGGAAGGCAGACAGCAAAGGAAAGGCGACCAGGGCAACCAGTCCGATGGCAATGAACTGTGCTACCAGCCCACGGCCATCGCGCTCGGTAATGATCTGACGCCAGGGCCCGGCAAAACCGAAACGCAGCCCTTCCAGCACCAGTCCCAGGCCAAGACCGACCAGCATCAGCAACGCGGCCCTGGGTCCGGCGGCAGCGAATGTACCTGCCACCAGAAGCAAGGCGAACACGGCAAGAGAAGGACGTTGCACGGTCAGGACTCGAACAGACTATCCAGCCAGGTCATGGTCTTGTCCCAGTAGATACTCATACGACTGGGCTGGTTATCCATGGGACGGTTGGCCTGGCTCCACTCGCCCATGCTTTCCGCATACAGACGGGTATTTTCAACACCAGTCAGCTCACTCATGACAAACCAGTTGATTGAGGCCAGATGCCCGGTATTGCAGAATGATACCGTCAGCGGCGCTGTCGGCAGTTCCTGATTGATCAGGGTTGAAGCCAGCAGTGGCGTTGATCGCATGCGGTTGCCCTCGAACCAGGATTCATAGCTCACATTGCCGGCCCCCTTGATGGTGCCGGCACGGGCCACCACACTTTGCTCGCCCCGGAAAAATCCTTCGGTGCGCGCATCGATCAGTCTGGCCTGATGCGGCTCACCCGTGCTGACCAGGGTTTCAATCTCTGCGGTGCTGATCTGCCAGGTATCCTGCCAGCGCGGCACAAAACTGCTCGCTGCCACGGTCTCCGCAGCGGTGCTGACTGGCAGCCCCGCCTCCCGCCAGGCATTGAAGCCACCATTGAGGACAGCCAGGTCCACTACACCCAGCGACTTCAAGGTCCAGTACACACGCGTGGCTGCGCCCATATCGGCGGCACTGCTGCCCTGATGTACCACTACCACAGGGGTTTGCGCCGTAATGCCCAGTTCCTGGACCAGGTCGACCAGGTGCGAAATCTCCGGCAGTGCCCCAGGGTTTTCCTGTGGGCCACGCCACTGCCCGTAGGCAGAAAATACCGCTCCTGGAATGTGTCCTTCCTGATAATTCCCGGTGACCTGCACAATCCTGACTGTTGCTGCCGACTCCGAACTGCTGGCAAGCATACTGGCCAATCCGGCAGGCTCCAGCAGAGGTGACCAGCCTTGCGGGGCAGCGATTGCCAACAGCGAAAACTGGGCCAGCAGTACTACCAGCAGCAGTCTCAATCGGGGTACTATCTTTCTGCTCTGCTTCATTTTACTGCGCTCCTGTATGAATCATTTACTGCCGAGCATAACAACAGTGTTTCGCGTCCGCCACTGAAAAACTGCAAGGATGTCCCATGAAAACAATGAACCCAAACATTCTTCTGCTGTGCCACCTTTTCCTGCTGGTTTATGCCCTGCCCATGCCGGCCATGGCACAACAGGAGACCGCCTGGTATGGTCTGCCGCTGCCACCGGCTTTCGAGGCGCATACCGTGCCCGCCATCATAGGCTCCCGCGGCCCGGCACCCGCCGTAGTCCCTGCCGGGGAAGAACACTATAGCGAGCTGAACGGCAGTCGCTTGCAGGAAGACCTGCGCCAGATCGTTGCCTTTTCCCGTGACAGCCGGATACAGCAGGAACTGGGTGGCTCGCAGTTATGGGGCCGGGTCAGTGGCTTCCCTTCAGCGGCAGCAACCACAGCCTGGGCAGCAGAGCAGTTCCGGGCGGCAGGCATCGAGGAGGTACAGGTACAGCGGTTTGCGCAGGACGAACAGGCGGTATTGTGGCTTCCCGAGCGCTGGGAGGTCAGGCTGCTTGCTTCCACACTGGCTGGCCCAGACAGTGAAGATGTGGTCCTAAGCACCGCCGTGGCACTGCCACCTTCAGAGATTCCCGGCGGCATGCTCGAAGCACCGCTGGTCTATGTCGGCACCGGCAGCCCGGCCGAACTCTATCATATCGATGTGGCCGGCAAGATCGCCGTGCAACAGATCATACCCCAGGCCCATCTGGTCTTTGAGCGCGAGCATGCCGTATCAACAGCGCAGAGCCTGATGGCCAATGGCGCCGTGGCCGTGCTCAACCTCATTACCCAGCCCGGCAACGAAATGGCGCGTGATCTGGCCAACTGCGACGGCCCCTGTTTCAATATCGGCGGACGCGATGGGGTTTTTCTCGGCAAAGTGCTCGATGCCGCCGCACAACGCGGACATCTGGGCCAGATACAGGCCCGGCTCTCGCTGCAAACCCGCGAGCACTCGCAGCTGCAGGGCGAAAATGCGATAGCCGTCATCCCTGGCACTGGCACTGAAACGATTGTGATCAATGCGCACACGGATGCCTGGTATGACGGGGCTGGCGACAATGGTGACGGACTGGCCGTGCTGATGGCGATGGCCCGTCATTTTGCGCGGCCAGAGATTTCCCTGAAGCGGAATCTGGTGTTGATTGCCAGTGCCGGGCATCACACCACCGGACTCAACGGCCCCCGCAATGCGGTGCGCATGAACCCGGAAATTTTCGCTAACAGTGTATTGATCTTCAATCTGGAACATGTGGCACAAAGAAATTTTTCACCCGCCCGAAGCCTGTTGCCGGATGGGTACAGAGAGTTCGTCGCGGACTCTGGCGAGGCACCCATCGTGGCGGGCATAAGCAACAGCTCGCCACTGCTGAACAGTCTTTTTGACGCGGGCGTACAACGCTACGGCACCAATTTTGTCTCCGGGCCCTCAACGATGGCCAGCGGTGAAGGCGGGGGATATCGTTCGGCTGGGGTTCCCATTGTCACCACTATGCAGGCGCCGCCACTTTACCACACCAGTGGCGAGGTACTGGAGGTCATTTCGACTCCCGGCCTGGAGCGCATGGCCAGGTTCATGGCTTTTTTCATAAAAGAGGTTGACCTGGCGTCTGTATCGTTGATCGACCCTTGACAGGGTTGGTCATATAGGCCTGGGCAGACAGCGTGATGTTCTGTACCCGGCGTGTTCGCGTCAATACGGAATCACCTTGCCGTCATAGTTCAGGAACTGACCGTTCTGTTCAGGGCCGGCAGAGGCAATGACCGACAGCATACCCTCCACACTAGTGCGGGTAGTGATCAGTGCATTGGGGCCTCCCATATCGGTAATCACCCAGCCCGGATGCAGGGCCACCACCACAAATCCTTCACCTGCCAGATCCATGGCCAGGCTTTTTACCACCTGGTTCAATGCCGTTTTGGTGCTGCGGTAGACATAACTGCCACCACTGTTGTTATCCGCAATAGAACCCATCTGGGAGCTCATGTAGAACAATCGCCTGCCCCTGCCCTTGCGCAGGTTGGGCATCAGTCGCTGGGTGAGCATCAGGGGACCGATGGTGTTGATCTGGAACGCCCGATGCCAGGCATCAGCATCCACATCGCCCAAGTGGGCATCACGTTGCCCATAGATACCGGCATTATTGATGAACACATCAATCGGCTTGCCCTCAAGTGCGCGGGAAAATTCCGCGATAGACTCACCAACACCGACATCAAGCGCCATGATGTCCAGGGTGCTGAAATCAGCCTGAAGGGCAGTCAGTGCCTCGGCACTGTCCGGATCGCGGCAGGCAGCGATGACTTTGTCGCCACGGCCATCGCGGCCACCACGCTGTAATGACTGTCGGACAAGTTCCAGGCCAATGCCTCTGTTGCATCCGGTGATGAGGACTGTTGCCATCGGGAAGCCTCTCGCGATAATACGGCGTGAATTACGGGGTGAGCGCCTGAGTATAACTGAGGATCACACCCGATCACAGGATGAAGCGTAAGTTCCATACTACTACCGACCTCACACGCTGCCCTGACCGTCTGGTTACCATCCCGCAATAACTCCTCCCACAACAGGCAATACATTTTATTTGCCAAACAGCCTCGGAAGAAACATGGGAACCCTGCTCCGGTAATCAGTATATTCAGGAAGGAATTCGACCAGATCCTTTTCCTCAAGCCGTACCGCGATAAGTATGTAAACCGTACTCATGATCGCGAACAGCAGGTGAGCCGCTGACATCGTGGGAGTTGCCCAGAATGCAAAGAACCACCCAACGTATAAGGGATGGCGGATGGCCTTGTATAAAAATGGCGTTCCAAAGGGTAGCGGTGTGTAGTCCACCCCCCTGTAGTACAACCAGACCTGACGCAATCCGAACAGGTCGAAGTGATTTATCAGCAAGGTGGAGACCAGCACCAACAACCAGCCGAAAGCGAACAAGCCATAGAGAACATATCGCCCCAGAGGATTGCTCACCTCCCATATAACGCCTCCCAGCGGCTGCCAGAAAACAAACAACAGAATCAACGCCAGGTTGCTGAACAGAACATAAGTGCTGCGCTCTGCCGCTTGCGGGATGAATTTCGTCCACCACCGTTTAAACGCCGGGCGCGCCATGATGCTATGCTGCAAGGCGAATAGGCCAAGCAGGCATAGATTCACGACGATTGAGACATTCACGGGAGTTCTGGGAGGAGAGTCTATGCTTACCGGAACGACAAAATTCCCTATAAAACCGATAGCATAAAGAAAGACAAGCAGAAATAAAATGTAGCTGATTACTCCGTACAACAGGATAAAATGGCGGCTCATGGAGGTTTTCCTCTCTATTTTTTACCGACCTGTAATTTAAAAGAAATTACACTTTGAAAGTCAACCATTCATTCATCGAACTGGCCGAAAAGCCTTCTTCGAGAAGAGAGGGTAGACTTGATCCATCCAGATGTCGAGCATTATCAGAATCGCTATGGCACGCTGGCTCGCACAATTGAAGTCGGGCATAATGCTGTACATTCTGAACAACT
>JAVVEG010000029.1:17773-21993 GCA_032251455.1 Pseudomonadales bacterium | reverse complement strand
GTGGCCAATATATTTGATTTGAACGGAAAGGTAGCCCTGGTGACCGGGGGTAACGGGGGTATCGGTCTGGGGTTTGCCCGGGCCCTGGTGACGGCGGGTGCCGATGTCTGCCTGTGGGGACGCAATCAGGGCAAGAATGAGCAGGCTGTTGCTGAGTTGCGGGCGCTTGATGCCGGGCGCCGGGTTGAAGCCCTGGTCTGTGATGTGGCGGATGAGGCGCAGGTTGATGCCTGTTTTCAGCAGACGCTGGCGCTGTTTGGGCGGGTCGATACCTGCATTGCCAATGCGGGTGTGGCCAGCGGCATCGGGCGTTTCCATGAAATGAGCAGTGCCGACTGGCGTGGGGTCATGCAGGTCAATCTGGATGGCCTGTTCTATACCCTCAGGGCAGCGGCTGCTCATATGGTGGCGCGGGCTGAACAGGGGGATGGTGGCGGGCGCCTGATTGGCGTGTCTTCTCTGGGTGCGCTCTGTGGCATGGCCAGGGCCGAGCATTATGCCGGCAGCAAGGGCGCGGTGATCTCCATCATGCAGGGCTTGGCAGTGGAGTATGCCCGCTACGGCATCACCGCCAACAGTATTCTGCCTGGCCATATCCATACCGACATGACCGACCGCAACTATCAGAATGAAAAATTCGCTGCCGCCATTTTGCCCCGGATTCCAATGCGGCGCTGGGGGCAGCCCGATGATTTTGGGGGTATTGCCGTTTACCTGGCCAGCGCGGCCAGCGCCTATCATACCGGCGACAGCTTTCTGATCGACGGCGGGTTTTTTATTTACTGAGCGGGTCGGCGCTGGCCTGGAAGCGGATGTCCGCATACCAGGCGGTCAGGCTGCCGCCACTGTTATCGGTGTCGGTCATGAGGGCGACGGCGTCCAGGTTACCGATGTCCTCGCCAAAGGCCTGTAGCCAGTCGGCCCGGATATCCCGGCTATGGCTGACCCAGATGCCGACATTGGCATCACCGCTGTCAACTGGCCACATCTGTGAGTTGCGCCCGGCATAGGCATTGTTCCAGCGCTGATCGACAGGGTTGTTGCTGGACCAGACATAGTTGATGGTCCTGGTGCGCCAGAAGGCAAGACCGCCACTTTTGATCACATACAGCCGGGCCGGGTAATCATCTCCGGCCTTGCTGTGTTCATCGATGTCTGCACCGAGGGTTGAGTCGATACGCCAGCGCCAGTGCAGCCAGGGGGTCTGCTTCAGATCAATGCGAAGCTCACGGTACAGTCCGCTGGCAGTGCCATTGGCCTGGGCCTGCAATACCTGTTCACCATCCAGCCTGACCAGTTGATAGCGGGTATTGCCGACAAAGGCGCGCGCTGTCCAGTCATCGAAACCCCGACTGAAATCGCCGAGCAGGAGTGGGTCTGCAGCCAGCACCAGCGCGGGCAGCCCCAGCAGGCAGACGATAAAGTACATCCTGCGCCTGTGCGGCGACACCCGGTTTTCGTCAGCGCACGACAATGGATTGCGCTCCCTTGACTATATCATCAGGGCTGCGCTTGCGTTCCGGTTTGTGGGTGCCACTCTTGCAGGCTGGGCGCTGGGCCAGTTCTTCCAGCCAGCGTTGCAGTGCCGGGAGTCCCTCGATGGATACGCCCGACCATTCGTAAGTGCGTACCCAGCACCAGTTGGCAATATCGGCGATGGTGTAGTCATCACCGGCAAGATAGCGGGCTTCGCCAAGACGGGTATTGAGCACTTCGAACAGACGCCGGCATTCCTTCTGGTAACGGTCAATGGCCGGCTGGATTTTTTCGGGGAAATAACGGTAAAAAACATTCGCCTGACCCATCATCGGGCCGATACCCCCCATTTGGAACATCAGCCATTGCAATGTTCTGGAACGAACTTTTGGGTCTTGCGGATAAAGTTTGCCAAATTTCTCACCCAGGTAGATGAGTATCGCGCCGGATTCGAAAATCACCAGGTTCTCATTATCCCGGTCCACAATGACGGGGATGCGTCCATTGGGATTCATGCGCAGGAAGTCAGGTTTTTTCTGATCCTGGGCATCGAGCAGGATGGGAATCAGCTTGTAATCCACGCCCATTTCATCCAGCGCTACGGTGACCTTGTATCCATTGGGTGTTGCTGAGCTGTAAACATCGATCATATGAAATCCTTGCTTGCTGTTGTTGCTGAATAATGTTGTTACTCTTGAACAACAGTCAGACCTTGGTATAGTCAGACTTTGGTAGAAGCGCGTTGTTTCATGCGCTCGTACCATGCCTGCAGAGCAAGTTGATCGTCCTGGATACGAATATCATTCACCCGGTTGAACTGTATGGAGACGAAGACATTGATGTCGGCAGCGGTAAACTGATCGCCGCAGATGTATTCATTGTTCTTGAGGTGGGTATCGAGAAAGCGGAAGAAGGTGGCCACATTGCGGCCGCACTCTTCGCCCCACTCCTTGATCGGTGTCATGCGATCCTTGAAATACCCGGTGCTGTGCTGGAAGCACATGCCGGTGGGGACGAACAGGTAATACTCGATCCAGCGCAGCCATTGTTCCACATGGGCTTTTTCCCGGGGTGAACGGCCCAATAGCGGTGTATCGTCCGGGTAGAGCTCCTCGAAATACCGACAGATAGCCATGGTTTCTGCAATGCTGCTGCCATCGTCAAGCACCAGCACCGGTACTTTCTTCAGCGGATTCATGGCGGCGAATTCAGGGGTCAGGTTTTCCCCTTTTTGCAGATCCACCTGTACGGTTTCGACCTGGTTCAGCAGGCCTTTCTCGGCCAGAAACATGCGCACCCGGCGCGGATTGGGTGCGGTGCTGGTTTCATAGAGTTTCATTGTTCCCCCTCACATTATCGGAAAAGGAACAAGATTGCAGGCAGAGCCGGGCCAGGTCAAGTCAATCCGTGAACACAGGCATCGCGCCCATCTCCCACAGAATGACCGTTGCCGCCAGCAGGGCCACCATCAGGACCAGACCCACGGCAACCGTTGCACTGGCAAAAAGAAACCCTCTTTCTTTGGGCATGTCATAAACGATGGGGATGCCTATGTAGAGCAGATAAAGGGTATAGGCCGCCGCCGCCGTGCCCAGCAGCATGTCCAGCCAGAGTATCGGGTACAGGCCGATCAGGCCGACGACGAACAGGGGTGCGCACATATAGGCAGCAACGCCTATGCCATGGGAGACATCATCGTTGCGGGCATCGTAGGTTCTGGCCATCCAGTGGATCATATAGCCCAGAAAGCCGATGCTCAGCAGGATGGCAATATAGAACAGCGTCATGATCTGGGCAGCGGAGGCGCTGGTCAGGCGGATGGTCCGGCCGGAAAGCTCCCAGCCGATCTGGCTGGCGCCGTACCACCAGGCCAGAGGTGGCAACAGTGCCACCCAGATGAGGTAGGCCAGGTAGTGATTGGCCGTTGAGGCCTGCTGGTCACGGATGCGTGCCCATTCGCTGTGTGGCCGGCTGAGAATGCCTATGAGGTGTTTCATCGTTCCGTTCTCCTGATCAAAGGTCTGGTTTCGCGCTTTCCCGTGTTGTTCTCATCCAGACATGGTGCTCATGCTGAGGGTATAAACCCCGAAGAGCACGAGCACTATGCCACCGGATAGTTTCAGTTTTCTGTTGCCCAGCCAGGCGCCCGAGAGTTTCAGCAGGCCGCCGGCACTCATGACAAACGGCAGGGTGCCAAGGCCAAAGCTGAACATGATCAGACTGCCCTGGACCACATTGCCGCTGCTCATGGCCAGCCCCAGCATGCTGTAGACAATGCCGCAGGGCAGCAAACCCCAGGCGGCACCGGCGCTGAGCCGCCCCAGTGGATGGGCGTTGCCGACACCGCGCAGATGTTTCAAGGCCGGCTGCCAAAGCCGGAAACCAATGGCTTCCAGGCGGGCCAGCCCTCGCCACCAGCCCGCCGTGTGCAGGCCCAGGGCAATCAGCAGTACCCCAGCCAGCAGGCGCAGTACCGGCAGGGCCTGTGTGCCGGCCAGGGTGAATGAGAATCCGCCCAGACCAGCCACCGCGCCCAGCAGGGTATAGGTCAGCAGCTTGCCACTGCCAAATTCCAGGGCGTTGCGCAGGGCTGCCTGTTGATTGTCGGCGTGACTGCTGAGCATCAGGGCACTGGCAATCCCGCCACACATGGCAATGCAATGGGGGGCATTGAGCAGGCCCAGCATGAAAGCGGCGATATAGTCCATCAGGGGTTCTCGCTCTGCGGCTTGATTCTGTCCTTG
>JAVVEG010000029.1:4014-17673 GCA_032251455.1 Pseudomonadales bacterium | reverse complement strand
GCCAGGGCAACCAGGGCCAGCGTAACCGGGATCAAGACCAGATAGATGCCCATGTTTCAGTGTCCTCCGCTGACAGTGCCGCCAGTCTTCTGCAGGCGAGAGGCATTGAGCACCACCAGCAGTGAGGATAGGCTCATACCCAGTGCGGCCAGCCAGGGGGCCAGCATGCCGGTGACTGCGAAAGGAATGACGGTGAAGTTGTAGGCCAGTGACCACAGGATATTCTGCCGGATCACCCGGCGGGTCTGGCGGGCAAAGGCCAGCACCTGCGGAATCATCAGCAGGGAGTTACCCAGCAGAATGGCATCGGCACTGTTGTGTACGAAGGCATCGCGGGCCATCACCGCAATCGAGGTATCCGCTGCCGCCAGAGCACCGCTGTCATTGATGCCGTCGCCCACCATCATGACATGCTGGCCCTGTTCCTGCAGAGTGCGCACGGCAGTGATCTTGTCCTGTGGACTGGCCCCGCAGGTGTAGTGGTCGGCCGCCAGTTGGGTGCACAGCTTCTGGCCATCGGCCGAGCTGTCGCCACTGATGATCAGGGTTGCATAAGCCTGCTCCCGCAAGGCCTGGATCGTCGCCGCTGCTTCCTGGCGCGGGTGGTCTTTGAGCCGGAACCAGGCCAGCGGCTTGTTGCTGGCCAGGAGTACCCACAGACCCTGTGCATCGGGAGGGTTCAGCGGTGGCGTTGCCGTCTCATCCAGGGCGAAACGGGCGTTGCCAATGCGGTATTGCCGGCCAGCAATACGCCCGCTGATACCGCCGCCAGCAAGCACCTCGATAGACTCGGCCCGCAGGCTGGAGTGGGCCGGGAAACCTCGCGCAATCGGATGCTCACTGTGCTGTTCCAGGGCGCTGGCCAGTTGCAGACAGCTTTCTGCATCCAGGTCTGCCAAGGGGTGGATATCAACAAGCTGCAGGCTGGCCTCAGTCAAGGTTCCCGTCTTGTCAAAAACCAGGGTATCGGTCTCCGCTGCCCGCTCCAGGAAGCTGCCCTGCTTGATGACCAAACCGCGCTTGCGCAGGGTGGTAACGGCGATGGTGTGGGCAACGGGGGTGGCCAGGGACAGGGCGCAGGGGCAGGCAACCACCAGAACCGTCAGGGCCGTGATCATGAAATCCGCCGCACCCGCCTGGAACCAGTAAATGCCGGTACCCAGCGCAATCAGCATGACGCTGGCAATGAAGACAGTGGCGGCACGGTCTGCCAGCTGTGTCCAGCGTGGGCGGTAAAGCGATGCCTGTTCGCAGAGTCTGGCCAGGGTTGTGGCCAGGAAACCGGAGGGCTCGCAGCGGGCCCGGATCAGCAGTTCCCCATCATGATTTATGGCGCCGGCAAGCACGCTGTCACCGACAGTTTTCAGCAGCGGCAGGGGTTCGCCGGTAAAGGCGGCTTCACTGATGCTGGCTGAGCCAGAGAGGATGGTGCCGTCAGCCGGAATGGTATCGCCGGCAGCTACCAGCAGGATATCGCCCGCCTGAATCGCCTGCAGGGGTATGAGGATGGCGGCATCTGTGGACGCTTCCATCCCGGCGGGCAGGCGCAATGCGGTTGTTGGCAGCAGCTGTGTCAGCAGGTCCTGAGACTGTTGAAAGTGCCAGGTTGACATCAGTTCGATGTAGCGGCCACAGAGCAGGAAAAAGGTGAACATGCAGGCGGTATCGAAATAGACAGCCGGGCCAGATGTCACTGTATTATAGGCGCTGATCAGCCAGGCGCTGGCAATGGCCAGAGAGACCGGGACATCCATGCCCAGTTGGCGGTTTTTCAGGGCGGCCCAGCAGCCCCGGTGAAAGGGGAAGGCACTGTAGACTACCACGGGCGTGCTGAGGGCAAGACTGGCCCAGCGCATCAGGGTCTGGGTCAACGGGTCCATGGTGCCGGCAGCCAGGTAGCTGGCAATGGCGAACATCATTACCGGCATGGTGCCGATACCCGCAATGCCCAGGCGGATCAGCATATTGCGCCGGCGCTGCAGATAAGTGCTGCGGGCCACATCGGGCCGGTCTGCCTTGCTGTCATAGCCAAGGCGCTGAATGACGTCGATTGCTGTGGCTGCCAGCCGTTCTGCCTGCTGCCGGTCCTTGCTGCCGGTGTTGAAACGCAGCAGCAGGCGGCGATTGCTGAAATTCACCTGTACGCTGCTGACCCATTCCTCCCGGCCCAGTGCCTGTTCGAGCAACCAGACACAGGCGGCGCAGCGGATATCGGGCACTAATAGACGCAGTTCCCAGTGTCCATCATCTGCCAGGCTCAGGGCGGTGAACAGTTCTGCCAGGTCGGGATGATCGGCTTTCACTGGTGCGGGAGTAACTGGTGTGAGAGCAGAGCATTTCTCCTGGTACTGATAGAAATTTTCCAGCTTCAGGGCAGTAATGAACCGGGCGGCAGCAAGACAGCCGTGACAGCAGAAGTCCTGTTGCTGGCCATTGAATTCAGCGCCAATCATCTGCGCTGTCGGCTGGCTCAGGCGGCAATGGTAGCAGGTGCTGTATGTCACGGAATGCAGCATCAGAACTCCACTATTGGCAAGGGGGTTTGTATGCGCTTGCGCAAGCGCCAGGTGTCATTGTCACTTTGTTCGCTGCCGCGCAGTTCCAGATACCAGACCCCATCAGTGTGAAGAATAGTGTGCAGCGCCGCATCCGTGCTAACAAACCTGTTCTTGTTGCCAGCAAGCGGCAATAACTGGAATTCACGGTCGGCATTGCTGTCGGTGACATGAAAGACAGACAGTTGCAGTGCGGTTTCGGCAAGATTGCCCTGCGCTGCTGACAAGCTGAGCACGGTTTCCCCCTGCTGTGCATGCAACTCTGCCCTCAACTCTGCCCTCAGGCCCAACGCAGTCGCCCGATCATCCAGGGCCAGCAAGCGGTTGATGCCCTGGCCCTGCTTGTAATAGGTATCCACCACCACATCATCCGGAAAGAACACGGCTGTCCCGACCATCACCATGCCGAACAGCACGGCGGCAAAAGGCACCAGCATCAATACCCAGGGCCAGCGCTGGCGGTACCAGGCCGGTTGCGGGTTGATTCTTGTTTCGGTTTGCGTCATGTCTGGGTCCTGTGTTGATCCTGTGTTGGTCCTAAAGAGGGCGGGGGCCGATGAACCGGCTTTCCGCGCTGGCACTGACCTGTTTTCCTGATTCGGTGCTGTTGATGATGAAGCGAAACGGCGTGTTGAAATCTGCCAGCAGATCCGGGTTCAGTTGAATCCGCACCAGCATTTCATCGATACTGCCGGCGTCCATCTGTATCGTGTTGCCGGGCAACAGGGTTGCTTCAGGCAGGCCGTCGATAAGCAACTCGTAGCTGCGCGGCTGGTTTTCCATATTGATGATTTTCAGGGTGTAGACATTCTCGATAAGGCCGCCAGCCACTTCCTGATACAGGGTGCCGCGATCACGCAGCACATCGATGCTGAGCGGTGTGCGGGTCAGCAGAACCAGGGCAAACATGAACAGCATAAGCAGCAGAGCGCCGCCGTATGCGATCAGTTTGGGTCGTTTCCAGGTCCAGGAACCGCCTTCCAGACGGTTCTGAGTGGTATAGGAAATCAGGCCTTTTGGATAATTCATTTTGCTCATGATCGAGTCGCAGGCATCGATGCAATGGGCGCAGCCGATGCATTCATACTGCAGGCCATCGCGGATATCGATGCCGGTTGGGCACACCTGCACACACAGGGTGCAATCGATGCAGTCACCCAGGCCCATGGCCTGGTAATCACTGTTGCGCTTGCGTGAGCCGCGGGCCTCTCCCCTGGCTTCATCATAGGAGATGATCAGCGTGTCGCGATCGAACATGGCGGACTGGAAACGGGCATAAGGGCACATATAGATGCAAACGTGTTCGCGCAGCCAGCCGGCATTGATATAGGTGGCCAGAGTGAAAAACAGACACCAGGCGACAGTAACCAGGGGCAGTTGCCAGGCCAGTGCATCCATGAGCAGTTGCCGGATGTCATAGAAATAGCCGATAAAAGTGATTCCGGTCAGGGCGGCAAACCCCAGCCACATGCCATGTTTCAGGCCCCGTTTCCAGAATTTGTTCCACCCGGCACGGTTCCAGCCATCGCGGCTGAACAGGGAAGGTGTGCCATCGAGTTTGATCCGCTGGTTGCGTTCGCCTTCGGTAATCTGCTCGGCCCACATGAAGATGGCGGTCCAGATGGTCTGCGGACAGGTATAGCCACACCAGACCCGACCCCAGAGTGTGGTGATGAAAAACAGCGCGAAGGCGGCAATGGCCAGTGTCCACATCAGCAGCACAAAATCCTGGGGCCAGAGTGTCAGCCAGAAGATATGGAACTTGCGGGCAGGCAGGTCAAAGAGAATCGCCTGACGGCCTTCAAGCTGCAACCAGGGGGCCAGGAAATAAGCCAGCAATAATGGCCAGCCAGTGAACAGGCGGATGGTCTGGAACAAACCCTCCATGCGGCGGGTATAGATTTTTTCCTTTTTCTCATAGAGATTGAAGACACGGGAATCGATGTCTTCCTGGGTGATCTCCTGAGCAGGAATACGGTTCATTATCTGGCCATTCCAAGACTCTTCACATAGGCGCTGAGAATGTGAACCTTGTCAGCGCCAAGACGTTCGTTGAATGCCGGCATCTGGCCATTGCGTCCGTGCCGAATGACATCCTCTATGCGCAGGCGCGAATTGCCGTACAGCCAGATGTCATTGTTCAGTGCCGGCGCACCCAGCATGGCCTGACCGCTGCCATCGGGACCATGACAGGCCGCACAGAAGACAGAAAATCTGGCCTGCCCCAGTGCCGCAGTCTCTGCATTAACCTCACGCCCAGCCAACTGCAGAACATATTCGGCCACCTCATGGATGCCTTCGTCCTGCAGGGCAGCTTCCCAGGAAGGCATCATGGCATTGCGGCCAGCGCTGATTGTCGTGTGTATCTGCTCGGCGCTGTCTCCCCACAACCACTCACTGTCGGTCAGGTTGGGGAAACCCGCGCTGCCGGTTCCGGCGGCACCGTGACAGACCGCACAGTTAGTTGCAAACAGGCGTCTGCCCATGCGCATGGCATCGGTATTCAGGGCCAGCTCTTCGATGGGTACTGTGCGGTACTGGGCAAAGAGTGGGCCGTATTCCGCATCCGCCTGCTGCTGATCGGCTTCGAGTTCGTTGATCTGAGACCAGCCACCCAGGCCGGCAAAGTTACCCAGGCCGGGGTAATAGATCAGATAGGCAATGGCAAACAGGATGCTGATGACAAAGCCCCAGAACCACCAGGCTGGCATGGGGTTATCATATTCCTCGATGCCGTCATAATTGTGGCCGGTGGTTTTCCCTGGGGTGTTCACTGATCTGTTCATGTACAAGACCAGGAAGAAAAACAGCAGTGAGCCAAAGGTGCCCAATATCACATACCAATTGAAAGCGGTACTCATTTGCTGGCTCCTTTTGTATCAAGCTTTGGCTTGTCTGGCCCTGGTTTATCAAGTTCGGGTTTATCATCGTCGGGGTCATCGGCAAATGGCAGCATGGCGGCCTCGTCGAAGTTCTTCCGGTTGGCGGCGTGGTAGGCCCAGAAAACGACACCGGCAAAGCCGATGGCGCAAAGCACGGTGGCGAGGCTGCGAAGATCGGTCAGTTCCATGCTCAGCGCCTCTCTGTGATCAGTGTGCCCAGTTGCTGCAGGTAGGCGATGACGGCATCAGCCTCGGTGCTCTGCTCCAGACCGGCAGCGGCATTGCTGATATCCGCATCGGTGTAGGGTACGCCCACGCTGCGCAAGGCCTTCATTCTGGCTGGCAGGGAATCCAGATCCAGCGCCCGCGCAAACAGCCAGGGATAGGAGGGCATATTAGAGCCAGGTACCACAGATCTTGGGTCGAGCAGGTGAGCCCGGTGCCAGTCGTCGCTGTAGAGGCCGCCAACACGGGCCAGATCGGGGCCGGTGCGCTTGGAGCCAAAAACAAACGGGTGGTCGTAGACCAGTTCGCCAGCCACGGTGTAATGCCCGTAACGTTCCACTTCCGAGCGCAATGGCCGGATCATCTGCGAATGACAGACCGTGCAGCCTTCGCGGATGTAGATGTCACGGCCGGACAGTTGCAGCGGAGTCAAGGGTTTCAGCCCCTGTACCGGCTCGGTGACTTCGCGTTGTGACATCAGCGGGATGATCTCCACCGCGCCGCCAAAACTGACCGCGATGATGATCAGCACCACCATCAAGCCGATATTTCTTTCAATGAATGCGTTCATGCCAGTGCCTCCTTGCTATTCACGACAGGGGTGGCAGCAGTGTCCTCAGCCAGCCGACCCAGGGCCAGTTGCCGCGTTTGCCAGATATTCCAGGCCATGACCAGCATGCCGGCAAAGAAGATGGCGCCACCGATGAAGCGCACGACATAACCGGCATAACTGGCCTCCACCGATTCGATAAAGCTGTAGGTGAGCGTGCCATCATTGTTGACCGCCCGCCACATCAAGCCTTGCATCAGGCCGTTGACCCACATCGAGACGATGTACAGCACCGTGCCTATGGTGGACAGCCAGAAATGCAGGTCGATCAGCTTGACGCTGTACATGGCGCCGGCCTTGCGACCGTACATCAACGGGATAAGGTGATAGATGGACCCTATCGAGATCATGGCGACCCAGCCCAGCGCACCGGAATGCACATGCCCGATGGTCCAGTCGGTGTAGTGTGACAGGGCATTGACCGATTTGATCGACATCATCGGGCCTTCGAAGGTGGACATGCCGTAGAAGGACAGCGAGACCACCAGGAACTTGAGAATGGGGTCGGTGCGCAGTTTGTCCCAGGCGCCGGACAAGGTCATGATGCCGTTGATCATGCCGCCCCAGGACGGAGCCAGCAGTACCAGTGACATCACCATGCCCAGGCTCTGGGTCCAGTCCGGTAGCGAGGTGTAGTGCAGATGGTGCGGCCCGGCCCAGACATAAATCGCGATCAGCGCCCAGAAGTGAACCACCGACAGGCGGTAGGAATACACTGGCCGGTCGGCCTGTTTGGGCACAAAATAATACATGATGCCGAGGAAGCCGGCAGTCAGGAAGAAGCCCACGGCATTGTGTCCATACCACCACTGCACCATGGCATCGACAGTGCCGGCATAGACCGAATAGGACTTGGTCAGGCTGGCTGGCACGGCCAGGCTGTTGATGATGTGCAGGATGGCCACCGCAATGATGAAGGCGCCGAAGAACCAGTTGGCGACATAGATATGCCGGCCCTTGCGCTGCATGATGGTGCCGAAGAAAACGATGGCATAACAGACCCAGACAATGGTGATGAGAATATCAATCGGCCATTCCAGTTCGGCATACTCCTTGGAGGTGGTCAGCCCCATTGGCAGCGTGATGGCTGCGGCCACAATGACCAGTTGCCAGCCCCAGAACACGAAGGCGGCCAGGCGGTCTGAGATCAGTCTGGCCTGGCAGGTGCGCTGCACCACGAACAGGGAAGTGGCCATCAGGGCGCAGCCGCCGAAAGCGAAGATCACGGCATTGGTGTGCAAGGGCCGCAATCTGCCGAAGCTTAACCAGGCTGTATCGAAATTAAGCGCAGGCCAGGCCAGTTGGGCCGCAATCAACACGCCTACCAGCATGCCGACGATGCCCCAGACGACGGTCATGATGGCGAACTGGTGGACTACCTTGTAGTTATAGCTGGGGTGGTCAGTCATGAGCTTGGTATCCTAACCGCAGAGCTGCAGTGCTGTGGTGAATGGAAGGTTATGAGTCTGTACCGACCCGTGAAAGCCTGCAGCAGGGCATTCTGCGGATTCAACCGGTCACGAATACGGACTCTACTATGAATCGTCGTGCGAGTTAATCTTCCCGTCTGTAGAAGTGTGGTTTCAGGTGAATCGGATGTTTTGTTTTTGATCTGCATCAAGCTTAGGGAACCTCTGAATAAGTCTATGATCACTCTGGTCTTCAGCCGACTCCGCTATCGAGGCGCACTTTCGCAGGCGCGCGCCAGACTCCCGCAGAGTAACCATAGACTTATTCAGAGGTTCCTTAGCATCATGGCTGCTCCGAGGCAGGGCCTGTCAGGATGGGGATATAACGCACTGCAAAGCACAGGAAGGCGGCGACCCAGGCCAAGGCGGAAAATGCCATCAGGTTCTGCATGCCGGTGAGTGCCGCCGTAATCCTGCTCACGGCCGCGACGCTGAGCAAGAGAATCGCTGCCGTCAGCAACGGGTGGCTTACCAGTGGTCTGCCGGTGTGGCCCAGTGCAGCGCGGCTGGCAATGCTGAGGATCATGCTGGCGATGGCTCCGATGGTAAGCGCATGCACTGCGGCAGAGACAGGAATCATGTCAGTCAGCGCCAGCGTCCACAGACCGATGCCCAGCGGAATCCAGAGATAGGAAAGGTGCATCATCCAGACCAGCGGATCGCTGCCGGTGAGGTAGAATTTCCAGCGTGCCAGCCGCCAGGTCTGCAGCAGACAGCACACCGCGCCCAGTGGAATGGAAAAAAGCGGAGGCAGTGCACCGATAACGGCCAGCGCGAACAGCAGCAGGGTAGCGATGGCCGCCACGTCGACCGGCCCGTGTGCGGCGGGTAACTCATCGGCAGCAAGCTGCCTGGGGGCTGCCCGGCGCCGTAACCAGTTGCTGGTGAACGCTGGAATCACACGACCACCGATTACATTGATCAACAGAATCATTAGCCAGAGCATCACCCACAGTGCCTGTTGTTGCCTGGAGGGAAGGAACAGTTCAGTCAGATGGAAGGCGGTGTCGCTCAGCACCAGCAGTAACAGAACCACCAGTACCTTGTAGTTGCGGCGATTGCCGGCGCGCAGTATCTCATTGGCCAGCAGAGCCCACAGACCGATCCAGTAGACCTGGTCAGCAAACAGGCTCAGCAGGGGATAGTGAATGCTCAGTCTGCCGCCAAGCCAGGCCAGACAAAGCAAGCCCAGCGGCAGGCCGGAGACGGGTTTGCGTCCAGTCCAGTTGGCCACTGCGGTCAGCAGAAAACCACCGATGGCTGCGGCGGCAAGACCCATCAGCATGTCATGGCCGTGCCAACTGGCCGGCAGGCGCTGCCAGTCCACTGGAATCAGACCCAGCCACCAGGCAGACCAGAAGCTGACACTCAGCACGGCATGCAGCGTGGCCAGCAGAAACAACGGTCGAAAGCCGTAACTGAAGAAGGTTGTCAGTGCTGCAGGTGGCTGATTCATCGCATGTTCTCTGTTGCCTGTCTGGAGGACGCGCTGTTCAGCGCAGCCCCAGTTTGCGAACCTGTCGGTGCAGGTTACTCTTATCCATACCCAATGACACGGCTGTACTGGAAAGATTGTTGTCATGTTGTTGCAGCCGGGCCTGAATCAGGTCGCGTTTAAACTGTTCCACTGCCGCAGCAAGACTCAGCTGGGGATGTGCTTCTGCAGCATCCTGGGTGCCGGCATATATCTGACTGCGAATAGGATCGGCACCCAGGTGGGCCGGGCTCAGTTCGATGATCCGGTTGCGCGGGTAGCCTTCGCTCAGCGCCTTGACCACTGCCCTGGAGATGGCATTTTCCAGCTCCCGGACATTACCCGGCCAGGTGTAGGTCTTGAGCCAACGGTTGGCTTCGCTGTTCAGACGCAACCCGCGCAGCCCAAACTTGCGTTCACAGTTCTGCAGGAAATGACCAGCCAGCAACGGAATGTCACTGCCTCTGTTGCGCAAAGGTGGCACCTGTACCGGATACACGCTCAGGCGATGATAGAGATCGGCACGGAAGCGGCCAGCCTTCACTTCTTTGTCCAGTTCACGATTGGTGGCCGCTATGATGCGTACATCCGCATGATGCAAGGCATCGCTGCCGACGCGCTGAATCTCGCCGCTTTGCAGGGCCCTCAACAGCTTTGCCTGTATGGAAAGGGGCAGCTCGCCCACTTCATCAAGGAACAGGGTTCCGCTGTGGGCCAGCTCGAATTTTCCGGCTCTGTCTTTGTTGGCTCCGGAGAAGGCGCCGCTGACATGACCGAAAAGTTCGCTCTCGGCGATGCTTTCCGGGAGTGCGGCGCAATTCACATGGACCATGGGTTGAGTGGCACGCGGCGAATTCATATGGATAAGATGTGCCACCAGTTCCTTGCCAACGCCGGTTTCACCCTGTATCAGCACGGGCAGCTCGGAATTGCCCACCACCTTGGCCTCCAGTATCAGCCTTTGCATGCACTCACTTTCACCTGTCAGTTCGGCCTGGCCATGTTCGGTCAGCCAGGATTGCTGAACCAGTTGATGGCGCTCCAGATTGCTTTCCAGCGTGGTGATCAACTCGGCTGCCCTGATACTGGCCGCTGCCACCGAGACGAAGGTTTCCAGCAGATTCATGTCGATGTCATCGAAACGTTTTTCTTCCAGGGCATCCAGGGTGAGCACACCCCAGGTGCGGCCGTCCACCTGCAGAGGCGCACCCATGCAGTCGTGCACATAAAGATGATGATTGGGTGTGTCTACCAGACCATCATAGGGGTCGGGCAAGGGGGAGTCGGCGGGGAACCTGACCAGACCTCTGCTGTGTACGATTTCCTGCAGACGTGGCTGTTGGGTCAGCTCAAAGCGTCGTCCCATGGTGTCGGGGCTGAGTCCCTTGGCGGCCCTGGGAACCAGCACCTCTCCGTCCAGTTGCAGCAGGGCGGTGGCATCGCAGGGAAAACTGTTCATCAGGGCTTCAAGCAGGCGTTGGAATCTGGCCTTGGGGGGCAGCTCGCGGGACAAATCGGCAACGATGTCCGACAGTGAAGCCAGGGGTCCGGAAGTTGTCATAATTACACCTATGTTGTTATTTAAACAACAGAAGAATGTTGTCAATTTGCGACACTGTAAACCTAAATCAATAAAATATAAAGAAATAATTTCTGGCTTGTATTTTGCAAATTACTCAGAACAGTAATTGCAGAAAGCGTACCAATATTTATTCAAACGACAGTAAAAGGAGCAACACATGTTAAGAACTAGCCTGGCGATGGGGCTGCTGGTGACAGCGGTGATGGGTTCACAAGCGGTCCTGGCGGAGACGGTGAAGGTGGAGATGACCGTGAAGGAAGCCGACATCGTGATAGACAACGACGGCAATACCCACAGAATGTGGGCTTATGATGGCACCATCCCCGGCCCGGTGGTCAGGGTAAAACAGGGCGACCTGGTGCAGTTCACGTTGCACAATGATGCGGCCAATGGTAACAGCCACTCCATGGACTTCCATGCGGCGCAGGTGGATGTGCTGGACGAATTCTCCGACGTGAAACCAGGCGACAGCAAGAGCTATGACTTCTACGCCAACTACCCGGGTGTGTTTATTTACCATTGTGGCAGTGAGGCGATGCCGGAGCATATCGCCCGTGGCATGTATGGAGTCATTATCGTGGACCCGGCTGAAGGCTATTCCGAGGAATTTCCCCGTCCTGACCGCGAATACGTGATCGTACAGGGCGACCTGTTTGCTGACGGCACCTCGGCCGAAGACATCACCATGGGCCAGCACTGGGAGAAGGCGCTGATCAACGGCAAGGTGTTCCACTATGATCCGGTGCATGATCCGAATGCCAGCCTGGCTCTGGAAGCAAAGCCTGGCGAAAGAGTGCGTTTTTTCTTTGTTAATGCCTCCATCAATGACGCCGCCGCGTTGCATCCGATAGCCGGCATCTGGGACCGCGTGTGGGACAACGGGCACCCGAAGAATGTCAGTTATGGCCTGCAGACGGTAGACGTGGCACCTGCACACGGAATGATCTTCGACATCATCCCGCCAGCGGACAGGCCAAGCAATAATGCCATCGTCGATCACCGCATGAAGAAGGCGATGAACGGCGCCATCACCGTGCTGCTCAACCACGACGATGCCGATCCGGCCAAGGGTCGTGACGGCGTGTTGATCCTGCGCTGAAACCCAGCATCTACATTTGGTGTTGTACGGATACAAACTACGGGAGGCAAAAATGTTGATTTCACAGTTGCGGAAAGGTGTGCTTGCAGTCTTGCTAAACATGCTTCTGCAATCAGGTGCTGTCCTGGCTGATGGCGCTGTTATTGCCAGGGAGCAGTGCGCTTCTTGTCATGCTCTGGAACGACCAGATTATGACAAACTGGGGCTGGCAGAGCGTCTGCAACGCAAGGCTCCGCCGTTGTATTACGCTGGCAACAAATATCGCAGGGAGTGGTTGTTGCAGCAATTGCAGCAACCAGAGCGGATTTATCCTGCCGGCTATTTTCCCCTGGCACCTGTGCTGATTACCGAGGAAGGTGATATGCCTGACCCCGCAGCTCTGATCCAGCATCCTGCGCTGACTGCAGAGCAGGCAGCCGAGGTGACTGATTTCCTGATGAGCCTGCGTCCCTATGATGACTTGATTGCCGCCGATAACTACGAGCCGGGTAAGGTTGCCATGCGGATGGCCATGATGGATTTCCGCAAGTTCAAGGGTTGCGATGCCTGTCATCAGGATGCGGCTGACTCGGGTGGATTTTCCGGCCCGAGTCTGTTGAATGCCTGGCGGAGGCTGCAGCCGGAGTTTCTCTCCTCCTTTACGCAGAACCCCAGGGCATGGGATCCGAACTCCATCATGCCGGTGCCGCAGATGAACGAGGCGGCCATTCACAAGTTGGTGGATTACCTGAAACTGATTGGAGGTGAGCAATGAGAGCGGGAAGAATCAGTTTGTTCTTTGCGTTGTTTTCGCTGGCTGCGTTTTTTACCACAGCCAACGCGCAGGAGGTGAACGGGGAGCAGATCTACACCGTACTTTGCACCCAGTGCCATGGTGTTCAGGGTGACGGGCGCGGGATCAATGCGTCCCATATGAGTGTGCAGCCGCGCTCGCACATCGACGAGGAGGAGATGTCTGCACGCACTGATCAAGAGTTGTACAAAGTCATCGAGCAGGGTGGCAAGTCCATCAACAAGTCGGTGCTGATGCCGGCCTGGGGCGATAACCTGAACCAGGCGCAGATCGAGGCCCTGGTGAAACATTTAAGAAAACTCTGCTGCAGCAACTGAGAGTGCAGCACTGTCGGGAATCAAGCAAGGAGTGACGCAATGCGTAGAATGAACAAGATGGTCGGAGCAGTGCTGGTTTTATGGTTGCTCACTGGCAATGCGGTCTGGGCCGAGTTGCGCCAATTTGAAATGAGTATAGATGAAGTGGAGGTGGATGTTGCGCCTGGATTCAAGGCCAAGGTCTGGGCCTTCAACGGCCAGGTACCGGGCCCTCTCTATCATGTGAATGAGGGGGATGAGGTGGAAGTGACGGTGTACAACTTCACGACTCTCAATCACACGGTGCACTGGCACGGAATGTATCAGACCGGCACCTGGCAATCTGATGGCGTGCCACATGTCACCCAGCACCCCATAGAGCCCGGCGAGAGCCATACCTATCGTTTCGTTGCCGACAAGACCGGTACGCTCTGGTATCACTGCCATGTGAATGTGTCTGAGCATGTGGGTTTGCGTGGGATGTGGGGACCGTTCATCGTGAACCCGGCTTCACCATCCGAGATCGAGCAGCGGGTAAGCAAGGATGCTGTATTGATGTTCTCTGGCTGGAACTCCGAGGTGGCAGATACTTACGGCGAGGGTGGGCATCCGGGGCAGGTGATCAATTATTTCTCCATCAATGGCAAATCCTTTCCGACCACACAACCATTACG
>JAVVEG010000029.1:0-3914 GCA_032251455.1 Pseudomonadales bacterium | reverse complement strand
TGATCAATTATTTCTCCATCAATGGCAAATCCTTTCCGACCACACAACCATTACGGGTAAAAGAGGGTGATGTGCTACGTCTTCGTCTTATCGCCGCGACCATTCCGGTTGCATTCCATCTGCATGGTCACGACATGCTGGTGACTCACAAGGACGGTACTCTGCTGCAGCATCCCTATCCAGCCGATGTGGTCAGTCTGGCGCCGGGTGAACGTATCGATGTGATAGTGGAGATGAACAATCCCGGCATCTGGATGACGCACGACCACATCGAACACCACACCACCAATAACGGCAAGGAACATGGCGGCTCCATGCTGGTTGTCGAATACGAGGGCGTGACTCCGGTTGAGGGCTATGAGTGGACGGATATCGAGTATCAGTCTGATTTCTACATGAGCGAATCATTGCGCCAACCCGCGGGTCTGCATGACAACGAGGGTTTCCGGGGTAGAGAGTTGATGGAGTGAGTGCGCCGGGAATGAATGGGCCGTAATATTCGAATTACCGAGAACACACACTAACTGTCAGTACAAAGCACATTATCCGGGTATTTTTTATGAATAATCATATTTTATCAGCAGCTTATAGAATGATTGGCTGAGATACTGCGTATAGTGTTAGCTGATAACAGGATATGCACACTCCCCTTTGTGTCGGGGTCACAAAGGGGAGTGGTTTTTTTGTAGCAAGAGAAAAAGTTGAGAGATAGACTTCACGAGTTTGATGTGTCATATAGGGCGCAGAAACACGATACAAATATTATAGCCTTTGACAAGACGTACGGATAGGCGTACGCTATAGCGAAATGGAGATTTGCTATGTCTACACTCAATGCCACAGAAGCTCGATCAAAATTGTACGCCCTGATCGACGAAACTAAACAAACGCACAAGCCCATTGTCATAACGGGCAAGCGCGGTAATGCCGTACTGTTAGCCGAGGAGGATTGGAACGCTATCAGTGAGACTCTCTACTTGGTATCGATTCCCGGTATGCGAGAGTCAATTCGTGAAGGATTGGCTACTGATCTGACTGATACAGAGAAAGAGCTGGATTGGTGATGTGGGAGCTCTACTTTACCAAGCAGGCTCAGAAAGACGCCAAGAAGGTCGCTTCCTCCGGGCTCAAGCCAAAGGCTCAAGAGCTCCTTGAAATTATCAGGAAAGATCCATTTGCCAATCCGCCACCTTACGAAAAACTTATCGGTGATTTGTCGGGAGCCTACTCTCGTCGAATTAATATACAACACAGACTGGTGTACCAAGTGTTAGAGAAAGAGCGGGCCGTGAAGGTGCTGCGGCTTTGGACGCACTACGAATGACGGCTATCAATCGGCTGCACAGCGACAATTTCTCCGCTGCTTTGCAGCTCCAAAATTGCGCGTGAGCACGGGCGTCATGTGCCTGCGGCCTCGCTAGCGATTACATGCCAAATCCATTGAGAGTACAATCAAGCGTACTTCCATTTGTACGGTATGTATGCCATGTCAAAGTTTAGAGTTGATGAAGATATTCGCCCTTTATCGGATTTTCGGGCAGGAATAGCATCATTCGTGCAACAGATAAACGAGACTCAGCGTCCTATGGTGCTGACCCAACGTGGGCGTGGAGTGGCGGTTCTGGTCGGTGTGCATGAGTACCAACGCATGCAGGAGCGCTTGGAGCTGCTCGAAGACATCCATCGTTCGGAGGCGCAGATTGAGGCGGGCGAAGGCGTTCCTCATGCTGAGGCAAAGGATATAATTTTGAGGAATTTGCGTCAGTGAACCTGGAATGGTCTCCGCTTTCGCTTGAGCGCGTCAGTGAAATTGCCAGACGCGGATCACTCGCTACGTGCCGCAGGCGGCGCACATAATGATCAGTGGCGAATCTGTTTCCGGTTCGACGATGGTGATGCTTTTGATGTGCAGGTCTGCGATTACCATTAAGCAGAGGTAATAGATATGGCCCTAAGTAATACTGGGATTAAACGAAAATCTACTCACCCAGGAGAAATGTTGCGTGAGGATTTCATGCCGGACTATGAACTGAGCGTTTCTGCCTTGGCAAATGCGATTGGTGTATCACGGCAATCGATAAATGAACTATTCCGGGAGCGCCGAGGGGTTAGTCCAGAAATGGCCATTCGGCTTGGCCGTTTGTTTGGCAATTCCGCAGAGTTCTGGTTGAATGCTCAACGTGCTGTGGATCTTTGGGAAGCGAGTCAGGCTCTGAAATCCGAAATGTCTCGGATTCGACCGCTGAATGCCGCATAACCGTCACCTCTACAGCGATGCAAATTCACACCCGCCTTCAGCGCAAGCTCGCCGCCGACTATGGCGAGCGTTATGAAAGTCGCACTACCCAGTGCTATCACAATATGATATCTTGCTCGCCATGAACAGCACCCATCGCAAGACACTGGCTGCTATTTTAAGCACCTCTTCAACCTCGACCATGGAGTGGCGCAGAATAGAAGCGCTATTCGTAGCGCTGGGGGCGCAAGCCATTGAAGGTAATGGGTCTCGGGTCCGGTTTGAACTGAATGGGGTAGTGGCTATTTTTCATCGGCCGCACCCTCAAAAGGAAGCAAAGCCTTATCAGATCAGAGGTGCTAAAGAGTTTCTCTCCCGAGCAGAGGTACAATTATGAACATTATGAATTATAAGGGTTATTCCGCCCGTATCGAATACAGCGATGAAGATCAATGCTTTATCGGTCATATTGCCGGCATTCAGGATGTGGTGGGGTTTCATGGTGATTCTGTCACAGATCTTAAGGCCGCATTTGAAGAGGCGGTTGAGGATTATGTTGCCACTTGTGAAAAGTTAAAGCGTGCCCCACAGCGCCCTTATTCAGGCAAAGTGATGTTGCGTATTGATCCGGCTATTCATGCAAGGGCCGCAATGCGGGCAGAGGCTGAAGGTAAAAGTTTAAATGCCTGGGCGCAGGATGCACTGCAACGAGCTATTTCATCGCAATAATTGACCAGGCTAACAAATAAGGATATGTCTTGCTGCGCTTGAACAATCAGTCAATGTGACCTGCAGGCCCGGTGGTTCCAAACCGGCGCGTGAGCACGGGCGTTATTGGTAATCGTATGAATCGGGAATATAAAGAAAGCGGATATTTTGTGGTAAGACATTTATTCACGGAGGAAGAGCTTCGGGAATTAGCCAAAGCAGTGCTTGAGTTCCACGGATCGTGGAAGTGCAAGAATTCAGAATTTTATTCAAAGAAAGCTGTAAACTCGGCGTATATTACCGGCACCGAACATCTGGGCGAATCAAAAAGAAATGTGCTCTTCAAGTTTATAGGCTCATCCAGGCTGATGAAAGTAGTTTCCGATGTGATACCGGAGCGCCCTGCTTTTATGAATACGCAGCTATTTTTCAATCCCGTCAACGCAGATCAAAAAAACTATTGGCATAGAGACTCTCAATATCACATGACAGCTGAGGAACAACAAGAGGCTCTATCTGGCCCTAATGTTGTTCATTTTCGTATTCCTTTGGCAAACGAGCCCGGAATAGAACTGGTTCCAGGTACTCATAAACGCTGGGATACCGATGAGGAACTTGATGTGCGGCTGGAAAATAACGGGCATAAGAATTATGAAGATATTTCCACCGGGGTGCGCATTAAACTTGAAGTGGGCGATTTGCTGGTATTTTCGGCCAACATGATTCATCGGGGTTTATATGGCATGGATCGTTTGTCATTGGATATTATTTTCTGTGATACTGAGCCAAGTCTTATCAAGTTCGCCAGTGATGACTGTCTTCCTGGCCATGAGGTGTTGAGAGATATTGAAGACCCATCTGCATTTTTAAATACCATAAATCTGAAAACCAATAACAATGCAATTCACGCGACGGGCCTCCAGTAAAATGTGAGTGCACTAACCAAGTCATCAACTGCGCGTGTTCTGCG
>JAVVEG010000028.1:0-22278 GCA_032251455.1 Pseudomonadales bacterium | reverse complement strand
TTGCTGCGAATATGATTTTCCAGCTCGGCAAAACTGGGTCGGTCGGCCGAAAACAGGGTTTTGCGGGCAAACTCGACAGCCATTTGCGGTGGCAAGCCATTGGACGTGGCCACAATGGCTGCCTTGATACATTCAAATATCTTGATTTCCTCCTCGGCCACCGAGGCCAGGCGGGTACTGATAGGGCCGATGAAACCATAGGCAAAGAAAATTCCGAGGAATGTGCCCACCAAAGCAGCCGCCACGCTCTGCCCCAGGGCTTCCGGCGCCCCGCCCAGCTTCTGCATGGTAATCACAATGCCCAGAACTGCGGCCACAATACCAAAACCGGGCAAACCATCGGCAATCCGGTGAATGGCGTGAGAGGGTTCATTGAGCTCGTGCAGCTGCGCTTCTATCTCCGAATCTATCATGGCTTCTATCTCGTGCGGCGCCAGGTTGCTGGTGGTCAGTATGCGCAGGTTATCGACAATGAACTCGATCATGCGGGCATCCTTGAGCAGCTTGGGGTAGCGGGTAAAAATGCCGCTGTCTGCAGGTGATTCGATATCGGCCTCTACCGACATCATGCCCTCACGGCGGGCCTTGTTGAATATATCGAACAACAGGCCCAGCAAATCCAGAAATACCGCCTCGGTCCTGCCAGAGCCAAAGATCGCTCGTGGTATCTGTTTCCCGGTTTCCTTGACCAGATGTACGCTGTTGGCAATCAGAAAAGCACCAAAAGCTGCGCCTAGAATGATAATGAACTCGGCTGGCTGCCAGAGAACACCAAGTACTCCGCCGTGCATGATGTAACCGCCGGCCACACTGACAACAACAACCAGGGCTCCCACAATGAACAACATGGTTTCTCTTACCTTTCAGCCAGTACACACATTTACTCTCATTACTGCATCGGCCTGGCTGGGCAAAACATTAGTGCTGCCGGCCTGATTTCTCTGCTTGTATGCCTGGCTCGGGTTGATTAAGCTGTTGCCCCTGTCAAACACCTGTCCCTAGCACACAAGCACCATGTCTGATTTCCTGTTTATTCTCGGCCAGTACCTGTTGCCCCAACACCTGCTGTCCCGCCTGGTTGGCAGGCTGGCCGAAAGCCGTTGGCCAGCCTTCAAGAATCGCTTCATCCACTGGTTTATCGGCCGCTATCAGGTCGATTTAAGTGAAGCTGTTATTCACGAGCCAGGCGAATTTGCCTGCTTCAATGATTTTTTCACCCGGGCCTTGCAGGCCGATGCCAGACCACTGGCTGCTGATCCGTACTGTGTGTTGAGTCCGGCAGACGGGGTTATCAGCCAGGTGGGCGCGATAGACTGTGGCCGAATCCTGCAGGCCAAGGGGCATGATTACAGCATCACCGCGCTGCTTGGTGGCGATGCTGCACGGGCAGAGCCCTTTCACAGTGGTAGTTTTGCCACCGTGTATCTTTCTCCAAAAGACTATCACCGGGTGCACATGCCTTTGGCAGGCCGGTTGCAGGAAACCATTTATGTCCCCGGCAAGCTATTTTCAGTCAATACCTTGACCAGTTCCCGGGTAAGTGGATTGTTTGCCCGCAACGAACGCCTGGTCTGCCTGTTTGCCACGGAACACGGGCCACTGGCACTGATTCTGGTTGGCGCCATGATCGTGGCCGGCATCGATACCGTCTGGGGAGGTCAGGTCTGCCCGAACCAACACGGGCTTCAGCATACCGACTTCAGCAACCACGTTCCGGTAATCCAGCTGGCTCGCGGGGAAGAGATGGGGCGATTCAAGCTGGGCTCAACGGTGATTGCCCTGTTTGGCCCGGGCATGCTGAGCTGGGCGCAGACACTGGGGGCCGGTAGCCCGGTGCACATGGGGGAGGCGCTGGGGCGATTGCTTAACTAGACCCAGAGTTCAATCGATATAGCTGCAGCAATAATCAGTCACACTCAACACCCGGATATCAAAGGCGGATGCGGCCGGAACTGTAAACTGCTCACCCGCCGTGATGGTTTGCCATGCCACCTCACCGGGTAGCAGAATCTCTACCCTACCGGCCTGTATCTCCATGATTTCTTTCTTATCAGTGGAAAAGCGATATTCTCCCGGCAGCATGATGCCCAGTGTTTTTATCTCACCTTCCGCAAACTCGACTACCCGGCTGCTCACCTTGCCATCGAAATAGATATTGGCGGCTTTGACAATACTGACATTTTCAAATTTTTTCATACTTTCCTGTACCCGTTTGGAGAGCAGTATGGGACTGCCTTGCCAGCAGCTGTATTGGTTGAGGTCGCGCAGTCTAGCGACCCCTTTACCATCAGGTCAAGGTGCCAAAAAGGTTTGATAGGCAATATTGTCGGTTTCCTCCCAGTAGCGATAACCCAATGCTTTGAGAAAGTCACGAAACTGCTTTTTTTCACTGTCAGGCACCTGGATGCCAATCAGCACCCGACCATAGGCTGCGCCATGATTGCGGTAATGGAACATGGAAATATTCCAGTGCACACCCAGCAGTTCCAGAAACCTCATCAATGCCCCGGGGCGTTCGGGAAACTCGAAACGGTAAACCCGTTCATTCCGGACAGCCTGCGACCGCCCCCCCACCATATGACGGATATGCAGCTTGGCTGCTTCATTGTCGGAGATATCGATAATCTGAAAACCTTTCTGTTGCAGCTCTTTCAACAAGTTCTGCTTGCCCTGCAAGGTATCCTGTATCTCCACACCAACGAATATCTTGGCCGCAACGGCATCCCCGTAACGGTAATTGAACTCAGTGATATTGCGCTTGCCCAGAGCACTGGAAAAACGCCGGAAACTGCCGGGGGTTTCATCGATGGTTACCGCCAGTACGGCCTCACGACTTTCACCCAATTCAGCCCGTTCGGAGATATGGCGCAGACGGTCAAAATTGACATTGGCACCAGTAACCAGTGAAACCAGGCATTTCCCGGTCAGCGAATACTCACGAATGTATTTTTTCATACCGGCTGTGGCAACGGCACCAGCCGGTTCGGTGACGGCCCGGGTGTCGTCAAAGATGTCCTTTATCGCTGCACAAATCTCATCGGTGCTTACGGTAATCACCTCATCCACCAGTTTGCGCATGATCCGAAAGGGTTCCTTGCCTACCTGATTGACAGCGACACCATCGGCAAACAAACCAACCTGTTTGAGCCGCACCCGGCGTTGACTCTTCATGGCAGCCTGGAAACAGGCAGAATCCTCGGCCTCCACTGCGATCAATCTGATTTGCGGACGGATATATTTGATATAGGCCGCAATCCCTGCCATCAGCCCACCACCGCCAACCGGAACAAAGATGGCATCCAGCGCGCCACTGTGCTGGCGCAGGATTTCCAGCCCGACCGTGCCCTGCCCGGCAATGACATCAGGGTCATCAAAAGCGTGGACAAAGGTGTAGGCCTTGTCCCGGACCAGCCCCATGGCATGCTCAGCCGCCTCGTTATAGGTATCTCCATGCAGGATGACATTGCCACCCAGGGCACGCACGGCATCGATCTTGATGCGTGGTGTGGTTATCGGCATGACAATAACCGTGGGAATACCCAGCGTTGCCCCGGCCAGGGCCACTCCCTGGGCATGGTTGCCCGCAGAGGCAGCTACCACCCCCCGGGCTGCTGCCGCTGGGCTCAATTTCGACATCCGGTTATAGGCACCGCGCAGCTTGAAGCTGTGGACCGGCTGCAGATCTTCGCGCTTGAGCAACACCGTATTGCCAAGCCGTGCAGACAGGACCGGGGCTTTTTGCAGAGGTGTTTCCACCGCCACGTCGTAAACCCGGGCGGAGAGAATCGCCTTGACATATTTTTCCATTATTTGCTTCAACCCCGTATACTTTCGGCGAACTACAACACCCGATACTTACCCGTCATAAGCTGCCAGAGCGGAAAATTAGCATGGATCAGAGTGAAATGAAAAAGGCCGTTGCCCAGGCGGCGGCAGATTACATTGAATCGCGCCTGGAAGAACGGACTGTGCTTGGTGTGGGCACCGGCTCCACCGCCAATTGTTTTATCGACTGTCTGGCCAGGTTTGCAGACCGCATCAATGCCACGGTAGCCAGCTCGGAAGAAACCTCACGCCGCCTGCAGGCATTGAAAATCCCGGTCATGAATCTGAACAGTGTGGACGAGGTGACGTTTTATGTTGACGGCGCCGATGAGGCCAATGAATACCTGCAGCTGATCAAGGGTGGTGGTGGAGCACTGACCCGCGAGAAAATCATTGCCGCAGTGGCCCGCGAATTCATTTGCATCGCTGATGAAAGCAAGCTGGTCCCCGTGCTGGGTAAATTCCCGCTACCCGTCGAAGTGATTCCCATGGCCCGCAGCCATGTAGCCCGGCATATCGTCAGCCTGGGTGGAGACCCGGTTTACCGTGAGGGTTTTGTGACAGACAACGGCAACCACATACTCGATATTCACAATATGAGCATAGTAGACCCGAGAACGCTGGAACAACAACTCAACCAGATAACGGGCGTGGTAACCAACGGGCTTTTTGCCATCAGGCCTGCAGACAGACTGTTATTGAGCAACGCACAGGGTGTACGCAGTCTGAAGTCATAGCCACAGGATTTTTTGCAAAAAGAAACCACGCAGATCTGAAATCCGGATATCAAACCCGATTCTGAGATAATAAAAACGCAGAGCCTGGGCTCTGCGTTCTGTATTATTACAGCGGATTTACGTTCTCAGCCTGTGGGCCTTTCTGGCCCTGGGTCACATCCATGGTCACTCGCTGGCCTTCGTGAAGCGTTTTTCTTCCCGAACCGTTGATAGCGCTGAAATGGACGAATACGTCTTTCCCACCTTCCTGCTCAATGAAGCCAAAACCTTTTTCATCATTGAACCACTTAACGGTACCTTCTACTTGCTCTGACATATTGCTCTCTTGTTCTTTAGAAATTTATTTTACAAGGCTGGCAAGAGCGCCAGTCCCGGGGTCATTTACGACACCTTTGGGCAGTGTACCCCTATATCCTGTTGGGGGGAATACAGTTTGTTGCTGAAAAACAGCAAAAAGAGACTATTTTTGCGGATTTGACTACAAAAACAACAGCTCTCCGGCCCCTTTCCCTGGCCCAGACAGCCTGCTGCAGTGAATTCAGTCGAAAATCTTGCCTGGATTCATGATATTGCCTGGATCAAAGACCTGTTTCATCGCCCGCATATAATCGATTTCCAGCGCCTCTCTGCTGTATTGCAGAAACGGTTTTTTCAACAGACCCACACCATGTTCTGCCGAGATGCTGCCCCCGTAGGACTGGACCGTCTCGAATACCGAGGCACTGACCTCGGCGCATTGCCGGAAGAAAGTGGCCTTGTCCAGGGCATCCGGCTTGAGGATGTTCAGATGCACATTGCCATCGCCAATGTGTCCGAACCAGATGATCTCGAAATCGGGATAGCGGGCATTGACGAGTGACTCCACCTCGGCAAGAAAAGCCGGCACCTGGGATACCTTGACTGAAATATCATTCTTGTAGGGGGTGAACCGCGCAATGGTCTCGGAGATATCTTCGCGCAGACGCCACAATGTTCTGGCTTGCACCGTGTTCTGGCTCATGGTGCCATCCAGCGCCCAGCCCTGCTCCATACAGTGTTCAAACACCGCCATGGCGGTCTCCAGCACCAGATCGTTCTGGTTCTCGAACTCGATCAGCGCATAGTAGTCGGAGCCAGTATCAAACGGACGTTGCAGCCCTTTCTCGGCGATAACATGACGCAGTGCCTTCTCCGAGAAAAATTCGAACGCCGTCAGCTCCATGCGTGCCTGAAATGCCTGCAGTACCTGCATGGTCGAGTCCAGGCTCTCCACCGCCAGCACCAGCACGGTAGGGTCTGTCGGCATACTGCTCAGCCCCATGGTCAATTCCACGATAAAGCCCAGCGTCCCCTCGGAACCTATGAACAAATGTCGCAAATCATAGCCAGTTGCGTTTTTCACCAAACCTTTGTTCAGCTCCAGCAGATCCCCCTTGCCGGTAACCACCTTCATCCCCAGCACCCAATCCCGGGTCAGACCGTATTTGATCACCTTGATACCGCCGGCATTGGTGGCCACATTACCACCCAGCTGGCTGGAGCCGGAGGAGGCAAAATCGACTGGATAGAACAAGTCCTTGCTGGTAGCGAATTCCTGCAATTGTTGAGTGATTACCCCAGGCTGACAAACCACCTGCCTGTCCACCTCATTGAAATCCAGAATCCTGTTCATGCGGTCAAAGGCCACCACGATTTCGGCATTGGCAGCCATGGCCCCGCCGCTGAGTCCGGTGCGCCCCCCCGAGGGCACCAAAGCCAGCTCGTGTTCATTGGCAAATCGAACCAGTGCCTGCACTGCCTCGATCGAATCCGGCAACACGATGGCAGCAGGGGCAGGAGGGTAAACTCTGGTCCAGTCCTTGCCAAAAATCTCCAGGCTGTCGACATCGGTTTTGACGTGGTCCTTGCCCACAATGCGTTGAAGACCTGCCAGAATATCTGTCTGTATGTTGCTCATGCGAATACACCTGGATGAAGACACTGATCTGAATGCGGGCAGTATGGTAACATAGCGCCTCCCACAGAATCACAGAATCCTCATTCATGAAACATACCTCTCTGGAAAAAGGCAAGATCCGCTTTCTGTTGCTGGAAGGCGTTCACCAAAGTGCCATCAATACCCTCAACGAGGCTGGCTATTACAACATCGACTACCTGAAAACCTCGTTGCCCGAAGACGAGCTGGTCGAACGTATCCGTGACGCCCATTTTGTCGGCATCCGTTCGCGTACCCAGCTCACTGCCAGGGTGTTCGAGGCGGCAAAAAAGCTGCAGGCCGTCGGCTGCTTCTGCATCGGCACCAACCAGGTAGACCTGGATGCCGCTCTGATCAAAGGCATCCCGGTGTTCAATGCCCCGTTCTCCAATACCCGCAGTGTGGCGGAACTGGTCATCGGCCAGACTATCCTGCTGTTGCGCCGCATCCCCGAGAAGAACGCCAAGGCACATAGAGGCGTGTGGCAGAAGGTGGCCACCGGCTCATTCGAGACTCGAGGTAAAAAATTAGGCTTGATCGGTTATGGCAATATCGGTTCACAGCTGAGCGTGCTGGCCGAATCCATGGGCATGAAGGTGTACCTGTATGACATCGTAACCAAACTGCCGCTGGGTAATGCAGTGCAACTGCCCAGACTGAAAGACCTGATGAGCACTTGCGATATCGTCAGTCTGCATGTGCCGGAAACACCCCAGACCGCAAACATGATTGGCGCCGAGCAGATAAGCTGGATGAAGAAGGGCAGCATCCTGATCAATGCTTCCCGCGGAACAGTGGTGGACATTGATGCCCTGGCTGCAGCACTGGAATCCGGCCATTTGGCCGGGGCTGCAGTGGACGTGTTTCCAACGGAACCGCGCTCGAACGAGGAAGAGTTTATTTCCCCGCTGCGCCAGTTCGACAACTGCATTCTGACCCCGCATGTGGGCGGCAGCACCATGGAAGCCCAGGAGAACATTGGCCTGGAGGTCAGCGAAAAACTGATCAGATACAGCGACAATGGTTCCTCGTTCACCTCCGTGAATTTCCCGGAGGTGGCATTACCCGCGCACCCAGGCATGCATCGCTTGCTGCACATTCACAAGAACGTGCCAGGTGTGCTTTCCGAGATCAACAGTATCTTTTCAAACAGCGGCATCAACATCCGCTCTCAATACCTGCAGACCAATGATCAGATCGGCTACGTGGTGACGGACATTGATGTGGAGTACAGCAAGATGGCGCTGGATCAATTGAATGGGATAAATGGCACTATCAAATGCCGGGTCCTGTTCTGAACCCGGCTTTGAGGGTATTTATACCCTGTTCAGAGCTTTCTTAATCCAACCGGGCATAGGGAGCCACTTTGAATGGTTTGGCCGCGTAACTGTCGATGATTGACTGCATCGCGGTTACCCCCAGCTCCTGACGGACATTCAGATGACTGTACGAGGTGATCTGGGTCATCAGGATTCCAATCATATTCTCCACGGGATCGATCCAGAATACCGTGCCCCAGGCGCCACCCCAGCTGAAGCTGCCAGGGGTAAGTGGATCACGCGCCGTGCTGGCATCGTTCAGTACGCCAAAACCCAGGCCAAAACCGTAGCCCGGGCCGCGCACATAGACATCGTGATCACCACTGTGGTTGGTGATCATCAGGCTGACGGTCTTGGGACTCAACAGACGCACCCCATCCAGCTCACCGCCGTTCAGCAGCATCTGACTGAAGCGCCAATAATCGCTGATGGTGGAAAACAGGCCTGCCACCCCACCGTAGTACTGCGCGCCGAAGAACGGTTCGGCACTGTATTCGGGAGTGCGTGAAAGCTCGATGCTTTGGCCTGGTCCTGACGGGCTGTATACATTGGCCACCCGGTTACGTTTGTCTGGCGGCACAACATAGAAAGTGTCTCCCATCTGCAGGGGCTCAAATATCTTTTCCTGCAGAAAATCCTTCACTGGCTGGCCGGAGATACGCTCTACCAGCAGCGCCACATAATCGGTCGAACTGCCGTATTGCCAGTCCTCCCCAGGCTGGAATGCCAGCGGGAGTGGACCCCGTTTGACCAGCGTGTCTTCCAGCGAGCCTTCACGGCCAAGCAGTGCCTGCTCGGCCTCAGTCAGATCCTCCCGCGCGGGGTCCAGACCGGCCGTGTGCGACAGTATATGACGAAACGTGATTGCTTGAGTGGCAGGCACACGGTGCGTACCGTTTTGATCGCGCACTATCACCTGCTTGTCGGCCAGCTCCGGAATCCAGTTGCTGATGGGGTCGGTGAGCAGAAAATGACCCTCCTCGTAGAGCATCATCAACGCCGTCGACACGATGGGTTTGGTCATGGACATGATGAAGAAGATGGAATCCTCGTCCATGGCTGTGTTTGATTCCTTGTCCTTCCAGCCCTGTGATTCCAGATGCAGCACCTTGCCGTTGCGGGCTACAAGGGTGATCGTGCCAGCCAGCAGGTTCTTGTCGATATAGCGTTGCATGGAGTCAGACACCCGTTCCAGGCGTTCGCTGGACACGCCCTGATTCTCCGGTGTGTCGATGGGCAGGTCGCTGGCAAACAGCGATGTGCTAAGCAGACTCAACGCACAGGCGGTGGTCAGCATCAGGTGTACAGGAAGTGAGTGATTGACCATGGCGTTTTACCTTTCTTTTTAATGTATTGGTTGTCAGCTATTCAGTCAGGCGCACGGGCAACATCAAAGTTACCCCCGAAGCAGGGGGCTGTCCAGTGCCAAAATCATGTCAAAATCATGCTTTAAGTCAATCTGCCTGTCGACTACCGTCTGATCGTAAACCATCACAACGCCAATCAATACCGCCCCGACATCTCCTCCAGGCTGTAAACCTTGCCAATCCGCGATACCTGACCTGCAGTACCGAAGGCTTCCAGCCTGTCGCGCACAATGCTCTTCATCGCCGTGATAGTGGCAGTCAGAAATTTGCGTGGATCAAACTCGGACTTGTTTTCCGCCAGGAACTTGCGTACCGCGCCTGTCGAGGCCAGACGCAGATCCGTGTCGATATTCACCTTGCGCACGCCATTGCGTATTCCTTCCTGGATTTCCTCCACCGGCACACCATAGGTTTCCGGCATCTCGCCACCAAACTCGTTGATCACCGCCAGCCATTCCTGCGGCACTGAGGATGAACCATGCATGACCAGATGGGTAGTGGGAATGCGACGATGAATTTCCCTGATGCGCTCGATGGCCAGAATATCCCCCGTCGGTGGGCGGCTGAACTTGTAGGCGCCATGGCTGGTGCCCACGGCAATGGCCAGGGCGTCGACACCGGTTGCCTCGACAAAGGCCGCGGCCTCTTCCGGGTCGGTCAGCAACTGCTGCATGGACAATTGCCCCTCCGCACCAATTCCATCTTCCTCACCAGCCATACCGGTCTCCAGAGAGCCCAGGCAACCGATCTCACCTTCCACGGACACCCCACAGGCATGCGCCATCTCCACGGCCAACCTGGTCACCCGCACATTGTAGTCAAAATCGGTTGGCGTCTTGCCGTCTTCGGCCAGGGAGCCATCCATCATGACCGAGGAAAAACCCAGTTGAATCGAGCGCTGGCAGACAGCTGGCGAAACCCCGTGATCCTGATGCATGACGATTGGAATATGCGGAAACTCCTCGATCGCTGCCTGAATCAGATGTTTCAGGAAATTGGACCCCGCGTATTTTCTGGCGCCTGCCGAAGCCTGCAGGATAACCGGGCTGTTGACCTCATCCGCCGCCTCCATGATGGCGCGCACCTGTTCCAGGTTGTTCACATTGAACGCGGGCACACCGTAAGCGTGTTCTGCTGCGTGATCCAGCAGCTGTCGTAAACTGATCAGTGCCATGGTCGAATCCTCTTGTTCTGACGTGGTTTATCTGTCGAGTACCTGGACGGCGGGGAGTACCTCACCCTGAACGAATTCAAGAAACGCTCCGCCGCCCGTTGAAATATAGGAAACCTTATCGCTTATACCAAACCGATCGATGGCATCGATGGTTTCGCCACCGCCGGCAATGGAAAATCCTGTATTGGCAGCGATTGCCTCTGCCACTGTGCGCGTACCGGCGGCAAAGCGGCTGAATTCAAACACCCCCAGTGGACCATTCCAGATCACTGTCTTCATGTCCGCTATCAAGTCCGCAAATTCTCTGGCCGTGCGTGGCCCTATGTCCAGAATCATCTCATCAGCACGCACCTCGTTGACATCCCGGATTACCGCCTCGGCATCTTCACTGAAACGGGTTGCCACGACCACATCAACCGGCAATGGAATATGCGTTTTCTGCATCAGGGCCCGGGCGGTTTCCACCAGATCCTCTTCAACCAGAGACTTGCCTACCGGGTAGCCGGCTGCCAGCAGAAACGTATTGGCTATGCCACCACCAACGATCAACTGATCAACTTTTTCCGACAGGCTTTCCAGCACCTTCAGTTTGCTCGACACCTTGGCACCACCCACAATTGCCAGCATCGGCCGTTGTGGGTTTTTCAAGGCCTTTTCAAGCGCATCCAGTTCAGCTGCCAGCAAGGGGCCGGCACAGGCCTCGCTGGCAAACCTGGCCACACCGTGAGTGCTGGCCTGGGCCCGATGCGCTGTGCCGAAAGCGTCCATGACAAAAATATCGCACAGGGCAGCATACCTTTTAGCCAGCCCATCCGCATTGTCCTTTTCACCCACGTTGATCCGTACATTTTCCAGCAGTACCAGCTCTCCCACTTCAGGATAAGCAGTATCCGGATTATCCAGATACTCTGTCACCAGACGCACCGGATGCTGCAGCAGTTGCTGCAGGCGCTCTGCAACCGGAGCCAGTGAGAACTGCGCTTGCGCACTGATCAGCACACCTTCTTCCGGCCTGCCCAGGTGCGACATCACCATGACCCTGCCCCCGGCCTGCAGAGCCTGTTTCAAGGTCGGTATCACCGCCCGCAGGCGGGCATCATTGGCAACGGCACCCTTGTTCAGAGGCACATTCAGATCTTCCCGGATAAGTACCCGTTTCCCACTCAATGCCAGATCCTGCATTCTCATTATGGTCATGATTTTATTCCCTTGCTGTCATTGATCCAGCTGCCTGATGACTTCAGCCACGTCCAGCATCCGGTTGGCATAGGCCCATTCGTTGTCAAACCAGGCCAACACCTTGATCAAGCGGGTACCGCTGACACGGGTCTGGCTCAGATCAACGATGGCCGAGCGCAGGTCATGGTTGAAATCGCAGGACGCCAGCGGCTCATCCGTACAGCTCAATACATTCGCCACCGACTCAGCTGCTGCCCGTTGGATCATGCGGTTGACATCGGCTGCATCAGTATCTTTTCTGACTGTCACGGTCAGATCTATGGCCGACACATTCACCGTCGGCACCCGCATGGCCTGGGCGGAAAACCGGCCTTCCAGGTGTGGCAGAATCCGCGCAATACCCTTGTCGATCTCTGTATCCACCGGGATGATCGACTGCACCGCACTGCGCGTCTTGCGCAAGTCCGTATGGTGATAGGCATCGATGACAGGTTGATCATTCATTGCAGAATGAATGGTTGTAATCACCCCATACTCAATACCAAACGCCTCATCCAGGCAATGGATAACCGGCACAATGCAGTTGGTGGTACAGGATGCATTGGAGATTATCCTGTCTTTAACCGAAAGCTGTTGATGATTGATGCCATATACAACCGTGGCATCGACATCACTCTGCGCCGGTTGTGAAAACAACACTCTGCCGGCTCCCGCCTCCAGATGTCTGCTTGCAGTATCCCGGTCTGTAAAGGTACCGGTACACTCCAGTACCAGATCCACTTCCAGCTCTGTCCAGGGCAACTCCTGCAACTGCGGGATTGACAACACCCTGATTGGCTGACCGTTGACCAGCATATGTTTTTTATCTTCACTGATACCGACTTCACCCGGAAAGCGGCCATGCGTACTGTCATAGCGGGTCAGGTGTACCAGCGAGGCAATATCACTAAGATCATTGATGGCAATGATCTGCAGCCCAGTATAGCCAGCCGCTTCATGCAGCGCCCGCAGTACACAACGGCCGATGCGGCCATACCCGTTGATTGCAATACGAATCGGCATAGAAACCTACAACAGCGCATTGACTGTGTTGATGATATTGTCGGCAGTGAATCCAAACTCCTTCATCAATACAGGGCCAGGGGCCGATTCGCCAAAGCGGTTCATGCCGATGATGCGCCCATCCAGACCTACAAAGCGGTACCAGTAATCCACTGCCGCGGCTTCCACCGCAACGCGCTTGCGCACGGCTGCCGGCAATACGGCTTCCCGGTATTCCTCAGGCTGACTCTCGAAGTTATCGACCGAAGGCATGGAAACAAGTCGCACTTTTTTACCTTGTGCCTGCAGAGCGAGCACGGCATCCCTGGCAATACCAACCTCCGAGCCAGTCGCAATGACGATTGCCTCCGGCAGGCCGGTACAGTCTTGCAGGATATAGCCTCCTTTGCTGATGGCCTCAAGCTGAGCCGCAGTGCGAGCCTGATGCGGCAGACCCTGCCGGGAAAACACCAGTGCGCTCGGCCCATCCCTGCGTTGCAGGGCAGATTTCCAGGCTACTGCTGCTTCCACCGCATCGGCAGGGCGCCACACCGACATATTCGGTGTCATCCGCAGATTGGCCAGTTGCTCGATTGGTTGGTGGGTGGGGCCATCTTCACCCTGGCCGATGGAGTCATGGGTATATACCAGAATGCTGTGCTGCTTCATCAACGCAGCCATGCGCACTGCATTGCGCGCATATTCCATGAAAATCAGGAAGGTGCCCCCATAGGGAATGAACCCGCCATGCAGGGCAATTCCATTCATGATGGCAGTCATGCCAAATTCACGCACACCGTAGTTGATGTAATTGCCTGCCGCCTTTTCGGTAATTGGCTGGGCTCCCTGCCAAAGTGTGAGATTCGACCCGGCCAGATCGGCAGAGCCGCCTATCAGTTCAGGCAGCAGTTCGCCAAAGGCATTCAATGCATTCTGGGAGGCCTTGCGGCTGGCAATGCTCTCCGCTGCCTGCTGGCATTGGGCAATATAAGCCGCCGCCTTCTCTTCAAAATATCCGGGCAACTGCCCTTTTACCCGACGCACCAGCTCCATGGCCAGCTCAGGATGTGCCTCTTCATAAACCACCAGTTTCATTTTCCATTGGGATTCAGCCAGAAAACCCTTTTCGGTGGCATCCCAGGCAGACTTGATCCGAGCAGGCACTTCAAACGCTGCCGCTGTCCAGCCCAGCGCCTCGCGAGCGGCTACAATTTCATCCGAGCCCAGTGGCGCACCATGGGCGTCGGCCGTGCCCTGTTTGTGGGGTGCGCCAAAACCGATGACCGTCTTGCATTTGATCAGGGTAGGTCGCGCCGTTTCGGCACGGGCCGACTCGATGGCGGCTTCGATTTGTCCGGCATCGTGGCCGTCGGCTTCCAGCACCTGCCAGCCATAGGCTTCGAAACGTTTGACCGTATCGTCGGTAAACCAGCCCTCGACCTGGCCATCGATGGAGATGCCATTGTCGTCATAGAACACGATCAGCTTGCCCAGGCCCAGGGTGCCGGCCAGCGAGCAGACTTCATGCGAGATACCTTCCATCAGACAGCCATCGCCCGCAAACACATAGGTGTAATGATCAATGATGTCATGGCCGGGACGGTTGAACTGGGCAGCCAGCGTCCTCTCGGCGATGGCCATGCCGACTGCATTGGCCAGACCCTGCCCCAGTGGACCCGTGGTGGTTTCCACCCCAGGGGTGTAGCCATATTCAGGATGACCCGGTGTCTTCGCATGCAGTTGCCGGAACTGCTTGATGTCTTCGATACTCACCTCATACCCACTGAGATGGAGCAGGGAGTAGATCAGCATGGAGCCGTGACCGTTGGAGAGCACAAAGCGATCCCGGTTCACCCACTTCGGGTTGCCCGGATTATGTTGCAGAAAATCGTTCCACAGCACTTCGGCGATATCTGCCATGCCCATGGGGGCGCCGGGATGACCGGAATTTGCCTTTTGCACGGCGTCCATGCTCAGGGCACGGATGGCATTGGCCAATTCTCTGCGCGAGGATTGTGGGTTGGGCATAGCAAGGGAACTCCTGTCAGTGACTGCCGTCTTTGAAATTTCATCAACCATGGCAAAAATCCGTTCCATTAGGGGTATCACGGAAGCGCGCCGGTTTTCCAGCGCGCTATTTTCCCGCAGATGGCGGCAAGATGCCACAGAGAAATCTATATCAAAATATTTTGATATAGATGCCAATACTGTTATAGTAAGTCCCATTTCCACCTGATGGAACTCTTATGAGCGTCAGCGCCCTGCGTCAAAACTCTACGGAAGTCGAGATTCTCTCGGTGCTGTGCAAGGCACTGGGTGATCCGCTGCGGCTGGAGATACTCAGGCTGCTGCGCAATGAGTCCTTCAGCGTACTGGAGATCTGCCGCATTCTCTCCATCCGCCAATCTGCCCTGAGCCATCACCTGAAAATCCTGGCCAACACCGGCCTGCTGACCACCCGCCGGGAAGGTAACAGTATCTTCTACCGCCGTCCCATGCTGCTGGCCAAAGACCGTTTCCATGCGTTTCGCAAGAACTGTTATGAGCTCATCGACCAGACTCCCCTGCGCGTGGAGCTGAAACAGGGTATCGCGGCCATCCATCGGGAGCGTTCAGAGCAATCTTTGCTGTTCTTTACCCGCCATGCCGACCAGTTCCGCGAACAACAGGAACTGATCACCGCCTATGAAGACTATGAAGAAACCCTGCTCGAACTGCTCAACGGCCTGTCCCTGCCAGGTTCCCTGCGGGTCATGGAAGTAGGCCCGGGGGAAGGGGGCCTGCTGGCCCGGCTGGCAGAACGCTTCGAGCAAGTCACCGGCCTGGATAATTCGCTGGATATGCTGAACCGGGCCAGACAAACCATGACCACAAGCGGCAACGATAATGTCAGCTTCATTCATGGCGACACACGCACAGCCATCAAACATGGATTGCACAGCGACCTGTTGATTTTCAACATGGTGCTGCACCACATCCCCTCGCCCCGGGAAGCCTTCCAGGACTCGGCCACGATTCTCGACAGCGGTGGGCTGCTGCTGTTGATCGACCTCTGCCATCACGACCAGGACTGGGTGCGCGATACCTGCGGCGACCTCTGGCTGGGATTTGACAATGAGGACCTGGATTCCTGGGCCAGACAAGCCGGATTGACTCCGGGACAAAGCATGTATCTGGGGCTGCGCAACGGCTTCCAGATACTGATGCGCCTGTTCAGCAAGAACACCCCCGTTGCGCACGGCCCGCAGCTCAACAAACAATCAACGACAACCCCTTAACGCAAGGAACCCATTATGACCACAAGCCTGTTTACCTCCGAGTCCGTGTCCGAAGGGCATCCCGATAAAATGGCAGACCAGATTTCCGATGCGGTGCTCGACGCCATCTTCAGGGTTGACCCGAAAGCCCGCGTCGCCTGTGAAACCATGATCAAGACCGGCATGGTCGTAGTGGCCGGTGAGATCACCACCGAAGCCTATGTCGATATCGAAGAGCTGACCCGCAAGGTGGTCATGGACATCGGCTATGACCATTCCGACAAAGGCTTCGATGGCCACTCCTGCGCCGTGCTCAACGCCATCGGCAAACAGTCGCCTGACATCGCCATGGGGGTGGACGACTCCGCAGATCACGAACAGGGCGCCGGGGATCAGGGCCTGATGTTCGGTTATGCCAGCAACGAAACCGATGTGTTGATGCCTGCCCCGATCACCTATTCACACCGGCTGGTCAAGCGTCAGGCCGAAGTCCGCAAGAACGGCACACTGCCCTGGTTGCGTCCCGATGCAAAAAGCCAGATCACCTTTCGCTATGATGATGGCAGGCCGGTGGCCATCGACGCCGTCGTGCTCTCCACCCAGCACAGTGCAGAGATCAGCCAGAAAGACCTGAAGGAAGCCGTGATGGAAGAGATCATCAAACCCGTACTGCCGGCAGACTGGCTGGATGCCAATACCAAATACTTCATCAACCCAACCGGCCGCTTTGTTATCGGCGGCCCTTTTGGTGACTGTGGCCTGACCGGCCGCAAGATCATAGTTGACACTTACGGCGGCATGGCCCGTCACGGCGGCGGCGCCTTCTCCGGCAAGGATCCGTCCAAAGTGGACCGCTCTGCTACCTATGCGGCACGCTATGTGGCCAAGAATATCGTCGCTGCCGGCATCGCCGACCGCTGCGAGATTCAACTCTCCTATGCCATCGGGGTGGCCGAGCCGACCTCGGTCAGTGTGGAAACCTTCGGCACCGGCAAGATTTCCAGCCAGCGTATCGTCGAACTGATCCGTGAGTTCTTCGAATTGCGCCCGAAAGGCCTGATCAAGATGCTGGACCTGCTCCAGCCAATCTATCTGCCTACCGCAGCCTACGGCCATTTTGGCCGCGAAGAACCCGGCTTCACCTGGGAAAAAACCGACAAGGCCGCTGCATTGCGCGATGCAGCAGGGCTCTGATACTCAACCAACAGGATTTCTATTTATGAGCAATGATTACAAAGTAGCGGATATTTCACTGGCCGAGTACGGCCGCAAGGAAGTCATTCTGGCCGAGGCGGAAATGCCGGCTCTGATGACCCTGCGCCGCCAGTATGCCGCCGAAAAACCCCTGGCCGGAGCAAAGATACTCGGCTGCATCCACATGACCATCCAGACTGCGGTACTGATCGAGACTCTGGTCGAGCTGGGCGCGGAAGTGCGCTGGTCCTCCTGCAATATCTTCTCCACCCAAGACCATGCCGCAGCCTACATCGCCTCCAGGGGCATTGCCGTCTACGCCTGGAAGGGTCAGACCGAGGCCGAAGGCGAGTGGTGCATCGAACAGACCATTCTCAAGGATGGCAAGCCCTGGGACGCCAACATGATCCTGGACGATGGCGGCGACCTGACCGGCATGGTGCACGACAAATACCCACAGTTGCTGGACCATATCCACGGCATCACCGAGGAGACCACAACCGGCGTGCATCGTTTGCAGGAGATGATGAAGGACGGCTCGCTGAAAGTGCCTGCCATCAACGTCAACGACTCGGTAACCAAGTCCAAGAACGATAACAAGTACGGCTGTCGTCACAGCCTGAACGATGGCATCAAGCGCGGCACCGACATGCTGCTGTCCGGCAGGCACGCCCTGGTGGTTGGCTACGGTGACGTGGGCAAGGGCTCGGCCCAGAGCCTGCGTCAGGAAGGCATGATCGTGAAGATCAGCGAGATCGATCCGATCTGCGCCATGCAGGCCTGCATGGACGGCTACGAGATCGTCTCCCCGTACAAGAACGGCAACAACACCGGCAAGCTGGCCGACATCGACACCGCCCTGCTGGGCAGGATCGACCTGATCGTCACCACCACCGGCAACATCGACGTCTGTGACAAGAACATGCTGCAAGCGGTGAAATCCGGCGCCATCGTCTGCAATATCGGCCACTTCGACAACGAGATCGATACCGCCTACATGCGCAAGCACTGGCACTGGGAAGAGGTCAAACCACAGGTCCACAAAATCTACCGGGGCGACCCGGAAAAAGAGCCCGGCAATTACCTGATCCTGCTCTCCGAAGGCCGCCTGATCAACCTGGGCAATGCCACTGGCCATCCGTCACGCATCATGGATGGCTCCTTCGCCAACCAGGTGATTGCCCAGATGTACCTGTACGAAAAAGCCTTTGCCGCGCAGTCCGAGGAGTTCCGACGCAGCCAGATTACCGTGGAAGTGCTGCCCAAGCACCTGGACGAACAGGTTGCGGCATTGATGGTGAAGGGTTTCGGCGGTGTGCTGACCCGGTTGACCCCGCAACAGGCCAGCTATATCCATGTGGATGTAGACGGCCCGTTCAAACCGGACAGCTACAAATATTGAGGCCATACTCCCGGCTGTACCTGCTGACTGGCAGGTGCAACACGGAGCGAAGGAACCAACATGAACAACGACACGCTTCCGCGTTACAGTTTTGAATTCTTTCCGCCCAAGACCGAGGCGGGAGAGCAGAAACTGATGGCGGTACACGCACAGCTGGCCACCCTGAAACCGGATTTCTTTTCGGTGACTTATGGTGCCGGCGGCTCCACCCGCACCGGAACCCGGCAAACGGTACTCAACATAGCCCAGGCGGGCTCGCAGGTGGCACCCCATCTGTCGTTCGGTGGTTCATCCAAAGAAGAGATCGAAGCCTTGCTGCAGTTCTACCGGGATAATGGCATCAATCGCCTCGTCGCACTGCGCGGGGATATCCCTTCCGGCACCGGTACTGCGGCGCAGTATTACTATGCCAATGAGCTGATCGAATTCATCCGCGCCAGCACCGGCGACCACTTTCATATCGAGGTGGCCTGCTACCCGGAGATTCACCCGCAAGCGGAAAGCTATGACCGCGATCTGCACTTCTTCAAGCAGAAGGTGGAGGCCGGCGCCAACAGCGCCATCACCCAGTATTTCTATAATCCCGATGCTTATTATCATTTCATCGAGAGCTGTGCCCGCATCAATCTGGACATCCCCATCGTGCCCGGCATCATGCCCATTACCAACTACGCCAACCTGGCCCGCTTCAGCAGCAACTGCGGCGCCGAGATCCCGCGCTGGATCAGGCAGCGTCTGCAGGGTTATGGTGATGACAGCGCCAGCATCAAGGCCTTTGGTATCGAGGTAGTGACCCGCTTGTGTGATGACCTGCTGGCAGGCGGCGCACCGGGGCTGCACTTCTACACCATGAACCAGGCTGAGGCCGTCACCGAAATCTGGCAGAATCTGGAGCTGTGAGCAGCCGACCACCGGCAGCTTGTCAGCTCATCGAGCAAGCTTATGCGCATCCCTCGTCATCATGTCACTGTGCCCCTGCGCCTGAATACAGAAGTAGAGCTGGACGCGGATAGCGCACATTACCTCGGCAAGGTGCTGCGCCTGGGCGCAGGCCAGCCGCTGATGCTGTTCAATGGCCGCGATGGTGAATTTCTGGGTGAAATCAGCGCCGTATCAAAAAAGCAGTTGCGGGTGCTGCTGACGCAGCAACTGCCGCCATGCCAGGCAGACCCGGTGCTGCCGGTGCATATCGGTGTGGGCCTTTCGCGGGGTGAACGCATGGACTTCATCGTGCAGAAGGCCACCGAGCTGGGTGTCAACACAATCACCCCGCTGTTCACTGAACACGGCGAAGTCCGGCTCGACGAAGACCGTGCCGGCAAGCGCCAGGCGCATTGGCAGAAGGTAGCCATCAGCGCCTGCGAGCAATCCACCCGCTGTCAGGTTCCCGAGATTGCCCGGCCGATGTCTCTGCCCGACTGGTTAAGCCAGATTCAGCACCGGAACGGTGGCTGTTTTGTCCTGGATCATCGTCAGCAGGCTGGCTTCCCGCGTGACCCGAAACCAGCAGCGGTGACGCTGCTCAGCGGACCGGAAGGCGGACTCAGCACGATGGAACTCGATCTGGCCATCAATCAGCATGGTTTTCAACCGGTACGCCTGGGCCCCCGCGTACTCAGAACTGAAACGGCTCCGCTGGCCGCATTGAGCCTTGTGCAGATGTTGTGGGGAGACTTTTAGTCAGCTTGCTTCAGCAGACCAGTGCGGAGGAAAAGAGTTTCTTTTAAACGCAAACGCCTCTTTCAGAACAAAAGAGGCGTTTGCAAATGTGGGCTTGTTACTTATGTCAGTCTTGCCGGGAAATTACTTGGTGAACTCCGGATAGGCCTCCAGACCACACTCGGACACATCCACACCCTGGGCTTCTTCTTCCTCAGTGACACGAATGCCAAGCACTGCCTTGATCGCCATCCAGCTTACGAAGCTGGCTGCAAATACCCAGACGAAGATGGTCAATGCACCGATAATCTGGCCAGAGAAGCTGACCCCGTCATTGGTGATCGGCACCAGCAACAAACCCAGCAGACCACAGCTACCGTGCACAGAGATGGCCCCCACCGGATCGTCTATCTTGAGTTTGTCCAGGAACACGATACTGAACACAACCAGCACGCCACCGATGCCACCAAACAGGGTGGCTTGCAGGGCAGTGGGTGTTGAAGGTTCGGCGGTGATGGCCACCAGACCAGCCAAGGCACCGTTGAGCGCCATGGTCAGATCGGCCTTGCCAAACAGGGCATGGGCGACCAGCAGGGCGGCAACCAGACCACCGGCCGCAGCCGCGTTGGTGTTCAGGAATACCATGGCAACCGAGTTGGCGCTGGCGATATCACCCAGTTTCAGCACCGACCCGCCGTTGAACCCGAACCAGCCCATCCACAGGATGAACGTGCCCAACGTAGCCAGCGGCAGGTTGGCGCCGGGGATAGCCTTGACAGTCCCGTTGGGGCCGTACTTGCCCTTGCGTGAACCCAGTAGCAACACACCGGACAGGGCTGCTGCAGCACCAGCCATATGCACGATACCGGAGCCGGCGAAATCAGAGAAGCCCAGGTCGCCCAGATTGTACAAACCAAAGACGTCGGCACCGTTCCAGGTCCAGCTGCCTTCCAGGGGATAGATGATACCGGTCATGACCACGGCGAAGAGCAGAAAGGCCCAGAGCTTCATGCGTTCGGCGACGGCCCCGGATACGATTGACATGGCTGTGGCGACAAAAACGACCTGGAAGAAGAAGTCAGAAGCACCGGAATAGACAGCGCCGCCGCCAAAACCTTCTTCGACGGAGGCTGCCAGCGCATCGGCAACCAGGGTTTCACCGCCCTCGATTCCAGCCAACAGGTAACCACCCCCGTACATGATCTGGTAACCACACACCAGGTACATAATGCAGGAGATCGCAAACAGGGCGACGTTCTTGGTCAGGATTTCCGTAGTGTTCTTGGCACGCACCAGTCCGGCTTCCAGCATCGAGAATCCCGCTGCCATCCACATGACCAGAGCACCGCACACCAGGAAGTAAAATGTGTCCATTGCATACTGTAGTTCAAAAATCTGGTTTTCCACCTTACTCTCCTCTGCAGCGGTCTTTGCGATCCCCGCTTGCATTGTTACGATTCATTGAAAGGGTTTTGTTTTTTTATCCTGGCCTGTCAGCTCACACCGCTGCTTCGCCGGTCTCGCCAGTACGGATACGAATCACCTGGAGGAGATCGGTAACGAAAATCTTGCCGTCTCCTATCTTGCCGGTATTTGCTGCCTTGGTGATCGCTTCCAGCGTCTGTTCCAGCAGCTCATCGCCGATGGCCACTTCGATTTTTACCTTGGGCAGGAAATCAACCACGTATTCTGCACCGCGATAGAGCTCGGTATGTCCTTTCTGTCGACCAAAGCCTTTGACTTCGGTGACGGTGATGCCCTGCACTCCGATTTCGGATAATGCTTCACGGGCATCGTCCAATTTAAAAGGCTTGATGATCGCCGTTACTAACTTCATAAGTGTGCTCCTTTTGTTGTTAATACCTGCGCCGCCTATTCAGTGCAGATACACCTGCGTTTGCTTTATGCACGGGCCGTGCCAGATTGAAATAATCGATTTAAATCAAATTGTTACTTATATTTATGGTTGATTCCCCGGATTTTTAAATACGTGTTCCGCAGGTTTTGCACCATTTAGGTGCGAATGTGAGGGTGGTGCACTGTCGTCGGAGTTTTCCTGAACTGCACTCCGTAGCTCGAGTGGCGCTGTCGTGGGAACTTTCCGGGATGCGCTTGAACCCAATCCCTGGGTCGCTCCGTCGCCGCCATCCCTGGCGGCTCAGGGTCCCGG
>JAVVEG010000027.1:14507-23873 GCA_032251455.1 Pseudomonadales bacterium | reverse complement strand
GATATGCATGATCGTGACCGGCGTTCCGTTATAGGACTCTTCGTTAAACACCTGCCATCCCAGGCGGGCGTACAGTTGCGCCTGGTCGGGCGTATAGAGATAAAGCTGGCTGATACCATGCTCCCTGGCATGCTGCATGACCCGCCTGACCAGAGTAGACCCTATCCCCTGCCGGCGGTATCTGTCGGCCACATATACACTGCCCAGCCAGGGCGACAGCTCCGGGTGACTGCTCATGTCAGCGGCCAGCAGGGACGCAGAGCCCAGCAGTTCCCCTTCACACTCGGCGACATAGGTGGTGGGTATCACCTGGCCTTGCAGATCCTCGCGCATTTGTTCGATACGCATGGCCAGTGTCCGCTCCGGGTTCAAGTAGGACCATTCGGCATGATGCCAGTCAGCCAGAACCGGTAGATAATCGGGCCTGTCCTGCAGGGTGCTGATCTGGATGGGAGTCATCTGGTTTAGGGAGCCTCTGAATAGCATTGTCTGAAAATGAGCCTGTTCACAGTTATGGGTTGCATTGGAGAGTTCGATTGCACTATAAAAAGGTTTCGCTCAATGTACAACAAGCTGTCAGCGGAGACCGCTCATGAACAATAAGACACAGGATCAGAATCCGATCAGCCGGCGTCAACTTCTGGCAGGGGCAGGTGCCGCCCTCGGCGCTGGCATGCTGTCACCAGGTTTTCTGGCCGCACAGCAGCCTGCAGATGGGACGGGCCGCTCGGCCGACACCAACCCTGGCAGGACCATCGTATTTACCCATACCACGGTAGTAACCAACGATGCCCAGCGCCGCACCCTGCTCGATGTCGCCCTGGCTGTGCAGGACGGCCGTATCGCCGCCATTGGCGACACGGATGAGATCATGGCGCAGTTTCCGCAGGCAGAGGTGTATGACGGCAGTCGCAAGGCCCTGTTGCCCGGCCTGATCAACTGCCATGCCCATCTGGCTGCTGCACTGGAGCGCGGCTTCAACGAAGACTTCGGTTTTCCCAATTCGCTGCAATTGCCCATCAGCCCCGGCAGTCTGATCTCTGCCGAGGAAGCCACCCTCATGTCCGTAGTCGCTGCCCTGGAAGGCATCCGCAGCGGCACCACCACGCTGGTTCAGAACACTGGCGGCATTGCCAGGGATGCCGCCGCACTGGCCGAGACTGGCCTGCGCTGGGTGTTTGCCGAATCCGTGCGCGATATCGAGACCGTGGACGGCCCCATGTCACCACCACGGCTTGCCAACAGCGTGCCCCCCACTTTTTCCGACAGATTGCGCACAGAAGGCATGCAACGCATCGCCGATCTGCACAGCGAATGGCATGGCCGCAACAATGGCAAGATCAGTGTATTCCCTGCCGCTGCGCTGACTGAACTGTCCTCCCCCCAGCTGTTACGCGATGTGCGTGAATTTGCCGACCGGCATGACCTGGGCTACACCATCCATATGACCCAGTCGATTGCCGAGGTCGACTTCATGCTGCGCTATCACGGGGTAAGGCCTGCACTTTTCCTGGAACGACACGGCTTTCTGGGGCCACGCCTGTTTGCCGCGCACGCCCGCTACTGTGATGCCACCGAGATTGCGGCGCTGGGCAATACCAGAACCATTATTACTCACCAGGCCGCGATGGCAGCCAACCGTGGAGTCAGCCCACCCATCACCGCCTTGCGGGCGGCGGGCTGTCCGATTGCCCTCGGCACGGATAACAACAATAACGACATGCTGCATGTCATGAAAACAGCCATTTCGCTGGAGCGCATTCAACGCAATGATGAGATTCCCGGCACCTTGCCACAGCCCGAAGACATGCTGGCCGATGCAGCAGGTGGAGGCGCGCAGGCCGTCAACCAGGCCCGCAACCTGGGCTCTCTCGAACCCGGCAAGAAGGCCGACCTGCTCGTGCTCGACCGAATGAAACCACACCTGACGCCTTCTGGACGTATTCTCTCGGCCTGGATTCATAATGGCCAGCCCTCCGATATCGAGAGTGTCATGGTCGATGGCGAGTTCATCATGCGCGACCACCGGATACTCACTGTTGACGAGGCTGCCATAATGGAGGAGGCTTTCGCCATCTCCGAGCGGGTCTGGGGCAGAATACTGCGCGACGGGCCCTTGCCGCTGCCGCAGCTGTAGCCCTGGTCTGGACAGCCGGGACACCTGCCGGCAAGCGAACATTTCGCATTTTCAACTACAAAGGATTAGTGTCATGGTTGCCGTCACTGTTGCTGATTACCGCAAGGCCGCACGCAAGCGTTTGCCCCCCCTGTTTTTCGAATACCTCGATGGTGGCTCTTACGCCGAGCAAACCCTGGCCCGAAATGTCTCTGACATGCAGGAGCTGGCTCTGCGGCAACGGGTCATGTGTGATGTGTCCGAACTGCACACCGGCATTGAATTGTTTGGTCAACAACTGGCCATGCCGCTGGCGCTGGGCCCGGTCGGGTTCGCCGGCATGTTTACCCGGCGCGGCGAAATTCAGGCGGCACGGGCTGCGCATCAGACTGGTGTCCCTTTTTGCCTGTCCACCGTTGGCATCTGCAGTGTTGAAGAAGTCACTGAGCACAGCCCGGCACCGCCCTGGTATCAGCTGTACATGATCAAGGACCGCGGCTATATGGCGGAGTTGATTGCCCGCGTCCAGGCCTGCCAGTGCCCGGTGCTGGTATTTACCGTGGACCTGCCGGTGGCAGGCGCCCGCTACCGCGATATCCATTCCGGCATGTCCGCAGCACCCGGTCTGGCGACCGACATCAAACGCATCTGGCAGGGCATAACCCATCCCCGCTGGCTCTGGGATGTGCAACTGAACGGCAAGCCTCACACCTTCGGCAACATCGCCGACGCCGTTAGCGATAGCAGCAGTTTCAGCTCCTTTGCCGGCTGGGTACAACGCAATTTCGATGCAACAGTTTCCTGGAAGGACCTGGAATGGGTACGTGAACGCTGGCAGGGCCCGATTCTGATCAAGGGCATACTGGATACAGAAGATGCTCGCGCCGCTATCGCAGCCGGTGCGGATGGCCTGATCGTATCGAACCACGGTGGCCGGCAGCTTGACGGCGTGCCTTCCACGGTAAGCGCCCTGCCCGGAATCGTGGCCAGTGTCGATGGCAAAGTCCCTGTGCTGATGGACGGGGGCGTACGTTCCGGTCTCGATGTGCTGCGCGCCCTGGCATTGGGAGCCGATGCCTGCCTGCTCGGCCGGGCCTGGGCATTTCCCCTGGCTGCCGGTGGCGAGGCAGCCGTTGCCCGCCTGCTCAACACCCTGCGTGCTGAATTGCGTGTGGCCATGGCCTTGACCGGCTGCACGGATGTACGCACAGCAGGCCGGCATTTGCTGGTTGAGTGATTAGGGAGCACTCAAAGTGCAAAGCGCTCCCGCAGAAAGTGTGCAATGCCATCGGCATCGTGAGGGCCGATAACCGCAGTTGCGGCTGATTTGACCACGGCCAGCGCATTCGCCGGGGCATAGGCTTCATCGGCCATGGCAAACATGCTCAGATCGTTGTCACTATCACCAAAGCAAATCACCTTGCTGACTCCCAGCTGCTCGCGCAGCAAGGTCACTGCGCCGCCTTTGCTGGCCTTGCAGTGATGCACATCCATCCACTTCATGCCACTGTTTTCGATGGCCGGGCCGGAGTAGGCCACCAGATGCTCTTCACTGCTCATGGCCAACTGTATGGCTTCAATCTTGCTGCCCGGGCCAATCATGCTGACATTGCTGATCTCCACGTCAGCAGGCATCTGCGCCGCCGGCAGTATCTTGACCCGGGGCCGGGCCTGAAACAGTGTCAGCAGACGTTCTTCCATTTCGGTCTGCACTGGTGGGTGAAAAATGAAGTGTTCCTGTTTGCTGTTCATGCAGGTAATGAACGGAGTGATGCCCTGCGCCAGAATGGCTTCCAGCAAATGTCCCACCTCAGCCAGGGCAAGAAAATTGTCCATCAGCAGGGTGTCTGCGCGCGGATCCCAGATCAGTACGCCGTTGCTGTAGATATGGGGCAGAAGAAACCCGTGCCCGGTCAGAATTTCCTGGGCAGCATGCAGGGAGCGGCCGGTAGCCACGGTGTAGGCAATCCCTTTTTCCGCAAGCAGTATCAGGGTTTCCTGGGTGTAGGTGGATATGCGTGACGAACGGTCAAGCAGGGTTCCATCAAGATCAAAGACAATGAGTTCCATAGGCCTGCAAAGATAGCATTAAAACAGTATCAATCCTTGAATACCGGACTGCGTTTTTCAAAATAAGCCCTGACTGCTTCGTTCTGGTTGGGAGAACCGATCAGGCGGTAAATTTCCTCCCGTTCTGCGGCAAACTGGGCGGCGGCTTCCTGCTTCAATGTGCGGGTCAACAGGCGTTTGGCAGCCCGCACCGCATCCGGGCTGCGCCCGGCAATCTCAACGGCCAGTGCCTGTGCCATGGCCAGTGGTGTTTCCGCCAGATGGGTGACCAGACCCAGCGTGTGTGCCTCGTCGGCCTGGACCAGCCTGGCGGTATACACCAGTTCACGGGCTACATCGGGCCGCACTAGGTGAGACAGCAACAAGGTGCCGGTCATGTCCGGAATCAGCCCCCAGAATGTCTCGCGTACGGATAACTGCGTGTGCGGATGGGCAATACGGATATCCGCTCCGAGTGCAATCTGCAGGCCTCCTCCCAGGGCATGTCCATGCAATGCGGCAATCACCGGCACCGGCAATTCCTGCCAGACCCAGCATACCTGCTGGGCCAGATGCGTGATGCCCTGCGCAGTCACCGTACCGATGGTGGAGGTGGACGCCGTATCAGTACGTGAGGCCATGCCCTTGAATGAACCAAAATCAAGGCCGGCACAAAAGGAATCGCCCTCACCGGACAGCACCACTGCACGCAAGCCAGACAGGGTTTTCAGCGCCTCCCCCACCGCTGCCAGGGACTGGAACAGGGCATCATCCAGCGCATTGCGTTTATCCGGCCGGTTCAGGCGAACATCGGCAATGCCGTCAGCGAAACTGACGATGACACGATTTTCCTGTACGCCGCTTATCTGCATCTTGCTTTCCTCGCCCTGCTTCACCCAGGTTTGCTGTTCCGGTGCAAACGTCAATAATACCCGGGAACTGCTGGAATCTCATTAACAAAGTGTCAAAAAATTACTGAAGCCCCTGCTGGCAGCAGGTATACTTGGCCCGCTAATCAGCCCGATAATCACGACCCTCTATCAGCTACAGGAACTTATCGATGTCCTTACCCGCCATTTTGCAACATACGCTGCGCCTGCCACTCATCGCCTCGCCCTTGTTCATCATCTCCAACCCGGATCTGGTCATCGCCCAATGCAAGGCTGGTATCGTCGGTTCCTTTCCTGCGCTGAACGCACGGCCTGCCGAAGTGCTGGAGCAATGGCTGATCCGGATCACCACCGAGCTGGATGCCTACAACCAGGCCAATCCTGATGCCCCTGCGGCCCCGTTCGCCGTGAACCAGATCGTGCATGCGTCCAATGACCGCCTGCAACATGACCTGGACCTGTGTGTGAAGTACAAGGTGCCCATCATCATTACCAGTCTGGGCGCTCGCCCGGAACTCAATGAGGCGGTGCACAGCTATGGCGGCATTACTCTGCACGATGTCATCAACAACCGCTTTGCCAAAAAAGCCATCGAGAAGGGAGCCGATGGTCTGATTGCAGTGGCAGCGGGGGCCGGGGGCCATGCAGGTACCATTTCACCGTTTGCGTTGATCCAGGAAATCCGCCAATGGTTCGATGGCCCGCTGGTGCTATCTGGCGCCATTGCCACCGGTCAGGCCATTCTGGCGGCACAGGCCATGGGGGCAGATCTGGCCTATATCGGCTCGGCCTTCATTGCCACTGAAGAGGCCAATGCCGAGCAGGCCTACAAACAGATGATCGTGGCCAGCCACGCCGATGATATCGTCTACACCAACCTGATCACCGGCGTGCACGGCAATTACCTGAAGCCCTCCATCGTCAATGCCGGGTTGGACCCGGACAATCTGCCGGTAAGCGACCCCAGCAAGATGAACTTCAGCTCCGGTGGCAAAAAAGCCTGGAAGGAAATCTGGGGCAGTGGTCAAGGCATCGGTGCTGTCGACAGCATTGTGCCTGCCGCCGAGCTGATAGCCCGGCTGCAGCAGGAATATGAGCAGGCCCGGAACAGATTGCTGGGAACCTAAGGAGCCTTTGAGCAAGTGCCTGGAACAAGTGCCTGAATAAGTGCCCGAATCAGATCCCTGAGGCCGCAGGCAGCTTGTGCTGAACAGTGTCGCTTAACCACAGGCGGCATACCGCCGGCACCACCAGCAAGGTCAGCAAGGTGGAAGCCAGCAGCCCGGAGATGATGGCCCATGCCATCGGCGGCCACAGCGTGGATGAGGACAGCGCCAGGGGCAACAGCCCCGTCACTGTCGTCGCGGTGGTCAGCAGGATAGGCCGGGTGCGGCGTGATACGGCCTGATCTACCGCCTCTGCCAGGCTGGCCCCGGACAGGAGCTGCTGATCTACCAGGTCCACCAGCACAATGGCATTGTTCACGACAATGCCGACCAGCGCGATAATGCCCAACAAGGGCTGGAAACCAAATGGTGACCCGGTCAACACCAGCCCGGGAAAAATACCGGCAGCTGCCAGCGGCACCGTCAGCAAAATAATGCCCACCCGTTTGTAGGAATTGAACTGCAGCAACAGAAAAAACAGCAACAGCAGAATCCCGATTGGTGCGACTGCGAAGATGGCCTGATTGGCCTCGCCTGAGCTTTCCAGGTCACCTCCCAGTTCCATGCGTGTGCCTGGAGGCAAGGGTTCGGCTTCCAGCTGCTGATTGAGCCTGGCCAGAATCTGGCTGAAGTTATACCCCGCAGCAAGCCCGGAGCTTACCGTCAGCATCCGCACCCCATTGCGATGATGGATGCTGTTTACCTGCCAATCGGCTTCCATCTGGCTGATCTGGCTGACCGGGACAGGCTCATTGGCAGCGTTGTAAACATAGCTGGAAAGCAGACGCGACACTTCAAGCTGTGTGCCTTCCTCCGAACGCAACACGATAGGCAAGGGGTCCAGCTCCTGCCGATACTGTGCGACCGGCACCCCCAAGCTGCGTGCAAAAAGGGTTTGTGCCACATCGCTGCGGTTCAGTCCATAACGCTGGGCGCTGGCATCATCCACATTCAACCTCAACACTGGCGTGCCGGTATCTATGTTATGACGCACATCAACTGCGCCAGGTATCGCTTTTATCATGCGAAACACCTGCTCAGCCGCCGCCAGCCTGGCGCTGTCATCCTCGTGATACAGACGCACCTCCACTGGCGCCGTTCGTGGTGGCCCCTGTGCCAGGGTACTGGCCACCAGATCAAGCTCTGGGTGGTTATCGCTCACGAATGCACGCACCCATTCCAGCAGCGGCCCGGTGTCATCAAGGGATTCGGTATTGACAACCAGGCGGGCACGATTCGGTGACTCGGTGGCATTGGGCAGGTTGTAATAAAACCCCGGTCCGGTAAAGCCAACGAAGCGGTGAATGCTGATCACGCCCGGACGTGCTCGCAGGGATTGCTCCAGCCTATGTGCCATGTCGTTGGTATGACGAATATCGGTTCCCTCAGGCAGGAACAGCTCGACAACCACCTGTGGCCGGTCCGCATTGGGGAAGAACTGCATGCTCAACTGCGGAATCAATGCCAGGCTGCCAATAGCCAATGCCAAACCTCCCAGCAGAATACTGCGCGGGAAACGTCTGCTCAAACGTGCCAGTTGAGCACCCAGACTTTCAATCCAGACAGTCCGCTGGGTATTACTGGGTTTCAGAAACCAGGCGGCCAACAAGGGGGCAAGAGTCACAGCCAGCAGATAGCTGACACTGAGTGTCAGCATGATCATCACTGGAATACCACGGGTAAAATCCGCCGTACCACCCTTGGACAACAACAATGGCGTGAACGCCGCCAGTGTTGTCGCCGTGGATGCGCCAAGAGGGCCGGCCAGTTCCTTGATTGCCGCACGCATGGCCTGTATTTTTTCCTCTCCCTGATTAAGCCGAAACTGAATGTTCTCCACCATGACAATGGCATTGTCGATAAGAATGCCCAGTGAGATCACCGCGCCAATAACCGCAATCTGATGCAATACACCACCACCAAAGTCATAAATGCCCAGGCTGATCAGGGTGACCACCGGGAGCATGCTGGCCACCAGCACCCCCATGCGCCAGCCCATGCCATAAAACACGACCAGAGTGATGATGAACATACTCACCAACAGACTGCCTTGCAGACTGCTCAAGCGATTCTCGACCTGATCCGGCTGGAAGAACAGTTCCTGAATATGCAACGGGGCGAAGGCGGGCCGCAGCGCTTCAAGTCTGCTGCGCAGGGTTTCCCCAAAGCGGATGGCATCTACCTGGTTGAGGCGGGTAAAAAGGGAGAGCGCCACTACCTGCTCACCATCCTGCCAGGCGGATGGCTCCGGTGGTTCAGTGGCGGAACGCCAGACCTCCGCAATCGCCATGAGAGGGACACTGCCACCGCCGGGAATAGGTACCTGGGTACTGCGGATAGCCTCGATATCGGGGAATTCATTGTTGGCGAGCAGATTGATGCGCTGGGCGTCCACAACCAGAAACCCACCCGGAGAGACCTGATTCCTTTGCCCAATCAGATTGGCAATGACAGCGGGGGTAATCCCGTATCTGGCCAACTCGGCATCATGCAAGGCAATATTGATCTGCTCCTTGGAGTCACCTTCCAGCTCGATGCGCGATAAGCCAGGCAGATCCATCAGGTTGCGTTTCAATCGTTCCGCAGCCAGGCTCAGTTTAACCACCGACGCATCACCGGCGACGGCCAGCACCACTGCAGGCAGCCCCATGAGACGGTCGTCCAGCGTCATTTCCTGAACCCCATCCGGAAACTCGTTTTCAGCCCTTGCCATGGCAATGCGGACCCGGTCCCAGGCGGGATCAGTCTCGTACAGGGAATCCAGCAGTCCTACCGTCACCAGGGCCACACCGGTTCTTGCCGTGGCCGTGTATTCCAATACCTCTTCCACTTGCGAAATCTCATCTTGCAGGGGCTCAAGGATAAGACGTTCCATGGTCTCGGCAGTCGCACCGGGGTACAGCACCGTAATCAGCCCGTTGCGATACGGAAACACCGGGTCTTCCTGACGCGCCATGCTGCCGAAAGAGGCCAGACCGGCCAGACCCAGCATCACAACCACCAGCAGCACCAGGCGTGGCCGCAACACCACTTTGTCCAGCACAGAGGTACTGCTCATGGCAGCACCTCCACCAGATCGCCTTCAGCGAGCCGGGTCAAGCCCGCATAAACCACCTGATCCCCCGCGCCAAGACCTTCGCCAGGA
>JAVVEG010000027.1:10548-14407 GCA_032251455.1 Pseudomonadales bacterium | reverse complement strand
GCCTGTTCACCGCTAATTCTGACTACCTCGATCATCACCCTGCGGGCACGGCCATCATGAATCCGAAAAACACTCAAGCCCCGGGCTGAGCGCATGACGGCATTGGCCGGAATGGCAAGCCTGCCAGTACTGCGCAAGGGTACCCCGACCTCCAGGGCCTCTCCGCTGCGCAAACCTCTGCCTTCCAGGCTGACAATCAATGGATACAAGGCATTGTCACCGAAACTGCTCTCTCCTGTTTCAGTAACCAGACCCTCGAACTTTGTTCCGTTCAGGCTGTGCCACACTGGCACGACCTGTCCTGTATTCAAAGCCGACAGCATGTGGGGAGGCACTTTGACTTCCACCTCCAGCCCTGTTTCTGCTGATATGCGCATGACCGGCTGTCCGGGCTGGGCAAATTCTCCCGGCTCCAGCAATACCGCTTCAATACGGCCGGAAAAAGGCGCCCGCAGCACAGTCTCCCGATTCAGTTGGCGGGTCTGGACCAGCACCGCCTCGGCATTGGCAATAGCGGCAAGAGTGCTCTGCACAAGGCTGCGCTGTTGTTCCAATACCTGGTAGGCCAGCACACCACGGGCATGAAGCTGTTCCATGCGTTCCAGATCACGCCGGGTCTGTTCGATATCACTTTGCAACTGTTCCAGCCGGGCCTGGGCTGCAGCAGCGGCTGGAGCCAACTGAGGGTTATAAAGCCGGGCCACAATCTGATCCTGCTCAACCTGCTGGCCAATTTCAACCAGCCGGGCCTCCAGGCTGCCTTCTACCTGAAAACTGAGATTGGCCCGCTGCCGGGCACGAGCCACCCCGGCAAAACGCAGGACTTCATCGCGTTGCAGATTTTGCACGGCTGCCACCCTGACCTTGACTGGCTGGGGGGCAGATGGCTGGGCGGCAGCAATGCCTGGCACCGGCACCCCTCTGTCATCCGGGTTGCCACAGGCCACCAGCATCAGGAGGACAAGCAAAGTCAGGAACACACGGGGGTACAGTACTCGCAAACACCTGTTTCTATTGTGTCGAACGATAATGACCTGAGGCAACATGAGATATTCTCCAAAATAGACTTTGACATAGTGTCATAAAATAACATATTGTCAAACTAAAATTGAACAGAATACTTTTGAAAGATTCAGTATTGTTGATTCAGAACATGCTGACCCTCAGCCAATCACGTATAATCAGGCTCCCCTCAAAGGGAAGTTGTGCGGAAAACAGTTTTCACAGAAAGTGACCAAAACAGAAAGTGGCCAAAGAGGGATACGAGCACGCATGGGAGTCGCCGAACGACGCAGCAGAGAAAAGCAACTGCGCATCAAAGCCATTATTGACGCCGCCGAATCAGTCTTTTTTTGTAAAGGCTTTGCTGGCAGCTCCATGGATGAGATTGCCGGTAAGGCTCAACTGAGCAGAACACTCCTGTACGTATACTTCAAGGACAAGGCAGCCATCATGCGTGGGGTGATGCTGCGGGCAGCGCAGGCACTGGAGCAGCGCTTTGAACGGGCTTTGCACGCCGGCAAAACCGGACTTGAACAAATCGAGGGGATTGGCAAGAGCTACTATGCTTTCTCCCAGGAGCAATCGGATTATTTTGATTTGCTGACTGACCTGAACACATTCCCGTTGCCTCCAGAAGAAAGCCAGGAATCCCAGGCCTTGAGCTGTTGCCGAACCCGCATCACCGACATCATGGTGCAGGCTCTGCAAAATGGCATTCAGGACGGCAGTCTCAGCCCACAGCGGGTCAGGATTCCCTTGCGCACCGCCTACTTCCTGCAGGGAGCTCTGCACGGCGTAATCATGGCAACCAGGCAATCCCAGGCAGGTGACCAGGTTTACCCGGACAGTGAAGATCTGGTGCTGTACACCATCGCTATGCTGTCCGAATCCATGCGTAGCTTTCCCGGTGATCCTCGGCAGGAAATACCTGCCGCGACCTAAACAGTTGAGGCTATCACCGGCTCAGGCGAGTGAACTTCGATCCTTCCAGCGTCAGGTTATACATCAGGCCGGCATTGGTGAGCACAAAACCAATCATCGGGTCCTGAATGGTGTTGGTGTCCACAATGCCGCCTGCACCAATCTTGATCAGGCTGATGGACCCGTCCACACCTGCGCGCCAACCCTGGGCACTACGGAATTTTTCCAGGGCCTCACTGTCCATGAATAGAATGAATACCGCCTTAGACTGCGCACCCAGCTGAAAACCGATCGAGGCTGCCGCCGTGCTGTAATACTCCACCGAGGTGCCCCCCATACGCAGGACGCCCTCACCATACTCGCCGCCAATACCAAAACCTGCCTTCAGAACCCTTGGAAAAACCAGAACGCCAACCGCCGACTGCAGAAAGCGGTCCGCGCCAGCCACCTCAGCCCGGAAACGTTCCAGGGCAGCATCTGCATTGATGTTGATTTCTGTCGCCGAGTCCGCATAGCCCTGGGTGTGCAGCAACGACAGGCTGAGCAGCAAAGTGCCAATCAGGACTCTGAAAGGGGTTCGGACCCGGGTTAGAAACTGTCTGTTCATACATTACTCCTGTAGTGTGCACTCCCGAAATCGGGGTACAACGGGTTGAAACATGACATTTACTGGATGGTTTCCATTGTTAGGACTCGTGCAACTGCATTATGATCGATACCCGCTACAAATAAAATTATCAGGGGGAGAAACTGTTATGCATTACCCGATTCCGCAAATAAGCCTGTTCGGTAAAAGTATCCTGGCGAGCCTGCTGCTTCTGGGCAGCCTGCCGGTCATGGCCGCCGACCACGGCAGCTCGATCAAAATGACCGACCCTGCCACATTCAATATCGACCAGGAGGAAATCCAGAGCATTCAGGCCCGGATGCAGGCCGCGGTCAAGGACGGGCACATCGCCGGGGCACTGCTGCTGGTAGGCAATGATGACGGTGTCGGCCTGCTGCTGAGCGAAGGCACTCAGGGCCCGAATGACAACACCCCGGTAGACCAGGAAACCCTGTTCCGCATCTATTCGATGACCAAACCCATTATCAGTGTGGCGGCGATGAGTCTGGTGGAAGATGGTTTGCTGCGTGTGGAAGATCCGGTCAGCAAATATATCCCTGAATTCGCCAATATGGAAGTCCTCAACCAGGAAACCGGTGAACGCCGCCCGGCACAGACGGTGATGACGGTGGAACATCTGTTGACCCACAAATCCGGTCTGGTTCAAGGCATCTTTGCGGCCGGCACACCGCTGGGCAAGCTGTATGACGAGCAAATTCCTAGCGATGGCAGCCTGACAGCCCTGGAAGTGGCCCAGCGACTGGGGAAACTGCCATTGATGTTCGAGCCTGGCACGACCTGGCATTATGGCCATTCAACCGATGTGCTGGGTGCCGTGCTGGAAGTGGCTGCCGGCAAGCCGCTTGATGCCCTGCTGCAAGAGCGCATCTTTGACCCTCTGGGCATGGATGAAACCAGTTTCTATGTCCCGGCCAGCAAGGCCGCCCGCATAGCCGAACCAATCCATGGTGCCATGAGCGACAACACCATCGTGCGTCCCTTCCTCTCCGGTGGCGGCGGTCTGAATTCAACCACCGAGGACTACACACGCTTTGCCAATATGCTGTTGAACGGCGGCGAGTACCGCGGAGCCCGCATCATCAAGGAAGAAACACTGGATCTGATGACGGAAAAGCGCATCGGCCCCGATGTCTCCAGGGAGCATTTCTTTTACGGCAACCAGGGCAACTGGAGCATGGGTTTCCATCTGCAACCCACAGAAGGCAGCCCTGACGGGGCCCACAACTTCGGCTGGCGCGGCATTGGCGGCACCCTGTTCCTGGTCGATCGCGAGAATGACTTTTTCCTGATTTACATGGAACAGAAACG
>JAVVEG010000027.1:0-10448 GCA_032251455.1 Pseudomonadales bacterium | reverse complement strand
TGTTCCTGGTCGATCGCGAGAATGACTTTTTCCTGATTTACATGGAACAGAAACGAGGCGGACCGCGCGGCGCTCCCTTCGATAACAACACTGCACAACGAGTGGTGTATGAGGCCATTTCGGATTGAGCTGTTGATGAATAGCGCTATTACATGAGCGTATTCAAGAGCCTGGTCAGGGGCGTGGATGTCTCTCCTGCCAGTATCCCGTGACCAGGCCTTTCATCTCCTTGCGCAACAACATGATGCCGAACAGATTGGGCAGAGTCATGACCACTATCGAGACCGCTGAAAAATTCCAGACAATGGTGGTATCGGTGAAAGCGGCGATGAAAAAAGCCAGGCAATAGACAACCCGGTAGGGCATGACCCATTTGAACCCGAACAGGAAGATGATTGCCCGGTCACCATAGTAAGACCAGGCAATAGCGGTGGAGAATGCAAACAGCACCAGGGCTATGGTGACAATGAACTGACCATTGTTACCAAACAGGCCTTGATTGAAGGCTATCGAAGTCAACGCGGCTGAATGCAGCAGTGATTTCCCCTGCAAGCTGATTGCGCTGTCCTGCAACTGGCCGTTGACCACCTGTACGGTGCCGCTGGCTGCCACTCCACCTCTCTGGAACTCTACCTCCTCGGCAACCGAACGGGCATGAACAATGGTGAAATCCTCCGCGTTCAACGGACGCCCCTCTGCCAGAATAATTTCTCCCGTATACAGATTCGCTGCTGAACTGCGTTGATTCAACAAGCCATAAAGTTGGGCGATGTCAACGGAATCCTGGTCGTTATAGCTGCCCTCAACGAACATGAGGTCGGCAGACTGGAAAATATTCTGATGTTTCTGTGTCCAGACGCCTGAAGACAGAATGACCAGTCCGGTCAGCGTACAAATGATCAGGGTGTCGATGAAAGGTTCCAGCAGGGAAACCATGCCCTCGGATACCGGCTCATCCCCTCTGGCCGAGGCGTGTGCAATGGGCGCTGAACCCTGTCCGGCTTCATTGGAAAACAGGCCACGGTTGACCCCGCGGTTGAAGGCATAGGCAAAACTGGCTCCCAGAAACCCGCCAGCCGCGGCCGTCCCGGAGAATGCCCCACTGAAAACGGCAGCAAATGACGGCAAAATATTTTCCAGGTTGGGGATGATGACCGCGAGGGCGCCAATGAAATACAGCAAGGCCATGGTCGGCACCAGCGTAGCAGCCACCTTGGCTATACGCTTGATGCCGCCAACGATGACCAGCCCCAGCAGCACCGCCAGCACAGCGCCGGTAATAATGGGCAGAATGCCGAAACTGGCCTGAACACTGATGGCGATATTATTGATCTGGGGCAGATTGCCCGTACCAAATGAACTGATGACCGTGGCGCCGGCAAAGAAAATGGCCAGCCAGCGCATATTCAATCTTTTTTCCATATAGTACATGGGGCCGCCGGCCATGGTGCCGTTTTCCGCCACCTCACGGTATTTGTGAGAAAGCGTGACCTCCACCATCTTGGTGGCCATGCCCAGAAATGCCGTCATCCACATCCAGAACAGGGCCGCAGGGCCACCCAGGTAAATAGCCAACCCAACTCCACCGATATTGCCAGTGCCCACTGTGCCTGACAGAGCCGTGCTCAATGCCTGGAAATGCGAGGTATCACCCGGCTCTCCGGGTTTGTCGAATTTGCCTCGCAAAATAGCCCAGGCATAGGTGAAATACCGCACCTGGGGAAAGCCCAGGTAAATGGTAAAGAACAGGCCAACACCGAGAAGAACAAAGGGAAACCATGCAGAAGAGCCGAGCAGGCTATCGATAAAAAGCAGAAACGAATTAAAACTATCCACGCAGCTCTCCAGTTATTGGTATTGTTGTGGCAATGTCGAACCGGATTATTAGCATGGTCGCAACAAAGCTGTCCAGTTTTGCTTTATGCTTTGCTTTATGCTTAAGAAGCCTCTGACCAAGAGCATCACCAGAACCACCGCCTGTGGAGACAACATGGCAATCAGTGTGTTCGATCTGTTCAAGATTGGCATCGGCCCTTCCTCCTCACACACAGTGGGGCCAATGAAGGCGTCCCTGTGTTTTGCCAACAGCCTGGCCGAAGAGAACCTACTCGATGCCTGTAACAGCCTGAAAGTGGAGCTCTACGGCTCTCTGGCCGCAACCGGGGCTGGCCACGGCTCCCCTGGCGCCATCATGCTGGGGCTGGAAGGCGAGAAACCGGAAAGCGTTGAGGTGAGCCGTATCCAGGCCCGCGTGCAACAGATAAGAGATACCGGGCAACTCAGTTTGCTGGGCAGGAAAACCCTGGCTTTCAGTTACCGGGATGATCTGCTCATGCACCGGCACAAAGCCCTGCCCTTTCACCCCAATGGAATGCAGTTCAGCGCATTTGATGCCAAGGGAAACACTTTGCTGCGCAAGACATTCTTCTCAGTGGGGGGTGGCTTTATCATCGATGAATCCGCCAACGCTGACAACATACTGATCGAGGATGCCATTGCGCTGCCCTATCCTTTCAGCAGCGCCAGGGAGCTGCTGCAACAATGTCGCGACTCCGGACAATGCATCAGCAGCCTGATGCTGAACAATGAACAGGCCTGGCGCTCAGAGGCCGACATCAACGCACAGCTTGATGAAATCTGGCGGGTCATGAATGCCAGCATCGAGCAGGGTTGTCAGCGCGAAGGCATCATGCCGGGTGGGCTCAAGGTCAAAAGAAGAGCCGCCCATCTGTACCGTCAACTCAAGAACAGGTCTGGGCGAAGCAATGAAGACCCGCTCATGGCACTGGACTGGGTGACCCTGTTTGCGCTGGCCGTGAATGAGGAAAATGCCATGGGTGGCCGTATTGTCACGGCACCGACCAATGGCGCTGCTGGCATCATTCCTGCCGTACTGCGCTATTATCTGGATTTCAGTACCGCAACCGATAGCAATGATATCCGGCGCTTTCTGTTGACGGCCGGGGCAATAGGCATTCTTTACAAGATCAATGCCTCCATCAGTGGTGCCGAAGTGGGCTGCCAGGGTGAAGTGGGGTCGGCCTGTTCAATGGCCGCAGGGGCCCTGGCTGAAGTCATGGGCGCAACCCCCGAACAGGTGGAAAATGCTGCCGAGATAGCCATGGAACACAACCTGGGTCTGACCTGTGATCCAGTAGGCGGACTGGTGCAGGTGCCCTGCATCGAGCGCAATGCCATGGCTGCCATCAAGGCGATCAGCGCCGCCCGCATGGCCATGCGCGGTAATGGCGAACACTATGTGTCACTGGACCAGGTCATCAAGACCATGCGCGATACCGGCCGGGACATGCAGGACAAATACAAGGAAACGGCAAGAGGCGGGCTTGCCCTCACTGTTCTGGAAGTACCGGTGTCGATTATTGAGTGCTGAGGATTGCTGAGGATTGCTGAGTACTCTGAGCTGATCTGTACGTTCACGACAGGTATCTCATGCTGTTCCAGCCATTTGCAACGGCCAGCAGGAAAGCTATTCAGGTTTGTTGATCGCCAAATAAGCGCTGGAAATCGGCCGTGAAGTTGGCGGGCAAATCAGAAAAATATTTCCAGTACTCTACCAGGCTATTGATGGTTTTCATGTCCGTATGGCCGCAATCCAGCATGATTTTGAGCAGCTCCAGTGTCGGCATTACCTGCGCATCGAAATCTTTAGCCAGCTCGGTCATATCCTGGTCATCCGTCACCATCGGAACACCCAGCTCCAGCGCATAGGAAATATACCAGGCGTCTACCCTGGACGGACCCGGCAACTCGGTTAGCACATGATCCCAGACGTATTCGAAGGTTTGTTGGATGGATTTCTTCTGTTTTTTGCCGATTTTAGGGAAGCATTTGCGATTCTCGGCGAATTCTTCTTCATCCACCCAGGGGAACTTGCTTTGCAGTTTTCTGCCTGCCAGTTCTTCATTGAGCTCGGGCAAAATATACAGGCAGTACTCATTGCCACCAAAGGGCACAAACAGTAAGGGGCGTATGGTCCTGGCCAACCTTAGGTAGGCGTTGGTATCAACGAGAATTTTTGATTGCGGCATCAGTCAGGTCAACTCTGCGTGAATACTCCGTGCATCAAGTAGTGGCATATCCAGCACAGTTTGAACATAACCCGGCCCCTTATCGTGCTCTTTCAGGTATTTCCGGAGCAGGTCGAAAAACGGGGTTTCGAACGCATCCTCTGCCTTTTCGATATAGTTGCGAGCACTCGGCTTGCCGTGCTCATCGAGTTCAGTGTCGCCGAACAGGGCTTCGCTAAGGTTCTTGTACCTCTTATTGAAATTGGTGACGGCACCGGGGAAAGTCGATTTACTGAGTTGTATTTGGGGCTGCCCTGAGGACTCAGCATATTTGTTCACTTGCCCGATAACCGTCCAAGGAGAGATCGTTAACTGCTCGGCCAAGCTAATAACATGAGCGATTTTAGCCGCAGGAGATGCCTGCAATTTGATAGAAACATAGGCCTCCTCGGCCAGCTCATGCGGGTAGAGCAAGCTCGCTGCAAAGGCATCCGCAAAGTCTTCAGCTGCCTCACCCTCAAGACTTGGCGATAAGCAGTGCCCCAGCTCATGCGCCATCCAGAATTTGAAGTCGTGAATATTGGTATCCAGATTCAAATAGACCCATATACTTCCCGAATCAGGAAGATGTATGTGCACGGCATTTTCATGCCGCTGTTTAGCCCCCCACATTACCGGCACCACAACGGCTTGCAACTCACAGAAACGGCGAATCAGATGCGTGAAATCAACACACTCTACCGGCCCCAGATTAATATCTTCCCTGACTTTTTTTGTTACTGTACGAAGATAATCACAATCACAGCTGGGCGATTTGAGCACCGGTGGCATTTCAAAGGTATCAAACGGCAAGTAAGGCACGAGGTGACGCAAAAAACGACCTATTTCCTGCGCTTTTTCAATATGGTAATCCTTTGTCTTGGTCCCGCGCATTTTGCGGAATGCCACTTTCGGGGCATAAGGATCTTCTTTGATAACCAAATCATCAAAAGAAAGACTCAGCAACTTGCCTAACTGAAGTAGCTTGTTGGGGCGAGGAAAAGACTTATGCAAAAGCCACTGGGAAACGGCTTCTTTGGTTACGCCTAAAGCATCAGCTACGGCAGTTTGAGTTAGCCCTGCCTTGCCGATCGCCTGCTGCGCTTTATCTGTATTTAGTCTCTTTTGCATGCGCGAAGTATATACGAAAGTCAAGTTTTGTCAAGTTTTGACTCGCATACTGGAGTGCTCCCCTCATTTATCCCAGCGCCACTGTTTTGGTTACTATTCTTTTCCTGATGCTCACGCAATACTTTCAGTATCTGAGCACTTAACATTGTGATACAGGTTCTGCACATCATCCAGGTCGTTCAGCATATCCAGAAATTTTTCCAGCATCGGCCTGTCTTCGGCGCTGATTGTAGTCATGGTCTGCGGCAGAAACTGGATTTCATCCACCAGGTAGTCGATGTCACCCAGTGCGACCAGTGCCTGTCTGGCCTTGAAGTGCTCGGTATGCGGAACGAAAACCGTTATCACTCCAGCCTCGCTCTCGATATCGCTAACATCCACCCCGGCTGACAGCAAGGCCTCCAGCACTGCCTCCTCATCGTCGTGGCTGAAACTGAGAATGGCGCAGTGATCAAACAGATGACTGACCGTGCCGGGAGTACCGATTTTGGACTTGGTCTTGGTAAAGCACAGCCGGACATCACCGAAGGTACGGTTCGGATTATCTGTCAGGCATTCAACAATGATCATGCAATTGCCTGGGCCAAAGCCTTCGTAGCGGGCAAGCGAGAAATCCTCGCCACCGCCACCTTTGGCTTTTTCCAGCGCCTTTTCAATAACATGTGCCGGCACCTGGGCTTTCTTGGCGCGTTCGATCAGGCCACGCAGGCTGAGATTGCCTTCCGGGTCGGCACCACCGGCCTTGGCCTGCACATAGATTTCCCGGCCGTATCTGCTGTAGACCTTGGTTTTGGCATCTGCCGTCTTGGCCATGGATTCTTTGCGGTTCTGGTAGGCGCGGCCCATATCTGCTATCCCGAAAAATCAGCGGTGGAAACAAAGCGCAGATTCTACCTGCAGATTGAGCCCGATTCTATTATCACGTACCATCCTTTCATGCCCGCGCTTCACACAGGACTCCTGTCATGACCAAGACCATTCTGATCACTGGCGCTTCTTCCGGTTTCGGTGCTGCCTGTGCCCGCCGTTTCGCTGCACCCGGCCATGCCCTGGTCTTGACCGCCCGCCGTCAGGACAGACTGCTGGCCTTGCAAAAGGAGTTACAAACCCAGTGCCCGGTACACTGCCTGGGCCTGGATATCACTGATGCCGACGGCGTGGATGGCTTGCCGGAGAGTCTGCCCGAGGCATTCCGGGAGATCGATGTATTAATCAACAATGCCGGTCTGGCTCTGGGCCTGGAACCGGCACAGGAAAGCCGGATGGCTGACTGGGAAACCATGGTCAACACCAATATTCTGGGTCTGATCCGCATGACCCGCCGCATTCTTCCGGGCATGGTGGCACGCAACCGGGGCCATATCATCAATATCGGCTCCACGGCCGGCGACTGGCCTTATGCCGGGGGCAATGTCTATGGTGCCAGCAAGGCCTTTGTGCAACAGTTCAGCCGCAATCTGCGCACCGATCTGCACGGTACGGCAATACGGGTCAGCACCATCAACCCGGGCATGGCCGAGACGGAATTCTCCAGGGTACGCTTCAGGCAGGATCAGGACATGGCCGAGAAAGTGTACCAGGGCGCCACCCCACTCAGCGCCGAGGACATTGCCGAGATCATCCACTGGGTCAACAGTGTGCCGCCACATGTGAATATCAATGCGCTGGAAGTGATGCCGGTCTGTCAATCCTGGGGCGGGCTCAGCGTCAGCCGGAACATGGCCTGAACGCATGTCTGAATCAAATTCCACCTCCCTTCCTGCTACGCCCTCCCTGCTGCAAAGCCTGCTCTGTTTCGGCGGCAATTTTCTGCTGATTGCCATCGGCATGTTCCTGTGGGGTATCAGCCTGCACAGCATCCTGTTTCTGTGTCTGCTCTGGACGGGGCTGCATACCCGCTGGCTGGGCCATGACTATCTTGCCATCCGCAGCATGATGAGTGAGGGTGTCAGCAAGGCACTCCCGGCTATTTTCATCTTCCTGTTGATCGGTATGCTGATCGCGGCGTATATGCAAAGCGGCACTGTGCCAGCGCTGATCTACCACGGTCTCGATCTGCTCAGTCCCGCCCTGTTCCTGCCTGCTGCCCTGGTGCTGTGCAGTATCATGTCGGTGGCAACTGGCACCTCCTGGGGTACGGCTGGCACCATGGGCGTGGTCCTGATCGGGATCGGTGAGGCCATGGGCATTCCTTTACCCATGGTTGCAGCTGCAGTGGTCAGTGGCGCCACTTTCGGCGATAAACTGTCCCCCATCTCCGACACGACCAATCTTGCCGCCATGAGCGCCGGCACGACACTCTATCGCCATATCCATTCGATGCTGTACACCACCGTCCCTGCCTTTGTCCTGAGCTTGATCCTGTTCTCACTGATTGGCCTGGGTTTGACCGATGACCAACTGCCGGTAACGGATATCGCACCCCTGCAGAGCGCGCTGGCAGGCAGCTATCGCCTCGGCCTGGTTTTGACCCTGTTGCCCTTGCTGCTCATGCTGGTCTTGAGTCTGCGTCGGGTTGCTGCCGAAATCAGCATGAGTGCCAGCCTGCTGACGGCAGTTCTGGTGGCGGTGTTCTATCAGGGCAGTGATCCGGTCAGCGTTCTCAACAGCCTGTGGAGTAATACGCCTGGCACTACTGGCATTGAGTCGCTGGACTCACTGCTTGGCCGGGGCGGCATGTTCAGCATGAGCTGGACGCTGCTGCTGTCGCTGATGGCCCTGGCCCTGGGTGGCATGCTGTTTGCCGCAGGCTTTCTGCAGGCACTGCTCTCCGGTCTGATTCAGCGCCTGCGCCGCACTTCCAGCCTGATTGCCAGCACCATCGGAGCTGGCATCATCGGCAATATGGGAATGGGGGAAGCCTATATCTCCATCATCTTGAACTGCCAGTTATTCCGCAAGCTCTATGAGGAGAAAGGTCTGGACAATGCGGTGTTGTCCCGTTCCGTGGAGGAGGGAGCCACCATGAGCACCGGCCTGATCCCCTGGACCACGGCCGGTGCCTTCTACTCGGCAACACTGGGTGTCGCCGTCATCGATTACCTGCCCTACGCCTTCCTGAACTACCTGAACCCGCTGATCTCGATCAGCATGGCAGCACTGGGGCTGGGTTTGCTGCAAGGGCATGTTGGCAAGGGTGCCCTCATCCGCCAAGGTCAATAACCCACGGCCGAAGTCTGCATCGTTATCGTCACGCAGGGCCAGACAGCTGGGAATACAGTTACTGCTGCCTGGCGATGGTTGAATACCTCAGTTCTGATATACCCCTTTTACCATGAGGCACTCATGATTCCCCCTGTTCAATATCATCCAGAATCAGGGTTTTGATTAATTAAAACGCTGTTGGCACTCACCAGGTGATGTTAAATTTCGCGTATCAACCACAACAAAGAATCCCATGCGAGATAACAACTCTATCCCATCCAATCTGATTCACGCACGCCTGCTCCAGGCCGCGCGAGACTGCTTCCTCTCAGACGAGTACCAGAATGTCACGACCCGTCTCATTGCTGAAAAAGCGAGCACAAGCGCGGCGATGATCCATTACTACTTTGGCAGCAAAGAGGGACTCTACGAGGAGATGATTCGCGACACGATGGCGCCTTTGCTGGATCAGCTCGACGGACAAATGTTTACCTCAAGCGATGGGTTTTCCCATTTGCTTCGCCTTTACTATCAAACCGTCTCTGCGCGTCCGGAGTTTCCGAAACTGATCTTGAAGGTTCTGGCGCTCAACAAGGGGCCGGGCAAACGATTCATCCTTCAACTTATTGAACGAGGTCGCACCCAGGGGAAACGTCGTGTTAACGAATTGAAGTCAAAGGGGGAAATCGCACCATCAGTCGATCCCGAGGTACTGCGCATGGCATTCGTCAGTCTGGCCATGACACCAATGCTGCTGAAGGACATCTTCGAGGAGCAGTGGGGCTACACGATGGACTCGGTTTTCCTTGAAGCATTAGCTGATTTCAACGGAAGGATGTTCACTAGGGGAATCAATCCGACGGCGCAGGAATAAGAATGAAGGAGAATTCCATGTCACTACAGAAGAATACCGGGGCAGTACGCCGCTTTGCGCGACTACTGAAATTTGGCTCTTGGTTGCAGGGTATCTCTAACAAGGTCACCCCACCCCCTTTCCGACTGATGCAAATAGGCTCAGCATTCTGGCAGTCGCGTTGCCTCTTCGTAGCCGTCCACCTGGACATCGCCTCGTTTCTCGGTGATGAAATCTTTTCAGCCGAAGAGATTGCCGTCCATGTATCCTCGCATCCGGATGCTACTTACCGTCTGCTACGAATGCTCACCTCCATGGGTGTTTTCGAGGAAACCGAGCCACGTTTTTTCAGAAATAACAAACTTTCATCCCATTTACGTACTGACCATCCACAGAATGTGCGCGCCATGATCCTGATGCACAATTCTGAAGCTATGTGCCGTCCGTGGTACGAGCAATTGGAAGAAGGAATACGCAAGGGCAGCGCACCCTTTGAGCTCATCCATGGCGAGGGTTTATTCGAGTACCTGAATAACCATTCCGAGTTCGATGCGCTTTTTACACAGGCGATGGATACTGTTGAGGCGCTCGTGGGTGACACTTTCGCCACTGACATGGATTGGAGTCAATTCGATCGGCTCATTGATGTGGGCGGTTCGCGCGGCAGCAAATCAGTAACGATCCTGAAGCAACACAGCAAACTCAAAGCCCTCGTCATGGATCGAGCCCAGACGATCGTGGGCGCCCAGGACTACTGGATGAAGCGAGTGGACCCCCAGGTACTTGAGCGATTGCGCTTTGAGGCGGGGGATGTACTGGAAGCTGTACCAACAGCCACAAGCGAGAAGGATGTCTACTTCCTCAGCGCAGTGCTGCACGGCTTCGATGATGAGAGTTCTGTGAAGATATTGCACAATCTGTCACATGCGATTGGCGATACAGGGGCTAGCGTCGTCTTGCTCGAACTTGTGCTACCTGAACAGGGTATCGATCTTGCCAGTGCATCCTCTGATATGCAGATGTTCATGGGAACCCATGGGCGTGAACGGACAAGAACCGAGTGGCAGTGGTTGCTGGAACAGGCGGATTTGTCTCTGGATGAAACAGTCGACCTGCGCTCAATCGGCAAGATATTGGTAGCGAGGCGTCCTGCCTCAACTCGAACCAATCAATAACCCACCGCCGCCCCATCCCCCGCACGGGAATCCGCAGCGGCTTCATACAGCCCGTTTTCACGGTCATGGTAGATACCC
>JAVVEG010000026.1:15522-24334 GCA_032251455.1 Pseudomonadales bacterium | reverse complement strand
GCTCTCTTTGGTCTTCATGGCAGTAATGTCCTGCACGGTACCCAGGATAACAAGCGTTTCGTCATGCTCGCGTTGAAAAACAGCTCGCTCCCTAACCCATCTGATGCATCCGGCGACAACGATGCGGTGTTCAATATCATAATCGCCACTCTGAAGGGCCTTGTTCCAGACTTTATTAACCAGTTCCCGCTCATCAGGGTGAATCAATTCCAGAAAACTCTCATAACGCAAAGGTGTTGAGGCGGCTATACCGAAGATCCGATAACACTCCTGCGACCACAACAGCTCTCCGGTAGTCAAAGTCAGTCGCCAACAGCCGATACCAGCCTGCCGTTGGGCCTGCTCCAGCATTGCTTCCCTTTCCTTGAGTTCCTTCTCAGTCTGCTCTCTGGCGTCAACTGCTGCCACTATCTGATGATAGATAATCAGAAAACCAAAAGCTGTCATCAACAGTAACAACGTCAAGATGAAAGAGAGTGTTGCCTCGGGTATAAAGCCAACGACACTTGATATTGCAATGCTTATTAACACCGTCAGCAGCATGATGACCTTGATGGCGACAGCGCGCCCCGGATTATCGGATTGCCAATCGGCATAGGCTGAGTGCTTTAAGCCCTGGCAGATGACCGCCAACGCTGCCAGAAACATACACAGTGTGGTGAGCAAGCTGAAAGTACCCTGAGCAGGTATATAGATGGCCCCTAAAAGAATTGAGTCAATCGCTTTGTAGGTAAGTTGGGGGAGGGTTATAAGTGTTACGCAGCTCGCACCAAGGATCGCAAAGACGACATGGGCGAGCAGTCTACCCTGCAAGCTCAGGGCAGCCCCTGCCAACAACACGATGGCAAAGGCTTCAGCGCGTGACATTCGACCCGGCCATGCTCCTTCGGCTGGCAAGGTATTCAACAGAACACGAAAATAGCTATCGGTTGGATAGGCATTGAATAAGCCTTGCAGCAATGGTGTCAGGGCCAGGGCAATGACCAGAAGAAATAACAGCCTGACTCTGGATGTGGCACAGCTATCGGAAAAACCGATACTAACACCAAGTAACAGCAAGGCCAATGCCGTATTTTGTCCCATCAATAAAAGGTCGGGTATCAATGCTACCCAGCCGGATTCACTAATCCATGATAGAAACAGTAAACAGCCAGAAATGATGGCAATCATGGAGCCAAGTAATCGCGAGGCAGGGAATCTCGTCAGCATGAGATCAAAAAACGACGTTGTACTTTTTTGATGATAACAAAGAATTACACCTCTTGATTTTTTATTATAGGTTAATTTTTGGTTTTACGATTAAAAGGCCTTTCCAATTCTATCTCATAGACAAATAGAAAGAATGATCTATATCAAATAAAAAACGCTGTTATTGTAAGTAAATTCCTACAAGCAGATTAAATATTTCCCTACTTATTTCTCGCATTGAATGCTTATTTATTACTTTTTTGTCAGGCAAGAATTATTCTGCAAAAAAAATATAAAGTGTATTTTTATCGGCCGATCACCTCCCATACAAGCATTCGCCTCGAACATCCCCGAGGAACTGATGCAGGCACCGAGTAATTCTTTAGAAGTAGATTTTTAGAAGTAGCTTTTGTAAGCAAGCCTAAATAAATACTTTTCACACACCATAAAATGGTGAAAAAAAGATAATCAAGGTGACATCCAATGCGCAAGAATCTTCCAGTATCAAACCGTCCGGTTGAGTTGTCTCAGAATACCAACATACTCTCTACCACAAATACACATAGTCATATCACTTATATCAATCAAGACTTTATAGAAATAAGTGGCTTTGAAGAAAAGGAATTGTTGAATCAACCGCATAATATTATTAGGCACCCTGACATGCCTCCGGCCGCCTTTGAACACATGTGGGCAACGCTGAAAAATGGACGTTCCTGGATGGGCCAGGTAAAGAATCGTTGCAAGAATGGCGATCACTATTGGGTCAGCGCCTATGTCACGCCAATTCAAAAAAATGGACAGACCGTTGAGTACCAATCCGTCAGAACCAGACCCGACCCGGAGCATGTCCGGGAGGCTGAACACAGGTACGCCAGTCTGCTTTCCGGGAACAATGATTTTCTGCGCCCGGCGCGTCTTTCATTGCTGATGAAACTGTCATTGATGACAGTGCTTGCCATTGCACTTCCAGTATCGATAGCCACTTTTTTTACGTCATTACCGTTGCTACAAGCACTGCTGATATTTGTTGTTTCCTCCGGTTTTAGCATAGCCGCAATTGTGTATGCACTGACCCCTCTCAACAAATTGGTAAAACAGGCCAACGATATCGCCGACAATCCATTGAGCCAGCGTATTTATACCCGTCGCGCCGATGAGTTTGGTAAAATCGAGTTTGCGCTGCGCATGCGCCAGGCTGAAACCGGTGCTGTTATAGGGCGTATAGGTGACGCCTCCAGACGACTTAACTCGTATGCAGAAAATCTATTGAAAGAAATCGATGCCAGTAACAAGCTCTCTGGAGATCAACAAGCCGAGACCGAACAGATAGCTGCGGCTGTCAATGAAATGGTTGCCAGCATTCAGGAAGTTGCTCAGAATGCCCAGAATGCTGCTACTGCGGCAGAGCAGGCAGATACTGAAACCCGCAGCGGTCAGAGCCTGGTTGCACAAACCAGCGAGTCCATCGGAGCACTGGAAAGCGATATTGAAGAAGCCACTCAGGTCATTCACCAACTGCAAACACACAGCAACGAGATTTCCAAGATTCTGGACGTGATTCGCGGCATCGCAGAACAAACCAATTTGCTGGCGCTCAATGCTGCCATTGAGGCCGCACGTGCCGGCGAGCAAGGCAGGGGCTTTGCTGTGGTTGCCGATGAGGTTCGCAGTCTTGCAGCCAAAACACAGAAATCCACTTCTGATATTCAGGAGATGATCACGGTACTGCAAGACTCAGCCAAATCAGCAGTAACTGTCATGGAAAAAAGCACCGTCCAAACCCAGTCAAGTGTCAGCCACGCTCAACAAGCAGCCAATGCGTTGGCCGATATCGGAAAACGGGTGAATGAAATCACCGATATGAATATGCAGATTGCAACAGCCGTGGAACAACAAAGCATCGTCAGCGAGAGCATCAATCGCAGCATTGTCAGCATTCAGGATGCTACCAGTCAGAATGTCGAAAGTGGGCTGAGTAACCGCATCAGTGCCCAGGAAGTGGCACAGTTGACGACAGCGTTGCATGAACTCGCTGAGCAGTTCTGGGCAAAGCAGCGCTGAACGTAGCTGAATGGGGCTGACCCTTCACTGGTGTCTGGGTGCCTCCTTTAGAGGCGAACTGGCCGAGCAGGGCATTCCTGAAAAAAATATATGCCCGCATCCCCAATGGCACTAACAGTGAGAATGCCGCTTGCTTGTTAGCCAAAAAACCAGCACGATAGGCAGGATCAAGCTTGGGTATGACCATGATTTGTGATTTCCTGATTATCGGCGGTGATGGTGACCTTGCGTTCCGCAAGTTGTACCCGGCGCTGTACCACCTGGACCTGGACCACTGCCTGCCGGACTGTCTGAGGATTATCTGTGTCGCCCGGCATCCTCACTCTGACACCGAGTTTTGTGCCAAAATCAAACACCTGCTCGCCGAACAGCTTGGCAAGACCAATATCGATACCACCAGTTGGAAGCGCTTCAGTCAGCGCCTGTCCTATCACGCGCTTGATGCCACCAACGAGGCTGAGCTGTCGTTGTTGAGCCGAACTGTGTTGGCTGACACCAGCCGTGATCTGATTACCTATCTGGCTACTCCGCCACTTATTTTTGCTCCGATCTGTCAATCCCTGTGGGCTGTCGGTCTGGCCCGCGACAACATGCGCCTGGTAATTGAAAAACCGCTGGGCAGCAACCGCGACAGTTTCCTGGCCATCAATGACAGCCTGACCAAGACGTTCCAGGAGCACCAGATTTACCGCATCGATCATTACCTGGGCAAGGAAACCGTACAGAACCTGCTGACCCTGCGCTTTGCCAACGCTCTATTCGAACCGCTGTGGAGCAATAATTACATCGATCATGTGCAAATCACGGCTGCCGAATCGATAGGCGCCGGTGGCCGCTGGCCATTTTATGACGAGGCTGGCGCACTGCGCGACATGGTGCAGAATCACCTGCTGCAGCTCTTGTGCCTGCTGGCCATGGAACCACCCTCCTCGCTCGATGCACGGGCGGTGCATGATGAGAAACTCAAGGTACTGCATAGCCTGGGCGCAATCAGCGGTCGGGAGGTAGCCGAGAAAACCGTGCGTGGTCAGTATATTGCCGGCACCATTGCCACTGAATCCGTGCCTTCGTATCTGCAGGAAGAGGATGCCAAAGGGTCCTCGGATACCGAGACCTTTGTGGCCATCAAGGCCAGCATCAACAACTGGCGCTGGGCGGGTGTCCCTTTTTATTTGCGCACTGGCAAACGGTTGCAGCGTCGTTTCTGTGAAATTGTGGTGCAGTTCAAGAAGCTGCCACATGCCCTGTTTCCCGACCAGGCTAATCAGGATACGGCCAATAAACTGCTGATCCGCCTGCAACCGGAGGAAGGTATCCGCCTGTACCTGCTCAACAAGGTGCCGGGGCTGGATGAGAATTTCCCACTGGAAAATGTGTCCCTGGATCTGTCGCTGTCCGATACCTTTACCAACCGGCGCGTCCCGGAAGCGTATGAGCGCCTGTTGCTGGATGTGATGCGCGCCAATTCCAGTCTGTTTATGCGGGCCGATCAGGTGGAGGCTGCCTGGCAGTGGGTGGATGCAATTGCCGCTGGCTGGAAAAAGCACAAACAAAAACCTTTGCCCTATATGGCAGGGTCAATGGGGCCCTCTGACAGTATTGCCCTGATTGCCCGCGATGGCCGGCGCTGGCAGGAGTAGAGCCAGACCGACGGTACCTCTGAACGACGGAGTAGCAAACGTGTGGCAGTTGCATGAGTTTTCCAATCCACAGACGCTGATCGAGACCTTGAGTCAGCGCCTGATTTCGACTCTGACCAACTTGATCAACTTCCAACGGCGGGCCTCCATCGCCTTATCAGGAGGCAGCACGCCGGCCCCGCTGTACCGGTATCTGTCACAACAAACGCTGGACTGGTCGGCAGTGACAGTGAGCCTGGTGGACGAGCGCTGGGTAGAGGAAACCAATCCCCAATCCAATGCCCGGCTGATCCGCAACACTCTGTTGCAGAACCAGGCGCGCCATGCCACCATGATCGGCATGAAGACCCCGACAAGCGATGCCTTTGCTGCGGCGGAAAACCTGGGGGCCATACTGGAACGACAGATTCTACCCCTGGACCTGGTCTTGCTGGGCATGGGCCTCGATGGTCATACGGCCTCGCTGATTCCCGGAGCCAAAGGGCTGGATCAGGCACTGGACAAAAATAACACCCGCATTTGCTTTGCCCTTCAACCCCGCAGTGAACCGGGTGCCATTGCTGGCTGCGCCAGAATGAGCCTGGGCCTGAACACCCTGCTGGGGGCCAGTGAACGCATTTTGTATCTGACCGGCGCAGCCAAGCGGGCGGTGCTGGAATCTGCCTTGCAGCCCGGCAGCGCACAGGAGATGCCGGTGCGCGCTGTGCTGCATGATCACCATACCCTGACCGAGATTTATTATGCCCCAGACCATTAACCCAGTCGTCGCTGCCGTTACCGAACGCATTGTCGAGCGCAACCGCCAGCAGCGCCAGGACTACCTGGCCACAATGCAACGCACCCTGACACAGTTTCCGCCGCGACGAACCCTGTCCTGCGGCAATCTGGCCCATGCCTTTGCCGCCTGCAATCCGGCGGACAAAACCAGCATCGCCGGCATGAATGCCCCCAATCTGGGGATAGTGACTGCCTACAACGACATGCTGTCCGCACACCAGCCTCTCCAGTTCTACCCGGATATCATCAAGTCCGCGGCCCAGGCAGCCGGTGCCACGGCCCAGGTGGCTGGTGGAGTGCCTGCCATGTGCGATGGCATCACCCAGGGGCAGCCCGGCATGGAGCTGAGCCTGTTCAGCCGCGAAGTCATTGCCATGGCTACCGCCATCAGCCTGAGCCACAATGTGTTCGATGGTGTGCTGTGCCTGGGGGTTTGCGACAAGATCGTTCCCGGCCTGTTGATCGGAGCCTTGCAGTTCGGGCATTTGCCGGCCGGGTTCATTCCTGCCGGGCCCATGGGCTCAGGTATTCCCAACAAGGCCAAGGCCGAGGTCCGGCAGCGTTATGCCCAGGGCAAGGCCGGCAGGGAGGAGTTGCTGGCAGTCGAATCAGCCGCATACCACAGTCATGGCACCTGTAATTTCTACGGCACGGCCAACAGCAACCAGATAATGGTGGAAATGCTGGGCGTGCAACTGCCGGGCGCCTCCTTCGTCAATCCCGATGATCCCTTGCGCGAGGCCCTAACCCGCGAGACCGTGCGTCGGGTGCTGAGCGCTACAACCGCGCAACAAGGTGCCTTGATGCACATGATCAGTCCGGCTTCCCTGGTCAATGCTGCGGTGGCACTGCTGGCCAGTGGCGGCTCTACCAACCACACCTTGCATCTGGTCGCCATAGCGCGTGCCGCAGGCATCATTCTGGAATGGCAGGACCTGGATGAACTGTCGCGCGTCACCCCGCTGCTGGCCCGTATCTATCCCAACGGCGAAGCGGACGTCAATGCCTTCCAACAGGCCGGCGGCATGGCCTATCTGGTCCGCGAACTGCGCGCAGGAGGCCTGCTCAACGAGCAGGTGGTCACGCTGATGGGCGAAGGCATGGCGGCCTATGCCAGGACGCCGGTTCTGTCGGCAGATGGTTCAGTACACTGGGTGGATCATGAAGCCTCTTCGCAGCGCCCTGATGTGTTGCGACCACTCAGCAATCCGTTTGTCGCCGAAGGCGGGCTGCGGCTGATTACCGGCAATCTGGGCACCGGCGTGATCAAGACTTCAGCCGTGAAGACAGAACACCAACGGGTGGAGGCGCCATGTCGCCTCTTCAACAGTCAACAGGAACTCACACATGCCTACCAGCGCGGCGAGCTGCAACAGGATTTCATTGCCGTCATTCGCTTCCAGGGCCCCAAGGCCAACGGCATGCCTGAACTGCATCAGTTGACCCCTGTGCTGGGCGCGCTCCAGGACCAGGGTTTTCATGTTGCCCTGGTCACCGATGGACGCATGTCTGGCGCATCGGGCAAGGTGCCGGCTGCCATTCATATGAGCCCGGAAGCGCTCGACGGCGGCCCTTTATCCAGACTGCGTGACGGCGACCCTCTGCTGCTGGATGCCGGTACCGGCCAGTTACAGGTGCTCCTGAGCGAGAAAGCATTCAACGCGCGTGAGGCTGCCACTTATGCTGCGTCCGAAGAGCAGTTGCCGGATACCCTGGGCCGGGCCTTGTTTGCGAATTTCAGGGCAATTGCCAGTACCGCGCATGCGGGGGCATCGGTATTCAATCATGACGAAGATGGGACAGCGGCAACATGATAAATCTGCGTGAACGACTCGCTTCGCTGACCCTGCTGCCGGTGCTGACAGTCCACAGCGAGGAACAGGCAGTAGGGCTCTGCCGCGCTTTGTCCGCAGGCGGTATCACCGCGGTTGAGATCACCCTGCGCACACCGGCGGCCCTGGCTGCCATCGCGGCAGTCAGACAGAGTCTGCCTGAGTTGCAGGTGGCGGCCGGTACTGTGCTTGGCGTCAAGGATGTGGAAGCCGTGGCCGCAGCCGGGGTCGATTTTGCGGTCAGTCCGGGACTGAGCCGCCAGCTGGTGGATGCAGCACGCTCCCTGTCGCTGGCTTTGCTGCCAGGCGTCAGTACGGCTTCCGAGGTGATGACCGGGCTGGAATGCGGGCTGGACTGTTTCAAGTTTTTCCCGGCCTCCGCCTGTGGCGGGCCTGCCCTGCTCAAGGCCTTTGTCGCCCCTTTCCACGCCGTCAGCTTCTGTCCCACCGGAGGCATCAATGCCAGTAATGTCCACGCTTATCTGAGCCTGCCCAATGTCCTGTGTGTCGGCGGCTCCTGGATGATCGACCAGGAACATCTGGCTAACCATGACTGGACCGCAATCACGGCGGCCACCCAGCAGGCATTGGCATCGATCGAAGCAAAGGGCTCATGAATAACACGCTGAAGCATTACTCACCACTGGAAGAGTGCCTGAACATTGGCTCTCACGCGCTGGGTTTTGTGCTGAGCCTGGTGGGTCTGGTGGCCTTGTTGCGGCATGCCGTTGCTGCCGGAGGCAACCTGGAGATCATCAGCTTCGGCATTTTTGGTGTCAGTCTGGTTGTCACCTACGGTATTTCCACGCTTTACCACAGCACACGCTCTGCGCTGCAGCGCGTCCGGCTGCGTATCGTGGACCACGCCAGCATTTATATCCTCATCGCCGGCACCTACACCCCGTTCACCCTGATCACTCTGCAGGGCATCACCGGCTGGACCATTTTTGGTATCTCCTGGAGCATGGCGCTGACCGGCATCGTCCTGAAGCTGTTCTTTACCGGACGCTACGAAAAACTGTCCACTGTCATGTACATCGTCATGGGCTGGCTGATCCTGTTCGCCATCAACCCCCTGATCGACAACCTGGCACCGGCCGGCCTGCGCTGGCTGCTTGCTGGTGGCGTGTCCTATACCGTGGGCGCACTGATCTACTCAATCAAGAAAATTCCGCTGAACCACGCTATCTTCCATGTTTTTGTCCTGATCGGCAGTGGCTGTCATTTTATTACCGTGTATGTCTATCTGATCTAGCGCCTTTATCTTTCAAATACCTCTTTGAGTGCATACTGCACAGCAGCGAAGTCAGA
>JAVVEG010000026.1:4731-15422 GCA_032251455.1 Pseudomonadales bacterium | reverse complement strand
GCCTTTATCTTTCAAATACCTCTTTGAGTGCATACTGCACAGCAGCGAAGTCAGAAAACTCATTGACGTTTGTATTCATGGTCAACGCAATGACCATCCGCTGCGCCGGATACACCGCCAGCCAGGCCTTGGAGCCCTTGGACACCCCGCCATGGTTGGCCATATTGCTGCGCTCGCTCCAGCGCCAGGTCAACGCATAAGCCTGTTCGTTGACCGTGCCGTCAGCCAGCCTTTGAGGGGTCCAAAACTCGTTGCGCGTCTCTGCGGAAATGAACCTGTCATCCAGCCAGGCTGCTCCCAGGACTGCCAGGTCTTCAGGCCGGGACATGAATCCTCCTCCCGGCAGTTTATTGCTCAGATCAACCTCGCGCCAACGCCGGGCCATGCTGCCATCGAGTTGATAGAATGTGGCACGCGCTGGTATGTCGGCATCCGGCAGCGGGGTTTCGATACCAAGAGGGGTTCTCAACCAGTCCTGGATCAGACGCTGGAACGGCTTGCCACCGACTTCCTGCAACACTACCGCCAATAAATTGGTGCCATATGAGGAGTACTCAAACCAGGTTCCGGGGTCATGCCGCAAGGGAGCTCCATCAAAATTGGCCAATCCTTCCCGGATATCGGTGTGATGCCGACGCAAAGCCATTGATTGGTAAACCCCCAGCCAATCACGATTGGTCTCATAGTCAGGCAGACCCGACGAATGTGATGCCAGTTGCCGCAGAGTGATCGCTGCCCACTGGGGGTTGGGCAGGTCAGTCACATAGGCAGAGATGGGTGTATCCAGATCAAGCAATCCGGCATCGATGAACCGGGCCAGCAAGGTCCCGGTGATCGGTTTCGAGGTGGAGCCGATGCGGAACAGGGTCTGTGGCGTTGCCGCCCTTTGTTCGGCCAAATCTGACCAACCGGTTGCCGCTGACCAGATCAGGTCACCATCGATGACCACTGCCGCCGATAGTGCCGGAGCATGCAAAACGGCACGATGTTGCTGCAACAGCTCGGCAGCAGCAACTGCTGCCATTTCATAACCCGGGGCGACAACGCCCTGCTGATAAGGGGCCTGTGTGGGCACTTCACGCCAGCCCCAGGGTCCACGCAGTACCGGATAATCCTCTGCCATAAACCCGTAAATGGGTAACAGCATATAAGCGATACCCATCAATAAAACCAATCCAGCTATTTTTTTGCCACCACCTAGCCTCACCATCTCTGTCCCTCGCAAATTTATTGAGAATCAACGGAGTGAGTCTGTGCTTGAGAGTGGTGATTGTCTTGCCGAAACTGAAAATTCAGCGCCGATTCTGAACGACACTGCGATATTCACCCGGGGTCTGGCCGATGCTCGCCTTAAAAGCACGGTTGAAAGGACCTATGGATCCGTAACCCAACTCCAGTGCGACAGTCAGGATAGGTTTGCTGCGCTGACCGGGATCAGCCAGCACTTCTGCGGCATCGCGGATACGGAGGCTGTTCAGAAAGGCGTTGAAATTGCGAAAACCCAGCCCCTTGTTGATCAACCGCCGCAAATGGTGTTCGGGGCAATCAAGTTGCCGGGCCAGCGCACTGATGGAGAGGCCGTATTGGTAATAACGTTTCGCATCGACAAACTCATCCAGACGCTGCTTCAAGCCGACAAACTCCTGCGCAATCATGGTGCCCGCCGGAGGTTGAATCCCGGTTTTAGCCGCATCGTCTTCAGCGACGGCTGTAAAGGCGGTATCAGTAGAGGAATCCACCGTTTCAAGCCGCAAGTAGACTCTGCTCAACAGCAGAATGGTCAGGCAGAGAAACCCCGAGTTCAACAGACTGAACAGGGCGTCGTTGCGGATACGCCCATCCATGAACTCCAGCGCAACCACCAGGATGCTGTAAGTGCTTATGGCAATGGCTAGCAGAATGCGTGAACGGCGGCGGCTGTCAATCAGGTCATTGTCAAAGCCCTTGAGTGCCACGTAAATCACATGAGCCATCAATATCAATGCGATCAGATGAATGACATCGTGGAAAACGCCCTGACCAGCAAGTACCCCCAAAAAATAAACGTACCACAGGGCATAAGCCCAGAGGGCAAATTTGATTGCACGGGGCCAGTCCCGGGGACGAAACTCATCGTTGAAGGCAAACTGGGCCAGAAACCAGACCAGATAGGCGAACGCATCGGTAAGTACCAGCAATACCGGCCGCAGCCAGCCATAATCGGCATCAGGTATCGGCGCTGTCAACAACAGGTAGGCTACCGTACTGAGGCCAATACCCAGTAACAGCGCCCGGTATAAACCCAGTGGCCAGCGCAGAAACAATGCACCCAGCAACAACAGCTGTCCCACTGCCAGCGAGCGCAGGAACAGGTCAACGGCTTCAAGAGAAAACAAGGGTATCTGCGTCATGGCCTATGGGGTTTGGTCTGAAAATACAGTATTGTACTGCAATCCTGCACCTTTATTCTGAGCCTGGCCAATGAAGAACACCTGTAGAGGAATCATCCCAGCCCGATCGATTCTCGCCCTGCTGGCGACCTTGTGCCTGCTGCTGACACACACCAGCACCTTGGCCCAATCGACCCGCCCAGCCCTGGATCGCACTGCCATCCGCACACCATGGACCACCGAACTGCAGCAGCAATGGCTGCATCAGGTCATGCCCCAGGCCGAAACGTTTACGGAGAAATCAGGCCAGCCGCCCGTGTTTCGCGGCTATCGTCAGGACCCTGCAAACGGCACCCAGGAACTGCTGGGCTATGTCTTCTTCAGTGCGGATATTCCTCCCGAAGAGATCGGCTACAGCGCCCCCATTGCCATGCTGATCGGCCTGCTGACCGATGGCACCCTGAGCGGCATCAAGGTGCTGACCTATTACGAATCCTATGCCTATTCCCGGGGCGACTTCGTGGCTGATGTCCCCTTTCAGTCCCAGTTTCCTGGCAAGGCCATTGTGGATGAGTTCCGTCTGAACCGGGATATCGATGGCCTGAGCAATGCCACCCTGACCAGCTTTGCCATTACCCGCGGGGTGCGCGAAGCCGCGCGCAAGGTGGCGGCGGCCTACCTGGATTTTGCAGCCGGCAATCAGCAAGAAGTCACCTGGGGCGAAAATGCGCTGGAACAACTGCAGCAACTGAGTTGGCAGGATCTGCTGGAACAAGGCATTGTCCGGCAGTTCAGCATGCCCATGCCGGTCGATACCGTTCTGGAGTTGAGTATTGCCTATATGGGACGCCCGGCCCTGGGCGAGTATTTTATCGGTGCGGAAGATTATGCGCGCGCCGAACGCGATGCCAGCCGCCGCCTGGGTGGGCGCGAGATGATCCTGGTGGCGGTGGGTGGCTCCGCAGCCCCGCTGTTCCGGCAACATCTGCTGTCCTTCCAGCAGGGCGACAATGAGCCCCAGCGCATCCAGCCACGGCGCTTCGTTACCGCCGGCAATGCCGATGCCGGGGTTTTTGCCGGCAGGGCCAGCTATGCAGGGGCCATCGTCATGGCAGAGGACTGGGACCCCACGCAAGCTTTCCAGCTGTTTTACCAGCCTCCGGGCAGCCCCGAGCCTTATGGCATCGATTACACCTTGTCCGGAGTCAGCCTGAACCTGGCCCAAGGGGAACCGGTTTTATCACGCGCCGAAATCGAGGCGGCAATGCTGGCCGAGGCCCCCCTGTTGACCCGGTTGCGTCTTGATCCACCCTGGGGGGATACGCCTGGCTACCAGTTGTTCATGCTGCTTCTGCTGCTGACCCTGGTCATGACCGCGTTTCTGCGCAAGAACAGTGCCGTGCGCTGGGCGGCACTGACCGTCACGCTGTTCTACCTGGGCTTTTACCAGAACGGTTTCCTGTCGGTATCGCACATCACCAATGCCATGACACAAGGGCCAGGTATCTTCCTCAACAATCTGCCCATGTTGATAATCATCGTCTTCACACTGGTGACCACCTTGATATGGGGGCGCCTGTTCTGCTCGTCGCTGTGCCCCTTTGGTGCACTGCAGGATTTCCTCACCCGCTTCCGGCCCCGCCACTGGCAATTACCCAAACGCTGGCAGATGCAGGCCTCCACAAAAATTCATCAGCAGGCGCTTTACATCAAGTACGGCATTCTTGCCCTGATTCTGGGCACCGCCCTGGTCAACAGCAACCTGAGCATCTTCCAATATTTTGAGCCTTTTGGCACCCTGTTCTTCTTCAGTCCTTCGCCGTTGCTGTGGAGCATCCTGCTGCTCTTGCTGCTTGCCTGTGTGCTGATCGAGCGCTTCTACTGCCGATATGTCTGCCCGCTGGGAGCGGCACTGGCCATCCTGTCCCTGCTCAGCCCGGCACGCATCAAGAGGGTGCCACAGTGCACACTCTGCACAGTCTGCGAACATGCCTGCCCAACTGGCGCCATACGCCGCGAACAAATCGATTTCAAGGAATGTGTGCGTTGTGATATCTGTGAGAGCAAACTGATCAACAAGGCGGGGACCTGCCGGCATCCGGTCGGGGACATCATTGCCCGTCACCGGGAACTTGGTTCAAGATTGGGGGCGCAGGAACCTGGCCTGCAAGCCGCCGTCAAGCTGGCTCATTCATCAAACCAGGGATAAAACCCTGGCATGTCCTCGGATACCTTGCTGGAGAATTCGGGGTCACGTTTTTCCAGAAAAGCCTGTACCCCTTCCCTGCCATCCTGCTGACTGGTATAGAACACGGCCAGCGATTCCAGTTTATGGGCCTCGGCTGGATGCGGCAGGGCTGCATTGCGCAACAGCATCTGCCGGGTCAGTGCGGTGGCTACCGGGGAGCGCTTGTCGATATAGCGATGGGCCAGACTGCGGGCCTGCTGCAGCAATTGCTCTGCCGGGCAGACTGCTTTCACCAGCCCCGCCTGCAGGGCTTCGGCGCTGCTGATCAGTTCGCCGCTGTAGACCCAGTCAAATGTCTGCTGCAGGCCTACAATACGCGGCAGGAACCAGGTGGAACACGCCTCGGGAGTAATCCCGATTTTGCCAAACACAAACCCGATGCGGGCCTTTTCCGCCATCAGCCGCACATCCATGGCCAGAGTCATGGTTGCCCCGATACCCACTGCTGCACCATTGATGGCCGCAATCACCGGCTTGGTGCAGGCATGGATCGCCAGGCTGACCCGGCCACCGGTATCGCGCACACCCGCACGAATCTGCGGGTCTTCATACTGTTCATCGAGTGTTTGCAGTGAGGGGAGCAAGGATTCATCGAGACCGAACACATTGCCGGGTACCGACAGGTCCATGCCAGCACAGAATGCCCGGCCGGCACCGGTGACGATTACCGCCGCCACTGCATCATCCTGACTGGCCTGCCGGAAAGCCTGTTCCAGCTCATTGGCCATGGTGACGGTAAACGCGTTCATGCTATCGGGACGGTTCAGGGTAATGGTCAGAATACGCTCGCTGATCTGATAATCGATTGTGCTGTAGCTCATGCTTGTTCAGAGGCTCCTCAGGGTTCCAGGTTGATGCCGAGACGGTCTTGGTAGCGCTGATCGTTGACCTGGTCGGCAAACAACTCACCATCCAACAAATCCTGTGCGTCGGCGATAAGCAAATCAAGAGCAGCGATTCTTTGTGTGGCGTCCGGCACGCTAATCATGACTGCGCCCCACAGACTGAGCATGGCGGTGTTGATTTTGCGCACATTATTGTCCTTGGCCCACTCCGCCGAGATCAATAGGCCAAGAAAGTCACGCTTGCTTTCGGCCTCCTGATACAACTCACCCTCAAGGCCATCCATGACCGCCAGGGTCATGTCGTTCCAGCCCATTGCCATGGGTCCCCAGCCCGCGTAGAAACGCAACACCCAGGTCAGGTATTCATCACGGCTTTGCACTTGCTGATTCTCGATATCCTGCTCATAGGCGGCATTGAACAGGGCACGCTCAGGAATATCCGCAGGCCATTTATTGAGATTGATACAGCCCTGCAACAGGGAGCATAAAAGCAATGCCAAGGCTATCCGGGAAATAGTGATGCTCTGTGCCACGTTATACCGCCTGCGCGCAGGGCCTCCTTACTCTATGGCCCTGGCCACGGCACGTTGCCAGGCAGGTCTTGCCTTGACGCGCGCCAGGTATGCCTGCAGCTTTGGGTAGGATTCCAGCAGGCCCAGCCGGGCAGCCATGGATACCACATAGGCAATGCCAAAATCAGCAGCACTGAATTGTTCCGAGAGAATGTATGACCTGTCACCCAGCTGATTCTGGATATGCCCCAGATGCAGGGCAATCTCGCCCTCACTGAACCCGGTCAATACCTCGTGCGGCTGCTGGCTGCGCATTAACAGCATCTTGATCAGCAGAGGAGCAAAGACCGAGCCTTCAGGGTAATGCAGCCATTGCGTGAACTCGGCCCAGACGCCCAGATCACTGCGTGGCGGGTGCAAGCGGTGAGTCTTATCGTGCTTTTCCAGCAGATAACTGATAATGGCGCCTGACTCGGCAATTACCTGGCCTTCATCCTCGATCACCGGAGACTTGCCCAGTGGATGAATCTTCTTCAGGGTCTGGGGAGCCCGCATGGTGGCCGGATCGCGCACATAGGGAATCAGGTCGTACTCAATACCCATTTCCTCCAGCGCCCACACCATGAAGATGGAACGACCAATCTGTAAATGATGCAGGGTTATCATACCCGGAACTCCTCTTTCGCCAATTTTACTGCCCGGCCATGATTATGCACTTCCACCAGATGGGAGTGAAGGCTTTTTACCGCAGACTCATAATCTTCATCATTGAGCACGAATTGCATATCCACCTGGCGCATGGATTGGTGTACGGCCAGAATGTCCACCTTGGCCTCGGACAGCGCCGTTGCAGTTTGTGCCAGCATGCCCTTGATTTTCAGATCGCTGCCTACTGCCGAGACGATACAGACCTTGCTGACCTTGATTTCGGCACTGGAAAAACGGTCAGCAAGGGCAGCCTGAATTCGCTTCACTGTCTTCAGGTTGGTGGCCAGGTAATAGGTGATGGTATTGGCATTCAGGTCTTTATTGATGACCTGCCCCCTGAAGCGGGTGATCTGCTCCAGAAATACTGCTTCGTAGCGGGGCAGATCACCTACCATGTCCTGATCGAACAGCTCGATGACGTACACTCCGGTACGCCCGGCAATGATTTCAACACAGGGCGAAGCGCTGATATAGTCGCGGGTTATCAGCGTGCCGGCATGTTCCGGCTCAAAGGTATTCTTGACCCGCAGGTGGATATTGTTCTTGCGCAGTCCCTTGGCGGCACGGGGATGAATGGCCTCCATGCCCAGATTGGCCAGTTGATCGGCCACATCATAATTGGTGCGACCAATGGGTACCGCCTTGTCCTGCCCAACGATGCGGGGGTCGGCGGTGCTGAGGTGGAATTCCTTGTGGATGATAGCCTCGCGCGCACCGGTAAGCACCGCAATCTGGCTGAAGATCATTTCACTGTAGCCCCGATCGAAAACGGCCATCAGCCCCCCTTCACAATGGCTGTAGCCGGTAGCGATGGGCAACTCGGTGCTCAGATCAACATCGGCAAAGGCATTGCCGATGTTTTCATCCAGACTCAGATGCTGATCTGCACTCCATCCCGACAGATCAATGAAACGGGCATTGAGCCCCAGCTTTTGCAACAGTGCCGTGGTATTGAAAGCACTGTGAATCTCACCAAGGCTGGCCAGCATCTCGCGCACCGTTTGTAAATGATCGGCCAGTGCAAAATGCCCATGTCGACACAAACTCTTGACATCCATGAGCACGCTTTTGGCGTGGCTCAGGCGCGCTTCGATAAACTCATTGGCTTTGTTCAACTCAGCAGGATCAGCAAACAATTCCGCATTGATCTCCAGCATGCGCAGACGCAGTTCGGCAAAAGCATCTACCCAGCTTTTTTCCTCTTCGGCATCAGCAAACAGGGCATAGATACCGGGCTGACCGGATTTTTTGTGCTCCAGCAAGAGGTCGGTAATCCCGCCATAGGCAGAGACTACAAAAATGCGTTGGTAATAATGGCCCTTCAAGGCAGGATTCATGAAAATATTCTGCCGCACCGCTTCAAATTGGCTCATGGAGGTTCCGCCAATTTTCTCGACAGTATGGCCTGGGCCTGACGCAGATGATTGTTGTTGATTCACTGATTTGATGTCTTGTTCCCTCCCGATTAGTCATTCACAGGGCGCGAATGATAACACAGAACGAGAGTCCCATCAGCGACAGCAATCCTCGGCACTTGCCATATCCAGTTGTCAGAACGTACCAGATATCTTAAGCGACAGCACCCGACCACCATTATTATTGCATTGGTCTTCTATTTCTTCGATGATGCCACTGGTGATGGCACCGAGGAAACGTTGCCGCTCACGACAACTCAGATTATTGGTGGCATTGCGCGCATCAAACCGGAAAGTGGTGCCTCCGGCAGCAATGATCTGAACGAACACCTGCACATTGGGATCACCTGCCAGCAATTCCAGATCGTCAATATCATAACGCTTCATATTGCCATCGAACCGGTTGTTCCAGTTCATGCCATAGTTGATATTCCAGCGCGGGATATCATGGCGGAATCCAACCTGCAGACGCCCACGATTATGATTGGTGAAACGACGCTCTACACCAAGAAACGGATCGGTGATCTCTGAGTCCTGTACATTGAAACGGCTGGTCACCAGGAGATTGGGCATGTTGAGCAGCCCCATACGCAGGCTGGCATTCAGATTCAACCCGTACATGGTGCCATCGCCGATATTGCCGTTGGCGGACTGCAGATTGTCTGGCGAGGGTGATACATCGATACGATCGATTACATCCTTGTGCTTCATCCAGAAGAGAGTGCCATCCACCACACCCATATCATTTGGCAGGCGGTATTCCGCAGTAAAATCGGTACGCAGGACCTGCTCCTGTTTCAAGTTGGCATTGCCGGCCTGAGTTTCCGCATCGTTGTCCTGGTTGTCATTGGAAGCCACAAAATCACCGAAGTCGAGCTGACGCACAATTTTTTCGGCACTGGCCCGGAGCTGGAAACTTGGAGTCAGATCGAAGCGCCAGTCCACCTTGGGTTTGACAAAGCTGAAATCGCGCTTATTGGACACATCACCACTCTGGGTGATTTCAGAAACCTCATAAACCAAGGTGCTTTCCAGGCTCATACGCGAGTTGATCTGCCAGTTATGCACAATAAAGGGCTCATAACGGATCTCTTCCACTTCGGAGTTGGCATTGTTGACCCTCTGGGGAACCAGACCCCCGAAAGCCGGCGAAGGTGTTCCATTTGCAGAGATCAGCCCCAGACCCAGAGACGAATCGAGCGTGGTTTGGGCCCGCTCAACGCCCATTTCGATATCCTGGACTTCGGTCAGGCTCATGGTATAGGAAGTGCGGAAGATACGTTCTTCCTCGATGGACGCGGTGGCCAGGAAAAGGTTCTTCTCTTCCGTGCCATCATCCAGTACACGATAACGTTCCCTGATACTGGAATCATCTTCCTCATTGACAATGAACAGAAACTTGAAACGACTGCCGTTATTGAAACTGTATTGATAATCTCCGCCAACTTCCCAGTTTTCACGCTCACCCGGGATATCTTCGCGTTCCAGGGACACCTTATTGGGCGATACGCGCAAATCCTTGGTCCAGCGCAGCACATCCGTCGGGTCGTCATTCTCGGACCAGAGCGCATTCAGGCGCAGACTGCTTTGCGGATTGATGTCGTAGCCAATATTGGCTGAAAGGGTATAGCTGGTCTGTTCCCGGTCCCTTTCTTCCCTGACTTCGTCATTCAGGGAGAAATCACCCAGGCGGCTGGTTTCCTTGCTGAGGAAAACATTGTCACGAGGCTCCGCCTCGGCACTGAGCACATAGCTGAAGGCACCGCTCTGACCGCTATAGCCCAGCTTGCCACCCGGTTGAACATGTCCATCGCGGAAACGATCAGAGTTGACCTCATAGGAGATGGTGTTGCTGTCCATGGATTCCAGCAGGATGACATTCAGGATGAGATCGCTGCCACGCACATCCAGGGCTCCGGAGGTACCGCGAATCAATTCAATATGACGGACATTTTCCGCAGGAATTCTCGACAGCTGGTCCGAAGCCTGATTTTCCTTGCCGGGCATGCGCTTGCCATCGATCAGTATCTGATTGCCACCGCCACTGCCAAGACCACGCCCACCATTACCCGAGGCAAATCCACCCCCAGTGGGATTACCGATACCGGGAATGCGGGTGATCATATCCTGCGCGGTAACTGGTGACCATTCCACAAAATAGGTGGAAGGATAAATGATGGTTGAATCTGCGGTGGATTCTTGTGCCTGAGTACCTGGCGAGAAGAGTGCACCTGCGAGCACAACAGCCGATAACAGAGGAACGCGGGTTTGAAATATCATTGTTTATTCTCTGGCTAAAATTTTTGCGGCTAACTTATTAAAAAACCGCGATATTAGCAATTTCTTTCAGGTTCAGGGGGAAAAAATAATTTTACCGCCACAGATGTTACAAGATGTTTCAAAACTGTGTCGCCAGCGTATCAATCAGCCTGCTTTGTCGCAGCCAGCCAGTTGATTGCATAAAGGTCATCACGCCGGTCCTTGGCATTGGTGACAGAACCTTCATGGCGCACCTGCACCAGTTTGTCCAGATCCAGATCGGCCACCAGCGCCATTTCGGTATTGGGCGTACTTTCCGCCATCACTGCATCGTG
>JAVVEG010000026.1:3473-4631 GCA_032251455.1 Pseudomonadales bacterium | reverse complement strand
TGAAACACCTGCAGTTTGTCACCGCCTTCGATGACCCAGTCTCTGCGCTCATGGGGCGTGATATGCAGTTTCGCCTGAGCATCCACAGTGCCATCGCGCCGGCACAGATAGGCTTTGTTGTAGAGCACCTCGCCTTCCATTTCCGGAATGCTGCCGGCAATGATATTGATGTTGTAGGTGATGGCAAATTCAGACAGGGCCTCGATGGTGCGCTCGGCAAAAGTGGACAGAAAACGGATGGCATCAAACTGATTCTTGTGCTCATCCAAACCCATCAAGGGGGCATTGAAAAATTCCGGGAATAGCACGAAATCGGCCTGATAATCAGCCATGGTATCGACAAAATATTCAACCTGACTGAGCCAGGCTTCGAATGAGCCAGTCAGACGCATTTGCCATTGCAGAATTCCCACCCGGATGACGGTCTTGCGGCGCTGACTCAGGTCACTGGTTTCTGGCTCATAAAGAATATTGTTCCACTCCAGCAGGGTGGCATAACCCTGTGATTTTTTATCTTCGGGCATGTAGCCCTTGAGCAGACGCTTGACCTCAAAATCATTGGCCAGCTGAAAACTCAGGATCGGGTCGTGCAGCTCCTTGCGATCGACTGCCTCGATGTATTCACTGGGGCTCATCTGATCGGCCTGCTTGTGATAGTTGGTGATGCGCCCGCCCGCCAGAATGGCGCGCAGATTCAGATCACGGCACAGATCCTTGCGCGCATCATACAAGCGCCGACCAAGACGAAGATCGCGATACTCTGCATCCACGAAAAGATCCATGCCGTACAGTGCATCGCCCTCCTTGTTGTGAATGAATTGTTCACGTCGGCCAATCAGATCCTCATAAGTATGCTGGCGACTGAAGCGATCATAGTCGCAGCGGATGCACAAGGCTGCCGCCACCAGTTTGCCATGATCCTCGATTGCAATCTGTCCTTCCGGAAACTCCCGGATCAGCCGCATGATCGACTCTTCCGGCCAGGAACCACCCAGGTCTGGATAGACGGCATCCATCAGCCGGGAAAGCTGTGGATAATCTTCAGCGGTCAGATTGCGGAGCTTGAGATGGACTTCAGAGGGGGTATCACTGCTCATGATGGGTTTCCGGGAATAAGCATTCAGGCCCCTGCCAAGACTTTTGTCACGATTGCCACGA
>JAVVEG010000026.1:0-3373 GCA_032251455.1 Pseudomonadales bacterium | reverse complement strand
ACTCTTGGCACGACCAACACAACTCTTCGCATTGCCCTGTATGCTGCAAGGGAAGTCTGGCAGTAACTGGCGGGGATGGGTACGGCCGCCAATGTGGCAAAATTCCCCAATAATGTAAAGCCTTCCCTGTCCTGGCAACACACTGCCAGCACACAGATCGATTGATTCCGCCTGGCAGGAGGTCAATAATGTGGTCTCATCGACAAAATCAAGGCCACGGCAATGAGAACTCTGACTCTTTCATTGATGCTCGTTTTTCTGGCAGCCTGCTCGGAGAACACCGAATCCCCCGCCTCTTCTCAGGCCCGAATTTCTCAGGCTCCAAATTCTCAGACCCCAATCGATACTGCAGAAGCAATCGCAGCAGAGAGCGCACGCCTGAACAACTGGCTGGATGCCCGCTTTGCCGAAGAGTTGGATTTCAGCCCGCAATGGAAAACCCAACTCGGCGACAAGAGTGACTATGATCGCCTGGATGATGTCTCGGATGCAGCCTTTGAGCGTGAACTGACCTGGCGCCGCAACAGTGTTGCCCAGATGCAGGCCGAATTCGATTATGAGCTGTTGTCGGCCGCGGCGAAAATCTCCTGGGATACCTGGGTATACAGTTTGCAACGTGCAGAGCGATCCGCGCCGTTTCGGCGTCATGCCTATATTTTTGGTCGCGGTGGACCACATGCTGCATTGCCCAACTTCATGATCAATTATCACAAGGTGGATGATGCCAATGACATGCAGGCTTATATTGCCCGCCTGAACCAGATCGATGAGGTGCTGCTGACCTATCTGGATCGGGCCCGCCGGGCGGTCGAAGACGGCATCCGCTCGCCGCGTTTCAATTACGACTTTGCCATGGCCGAGATCGAGCGGGTCACTGCCGGCTACCCCTTCACCGAATCTGCCGGACCAGACGAAGCCTCCCCGCTGTGGCAGGATGTGGAAGCCAAGCTCGATGCCCTGCTCGCCAATGAACGCATCAGCGCCGAACAGGCAGCAGCGCTGCGCACGGCAGCACGCACTGCCATGCTGGAGCAGATGCAACCGGCCTATCTGGCCATTCATCAATGGCTGCAAGAGGATCGCCCCAATACCAGCGAGCAGGCAAATGGTGTCTGGGCACTTCCCGATGGCGGGGACTACTACACCACCCGGCTTGCCCTGATGACCACACTGGATATCAGCGCCGATGAGATTCATCAGACCGGACTGGCCGAAGTGGCACGCCTCCGTGAGGAAATGGAAGCCATCAAGACGGCTGTCGGTTTCCAGGGCAGCCTGGCCGATTTCTTTGTCTTCATGCGTGAAGACGAGCAGTTCTATTTCCCCAATACCGATGCCGGGCGACAAGCCTATCTGGATCTGGCCAATGAGTTTCTTGCTGGAGTGGCCACAAAATTACCCGAGTATTTCGGCATATTGCCCAAGGCTGAGCTGGAAGTGCGCCGGGTGGAAGCCTTCCGCGAACAGGATGGGGCCGCCCAGCACTATGCCCGCGGCACCCCCGATGGCTCACGTCCGGGCGTGTTCTACGCTCATCTTTCCGATATGCGGGCCATGCCCAGATACCAGTTGGAGAACATCTCTTATCACGAAGGCAACCCGGGTCATCATATGCAGATTTCCATCCAGCAGGAGCTGACCGATATCCCGCGCTTTCGCACCCAATACGGTTACACGGCATTTTCCGAAGGCTGGGGCCTGTATGCCGAGGCGCTGGGCAAGGACATGGGCTTTTATCAAGACCCTTACTCGGATTTCGGACGTCTGGCCGGCGAGATATGGCGCGCCATCAGGTTGGTGGTGGATACCGGGATTCACGCCAAACAATGGACAGAAGAGCAGGCAGTGCGCTATTTCCTGGAAAACTCACCTCAGCCCGAGGCCGCCATCCGCTCGGAGATTCAGCGCTATATCACCAATCCCGGCCAGGCCACTGCCTACAAGATCGGCATGCTGAAAATTCAGGAATTGCGCGCCGGGGCGGAGGCCACCCTGGGCGCGCGCTTCGATATCCGCGGTTTCCATGACACCGTACTGGGCGGTGGCGCACTGCCACTGCCGGTGCTTGAGGCCAGGGTACAACGCTGGGTGGAATCTGTCGCAGAGGCTGCTGTTAACTAAGAGGCCTCTGCATACGTCTCTGGCCGTTCAGTTGGAGTCGGGTGGAGTCAGTTGGAAATAGCCGCCGCACCTGCCAGTGAGACCTGTTCGTCTTCAATGCCTCTTGCGCCACTGGAAGTCACTGCACCGATGCGCTCACCATTGAGCATAACCGGCACCCCACCAGCAAAGGTGACACCGTTTTCCACTTCCTCGATTTCACCCGCTTGCAGTCGTCGTCCATATTCTCCCGACGACAAGCCGGTCGCTGTCACCACCCGTACCTTGCTCAAGGCGATATCATAGGAGCGGGCAGACGCCCCATCCATGCGATGTATCATCACCGGCAAGCCAGTGTGATCGGCAATCACAATGGTGAGGTTCCAGTTGTTGGCGCGGGCCTCCGCCAAAGCAGCCGTCATGGCCTGTTGGGCCATGTCATAACTGAGGATGGTGGATGGGGCGGAGGTCGCAGCGGGTGTCTGGGCCATGCCAGTGCCTGCGATGGCAAAACCACACAGTACAATTACAGTAGTTAGTATTCGCTTTATCATTGGGTTTTCTCCATGCGGGTTGTATTGTTACGTTCAAGAAAGTCGATCGTCATCTTAGCAGATGAGAATGGGTCTGATTGCCTGTGCTACTGTATTCTAACCCGTGAAAAGTACCAGAGGTCGTGTCCGAGTGCGGGAAAGTTCGCTCATCAGCGTCGCGGCTTTGCCACACTGCTTACGATTGTTATGTGTCGGTTAATGCGCCTTCGTCTGATGAGGTAATGAACGGCTGGAATCCCCCATAAGCCATTCGTTCAGCGGCAAACCCGACATCCGCTTCAGCCATCAATTCCGCCATTTCAGGGTCGGCCGCAACTTTATTGTTGGCCAGGTCACGTGCTTCTCGAGATTCGAAAACAACCCAGCCAAACAATATTGATTCTTTTTCGTCAGCAGCAATGAGGTCGGTAAACGAACGTGTTCCCTCCAAATGCAAATCGTCCCCAACACATTCCCAGTAATCTAGTGCACCATGCTTTTTCCAAACTTCAGCAACTTTTACAACTAGTCGTTTGTAGGCGTCTAGCTTGCTATGTGGAACAGGATGAACGAAACCATCAATATATTTTGGCATCTCAACTTCCTCTTTTGGCTGAAAATTCCGCGGGCACCGAAGTTGTGCACATAGCCCTTGTTAACCGGTGCGGCCGTAGACCGTGCCCGGCGCAGAACACGCGCAGTTGATGACTTGGTTAGTGCACTCACATTTTACTGGAGGC
>JAVVEG010000025.1:0-26879 GCA_032251455.1 Pseudomonadales bacterium | reverse complement strand
GGGCCGAACCCAACAAACATCGTATTTGGAGTTTCGGAGTAATCGGGTGCAGTAATAAAATGGATCAGTAATTGCTCGTCGAACACAGTTGGCATTTTCTCTGAGGCGCAAGCATAAAGCAGGAATAGGCTATTATGCCGTGAATCAATCAACGGATAGCAATCGGATTGATGACTGCCTGTACGGCTCCCTTGAATTTGGGCTGGCCCAGCACAAACAGGAATTCCGTGGCATTGTCAGCAGCCAGTTCGGCGGTGTTCATGCTTTCAAGAATATAGACCCCGTTTTTGGCCAGCAGTGTCTGGTGCACGGCGAAAGCACGGTTTGGGTTTTCAAAGGGAATGACCTCCAGGGCCGGGGTGTCTGCGCCAATGGCAACCACGCCGAGATCGGCCAGATACTGTGCGCCTTCCACTCCTGGTCCGGGCTGGCTGGAAATGAAACGCTGATTATCAACACCCAGTAATTGCATCCAGCCCGTGTGAAATAGCACCACATCACCAGAACGAATCTGTACCCCCTGGGCAAGGGCGGCGGCTTCTATTTCAGCCCGATTGAAAGCGGTTCCTTCCGGTACCATGTCAACCTTGAAATGTTTGCTCATATCGAGCAGCACACCCCGGGTGACTATGGGCGGGATGCTGTGGGTGCCCAGTTCCGTTAAGCCCTCGTCACTAATGATTTGTGCAGAGGTCAAACCATTGTAGTACTGGTTGCCAATGCCAAGATGGCCCAGGCCGTCAATTTGCGAACCGATGCCAAAGCTGGTGACCACACGTTCATCATTGGAAGTGACCTGGTCGGCGCCTACCTCGACATTGGTTCCCGATGCAACAATGCTGATGTCATAGCTGCGCCCGCTATAGGCTGGAGAGTCCTCGGCAGTTTCAACACCCAGTGAATAAACCTTGCCCAGTTGAATCAGTTCGGCAGCCTGCAGAACCCGTTCCGGACTCAGGTTGTTGGCCGCGCCAATCCGGTCTTCGGCCCCATAAGTTGATGGGGCCCAGTCCTGGGCATTGGCTGTGCCATTGATCAGTACCGCGAGAATAATGCTCAAAAGTGTATGGGGTGCAAGGTTTATGGCCATGGTTATCTCCTGAATGAGTTTTCGACTGGTGTTCTGGTATCGGCCGGGACAGACCAAGAGGAAAGCTGGGTAGGGATGATACCGCTATATGACTATAGCAGGCAAAAAAACGGCAGGCAAAAAAAATGGCAGGCAAAAAAATCTGTTTCTAATCCCTGATGATTCGTCGGGATTAGAAACAGTAAAGGTGATGGTGCTATGGAAACTTCGTTAAACCTTCAGTCAATAACAATCAGCTTGAATTTCTCCAGCGAGTAAGGTAACGCTTGGTAATACCCAGTGACAGCAAAGCCAGGGAAATCATCAAGCAGGTTCGACAGACAACGCCTGTCAGCAAAAAACTGGTAAAACCGTATGTTCCTACAATAATTCCAATAAGCAGATTGCTGGAGCCGTTCTGACACGGCGAGCAGGTAATTTCTTCATACCTATGTTCAGTGGACTCTGCCAATTTAGACCCCTTGTACAAATACATGATTCTTTGAAGAAGCTTTTATGGGCATTCATCCATAAGTTTTGAAGTACACTGAAAAAAGCCCTTCTATGGTCCTGCACAGTTGTAAACGTATTGACACGGGTAATGCCTGTTTTGTTACAAGGGATGTAAAAGCTTTTTGAATCATTATATGCTGCATGTGGATAATTCAATTCCAGCCCTGAATCCCGGGCAACATCCCTGCAACCCAGAAGCTGAAATAAAGACAGGAATAAAGATGAAATTATTACAGACTATATCAATCAAGGTACTTTTTATGACTTCACTTTTTACATCTGCCATTCAGGCGGCAGATAACGAAATGGCACTGCGTGCAGATGCTCTGCGGACTCCGGATGAAAGTTTTTCCGGAATCACGGATTTTCCCTATACGCCCAACTATGTCCAGATCGATGGCTACCGGGTGCATTATGTGGAGCAGGGCAATGCGGATGCAAAACCGGTACTGATGCTGCATGGCTTGCCTACCTGGAGCTATCTGTACCGGAAGATGATACCCATTGTTGCCGATGCGGGGCACCGGGTCATTGCTCCTGATCTGATCGGGTTTGGTCGCTCGGACAAACCCAAATCGATTGATACGCACAGTTATGCCTTTCATGTCGAAGCCATGACCCGGTTCATTGAAGCGCTTGACCTTCAGGATATCACGCTGGTTGTGCAGGATTGGGGCAGTCTGATCGGTTTGCGGGTGGCTGCCGAGAACCCGCAAAGGATTGCCCGCATTGTGATCGCCAATGGTGGCTTGCCAGTTGGCAGCGATGGGGCACCCTCGGCAGCTTTCAGCAACTGGCGAGATTCGGTCATTGCCATGCGGGCAGCAGGAGACATGCCGATTGGCCAGATCATGCGGGCTTCGGTAGGCGAGGCAGCCAGCGCCTATGATGCGCCGTTCCCAGACCCAGCCTACAAAGCCGGACCACTGGCCTTGCCACTCTTGGTGCCAGTCACGGCGGACGATCCTGCCAATGCGGCCAATCGTCGTGCCTGGCAGGTATTCGAAAACTGGGAAAAACCCTTTCTGACGGCTTTCAGTGATGGTGATCCGATTACCCGGGGTGGAGAGAAGCTGTTTCAGCAGCGCATACCCGGTGCCAAGGGACAAAAACACGTCATCATTGAGGGTGGTGGTCATTTTCTGCAGGAAAACAGGGGCGAGCAATGGGCACGGATCATAGTCGATTTTATTGCCGATAATCCGCTCTGACCGAGGCCTGAGCTTTCTACCGGAGCATTAACCGGGCATGGGGAAAGCCAGCATTTCCCCCATGCCCAGGGTAAATATCCAGACACCGTAAAGCGCATGTTCAAAACTGGTCAATAACAGGGACCGACTCTTTTGGTAGGTGAGGCCAAACAGTATGCCACCGACAAAGGTCAGTGCCAGCACCAGGGCATTCAGGAAAATGATATGGGCAAAGGCAAAGATTGCGGCATTGGCAAGCAACAGAATGCGCGGGTTGCCGAACAACCCGGCGTAACGATTGAAAAAGAAATGCCGGTAGACCAGTTCCTGCGGAAAGACAGAGAATACCGAGTAGAAAATACTGATGCCCAGCCATAGCCATACATTATTGCGGACAACGATGAAAAGTTTTTCGCTGTCCAGCCAGTACATCAGGCCGGTCAGCGCCAGCGCCAACATGAAAAACAGGAACACCAGTGGTTGCCAGCTGCCGGGAACTGGCCGGGCGAACAAACTGCGACGATTGAAAAATGACTGTCTGATACCCACCAGGATACAATAACTGACGCCTGCCAACCCCAGCAGCAGTTTGATCCAGCCTGCAATGGGTAATAACAGACTGAGCGGGATACCGATAAACAGCAAGACCAGCTCAAAGGACAAGCGGTTATGCTGGCGTACAGACTCGATGACTAGTTTATCAGGGCAGGGTCTGTCATTTGCCGCCGGGATTTCCTTGGATTGCATCATCTGAAAACAGCTCTCCTTATTGATAATACGCTCCCCGGGGTAAGCCCTGACAGAGCGCTGGCAGCAGGAATTGGCAAACAATAGACCGTTATTACAGCAAATTGTAACACTGCCGGATAGAGAAACCTGTTCCAGCAGTGCGGTAATTTATGCAGAGATTGGGAGTGTCAGGCAAGACATATCCAGTCATGGAATGACAACGTGATGAAACATTGATGGCAAACTGTTGTCAGTAAGGAACCTGTGCTGTTTTTGCTTATGCCATAGAAGCATTATCCAACCGGGTTGCTTCAAGGATAAGGACCATGTTTTCTCAAGATTATTTACCTTCGAATCTGTATAGCGACACGGCAGGTGCCGTATCGCACTCTAAACTGCCAGATGAGTTGAAAGCCCTGTTTCTCATCCAGGGAACACGCATCTCACTCCGTGAAGGTATAAGCGAGATGGTTCTGGATGGCAGTGGTAGTTATTACATCAAGCGCTATTTCAAGCCGCGCAAGCGTCTGCTGAGCCGTCTGTTTGCCAGCAGAGCCAGGCGCGAATACCAGAATCAACTGTTTTTCCAAAGTCTGAACATTCCTGTTCCCGAAATCCTGGTTTTTCATGAAGAAAGGGGAATCAATCGGCGGGCTGTGATGGTAACCCGGGCGCTGCCGGGAGCGATTGATCTGCTTACTCTGCTCAGTGGGGAGAATGCCCCAGGAGGCAAACAGCTTGATCATCTGCTGCGGCAACTGGCAGGTATCGTCCGTAAACTGCATGATCAGGGTTTTTTCCATAATGATCTGCATCTGCGCAATATTCTTGTCCATCAGACTACCCTGTACCTGATAGACTCGCCGAACGGGCGTCGACTGGGCTTGATTCCTCTGGTTTCAGAGCGGTACAGGCGCAGGGATCTGGCCCAGGTGGACAAGTCAGCAAGGCCATATCTGTCGCGCAGTTGGCGTATGCGGCTGTACCATTATTATTGCGGCACAGACCGCTTGAGTCAGAAGGACAAAAACGAGATCGATATCATTTCGCATTATTATGATTGGCGTTCATGGGGCAAGCGGCTACATTCGCGCCTGCGCATCTACCGGCCTTGATCAAAGAGGGATTGCTGTCGATCCATAATGCAAAAGGGGTCTCTGCCGGACCCCTTTGCATTCCTTGTTGGCCTGTATGGCTTGCTGGCTTACAGGTCGCGGTAGGAGAAGTAACCAATGAACATCTCATCCCAGCTCTGCGGGCCAGCCACAGCAGGAACTGTTGGGTCAGGATTACCAGGATTGAGTTCGGAATTATCCATGTAGCCCTCCACAACCACGCGCGAACCGGCTGGCAGCTTCATGGGTTCTTCCAGGCGATAGGTTGGCTGCCAGGCAAAGTTATAATCAGCAACATTGATGATTTCTTCGCGGCTGTTGTCGGGATAGATCACGCTGGCACGCATTGACTTGCCCCGGTAGTGCATGTGAGCACGGAAAGCCCACAGTTCGATGTCCTGATCGAAAACATGGGTGGCAGCCAGTTCATGGTTACGCTCACCGGCCGGAACGTGGATGCCTTCATTGCGATCGCGGTGAGATACTGAATAGGTGTGGTACTCGCTTTCGGGAATGTTGTTCTCGTCAAAAAACCACAGGCCAACCTGGGTGTTGTCCACTGTTTCCTGGCCAAAGGCCGTGTAATGAATGGACATCCTCAGGGCGGAACCCACCGGAACCTTCACCCCGGTATTCATTGGGTAGGTGGTAGGTGCTTCCTTGCCTGGTGCGTAACCTTCCAGGAACTCGGAGCGGTCATTATTGTCTGCCTCGTCGAAGACTTCAGCAAAATCATCTGCTACCACATAGGACAGGAGATGGTGCAGAACCCGGCGATCGCCAGGAATGAACTGAACTGATTTCACCCATTTTTCTTCATCAAACGGAAGGGAAATATTGGTGTTGACGTAATCCAGAACGCCGGTTGCCGGCACGGTATAGGCGGGTACTTCAACAATGTAATCCGGAGCCCCGTTCATGGCCCATCCATCACTTATGGGTTGAACCTGGGTCAGAGGATCAACTCCTGCCAGGACGTTGATGCTGCAGGTGGCAGATACGGCCAGGGCTGCAGCTAATAGGTTTTTTTTCATTCTATTCTCTCCCGTTACAGGTCGCGTGAACCTGTCTGCACAATGACGTCTACGTTTGGGTACCACCTCAATACGCTGTAGCGTTTTGCTCATCCCGCAAGCCATCCTACCCCGCTGATGAGGATTGAACAACACTGTCAAGAATAAAATCTTGACTAATTGCAACAAAATTGACGCCTTACTCATCAATCCCTGACCTTGGTGTCGAATACAGGGTGCTGTGCCGTGAAGGCAACATAATGCGGTACAATGTCTTCCTTTTTTCAGATTTTCCAGGTTTCAGGATATTGACCACATGCAGAGCACCGATATCAGCCAGCGCTTCATCTTTGATCATGCCGATATCCGGGGTGAACTGGTAACACTTGGCGACAGTTATCTGCAGACGGTTGCCCAGCATGGTTATACCGGGGCGGTCAGTCAGCTGCTGGGTCAGTTTCTGGCGGCAGGGGTGCTGCTTGGCAGTACCATCAAGTTTGCTGGCCGGCTGGTGTTGCAGGCCCGTGGTGATGGGGATATTGACCTGATCATGTCGGAGTACACCAGTGAAGGCAATCTGCGCGGTATTGCCCGTTTTGCACAGCAGCCAAAAGGCAATAGTTTCCGGGAACTGGTTGGCAAGGGTACCCTGGTCATTACAGTGGATTCGCGTCTGGGTGATCCGTATCAGGGAGTGGTTGCGCTGGACAGTGACAGTCTTGCCTTGTGCCTGCAGCACTATTTTCAGCAGTCCGAGCAGCTTGACAGTTGGTTCATGCTGGCCGTGGATGAAAAAAGAGTGTCTGCGATGATGCTGCAACAGTTGCCTGCTCAATTGGAAGCAGACCCTGAGGTTCGGGCCGAGCAATGGCAGCAGGCCCTGCATCTGGCCCGCACGCTTAGCAGGGATGAGTTATTGAGCCATGATCACGAGACGATTTTGCATCGGCTTTACCACGAGCAGGATCTGCGATTGTTTGAGCCCAGGCCGCTGCGATATCAGTGCAGTTGTTCACGCGAGCGCACAGCAAAGGCTTTGCTTGCCATTGGCAAACAGGAAGTGGACAGCATTGTGGCCGAACAGAACGGGGTGGAAATAAGCTGTGAGTTCTGCGGGACTGAATACAATTTCGGCCCAGGCGAGCTGGAACTCCTGTTCACCAAGGCAGGCCTGGAACACTGATCAGGGTTTGGGCTCAGGATTGTAACACCGAGGCAAAGGCCGTCAGGACTGTATCGATATCTTTGTCGGTAATATCCAGATGTGTCACCAGGCGCATTTGCTTGCGGTAGGTCCGGTCTACGCGGATGTTTCTGGCAGCCAGGGCTTCAGCCAAAGCTTGTCGTGGCTGGTAGGGAATGTCGACAAACACCATATTGGTTTGTGCCGGTTCCACGCTCAGCCCGAGTGCGCGCAGTCCCTCGGCAAGACGGCTGGCCCGTTTGTGGTCTTGCTGCAGGCGATCCACGTTATGATTCAAGGCATAAATACCTGCCGCAGCCAGCATGCCGGCCTGACGCAGACCTCCTCCAGTAACCTTGCGCCAGCGATGAGCCCGGCGGATAAAGTCCGCTGATCCGAGCAAAACGGAACCCACTGGCGCGCCCAGTCCTTTGGATAAACAGATTGACACCGTATCGACGTGTCGGGTGATGGATTGCAATGGCACATCCAGTGCTACCGCTGCATTGAAGATACGGGCGCCGTCCAGATGCAGGGCCAGACCGTGTGCTCGGGCTGTGTGTCCGGCTCTTTCCAGGTACGCCAGCGGCAACACCTTGCCATGCACCGTATTTTCCAGGCAGAGCAGGCGGGTGCGGGCAAAATGGTCGTCATCAGGTTTGATTGCTGCAACTATCTCGTCCAGATCAAGCGTGCCATCGGCTGCAAACTCCAGGGGTTGCGGCTGAATGCCGCCCAGGGCGGCAGCACCACCGCCTTCATATTTATAGGTATGCGCCTGCTGGCCAACCAGGTATTCATCACCCCGGTTGCAATGTGTCAGCAAAGCCACCAGATTGGACTGGGTGCCTGAGGGCATGAACAATGCCGCAGCCATGCCAGCGCGCTCGGCCAATAAATCCTGCAGTCTGTTGATGCTGGGATCTTCCCCATAAACATCGTCACCGAGCGGCGCCTCAAGCATGGCCTGTCGCATTTCAGCACTGGGCTGGGTAACGGTATCACTGCGCAGATCTATGCAGGCTGAGCGGGTCATAATAAAGGGTCTGGTTATATTTAATATGAATAAACAATCCTGTTTTAATTCTTAAACAAGACTTGTATGCAGCACGATTGTAGCTTACTTTGACTGTTACTTGGGGATCTTGGGCCGCCAGCTTGTCTGGTTTCCAAAACACAGAAATTCTGGGAGCTATAAACCACCATGAGCATACTCACCATCATCAATCTACTGGTGTTCGCTGGTCTGATTGTCTTTCTGATAAAACTGAGAAGCCGTCAACTGACCCTGTCCCGGCAAGTCCTCTCCGGGCTTGTGATCGGTCTGGTTTTTGGAGGGCTGCTACAACTTGTCTACAGTAGCAATGCTGTAGTTCTGAATGGAACACTGGAATGGACCAATGTGGTAGCCAATATCTATGTGGGCTTGCTGCGCATGATTATCATGCCCCTGGTACTGGTCACCATGGTTGCTGCAGTACTGCGTATTACGGAACTTGCCTCCATTGGCAGGATTGGCGGCTCGGTGATCGGGCTGCTGGTCCTGACTACCATGATTGCCGCCATGGTAGGTATTGCCTTTACCCTGCTCTTTGGCCTTAATGCCGAAGGCATAGTAGGGGGGGCAAGGGAGATGGCCCGAGCCGAGGTGCTGGAAGTGCGCAGGGGAGTCGTTAGCGATCTCAGCCTGGCCGAGGTAATTGTCAGCTTCATTCCTTCCAATATCTTTTCTGATCTGGCTGGTAGCAGGGACACCTCCATCATTGCGGTAGTCATCTTCGGTGTCTTGCTGGGCACGGCTGCCTTGCTGGTTAGCCGGGAGCAGCCGGAGCAGGAAGCGCGCATCAAGGGGTTTGTCGATGCCAGTCAGGCTGTGGTCATGAAGCTGGTCAGGATTGTGCTGGCACTGACTCCGTATGGGGTGATGGCGCTGATGGTGCGGGTACTGGCCAGTGCCACCCTGAGTGACATACTCAGCCTGATCGGCTTCATTGTTGCCTCGTATCTGGCCATAGTGACGATGTTCCTTGTTCATGGTCTGATGCTGACCCTGGTTGGGGTCAATGCCAAAGATTACTTCAGGAAAGTTTGGCCGGTACTCACATTCGCATTTGCAACCCGAAGCTCGGCCGCTACCATCCCTCTGAATATCAAAACCCAGATCGAAGAGTTGAAGGTTCCTGAATCCATAGCCAGTCTGTCAGCTTCTTTTGGGGCGACGATAGGCCAAAATGGATGTGCTGGTATCTACCCGGCAATGCTTGCGGTAATGGTGGCACCTACCATGGGTATCAATCCCCTGGATCCGGGTTTTCTCATTCTCTTGATCAGTGTGATTACGATCAGTTCCTTTGGCGTCGCAGGGGTAGGTGGTGGTGCAACCTTCGCTGCCCTGATTGTGCTGCCGGCTGTGGGGCTGCCAGTGACTCTGGTCGCCCTGCTGATTTCCATCGAGCCGTTGATCGATATGGCCCGAACAGCCTTGAACGTCAATGGCGCCATGACCAGCGGGGTTATTACCGGGCGTTGGCTGAAAGAAGTAAGCTGAAACTGATCCTTGCCTGAGGAGGCGGACTTTCACTGCAGGCTGAGTCCGCCGCCCCAGATCAGACTCGAATCCAGTACCCGGGTATGGACCAGGTTGGCATCAAAATTGAGTCGATCAAATCCAAAAACTTCAAACAGGGCTTCATGGCTTGCAAAGGCGGGTGTGTAGCTCAACTCCAATGAATTTTCTATCTGCTGCAATTGTCCGGATTGGGCCGCAGCCTGTGCGCTATGCATCAATCCGGCATCACGGGTACCGGCAATAATCACAAACTGAATACCGCCCGGAGCCGGAAATGCACTCAGCAGGCCATAGTCGCGAAATGCCTCGCCTTGTTGGGGTAAACCTGCATCACTGGAATAAATTTCACCGCTGCCACGGTTGTAGAGCTCGTCATAGGTGCGACCTATCTGGAGGCCGGAGGAGGCAAAAACCAGTGGTCGAAGTTTATTCAGCGCACTGATGTATCCGATATAGACAATGTGGTTGGTCTTCAAGTCCGCTGTATTCAGCCGCGACATCATGGTGACGTTGACCCGCTTGCCGGTGGCCTGCAGTATTGGCATGATCCGGCTTAGGGCAAAGGCGCTGCCTTCGGGCAGATAGTTCAGATCAAGATCCAGATAGTTGGCAGCAGTCTCCGGATTCTCCCGCTGCTGCTGTTCCAGCTCGTCCGCAGAGTTTATCGAGAAGTCCCTGACCATGCGGTTGATCCGGCCATTGTCATCTTGCTCCCCGAAAATATAATAATCCCCCATGACCAGCAGAATCGGTAATTCATCATCCATCATAGCTGCCCACATTTTATGGCTGGCAGCCTCCAGGGAGGGACTGGCGACAGATTGATCGAGCAGATTGCCTATCGTCCAGGCCACATTCAACAACAGCAAAACGCCAAGCAGTATCAGCCAGTTGCGCGTGGAATGCTGGCGATCCGGCATTAGCGGGTCCGCTGCGGGAGTTAGTGAGCCGGGTTCAGTGTTGCCGGGGACAGGCAATGCAGCCAGGGTGTATTGTCCCCTGGGGATGACCAGATGATAGTCACAGTCTTGTTCAGTGTATTGATAATAGGCATCCAGCCGCTTGCGCAGTTGATGTATATAGACGCGTACCACGGAATCCTTGCTGACATCAAAATCGGCGGTACGGCCCAGTACGTCCAGGGCGATTTCCACCTCTTTTGGAGTGCGGTTCTCATGGGCACATTGCACGAGGTAGCGCAATAAAGCCGTATAGGTAGGTGAGCGTCCCAGCTGGCCGCTGTCGATTATTTTCTCTGCCAGGGCATCCAGGGCTGTTGCTGTAAAAGCAGAGAATACCGATACCGGTGTTCTGGGAACAGCTTTTGCCTCGACCGAAGCACGATAGGGACTGCTTGATGATGAATGGTTCATGCCGGGGAGTATACCTGCAATTTGATGCTGGATTGCGTAAAAATACGATGACCTGAGCCCTTGTCAGGGTTCATCACGGTCTGGACTGTGGTATCTTTCTGCCCTTGCAAAAAGCTTGGAAAAACAGTTTCAGCAAAAGGCTTGCGAGTGGTATTGATCGGCATGCTGGGTTATGCTCCCGGCACCGGATCGAGGGCTCTAACTACAGTGAGCTTGATCAGGCGCAAGGTTGTTGTTTCTGACTGAGGTTACGCTGATGACAATAGAGCTAATGGCATGAATGGAGGTCTGGGTGTGTTGAATGATTGGGTATATCAGTTTGCTGTCTGGCTTGACGGAACTGAATGGAGTGGTGCTCTGCATGAATCCTATTACATGTACAACTGGATTGAGTCCACACATGTAGTGACACTGATGTTGTCACTGGGCATGCTTTTTCTGATTGATTTGCGCCTGCTTGGATTGACCCTGACCAAGGTGCCGGCATCTACCCTGGCGGCCAGGCTCAATATACCCATGTGGATTGGCTTTTCGGTCATGATCATCACTGGTCTTTTGCTGTTTTACGCCGTACCAGTAAGAACGGCCACCAGTATCTGGTTTCGAATAAAGTTTGTGCTGTTGTTTGTTGCTGCAGTCAATGCATGGATGCTGCATCGACGCATGACAGCATCAGCGGGGACCTGGGATAATGATCCCGTTGCGCCGCGCAATATCCGCATAGGTGCAGGTCTTTCCCTGGCGCTGTGGGCTGGTATCGTAACCACGGGAAGGCTGATTGCCTATGACTGGTATGACTGCTACCGCGAGCAGGGTGAGTTCATTCAATTTGTGGCGGGTTGTGTCGCCAACCAGGCCCATTGAGCCAAATCACAAAGAGAATCGAGATGGGCCGTGAGGCCGGGTGACAATAAAGACGATGCAGGAGTTCCCTATGGAGCTATTACCTTTTTTTGAATGGATGGAAAGTTCGGTACTTGGAACCATCGGCAAGACCTATGGCGGTGTCTATGCAATAGGCCAATCGATTCATTTGTTTGCTCTGGCTATGCTTGGCGGTACTGTTCTGGTGACGGATCTGCGTCTGCTGGGTGTGCTGCTGAAAAGCACCCCGTCAGAAGTCGTCGCTGAAGAAGCGCATAAATGGTTCAAGGTCGCGTTGGTGGCGATGCTTGCGTCCGGGACTTTCATGGCGGCAGCTGTTGCCGTCAGGATGTACCGCAATGACTTCTTCTGGGCCAAGATGCTTGCGCTGGCAGTGGGAATTCTGTTTGTCTTCATGATCAAGCGGCCCTTGCTTCGAGGTCCGCATGCCGAGATCAATCCCCTGGCGCTCAAATCCATGGCGATAGCTTCAATAATGGTCTGGTTTACGGTAGCAGCCACGGGTCGCTGGATTGGCTTCTCCTGATCTGCTTTTTCCTCAGGGTGCTGCAAACAGAATAAGCAGGAGTTGATATTGTGAGCAATGACAAAAAACTGAACAAAAGAGAAAAGTGGGCTGCTTCTGTCTCAGCAGCCATGATTACGGTCATCATTGTCTATTGGATAGTCCAGATCAATGGTGTCATGGAAATGCTGGAGTTGGCCTACGGCTGAGCTCCAGCATATCCAATCCAAACCTGGGTTTCCTGCTTATTTGTTGGGCGAAAAATCCGTAGTGCTCAGGTATTGCCGCACCACGCTGTCAAGAATGGGGCCATTTGCATTGGATTCCTCATTCACCTTCGCCCACTCGGGGTCCTGTGAAAAGGCGCGCCAGGATGCATTCGCTGCCTCACGACTTTCATGGGATAAAAGATAAACCAGTGTATCGGCGGAGTCAGGGGCGTCCGTTGGTACCCAATAGGCGACGTTGGTCATGCCATGCTTTTCGAAAATCCGCAGGGTGTGATCACGAAAACGGGCCAGTAATTTATCCAGGTTCCCGGGTGTTGCCTTGTAGGTACGCAGTTCAAAAACCTTGCCTGATTCCTGGGCCTGGACCGATGCGCCAAGTAACGCTGTGGCCAGCACGGCGGAAATGAAAGCAATGCCAAGGCGACTGGATAGTTGTTTGAAAGTATTCATGTTGACCTCTGTTGTGATAAGTATGGGGGGAGATCCTTGATCGGATCAGATTAACTCCAGCAAGAAATAGTCGTCGATCAGCAGCTCCTGTGCCAGCCTGCCCAGCATCGATCGCATGGCTTCCTCTGCGCTCGCACCTGAGCCTCGGCTGAACAATACTGTCTCCCAGCGGGTTCGGTTACTGTCCTTCAGCATGGCGCGTGCCCTGGCCTGAATCTGTACCTGTGCATCTGTTCTTGTGACAGTCAGTTCGATCAATTCACCGGACAATATCAGGGGGGCATCAGTGCTTGCCAGGATGGCTCCGTTGGCAAGGAAAGCCTGTTGCAGCGCTGAATGAATGATTTCAGTAACGGGTGCTTCCAGTTGATCACCACCGGCGGCCAGCAGACGGGGATTGTCGAGACCTCGGGCGTCGCTGAATACAGTGATCTGCAAAGGCCCCTTCTTCATCCCGCTCAGGTCATATGCCGTTCCGCTGTAGGTATAATCCACATTGATATCTGCAGCACAGGCTACGAATGATGACAGCAGGCTGATCAGGGTGAAAATCAGGCTGTAAAACTTCATGATTAAACTCCATCGATTACGCTTGAATGCAAAAGGCCATCTTCTCTGTTGTCAGTGAAGATGGCCTTTTGCGTATTTTTCTTGCTTACAGGCTGGATTTACAGCTTGTCAGCAGGCCATGGGAAGCCTTGATGTCCAGCTGGTACTTCCTTGATTCCCATGTTCACGAACTTCTGTACGCGCTTGCCTTCATAGGTTTCAGTTGTATAGATATTGCCCTGGGAATCAGTGGCAAGACTGTGCGGGGCATACCATTGTCCGGGCTGACGACCGCCGCCACCAAAGCTGGTCAGTACTTCCAGGCTGGCGCGCTCGATGACATAGACCTTGAAGTTCTGGCCATCTGCCAGGTAGAGATACTTCTGCTCGGCATCCTTGGAGAAGTCGATGTCCCAGGTGGAACCCTGGTTCAGGGTCTGCGGGGCAATCAGTTTCTCGGTGACGAAAGTGCCGTCGGTGCGGAATACCTGGATGCGGTCGGAACCCCGGTCACAGACATAAACCAGTCCGTCATTGGAAGGAATTGCGCAGTGTACCGGCCCGCGGAACTGTTGTGGCAATGGTTCGCCAGGAGTATAGGGCACAGGACCATCGACAGGACGGTTACCGTATGCACCCCAGTAACGCTTGAAGGCACCGGTATTCAGATCCAGTACGGCAACACGCTTGTTGCGATAGCCATCGGCGATGTAGACCTCGTTATTGCTCGCATCAATAGCCACTTCCGCAACCTGGGCAAAATGGGTGGTGCTGTTGCTGTCAGGACCATTGCCGGGTTCGCCGTACTGGGCTACAAACTGTCCGTCGCCAGTGAAAACCAGGACATGAGAGTCTCCGCCGCCATTACCGCCAATCCAGACGTTACCGTTGGGTGCAACGTCTATGCCATGGTTGGATGCCGGCCAGACGAAGCCTTCACCAGGTCCGCCCCAGGCATTGACAAGATTGCCGGCCGGGTCAAATTCCAGGATGGGAGGGGCCGGGGTACAGCATTCACTGACGCCACCCTTGAGTCCGATTTCAGTATTGCCGCCAAACATGGAGTCCTGGTCGCGGTGAACAATGAATACGTGATCGCGAGCGTCTACATCAACACCGATAGCCCGACCAATAATCCACTGATTGGGAAGAGGTTTTGGCCAGAAAGGATCAACTTCGAAGGTTGGAGCGGTCACCATGTTGCTGGCAGCCGTGACAGGCTCCTGCAACTGGGATTGACCTAAACCGAGCGCGGCCAGTGCAGCGGCAAACGTTGCACCTGCAGCCACTTTCATCTTTATTGTCATTGTGTTCTCCCTGTACGGTAGCCTGTGACAGGCTTGTTTTATGTTAGGACCCTGGCAGTATACTCACTTCTTTCAGCACAGTATACTCGCACATCCGTGATGGTTTGACCTTATTACAAAAACTCACATTTATTACCTGCTGGATATTGGCATAAGCCATACAGTAATCCTTCAATCAGGAGTGAATAAGTGCTTAGAAATTTGCCAACACAAGGTCTCTGTGGCCTGCATATCATGCTGATGGCTTTGGTGGTGCTGGCTGGCAGTAAACTTCATGCTGATGATATTCCCTTGCGGGTAGCTGTGCAGGGCTTTGTCAACCCTGAAGGCAATCAGTTGCAGGTATTGTTGCGTGTCCCCATGGATGCTTTCGGTGAGATCGAATTTCCCACCCGTGGTGTGCCCGGTTCGCTGATTTTTTCCGAAGCGGGGCCGGCCCTGCAAACTGCTGCCCAGGTCTACGTGCTAAGTGCAATTCGTTTCTATGAGGAAGGACGCCTGCTCTCCGAGAGTCAACTGGAACGAGTGCGGGTATCCCTGCCCTCAAATCGCTCCTTCACGGATTTCGACAGCGCCCTGGCCAATGTCATGGCAGCCCCCTTGTCTGATGAAACCGATCTGTACTGGCGGCAGGGCATGCTGGATGTACTGGTGACTTATCCCATCGAGTCGGAGCAGTCCCGTATCTCGGTGGACCCTCGATTGGGCGGCCTTGGCATTGAAACCAATACAGTGCTGCGCTACGTGCTGGAAGATGGCACGGACCGGGCGTTTGCCTATGTCGGCAACCCGGGACTGATTGCTCTGGACCCCAGTTGGTGGCAGGCGGTTGCCCGTTTTATCGAGATGGGTTTCAACCACATACTGGATGGTATGGATCACCTGCTGTTTCTCTTGTGCCTGGTGATTCCGCTGCGCCAGATCAAGGCCCTGGTGCCAGTGATCACGTCTTTTACCATAGCCCATTCGATAACCCTGATTGCCTCGGCTTTTGGACTGAGCCCTTCGGTATTATGGTTTCCTCCCTTGATTGAAACTCTCATAGCACTCTCCATTGTCTACATGGCGTTCGAAAATATTGTGGGAGTTCAACAGAAGCATCGCTGGGTGGTTACCTTTGGGTTTGGTCTGGTGCACGGCTTCGGATTTTCATTCCTGCTGACCGAAAGTATGCAGTTTGCCGGCTCGCATCTGGTGCTGTCACTACTTGCCTTCAATGTGGGGGTGGAGTTGGGGCAACTGCTGGTATTGGTTGTCACCGTGCCGGTACTGGTTCTTGTGTTCCGCCATGTTGTTGCCGAGCGCATGGGTGTCATTCTGTTGTCAGCCCTGGTTGCTCACACGGCCTGGCACTGGATGAGTGAGCGCTGGACACAGCTGCTTGCCTATGACATCAGTTTGCCCTCACTCAATGCAGCATTTCTCAGTAATCTGGTGCCGTGGGGGCTGCTGTTGGTGTTTTCGGCTGGTGTGCTCTGGCTGATGTATGAGTTGTTCAATCGTTTTTTTGCTCCCGCTGGCCAGGAGTAAGCCACCGAGCAGGTAAACCCCTTGCTGGTTTGACCTGTATCAACCTTTCCCAGACGCGGACGCAGTACATTGCCTGCCATTAAAGTAGACAAACAGTCATGTCTTAATGGGAGAGGTACTATGAGAAAAATTGGCCTGGTAGCAGCATTGCTTTCTGCGGGGGTATTCAATACCGCCCTGGCTGCGCCGGAACGCGCTGGCGATTTCGCCCTGCTGGATCAGCAAGGCGAGTTCCATCAATTGAGCCGCTATCGGCACAAGGACGCCGTGGTCATCATGGCGCTGGCTGAAGGTTGTGCGACGCTGGATTCGTCCATTGCCGCTTTCCAGCAATTGAACGCGGCTTGGCAGGATAAGGAGGTCGCCTTCCTGATGATAAGCTCGGGCGGGGAAAGCCTCCAGGATATCCGGGCGCAGGTGGCAGCCAGAAACCTTGCTTTCCCAGTGTTGATGGATTCAAGCCAGATGGTAGCCAGCACCTTGAAACTGTCCTCAGTTGGCGAAGTAGTGGTTCTGGACCCGGATCGTTTGACTGTGCTTTACCGTGGGCCGGTTGATGAGCGTATCAATGTGAGTCTGCAAAAAGAGCTGGCCGGGGTCAGCCAGGACACCATGGTGATGCCCGTCAGTGCTTGTGAACTGCACATCCCGGGATCTTCCGTAGCTGCCGAAGTGCCTGATTATGCTACCGAAATAGCGCCCATCATTGTCGAGAACTGTGCCGACTGTCATCGGGAAGGGGGAATAGGGCCTTTTGCCATGAACAGTCATCTCATGTTACAGGGCTGGTCGCCAATGATCCGGGAAACCCTGTTGACACGACGTATGCCCCCCATGCAGGTGGATCCCAATATTGGACATTTCAATAATGCCAATTACCTGGATGCCGGGGCGGTGCAAAAACTGGTGCGCTGGATCGATGCCGGTGCTCCACGAGGCAATGTTGCCAATGATCCACTGAATGAAGTTGCACATGTGGATATGCGGGCCTGGCAACTGGGTGAGCCGGATTATGTCATCAAGATGCCTGCTCATGAAATTCCCGCTACCGGTGTGCTTGAATACATTGATGTCACGGTTGAGCTGCCGTTCACAGAAGACAAGTATGTGAAGGCGGTGCAGTTTATTCCAGGTGATCCCTCGGTGCTGCACCATCTGCTGACTTATGTCACCGCACCCAATGAGAATTTTGATGGCGGTGAGGCAGATCAGCGCTCGATCGCACGTCGTTTCCTGGAAGGTTACGCGCCGGGCAAGGTGGCGGCCATGACTTTCCCGGAAGATGTGGGTGTCTATGTACCGGCTGGACATAAACTTTCTGCCCAGTTCCATTACACCACCAACGGTCGGGCCACCACCGATGAGACGCTGCTGGGCTTGTATATGTACGATGAAAAGCCGCGCTATGAAAACCTGACCCGATCGGTATCCGGACGCTTCACCATTCCTCCGCATGCCCGTGACCACAAAGCCCATGCCGAGTATGTTTTCAATGATGATGTCTATATCAATGGACTGCGGGCGCACATGCACTTTCGGGGCAAGAACATGAAGTTCTCGGTTGAGTACCCGGATGGCTCCATGGAAGAGCTGCTGAGTGAAGTCAACTACAACTATGCCTGGCAGCCTACCTATCAACTGTCAGAGCATAAATTTCTGCCAGCAGGAACCAGGGTGCATGTTGATGGCAGCTTCGATAACTCCGTTTATAATCCGGCCAACCCGGATCCTGATCAGGAGATTGGCTTTGGTCTGCAGAGCTGGGATGAGATGTTTATTGGATACTGGACTTATTATGTAGCTGATAAGTAAGAAGACAGGCCTGTAAACTCCGCCTTGGAGGCTGCATTGCAGCTTCCGGGGTTTCTGCTGGGTGTTGCAAAAAGTTACAAAAATGCATGCCAGCCTCTGACACATTGCGTTCAATTGGTTTAAACTCCGCCATCTATCTGTACGTTCCAATTGGAGTTTAACTATGAACAAAGCTTGCTGGCTTATTGCACTAATGCTCGCTGCTACTCTCGGTTCGGTCAGCCATGCTGCGCCCGAACGTGCTGGGGATTTTGCTCTGCTTGACCAGGCAGGGAATTTCCACCAATTCAGCAGATATCGCCACAAGGATGCCATCGTTGTGTTTGCTCAGGCCAATGCCTGTGCCGACCAGGCTGCCACAATCAACTCCCTGCGTGACCTGCGCAGCAAATGGGAAGAGAATGTCGCTTTTTTGATGATCAATTCTGCCGGTGATGATTTGTCCGCAATCCGTGATTATGCCGAACAGCAAGGGCTCGATTTCCCGATTCTGGTGGACAGCAGCCAATTGGTGGCCCAGACCCTGAAGATATCCAAGGCAGGGGAAGTGCTGGTACTCGACCCCGAGCGTCTGGCAGTACTTTATCGTGGACCGCTGCACGATCATCTTGAAATGACGCTGACCAACACGACAGCCGGTACAGTGACCGACACCATGGTGATGCCTGCTTCCGGTTGTGATCTGGATATTCCTGAAGCAGCAACAGTTGCCGGAGATGTGCCGGATTATGCCACCGAAGTGGCGCCACTGATTGCAGAAAATTGTGCCAGTTGCCACCGTGAAGGCGGTATTGGTCCTTTCGCCATGAACAGCCATCTGATGCTGCAGGGCTGGTCGCCAATGATTCGTGAAGTGTTGCTGACCAAGCGCATGCCTCCCATGCAGGTTGATAACTCTATCGGTCATTTCGAGAATGCCGCCTATATTGCAGATGCTGATCTGCGCACGCTGGTTTCATGGATAGATGCCGGCGCTCCGCGTGGCAATACGGCAGTCGATCCCCTGACGCAGATAGAACATGCTGATTTGCGTGCCTGGCAGCTGGGTGAGCCGGATTACATCATCAAGACTCCTCGCCAGGAAATTCCTGCTACAGGCGTCCTAGACTATATTGACGTTGATGTTGATCTGCCCTTTACCGAAGATAAATGGGTCAAGGCCGTTCAGTTCATACCAGGTGCTCCCGATGTGCTGCATCACCTGCTGACTTATGTCACCGCGCCGAACGAGAATTTCGAGGGTGGTGAAGCGGATCAGCGATCCATTGCCCGACGTTTCCTGGAAGGCTATGCTCCAGGCAAGGTCGAAGCCATGACCTTCCCTGAAGATACCGGTGTGTTTATCCCTGCCGGTCACAAATTGTCCATGCAGCTTCATTTTACTACCAATGGCCGTGCCACCTCGGATGAAACCCTGCTGGGCCTGTACATGTATGATGAGAAGCCCAGGTATGAGAATCTGACCCGCTCAGTCTCTGGCCGTTTCCGTATTCCACCCTATGCCATCGATCACAAAGCCACTGCTCAATACGTGTTCAACGAAGATGTGTATGTCAATGGTCTGCGCGCGCATATGCACTTCCGTGGCAAAGACATGAAATTCTCTGTGGAGTACCCGGATGGCAGTATGGAAGATCTGCTGAGTGTGCCCAACTACAGCTATGCCTGGCAGCCTACTTATCAGCTGTCTGAGCACAAGTTCCTGCCCGCAGGTACCAAGGTGCATGTGACTGGCGCTTTCGATAATTCCGAATTCAATCCGGCCAATCCCGATCCAAGCAAGGAAATTACTTTCGGCCTGCAAAGCTGGGATGAGATGTTCATAGGTTACTGGACATACTACCAAGCCGGTGAATAAGTGACTGATTCTGCAGAGTCAGCTCTCTGCAGCGGTTCTGTGATGGATAATCAGAATCAAAAAAGGGGGGATACTTCCATGAAGTGCCCCCCTTTTTTTTAAAAGGATATATTTGCTTGTTTGAAAGCCGGAAGATTGTCTATGCCAAGCGTAAGTTGGTATGATTCGCGCCGGTTAGTCTCATAATAACAGTGCGGGAGAGTACCTTATGAACTCCATTATGATAGTGATGTTTGGTGTGGCAGGCCTCTGCTTTGGCTGGTTTGTCTATTCCCGGTTCATCGCTACCAAAATTTATCAGCTTGATCCGAATTTCAGAACTCCTGCACATGAACTCAATGACGGTGTGGACTATGTGCCCACCAATAAATATGTCTTGTGGGGGCACCACTTTACCTCAGTCGCTGGGGCAGCACCGATTGTTGGCCCCGCCATAGCAGTCTACTGGGGTTGGGCGCCAGCCTTGTTGTGGGTCACATTTGGCACCATCTTTTTTGCTGGGGTTCACGATATGGGAGCGTTGTGGGCCAGTACGCGACACAAGGGCAAATCCATAGGTGCCTTGTCAGAAACAGTGATTGGTGCCAGAACCCGCTCTTTGTTCCTGATAGTGATTTTCCTGTTGTTGCTGATGGTCAACGCCGTGTTTGCCGTGGTCATATCCAACGGCTTTGTATCCACTCCTGGCTCAGTATTCCCGGCCTGGGCAGCAATCGCGGTAGCCCTCGTCATAGGTCAACTGATCAAGCGCAATTTCAGCCTGTTGATACTTTCACTGGTTGGCGTGGCTATTCTTTACTTCTCTATTTACCTGGGCACACAGATACCCTTGACTTTGCCCGAAACAATGTTTGGCCTCAATGCCAATGCCAACTGGATCATCATTCTGTTTATTTACGCAGCCATTGCTTCCATGCTGCCGGTGTGGATGTTGCTGCAACCACGGGATTTCATTAACGGCATGCAGCTGGTGGTTGGCCTGGTCTTGATGTACGGTGCCGTGCTGCTGTTCATGCCTGAAATGACAGCGCCTGCCTTTAACGACCGCCTGGCTGAAGGGACGCCAAGCATGTTGCCCTTGCTGTTTGTCACTATTGCCTGCGGGGCCATTTCCGGTTTCCATGGCATTGTCGCTTCCGGAACCAGTTCCAAGCAGCTGAACAAGGAAACCGATGCCCGGTTTGTTGGCTATGCCGGTGCCGTCGGTGAGGGTTCATTGGCGCTGATCACGATTGTTGCAGTCAGCAGTATGGCCTATGCCGTTGATACCGAAGCCTGGCATGCCCTGTATACATCGTTTGCAAGCGGCAATGCCGGTTCCTTTGTGGCGGGAGGGGCCGCGCTGATCGAGAATGCCTGGGGTATCTCTCACGCCTTTGCCGAAGTATTGCTGGCGACAATGGTGGCCTTGTTTGCCGGAACGACTATGGATTCCGGCGTCAGACTGCAACGTTATATCATCCAGGAATGGGGTGATATCTACGGCATCGAATTGTTCAAAAAAGGCGTCCTGGCAACCCTGATTGCCGTTGGTTCCTGTTTGCTGCTGGCCTTTGGTGCAGGTGGCTCCTCTGGCGCGGGTGGCATGATCATCTGGCCATTGTTTGGAGCGACCAATCAGATACTGGCCAGTCTGACCTTGCTGGTGGTATCGGTCTACCTGCTCAAACTGGGTCGACCGGTACGCTATACCTTGATCCCGATGGTTTTTGTTCTGGTCATGTCATTCTATGCCGGACTGCTGCAGCTGGGCAGTTTCTTCAATGAGCAGAATTATCTGTTGATGGGTCTGGATTTTGTTGTCCTGGTGGTCAGCATACTGGTCATGCTGGAGGCCTATTCGGTCATCACCAGGTTTCGCCATGCTGCGAAACTCGAAGCAGGCAGCCCCGGTAGTTGATGGTTGAGCTGGCGGCTGGCCACTGGTCTGGCCGCCAACTGTTACAAATAATTGCAATGTTCTGGGCGGCCTCTATCACTGTAATTACAGCTTGGTCTATAATCTTCCGAGCGTTCATTCGATAACGAACAGGGCAGCGATACGGATTTTCTCAGATGAGGAAAACACTGCTTCAAATCTTCGGTTTCTTGCTTATTGCTGTGGAGGTATCGGCCGCCACCGGGCGCGTGGGGGACTTCGCGCTGATAGATCATAAAGGAGAATTCCACCAGCTCAGCCGTTATGCCGACCACAAGGCAGTGGTATTGCTGGTTCACGCCAACTCCTGTGCCAGCACTCTTGAGCTGACCCCGGAGTTTCTGGCACTGGCAGATACCTATGCTGACCAGTCGATTGCCTTCCTCATGCTCAATGCCATGCCCGACGAGAATCGGGAGTCCATCCGACTTGCTGCCGAGCATAAAGGTATCGATATCCCGATTCTGGTGGATCAGTCGCAACTGGTTGCCGAGTCGCTTGGGCTGAGCGTTGCTGGTGAGGTGCTGGTCATCAATCCGGCGCGTATGGAGTTGCTTTATCGGGGTGCGATGAGCCGTGAGCACAGCGCTTCAGCACGGCTTGATAAAGACAGCCTCTACCTTGACGAAGTGCTCCAGGCTCTGCTGAGCGATCAACCCGTCCCCGTTGAAACGATCAAAGCCAGAGGCATTCCAATTCCGATGACCGCCCTGGATGCGAGTCATGAGCGTCACATTTCCTATGTCGAGGATATCGCTCCAATTCTCGAACGGCGCTGTGTCAGTTGTCACCGCGAAGGCGGGGTGGCGCCCTGGGCCATGAGCAGCCACCAGATGGTGCGGGGCTGGAGTACGATGATGCGTGAAACCCTGTTAACACGCAGGATGCCGCCAGGGCAGATAGATCCACTGGATATTGACCGTTTTGAGGATGTCCATCACATTACCGACCAGGAAATGATGACATTGATTCACTGGATCGATGCCGGTGCTGTCAACGACGATGACTTCGATCCGCTGCTGTCGATCAGCCCTCCGGAATCAGAGTGGGCGCTGGGGGAGCCTGATATGGTGATTGATTTTCCGGCCCAGGAAATTCCTGCAACCGGAGTGATTGATTACAAGTTCGTTCCGGTTGAGATTGATATTGACAGAAGACGCTGGGTGCAAGCGTATGAGTTTGATATTGGTGACAAATCGGTTCTTCATCATGTTGTGGCGTATACCCAGGACGAAAAGCAGCAGAAGCAGAATGCCAGCCGTGGTGGCAGTCGCAGTAATTTCGGTGGCTATGCGCCTGGACGTGAACATATGATCTTTGAAGAGGATACCGGTGTATTGCTGGAGCCCGGAATGCGCTTCATGATCCAATTTCATTACACAACTATCGGGCGCCAGAGTACGGACAGAACCCGCCTGGGGCTTTACTTCAGTGACAAGGAGCCCTCGCGCAGTTTAAGCCGAACCGCAGTGATGAATGGTGAGTTTGTGATTCCTCCCGGGGTTGCTGATTATCCGGTCGAGGCGGAAGCCATCATTGCCAATGACAGTTATCTCTACAGCTTTGCGCCACATATGCACTATCGGGGCAAACGGATAAGTTTCTCTGCAGTCTTCCCTGATGGTCGCCAGGAACATCTGTTGGGCATTCCCAACTTTCAGCACAACTGGCAGATGGTTTACCGTCTGCGGGAACCTGTCTTTCTGCCTGCAGGTACGCGAATCGAGGCCAAAGGGGGGTTCGACAACTCCAGCCTCAACCCGCTCAATCCTGATCCCGGGAAGGAAGTGCGTTGGGGCGATCAGGTCTGGGATGAGATGTTCATTGCCTGGATGCGCATCAGCGAAGACCGGTAATGCCCTATAGCCGAAGCGCCGAACCGGCCTGGTTTTGACAGTGATGGATTTGAACACGCTTCTGCAACAGCTGGCTGATGGTGAGTTTCACTCTGGGGCAGAACTTGGCCGCAAGCTGGCCATAAGCCGCACAGCCATCTGGAAACAAATCAAAAAACTGCGTGAGCTTGGTCTGGAGATTGATTCTTCTGCCGGTCGGGGCTACTGTCTGGCCGAGCCACTCAGTCTGCTGGACAAAAACGTCATTCTGGCAAGTATCTCCAACAGGCAGGCTTTGCCCGCGGATTGTGTCGATATCCATCTTACCACCGGGTCTACCAATGCTGACGCACTGGCCAAAGCGCAGGCTGGATACTCACGCTACCTGGTGCTTGCCGAGCATCAGGACTCCGGGCGTGGTCGGCGAGGTCGTCAATGGGTCAGCCCGCTGGCTTGTAATCTGTATCTTTCGTTGCTCTGGTCGTTCGAGGAAGGCGTGGGGGCTCTGGAGGGGCTTAGTCTCGTTACTGCGCTCGCTGTGGCCCGGGCCGTGGAGCGTTTGGGTTACCGCGATACTGGCGTCAAATGGCCCAACGATGTGCTTAGGGATGGACGTAAACTTGCTGGCATTCTGCTGGAAATACAAGGGGATGTCAGTGGCCCTTGTCAGGTGGTGATAGGAATAGGCCTGAATATCAATATGCCGGCTCGCCTGGCCCGGGCAATAGAGCAACCTTATTCTTCCCTGCGCGCTGACAATGCCGCTTTGGTAGACAGAAATGAGGTGGCAGGATGTTTGCTGGATGAATTACTAAAGGTTCTGGCGGTTTTTGCTGTAGAAGGTTTTGCACCCTGGGTTGAGGAATGGCAGAGTCGTGATGTTTATCTGGGCCGGGCGGTAGCAATCCACAGTGGCAACAAGGTCATGCAAGGGGTCAATAAAGGGGTGAGCAAAACCGGCGCCTTATTGCTGGAAACAGAAACCGGGCTGTGCCGTATTCATGGTGGGGAAGTCATCCCTTCCTTGCGCCCCCTCCAGGAATGATATGCCTGACAATCAATGCAAGAGATCTCAAACATCATGATACTGGATATAGATGCAGGCAATACAAGAATCAAATGGCGTTTTGTCAATGCGGACAATCGTGTGGTAATGCATGGCGCAAGTTACTCGGTAATCGATATTGAAAGAGCAGTACCAATGATTCACAGTATTGACCGGGCGCGCATTGCCAGTGTGCGTGATCAGGAGAAGACTCAGGGGATACAGCAATGGGTTCAGAGGCGCTGGGAGATAGAAGCTGAGCTGGCGACTGTCAAGACTGAGCAGGCTGGTGTGCGCAATGCCTATACGGATGTGCAGAAGATGGGGGTGGATCGCTGGTTGTCGATACTGGCTGCATTCAATCAGAGTGAGAGCAGGTGCTGTGTTATCAATGCAGGGACAGCGCTCACGGTTGATTTGATCGAAGAGTCAGGGCAGCACGTGGGCGGCTACATTGTGCCCGGATTACAGTTGCAACGAAGGGCGCTGGTGCAGAATACCTCCATTCTGCTGAGTGAGGTGACGCAATGGGCGCGTGAATGGTCACTTGATAAACCTGGAACGAGCACGGAAGATGCGGTGAATCATGGCATTTATGCCATGGTGATGTCCTGGTTGTTGAGCCTGCCCGGGCTGCGGAATACGGTAGCAGTCAATGGGCTCTACATTGCCGGAGGTGATTCGGCGATTATTTCCGAAGGGCTGCAGGCGCACGGTGTTGCTCACAGCTGCGAGCATGATCTTGTGCTGAAAGGCCTGGTCTGGGCGCTGCCCTGAATCGATAGCATTGAAACGTCCGGGGTAAGGTGTATGCGTTGGCTGGTATTCGTTCTGCTGCTGTTGAATTTTGCCAGTTTTCTGTGGTTTTGGCGTGACAGTAATCCACAGCCGGAACCGGAGGCTGGCCAGATGCAACGCGAGAGTGAATTCCCGGTGGCTTCCCTGCAGCTTCTGGATGAGCGTGATCCCTCTTCTGTTACTGATGCTGAATTGCTGTCGTCTGAGCAGGTCCGGCAAGATCAGAGTGAGCAGCTTGCAGTGGCAGAACCTGAGGGGGTGGAGTGTTTCCAGATAGATGGTTTCACTGATGCCAAACAGGCGGAAGACTTTGTCGCTGCCTATGCTGAAAATTTTACCCTGTCGGTGAGCAGTGAAGAGGTGGCAACAGATCCAGCCTACCGGGTTTATCTGGCCCCTGCCGAAAATCGTTCTGCTGCCGACACTGCGTTGCGGGATCTACGCGCACGCTTACAGGCAGAGTCCCTGAATATTGACAGCTTCATCATCAGTGAGGGAGAGCTGATGAATGCTATCTCCCTGGGGCTGTTCAGTGAGCACAGCAATGCGCTTAATGTAGAAAGACAGATGTTGACTCTGGGGTATCAGGTAGTGCTGGCCGAACAATCCAGACAATTGCAACGGAATCGGGTCTTCCTTGCCGAGCGGCCAGGGAACCCCGCATTAGCCGGGTTGTGGGCTCAAATCAGCTCATCCTACCCGCAACTGCAGCGTACAGAAAAACTCTGTGAAACGATTGCACATGAGTTCTAATTCCCCTAAAATGCCGCCTCTGCACGAGAGACCCAGGAAATTTGACTTTCAAAGGCTCGAGTCGGTGGGGTTCCCGAGCGGCCAAAGGGATCAGACTGTAAATCTGACGCGAAAGCTTCGGTGGTTCGAATCCACCCCCCACCACCATTGATGAGCGGCAGAACGAGTATCTGGTAAGGGCGGGTATAGTTCAGAGGTAGAACACCAGCCTTCCAAGCTGGTTACGCGGGTTCGATTCCCGCTACCCGCTCCAGATTTTCACTGGTTTTACCTGGGGGGCGTTGCGAAGCCTGATGGTTCAGAGTTTGATGGGTAGGTGATAACAGGTATCTGGCTCGCATAGCTCAGAGGTAGAGCACTTCATTGGTAATGAAGAGGTCCCCGGTTCAAATCCGGGTGTGAGCACCAGTATTCAACGATCGCTCTACTGCTTGTAGAAACAGCACAGAGTGGAAAACAGAGCGAAAAACAGTTCAAGGCTTAGTCAGAAATAAATGAAGAGGTGGTTATATCATGGCGAAGGGAAAGTTTGAGAGGAACAAGTTACACGTCAATGTAGGCACCATAGGTCACGTTGACCATGGCAAGACGACATTGACGGCGGCGCTGACCCGTGTTTGTTCGGAGACCTGGGGAGGAGAGTCCCGGGG
>JAVVEG010000024.1:23358-31759 GCA_032251455.1 Pseudomonadales bacterium | reverse complement strand
GCGTGCGCGACAGATTGCTGGCCGCGCGGCCGGAGAGTTCAGCCAGTTCCAGTACTGTGCGCGGCTGCTTCTCCTGCATCAGGCGCAGCAGGGCCCGGTTCTCGTCCGACAGCACGCCGGCCAGTTGACGCCACGACGCGAACCAGACCGTGGGCGTAGGCGCTTCGCTGTGGCTGGAAGCCTGGCGGGCCCGTTTCGCCTGCTGCGGATTTGGGCGGATGCCGACGACCGTGCGCATGGATACCCTCATCGTTATGGCGTGGCGCCATGTATGCCCTTGATGCTATCACGCGAACATCGTATCGGACAGTCGCCGCGTCAAATTTCCCGCCAAGTGCAAACCGCAAACCCTGCAAACCCCTCAATGTCTGCTCCAGCAAGATGGATACCTGCGCTCGCAATGACGCTGGCGCCATGACCTTGGCGGGCGGCACGGTCGGAAAAATGGATTATCGCCACATCCAGGCGGTCGATGGAGAACATGCGCAAGCCCTCGCGCAGATGACACCAGGCATCCAGGTACCAGTTGTCCCGGTAGTACACCAGCCGCTGTGGCGATACCCAGCGTTCACTCAGTTCCTCCTTGCTGCGGCTGCTGTACTTGATGCGAGACCAGCAGGGCATAAATCTCTGCCGCACTGAACCACAGACCAGGAAGTTCACTGGCCCTGGTCTGGGATTTATCCAGAATATAGCCTTGCCCTTCGCTGTCAAAGTCGATGGGCATGCCCAGAAAATCCCGGCATTGCTGCAACAAACGCGTCAGCGTGGCCCGGCTGCAACCCAGTTCTTGTTGCAAATCCCTGCGTGAAATGACCGTCTTCCGATTCCGTAGAATCAAACACAGCTGATTGATTCGGTCCAATTGATTCATGTTGCCTCGGCACGTTTGCTCACTTTATCCAGCAGTGCTCTGCATTCGACAGCTGACCCTGGCCGGTACTCAGACCAAACCACGGCGGTTAAACCTGAAGATGAAATAAACCATGCTGGCACCGCTCAACGCAGCAATCAGGAAACCGGCATTGAAAATACCCGCCTCCATGTTGACGATGCCATAGCCCAGCGCACCGGCCGTGCCGGCGTAATACAGGAAGGGCAGCAGGGTTTTGCGAATCACCGCGCCTTCCTTGCCGACCAGGCCTACCACGGCTGAAGCCGCCACCACATTGTGCACACAGATGATATTGCCGGCTGCGCCGCCCACGGCCTGCAGCGCAACAATCCAGATCGGGTCTACCTGTATGCGCTCACCCACGCCAAACTGGAACAGGGCAAACATCATATTGCTGACCGTGTTGCTGCCGGCGACAAAGGCGCCAAGCCCCCCAATAAAGGTAGAAAAGAATGGCCAGGCCGAACCGGTAAGATTGGCCACGCCTTCGGCCAGTGCGATGGGCATTTGTTCGTAGCCGGCTGCCCCGCCGCTGCTGTTGATGAATACCTGCACCATCGGTACGGTAAAGATCAGGGCTGCCGAGGCCGGCACCAGGGTTTTCAGGGAGCTGTGCAGCGCCAGTTGATACTGTTTGCGCTTCAGCCTGTGCAGCAGGATGGTGAGCAGCGAGACGATGATGAAGATGGTACCTGGGGACCACAGCGGCTGGAACGAGGCGGTGATGTCACTGCCAAAAATTTGCGGCCAGGACCAGGTGATGAAGGGATTGCTGTCGCGCAGAATCGCCTCCAGATTGAGCGCCCGCAAACGGGTGATGACGAGCAGGACAGCCACTACCAGATAGGGTGACCAGGCGCGGATCAGCCCCATGCTGGCGCGGTCGGTATTACCGATATCAAATTGGGGTTGCAGCGCACCGGTCCAGTCCTCGTCCCAGTCTGCCCGGTCGGCAAAATCCCACTCCTCACCCGGCTTTGGCATCAGGAAGCCGGCGCGGGCCGCACTGACGACAATGGCCAGGCCAATCAGCCCGCCAAACATGGAGGGGAATTCCGGCCCGAGAGTGATTGCAACAATGAGATAGGGAACCGTCATGGCAAACGCGGCAAACAGCGCGAATTTCCAGACCTTGAAGCCTTCCGCGAAAGAGCGCTGCCGACCAAAGAAACGGGTCATGATGGCAACCACCAAAAGGGGAATGAAAGTCCCGGTAATGGCATGGAGCAGGGCTACCCGGCTCGCAATAAAGGCAAGAAACTGATCCCATTGCGTATAGCCAAGCTGCGCCGCATAGGCCGCCATGTTGGGATCAGCGGACAGGCCAGTGCTCAGCCCCACCAGAACAGGCGTGCCCATTGCGCCAAAGGAAACCGGAGTGCTCTGGATGATCATGCCGGCCACCACCGCTGCCATTGCCGGAAAACCCAGCCCGACCATGAGCGGCACCGCTACCGCCGCCGGCGTGCCGAAGCCGGCCGAGCCTTCGATAAAGGAGCCAAACAGCCAGGCGATGATGATGACCTGAATGCGCCGGTCCGGCGTGATATCGGAGAAGCCCTGACGGATGGCCAGGATGGCGCCGCTCTGCTGCAGGGTATTGAGCAGCAAGATGGCGCCGAAAATGATGTAGATGAGCGTGCCTGCAACGATGAGGCCATTGACACTGGCCGCCATGATCTGGCTGAAGGACACCTGCCACACGAAATAAGCAAGCAAGCCGGCCACTACGTAGGCAATGGGCATGGCACGGCTGGCAGGCCAGCGCAATACCACCAGAAACAGGGCTACGGAAATGATCGGCAGCAGGGACAGCAGGGCGAGAAGACCGGTGCTCATGTTTATTGTTCTATCGCTCCAGTTTATTAATGGCTGGTTATTAATGGCTGGCGGGCGAACATTGTCAGGCAGCTTAGCAGGTAATTGTGGCCTGAGGAACTGTGCTGCTTAAAGGCTGCCACCAAGGGCTGCGATTACAGTGCTGCCACTGCGGGCTATCGTTGCGAACTATCATTACGGGCTATCGTTGCGGACATTGGACGCCAGAAGTGGAATAATGGGCGCGTCCTGGCCGACCGCCTGTTGCGGACACCTGTTCCGTTTCGCTGAACTGAATGAACTGAATGAACTGTAAGGAGCACAGAGGATGGAAATATCAACGATTGTTGTTCTGGTACTGCTTGCCGCCCTGTTTTTCTATGGGGTTGGCATCTATAACCAGCTGGTTAGCCTGAAGAACCGCTACCAGAATGCCTTTGCCCAGATCGAAGTGCAGCTCAAGCGCCGTTACGATTTGATCCCCAACCTGGTGGAAACCGCCAAGGCCTATATCAAGCACGAGCGTGAGACCCTGGAGGCGGTGATTGCCGCCCGCAATGCAGCCGCCAATGGGCTGGCCGCCGCCGCTGCTGACCCCGGCAATGCCGACGCCATCAAGCAGCTGGCCAGCCAGGAAGGCGCACTCAGCGGTGCCATGAGCCGCTTCAACGTGGTGATGGAAGCCTACCCGGACCTGAAGGCCAACCAGAATATGATGCAACTGAGCGAGGAGTTGACCAGCACCGAAAACAAGGTGGCGTTCTCGCGACAGGCGTTCAATGACCAGGTGATGAGCTACAACACCTACCGGCAGTCGTTTCCGGCAGTGATGCTGGCCGGGATTTTCGGCCATCCGGACGATGCCAGCCTGCTGGAGTTTGCCGACAGTGCAGAAATTCAGGCTGCTCCCAAAATAACGTTCTAAGAAAGTATCGTTCTAAGCAACCTGAATCAGCCGGGTAAGCACCGGATGTTGACCCGATAGGGAAAGATACCCACAGCCATGAATTTTTTTGAATCACAGGACACCGCGAAACGTAACACCAAAAAACTGATCGTGCTGTTTGCCCTGGCAGTGCTGTCACTGGTTTTGGTCACCAATCTGCTGGTCATGGCGGTATTCGGCTATGCCAATAGCCGCAATCCCGACAGTGCCAGCGGCATTCCCTTACAGTTCGACCCGGCTATTTTTCTTCTGGTAGGTGCTCTGGTCAGCGGCGTCATCCTGCTGGGCAGTCTCTACAAGATGGCTGCACTGAGCGGTGGCGGGGCTCGCATCGCCGAGATGATGAACGGACGGCTGTTGCTGGCCGGTTCCGATGATCTGCACGAGCGCCGGGTACTCAACGTGGTGGAAGAAATGGCCATCGCCTCCGGCACCCCCGTACCCCCCGTGTATCTGCTGGAAGAGGCTGGGATCAATGCGTTTGCCGCCGGCTATTCACCGGCCGATGCCGTCATTGGTGTGACCCGTGGCACTATCGAGACCCTCAGCAGAGAGCAGCTGCAGGGAGTCATCGCCCACGAGTTCAGTCATATCCTGCACGGTGACATGCGCATCAATATTCGGTTAATCGGCATTCTGCACGGCATCATGGTGCTGGGCATCATTGGCTACCACCTGATGCGCGGCGGTGCATACAGCCGGCGCTCGAAGGATTCCGGCGGTATCGTCATGCTTGGCCTGGGCCTTGTCGTGATCGGTTTTGTCGGTACCTTTTTTGGCAATCTGATCAAGGCCGCAGTGAGCCGGCAGCGTGAGTTTCTGGCCGATGCCTCTGCGGTGCAGTTCACCCGCAATCCGGACGGCATTGCCGGCGCCCTGATGCAGATCGCCCGCCACAGTGAGCGTTCCTACTTGCGCAATCCCAATGCGGCGGAAATCAGTCACGCTCTGTTCGAAGAAGGAAGCCATTCCGCGCTGAGCGCCCTGTATGCCACCCACCCACCACTGGAAAAACGTATTGCTGCGATTCTGCCGCAGTGGGACGGCAGTTATGAGTTGGTCGAGGCCCAGACCTCCCGCTCCTCAGCCACGCCAGAACCCAGCGCACAGGAACGGGCTGCGGCACAACGGGCCCGCGCCGAGACCCTGCTGAGCGGCACCGCCGGTGTGCTGATCATGGACAGCATGATCGATCAGGTGGGCAACCCTGGGGCACAACACCTGGCCCAGGCCGATCATTTGCTGGCAGCAATGCCAGCGCAGTTGCATGCAGCGGCACAGCATCCGGCCGGTGCACGGGCACTGGTTTACCTGCTGGTGCTGGATCAGGAATCGCAGATGCGGCAGGCACAGCTGCAGTTTCTGCAGGGGAGCGCGGACAAGGGGGTGTTTGCCGAACTGCAACACCTGAGCAAAACCGCCACCACAGTGGAAGCGGAGTTGCGCCTGCCGTTGCTGAGCATTGCCTTGTCCAGTCTGCGCCAGTTGTCGAAGCCGCAGTATCAGCTGTTCAAGACAAATTTCGAGACTGTGATCGGCATGGACGGCAAGGTGAATCTGTTCGAGTGGTCATTGCAGAAGATTCTGTTCCAGCATCTTGCTCAGGTTTTCGAGCCTCGCCGGGCATCTCGTTCCGGCCACAAGGACCTGGCTCAGCTCACGGCCGCCAGCACCCTGCTGTTGTCCCTTATTGCCCACTCCGGCAAACAGGAAAATATCAGCACTGAGGAGGCGTTTGACCAGGGCGCCACCCTGCTGAAACTGGATACCCAGTTGCTGCCACTGGCAGAGATCAGCATGGCAAAACTGGATTTGGCTGCGGCAGCGCTGAGGACATTGAAACCATTGCAGAAGCCAGCACTGCTCAAAGCCTGCGCTGCCAGCATCATGGCCGACCGCAAGGTCATGCCGATCGAGGCGGAACTGTTGCGGGCCATCGCAGCGATCATCGATTGCCCAATGCCACCGCTGGTGGTTTGATTCCTGGTTTCGGGTTTACCTCTGCCTTCAGGTTTACCTCTACCTACGGACTCATCCCTGCCTACGGGGTCACCTCTGCCAACGGGTTTTCACTTGCAAACCCGACTGTCAGATAGCGATCCATTTGCTGGCGCCGCTCCAGGTCATGGCTAAACTCTCTCTCCAGGAAGGCGTATAGCGCCAGGCGGGTCAGCAGCTGCTGCTCTGCCGGCCGCATGGCCCGGGCATAGGTTTCCATCACGCACGGCGGAGCAACGGCAGCCGATATGCCTATATCAGGGTCGGGAGCAAACATGGCTTCCGCGGCCTCATCCCCCCGATCAAGCCCACTGAGCAACAGCGGGCAGACCAGCCGGTCGGGATGCTCGAACCAGCGAAAAAAGACACTGGACATACCCGCAAACCCGACATGCGTGCCCTGGGCCAGAGTCACCAGCAGACTGTTATCCGTTTTGCCAGGAATTGGTGCCGCATTCGCCTCGTACGGGACTATCGCATCGGCACTGCCAGCAATCATCATGAACGGGATATCCGCAGTCTGAAAGAATCTGCGTTCAAGAAAGACGCTGGGTCCGGCAATGGATACCGCCGCGCTCAGCCGCGGGTCGCGCACATCCCGGTGGAAGGCCGCCAGCTGCGTCGTCAATCCCCCCAGGGATAGACCCACCGCAGCAATACGCGAGGGGTCCACCAGACCGTAGAGACTGTCCTGTGCATCGGCATTTCTGGCCAGCAGCGAATCAAGCACAAAAGAGAGGTCGCCGGGCTGGTTGAGCACATCATTGATATTGGGTCCACCTGGCGCCCCTCCATGGCTGAGCGGGTAGTTGACCGCCACCACGACATAGCCCTTGGGCACCAGAAAATCGACCAGATAATCCGCTTCGGCCACCGAAGACATGAAGCCGTGACTGTAGACAATCAGCGGGAATGGTTTCTGGGTCTCAGTCTCAGTCTCAGTCTCAGTCTCGGTCTTGGTCTCTGGATACCAGATAAACCCGTTGAGTTCCCGCACCGGGCTGCCGGCAAAATCACCGTTGGCATTGGTCGGCCGGGAGCTGTCGACCAAGGCAATGGGCTCACTCGACACACCCAGCACGCCGTCCTGATACAACAAAGCGCTTTGCTCGCCTTCAGGGGTTGGCAGACGCGGATTGAGCACGTACAAAGCAAGCAGCGCCAACATGGCAATCAGTCCCAGCAGGATTTTTACGAAACGGTTCATATCTGCTTATCCTTTTGTTCACAACTATTGATCATCGCTGGATTATGCCTTATACCAGCTCTGCAGTCATACCATCCGAACCTGAAGACCCGAGATTGAAGCCCCAAGATTGAAGCCCCAAGATTGAAGAGTGTTTCGACCTTTACTTATCAGCACAGCACACAGCGAGGCACACCATGGAAACCAAACCCCCCGTCCCGCCCTTTACGGAAGAGTCCGCCCGCCAGAAAGTCCGCATGGCGGAAGATGCCTGGAATACACGTGACCCGGACCGTGTGGTTCTGGTCTATACCGAGGACACCCTCTGGCGCAACCGAGCCGAGTTCCCGGTCGGGCGTGACGAGGTCCACCAGTTCCTGACCCGAAAATGGGCCAGGGAGCTGGACTACCGGTTGATCAAGGAATTATGGGCTTGTGCAGGCAACCGCATCGCCGTGCGTTTCGCCTATGAATGGCACGATGACTCCGGGCAGTGGTTCCGCTCTTATGGCAACGAGAACTGGGAGTTCAACGAGCAGGGTTTCATGCAACGCCGCTTCGCCAGCATCAACGATCTACCCATCAAGCCTGCCGCACGCCGGTTTTTCTGGCCCCTGGGCCGGCGTCCCGATGATCATCCCGGGCTTAGCGAGTTGGACTTGTGACCGGCTCGTTCCGGGCCAGTAGCCGGGCCAATGCCACCTTGTTGCCATCAGGGTCCTGCGTTATTTCTTCCCGGTAAATGCTTATCGACAGGGCGTCGGCCACGGCCTTCAGTTCACCTGCTGCAGCACGAAACCTGGTACCGCTGGGCCCGACCACTGCCTCATCGCTGCGCAGGTGAACTTCGGCCAGCAAATAGCCACCCTCTCGCAACAGGGCTGTTGCCGACTGCAATAATGACAGATCCAGATAGCGCAGCATGATAATCAGGTCATAACTGTCGCAGCCCGCAGGCAGGCCCTGCTCCAGATCCTGCTCTATCCAGGTGATGCCGGACAATCCGGCCTGCTCTGCGCTCATTCTGCCTCTGCGCAAGGCTTCCGTAGAGATATCGACGGCATCCACCTGGTATCCCTGCCGGGCCAGATAAAGGGCATTTCTGCCAGCCCCGCAGGCAATATCCAGGGCGCGCAGCACAGCTGGGTTTTCTATCCGGCTCTGTTGCGCTTGCTGTATCCGGGGCAGGCATTCGGTGAGAAAAACGCTCGGCTGGGTTCTCTCCTGATAGGCTCCTGCATGGTAACGCTGCTCCCATTTTTCCTTGTCTGCATAACTCATAAAATGTCCTGATTTACTCTCTTTTACTCTCTGGCGATACCGTAGCCACTGCCAGCCTTGTTCTGCCTTGCCTGCTGGCACAGAATCAAAATTTCTGTTTTACTCTGTACAGATACCCCAGTTCACAGACCCCGCTGGCGATTCGGCTGCCCCAGCAATAAAAATACAGGTGATCTCTCTATGCCGACTCAATTTTCTCAAGTTTTTCAAGCCCCTCGCTCTCCCCTGTCTGCTGTCACCCATGTGTTGATCGGGCTTTCTGTCTGTCTGCTGGCCT
>JAVVEG010000024.1:0-23258 GCA_032251455.1 Pseudomonadales bacterium | reverse complement strand
CTGTTTACGAGAATGTCTGCGCCCTGTGTCATGACGGCACTGATCCGCGCGCAGCCAGCCTGGAAACCCTGCAGGCGATGACGGCCGAGAGCCTGCATTTTACCCTGAGCCAGGGCATCATGTCCGCACAGGCAAGCGGCCTGAGCATAGCACAGCGCACTGCGGTGATTGATTTTCTGGCAGCAGACAAGGTCAGCGACGAGTGGTTGACGGCCAATCTCTGCAGTGCAGCTGAAGCCAGGGTCGATTTCAATACCGTGGCGCTGCCTGCCGCAGGTGGCGACAAACGCTTTTCGCGCAAGCTGACTGCCGAACAGGCCGGGCTGAACAAGACTGATCTGGCCGGGCTGGAACTGGCCTGGGCGTTCGGCATACCGGGAGTAGCAGGCCTGCGTTCGGCCCCTGCGATTGCCGGCTCCACCCTGTTCTATCCTGCCGGGGCTTCCGGCAAAGTACTGGCACTGGATACCGAATCCGGCTGTCTGAAGTGGGCCTATGATGCCGGTGCACCCCTGCGCAGTTCAGCGACACTGGCCGAGCCACTGCCCAATGGCGTCCGCCCACTGATAGTCACTGATGAGGAAGCCCGCGTTCATGCCATCGATGCCAGCAATGGCGAACAGCTCTGGCTCGTCTCTGGCGCCATAGATACTGGTGTGGCCACCCGCCTGACCGGAGCCCCCCTGTCCTACCGGCAACACATCATCGTTCCCGTCTCCGCCTCCGGGGTAACCCGTGGCGGAGACCCTCTGCATGAATGCTGCGATGGCCGTGGCGCTGTGATCAGCCTCGATGCCAGCACCGGGGCAAGACGCTGGACCTGGGTCACCATGCCAGCCGCCGAATACACCGGAAAACTGAACGCTGTCGGCACACGGCTCAAGGGGCCTTCCGGAGCACCGGTCTGGTCCAGCCCCAGCCTGGATGAAAAACGTGGCTACCTCTATGTCACCACCGGCGAGAACACTTCCCTGCCGGCAACCGATACCAGCAATGCCATCATCGCCCTGAATGTTGAAACAGGCGAGCAGGTCTGGCGTTTCCAGGCCATTGCGAATGATGTCTGGAACGCGGCCTGCGGCGGCAGAAACCATGGCCCCAATTGCCCGGATGCCAGTGAGAGCATCATCAAGGACTGGGATTTTGGCGGTGCTGCCATCCCGGTTACGCTGGCAGATGGCCGGGAGGTTCTGGTCGCCGGACAGAAATCGGGACACCTGTGGGCACTCAACCCGGAGGATGGCAGCCTGATCTGGCAGCAGCGTATCGGCACGGGCAGCGCGCTGGGCGGCAACCACTGGGGCGTTGCCATCGATGGCAGCCGCGTCTTCATGCCCATCAATGACCCGCACTTCGCCTCGATGACTGATGACATGGTCAATGCCGGTGTCTATGCCTTTGATCTGGGCAGCGGGGAGGCTTTATGGGAATTTCGGGCAACGCCGGATTGCAGCAACGGCCGTCAGGGCCTGGTCGCCACCTGTCAGGAAAAATACGGCTTTTCCGCCATGCCCCTGGTCATCGATGGTGCGCTAGTCGCAGGCAATACCGATGGGCGCCTGTTCATCTTCGATGGCACTGATGGCAGCGTGCTGTTCCGTTTCGATTCTTCGCAAGTATTCCAGACGGTCAATGGCGTTGATGCACGCGGAGGCTCCATCGATGCGCATTCCGTTGCGGCGGGTGCTGGCATGCTGTTCATCGGCTCCGGCTATGAGCGCTTCCGGCAGCAAAATGGCAATGTGCTGCTGGCTTTTCGCCCGCGCCCGTCAAACGGAGAAACCTCGGAATAAGTCATTGCGGGCGATGGAAGCGTCCCAGATACACCGATTTGGCCAGCACATGCCCTTCCATCGCTGCCATGACTGCATCCCGGGTCTGCAGTGGATCATCAGTCGGCAGAACGCTCAGTTCAGTATCCAGAGCATAGACCTCGAACAGATAATGATGGCGTGGACGTGAAGCCGGGGCACCTGGCCCTCTGTAGACACGGCCGGTGGCACTGATCTGCCAGGCACCGTTGGGCAGGCGTTCACCGGCAGGCTGATCCTCATCCAGCCCGGTCGCGGTACCGGGAATGTTCCAGACTACCCAGTGCGCCTGCGGCCTTGCTCCCCGGGCCGGGGCAAAATCAAGATCCAGCATATTGACGACAAAGCTGCGGGTGCCCTCTGGCACATTATGCCAGCGCAAGGCAGGCGAGGTACCGCCTCCAGGGGCAGCCCCTTCAGCCGCCTGGCTGTACCGGACCGGGATATCAGCACCATCCTCGAAGGCATCGATGCTCAAGGTAAAAGCCTGGTCTGGCGTCTGGGCCTGGCTTATCCCTACAGGGAGAGCCAGCAACATCAACAAGAGGGACATACGGGTAATCTGTACCATGATCATTCTCCTGGTTAAACAATAAATCGGTGCTGCTGCGGCTTATGCACCTGCCACAGCAGTCACGGCAATTAAAGTGACTGATACCAGCGGGCCAGTTCTTCCCCTATCTTGTGAGGATTATCTTCCTGGATGTAATGCCGTCCCGGGCCGATGTCAACAACACGCAGGTTTTTCAGGTTCTGGCGCAACCAGTCAGCGTCCTGCGGGGTAATCAGTACGCCGGGCTCGGCGGTGAACAGCAACTTGGGCAGGCTGCTGTTCACCAGCCAGCCCTGATAGGCATTGATCGCCGCAACTGTCTCTGCCGGATGTCCGCCAAGGGGCAGCTCATTGGGCCATTTCCAGATCGGTTTACGGCTGCTTGGTTCCAGAAAAGGTGCCCGGTAGGCCGTCATCTCTTCTTCGGTCAGGCCTCTGACCACCGAGCCCGGCAGCACCTGCTCAATGAAGACATTCTGTTCAACCAGCAACTGCCAGCCTGTCTCGGGGGTACGGAATTGATCGAACAGGGCGCCCATGCTGTCGCGCTCCCGGTAAATCGCTTCCATGAAGGCAATCGCCCTGACGTTATCCTCGTGCTGGCTGGCGTACTGAAAACCGATACCTGAGCCCCAATCATGAATGACCAGGGTGATATTCTGCAGGTTCAGGGCCTCGATGAACCCTTCGATATAACGCACATGATCCAGGAAACTGTATTCGATATCGGGTTTGTCGGATTTGCCCATGCCGATCAGGTCCACCGCGATGGCACGGCCGTGTTCGGCTGCATAGGGAATGATGTTGCGCCACAGGTACGAGGAAGTCGGGTTGCCATGCAGAAACAGGATCGGGTCGCCCTGACCTTCATCCACATAATGCATGCGCGAACCCAGTACTTCGACGAAATGGGCTTGATAGGGGAAATCGGCCGATATGGGTTTGTTGTCTGCCTGGCCGACGGCCTGACCCTGCAACAGGAAAAGACTGCTCAACGCGGTGATGAATCGACTGAAATAATGTTTCACAAATGTCCCCTTTCTGGATTGCCTGCTCTGTTGGATGCTGCAGCCACGCGGGCTGAACCGCTCTGGTACTCGACGCCATGGCTGTGCAGATAGTTGCGGATCAACTGGCGGACAACCTGGGAGGGTGTCAAATCCTGTGCCGCACACAACTGCTCAAAGGCCCGCTTCTTGTGCGGGTCTATCAGCAAGGTCAACCGTGCTGTTTTCTTTTCCATGGGCATGCTCCGTCTGTATCAGCATCAGATGGTAATGGGAAGCCATGCTGGCTGCAACAATTCATCACAAGTCAGCAACATGACAAGAGAAAGGTCGCATATCGCCGCTTTTGCCCTTGGCTGTCTGTGTTTCTATTTATTGCTACTATGGTAACTATATGTTAATTTGATTGGCATTATTTTTGGTGGCTTTCTTATTGAGCTCACCCATTCTCCGAGCATGACTTTAGCCTCATGGCGCACCTCCCCACACCGCTGACTTTTCCCCCTGTCGCTGCAGGTCTGCGTTCAGCCTGGCGAGAAGGATATGGCCTGGCCGATCTGCGCCGGGATGTAATGGCAGGCCTGACCATTGGCACTGTCGCCGTGCCCTTATCGATGGCCCTGGCCATTGCCACAGGCGTGCCCCCTCAGCACGGGCTTTATACCGCCATTGTGGCAGGCGCCCTTATTGCGCTGACCGGGGGCTCCCGTTTCAATGTGTCCGGACCCACTGCAGCCTTTGTCGCCATCCTTTTTCCGATTGTTCAACAATATGGACTGGGTGGGCTGCTGCTTGCCACCATGATGGCTGGTGTCATTCTTTTGATTCTCGGGTTGACCCGCATGGGACGCCTGATTGAATTCATCCCCTATCCCGTGGTGCTGGGTTTTACCGCTGGCATTGCGGTAGTGATCGCCGTGCTGCAGATTCCTGATTTCCTGGGGCTGGACACAGGGCAGCTCAGCGCGCATTTTGTCGACAACCTGGTGCGAATTATCAGCGTACTCCCCTCACTCAACCCTTTCGAACTGGGCATTGGCGTGTTCACGTTGACCTTCATGTTGCTCTGGCCACGTCTTCACATTCCCATCCCCGCCCCGCTCATCGGCCTGATTGCCGGAGCCCTTGTCGCATATGCCGCCAATCACTGGCTGCCGGGTACGGATTCAGGCCCGGTGGTGGCAACCATCGCCTCGCGCTTTACCTGGGAGGCACAGGGTCTGACCGGAGCCGGTATTCCTGCGATAGCTCCAGGGTTCATGCTGCCCTGGTTATTGCCTGGCCCGAATGGAGAACCGCTGGCGGTAAATTTCGGTTTGATACGCACACTGCTGGGCCCGGCCTTTGCGATCGCAATGCTCGGAGCCATCGAGTCCCTGCTGTGTGCGGTGGTTGCCGATGGCCTGACCAGAACCCGGCATGACCCCAATGCGGAACTGATCGGTCAGGGCCTGGGCAACATCATCGCGCCGCTTTTTGGTGGCATCACAGCCACTGCCGCCATTGCCCGCACGGCAACCAATATCCGCAGCGGTGCCCGCTCCCCGCTGGCAGCCGTGGTGCACTCGATAGTGGTTTTACTGGCAGTGATTGCCCTGGCAGAACTGCTGGGCCTGGTGCCGATGGCAGCCCTGGCGGCCCTGCTGCTCATCGTCGCCTGGAATATGAGTGAGGCCAGGCACTTCCTGCATACTCTGCGCTCGTCCCCGGCTGGAGACGTGGCCATACTGGTCACCTGTTTTGGCCTCACTGTTCTCTTCGATATGGTGCTGGCGGTAGGCGTAGGTATTGGGCTTGCCGCCGCCCTGTTCATCAGGCGCATGGCCCTGCTGACCCAAACCGATCGCATCGACCCGGCCCACGATACTGCCATGACGGGGCTTCCCGCGAGCGTTGCCATCTACGACATCAATGGCCCTTTGTTCTTCGGCGTCGCTGAAAAAGCACTCAGATCTCTGCACATCGTCGACCCTCACATCCAGACCATTATCATCGATATGCACGATGTGCCCAGCATGGATGGAACTGCCATCAGAACCCTGCAAACCCTGATAGCTGATATGAACCGGGCGCATATTGGCCTGATTCTGCTGGGCTTGCCGACACGGATAATCGTCAAGCTGCGTCGTGCAGGCATACGCAAGAACAAGCGAATGTTGAGCTACTGCAAGACCCGGGGAAGAGCCAGGGCGGTGGCGCTTCAGTGGGATGCTCAGCGCGCGGAAACCAGTCTTCCAGTATAGGAGGGTGCAAAAAACATCCTGCTCAGCCAGGACTGTTTTGTGCCTTGTCCTGATACATCCTTGCGTCTGCCTTGCCCAGTAACTGATCTGGCGTTTCCCCATCGCGCCGGCACAGCGCGGCACCCATACTGACCTGTATCTGGAAATTGCCCCCAGGCACTGCCACTCCCCCTTCCAGACCCTGGCGCAAACGGGCAAGAATCTGCATCAGGGTCTGCTCCGTATCGACCGGGCGGGCAATGAGAATGAATTCATCACCGCCCAGGCGTCCGGCAAAATCGGCCTCGCGCACCAGCGCTCGCAGGCGCTCGGCAACTCCTTGCAACACCAGATCCCCGGCACTATGTCCATAGCGGTCGTTGACCTGTTTGAATTCATTGATATCAATCAGAATCACCGCAAACTGCACCCCATCACGTCTGTTTTCAGCCAACGCCTGGTCAAGATGCTCATCGATACTGCGCCGGTTCGGCAAGCCGGTCAGTGAATCCTCCCGCGCCAGCTGCATCACTTGCTGTCGCGAGCGCGAATAACAGGCCACACTGATACCAAATACCCAGACCATATAGAACAAGGTACCTGCAAACAGATACCACTGTGTCGCCAACGAGTCGGTTCCCGCCAGCACGAGTTGGCTTCCACGCAGGGACAGCAACCAGCGCACACTCACGGCAAGCGTCATCAGGGTGGCACCAATCGCTGCCAGGGCATTGGCATAGATTTCTTCCCGGCTGCCTGGCCGCCACACCAGGGCAAGGGTGGCGGTGAAAAGAAAGAGCATGGTCACCGAATCATGAAACAGGTAGCGTGCAGTAGCATCGAAGCGGTTAATCCAGGAGGCCGCAATAAAAACCGGTATCAAGGCAAGCAGGAAAAGCCAGCGCCGCAGTGAATAAAACCCCCGGAAGCGCAAACTGCCTTCCATAAGCAACATGCTGCCGGTCAGACTGAGGGAATTACTGATCAACGGTGCCAGCCCTTCCGGCAGGACGAGTTGGGCATTCAGCAACAGCGACAGCGAGGAAAGCAATGAGAACAGGCTGCCCTGCAGCCAGAAAAATACACCTGGCATATCCCGATTGATGCGCCAGATCAGGAACAGAACGACAATGGAGGTGAGCCCAAGGCTGATAAAAGTCAATGACAGCGTGGCGATGTCCAGCTCCATCATCGGCCACACCGCTTGCCGTTGCGGGCTGGGAGCTGTGGATTACTTGCGCAAAAGCGCAAGCCATGCATTTTCGGGACGAAAGGGTTCGGTGCTGTCATGCAGTCTCCATACAGGTTTTCAGCCAATTTAGCCGCTGCGGGCAGGAATGTACAGCCGTGACGATTTTTGGCCATGACAATGTTATATTCAGTTGCAACTGTTATTAAGGAATCTCTGAATAAGTCTATGGTCACTCTGGTCTTTGCCGATGTCTGTGCCGACCACAACGCAGCCGATGAAGGTTTGATCATCAAATTACGAAACTGCTGAAATTGATTGAGGAGATAAACCTGTGGGAACCGTTGTCACTTTTGCCATGTTATTCGGCGCCATTGCCCTGTTCGCCGTCAACCGTTTGTCGAAGCCTCTGCGCCAGGGCATCGGGGTGGCCGTCTTGTTGCTGGGCCTGTGGAATGTGCTCTGGTATGGCTTGCGACACCTGGGTGAATTCTGGGGACATGCCGCCCTGGCCTCGGGTATCGCCATGCTGTTCGCCGCCACCCTCATCCTGATCGAGGCGGGCATGCTGCGCCTGGCCACTCCGCCCAGGACAATCAGGCTGATCATCATCGCTGCCTTGCTGGCCAGCCTGCTCTTGTATGGCATCACCATCATCCAGATTGGTCTGGGGTATGAGATTATTGGTTAACCGCAACAGAGAACTGCAAGTGTTATCGGGGTTTAACGGTGAGGTTTGTTGAATGAGTGCTTGCTGCGATGACAATTGCGCAATAGAGGCTCTTCGCGACAGGCAGCGGGGCACACTGCAAATTGTGCTCGGTATAAATGCCGCCATGTTTCTGGTTATTGTGCTGGCCGCATTCTATGGCCAGTCAAGCGCACTGTTCGCCGACAGCCTTGATAACTTTGGGGATGCTTTGACTTATGGTCTCAGCTTGTACGCCGTGTCCAGAGACACCGCTGTAAAGGCCAGAGTTGCCCTGTTCAAGGGCGGTTTGATATTCCTGGCTGCTTGTGCCGTGATTGCCCAGATTATCTACAAGGTTTTGGTTCCGGGCGTGCCTGTCTTTGAGATCATGGGGACCTTCAGTCTTCTTGGTCTGGCGGCAAACTCACTCTGCCTTTATTTACTTTGGCGGCATCGTCACGAGGATGTCAACATGAGTTCCGTGTGGGAGTGCTCACGGAACGACATCGCCTCCAATCTGTCGGTTTTTGTGGCGGCTGTAGCAGTCTGGTTCACCGGGTCGGGCTGGCCCGATATTGTGATTGCACTGGGTCTCGTCTGCTTGTTGATGCGCTCTTCCATACGAGTCCTTTCTGCAGCCATGGTAGAGCTACGTGCCTCAACATAACACCGATCATGCTGAGTTATGAAACGTTCACCCAATAACAATAGGGATGGATAGTACGCTTACTGTCATTGCATGCCCGCATGAAAGACGCAATGGATTCATGAAAAACCTCATTCCTGGAGTTAATATGTTCTTGCTCCAGTTTGGCAGGTACTTCAAACAGTACTTTACCCTCGAACAATTCCTCCTCAGAACAGTCTATGAATATATGATTCGTTTTCAAGTAGTTAAGAAAAATATTTTTCAAACCAAAATTTATAAAGTAAGCTTGCCAAGAAGTATTATAAGGTCGAAGATCCCATAAACAGGCTGTTATGTGTACTCACACGTAGAGAGTGGCTAAAATGCTAGCTGAACAATCTGACCGCATCGCACTGCTAAAGCTTCACGTCGAAGAGGAGCACCACTTTCTTGTCGAGCATCAAAAACGAGTTAGCTTTTATACATCAATTGTCACAGCGATTCTCGGGGCCACCGTTGCTGGCACCATCAATGTTGAGGATACAACCCATTTTTTGTTACTTCAAATTGGCCCACTGTTGGTTTTCGGCGTCTCTCGGATAGCGAAAGACGGCACCTACAGACTTTATCAAAGATTCTTGGAGTCCATCACAATAAGAGCCAAAATTGAGCAGGAACTCGGGCTTACGACACCGGAGGCTTCAGATATACCGAACAGGTATTGGGAAGGGGAAAGCATTGTGCCACCCCGTCATGTGTTATCCCGTCGAGCCTCAAGTTCGTCGTCGGCGTTTATTAAACAACATGGTAACCTCGGCTACCATGCCTCCACGCGACGCTTGCTCACAACTTTTCAGTTGATTGCCATTGCCTTAAGTGGCGGATTGGGGGCGCTCTGGTGGTTTGGTGGGTAAATGCAAAATTTCACATAACAGCATGCAACGAACGGTGAAAGCCGCCGCTGATACTGAGCAAAGCGAAATCGGAGCTTATTCCATGGATTGGCCGCCCTCATCGGGCGTCAACGGACATAACTCAATGGTAAGAATTCGGTTCTGTTTGACCCCCAGCAGTACACAATGATATACCCGGCTTTGATGGCTCCTCATAAATAAAAATCCAACCAACAACAATATAATAATAAGGAGTAGCTTATGATTTACTCCAAGATTCTGAACCAGTCCAGAGAAACCCCTCACGACAGTATTGCCCTGATCCTGCGTATTGGGCTTGGCGCCGTGTTCTTCATCGGCGGCTGGAGCAAACTGAACCAACTGCTGCGCCCGGCGCTTTCCGACGGAATTCTGGCGTCCTACTATGGCACCTCAGGTTATGTGAATGCCTTCTTCGAGCAGTATCTGTTTCAAGGACCTGTACTGGGCTCCTTCTTCACCGAATGGGGTTTTCTGACTTCGCTGTCGACGTTCGAGCTGATTACCGGCACCCTGCTGCTGCTTGGCATCGCCGTAAGGCCACTGGCATTGATCTATGGTCTGCTGTTGTGGACCTTTGTCATGGCCCTGCCGGTGATCACTGTCAGCGGCGCCGCGCCGGAGGTCGGCACTTACCGTAGCCCGGCGCTTTTGGTGCAGGCACGGGATATCGCTTTGTCCGGTCTGTTCTTTGTCCTCTTTCACCTGGGGCCGGGAAGATATTCTCTGGAGATGCCGGCATGCGGCGGCCGCCGCGTGCGTGAACAGCTGGACTGGCAGTTCCCGGGCCTGCTGTTGCGCATGTCCCTGGCGCTGCCTCTGCTGGTTGGTGGCTTCTTCCTGGGGTTCAGCAACATACAAAGCTTCGGCACACCGGCATGGATACTGATTCCACTGGGACTGTTGATTCTGCTGTCTGTCCAGCCCCGGATCATCGGGGTCCTGGCTGCCCTGCTGATGGTTTATTACATCGGGCGCACCATCAACCTGGACAACTCGCTGATCGCCAACCTCAATGCGTTCAAACGGGAAATCGCCCTGCTCTGCGCAGCAATAGTCTTCGCCTGGCTGGGCGGTGGCGAGCGTTTCGACTGGCGAAACCTGAAGAGTTTGTGGCATTTCTGAAGACGGGCACACGGGTTCAGTGTGTTGGAAGTTGCCTTCAACTTTATCGTTCTCTTGCCACTTACACCTCCACACTCACGGCGGCTTCTATGCGCCGGTTGCGCTCGCGGCCCTCGGCAGAGCTGTTATCGGCTATCGGACGGCTTGCTCCAAAGCCCGCCACCGACAGCCTTTCCGGAGCAATGCCATGCCGCTCGATCAGGACATTGCGTATGGCGTTGGCGCGCCGTTCCGCGAGATCCTGATTATACTCGTCGGTGCCGATGTTATCGGTATGGCCTTCAATAACCACAGAGGTGTTGGCATACTGTTGCATGAAATCAGCGAATTCCGCAATTGCACTGAGGTATTGGGGAAGAATTTCATCCTTATCAAATTCAAAGTTAATCAGTAATTCCTGGCGCCGTTGAGACATCTCCAGAATGGGACAACCGCTATCATCTACAGCAAGATTGGTATCGGTAGCCGGGCAATCATCCCTGGAATCCAACACGCCGTCCCGGTCAGCATCGCCATCAGTTACTTCCACTACCGGTGCCGAAGTGGTCGCCGCCCGGGGCGGAGGAACAACAGGCGGAGTACCACCACCAAAGGTATAACCCACAGTGAAGCCTATGCCCAGGTCAAAAGCGCCCTCCTCGTTACCATGCACCGTCTTGATATCGCCCCGGAAGGTCAGGTTGTTGGAGAAATGTCGTTTGATGCCAACACCCAGGTCAATGGCTGGTTCGGATTCCGTGGAGCCGTTCTGCGGATCAATCTGCAGATAGCCGGCGCCAGCACTGAGATAAGGTTGCCAGTCACCCCAACCGGGAGCCAGGTAGAAGTTGCCACCCAGACGCAGGTAACGCATATCCGCATCCAGGCTGGAATTATCGAACTCCGTGTCCACCTGCCAATACTCCAGCAAACCTGACCAGCGCCGGGAGAACGGTAACTCCCCCCCTACCATGAAGCCTGGATCAGCATCCAGATCACGTTCTTCACTGAACACATAACCCAAGCCTCCAGCATAAATACCGGGCCGGATATCCCTTTCCTGGGCAAAGACACCTTGCGCCGCCAGTGCTATCGCCAGCAACAATGCCACCAATAGGGTTGCTGATACATGGGCCAGCATGAGATTAAAGTTTTTCATGTTTAAACTCCTCTTGTTTCAGGCAGGATTGTTGCTCTTTGCATACTCTGCCTATCGTCACTGCCATGGCTTTAGAACCAGTAGAACAAGGTGGCACCAAGCACGAGATTCTCGCTGTCACCGCCTCCCAGATCCAGGGCCACCCGCGGGGTTACGGTAAAATAGCGACCCTTGATAATGTCGTACCCGGCTCCGATTCTGAATCGGATATCGTCCCCGGAGTCCTCTTTGAACTCGACACCCGCACCACCGGTCAATTTGAGACCTGGTATCGAGGAAGGACGGTAATGAGCTGCACCCAGCACAAAAGTGATATTTTTCCCGCGTAATCCATTTGCCGTATGTTCGAGTATTCCTCCCACGCTCCAGGGCGTGGACAGCGGATATTCCACTTCCAGGCCACTGGTGAAGTCGGCATCCCTGCGATCGGTGAATCCCATAAATCCACCCCAAAAACAACATCCGGCAGGTTGAGAAGCCGTACTGCTAGCGGCGGTTTGTGAGGAGGTTTGTGAGGAGGTTTGTGAAGAGGTTTGTGAAGAGGTTTGTGAAGAAGTGTCCGCGGGTTGTTGACCAAACCCCGACGTACTCTCAAGCCCAAAAACAGTTATCACGAACAATAAAGCGGTAGATTTTTTTACACGGTGTATCATGCTGTAACACTCCTTTTCCTTGATAGGTTCCCGTTAGATAGCAAGCAATATGCCATCCATAAAAATTGAATTAATTCAATAGCTTGATGTGTTTAGAAGTTCACGAAAATGAAAATACTGTTGGCCAAACCCACCACTGTTACCAACATCGTGTAGTGCCTGAAAATCACCATCAGACCCTTTTGGCGATGTAGCGAACAGGCAACCCTCCCTGGCGCTTATTGCACCCGGGGAGTGCTGATAATCTGGGTTTGCACGGCATAGCCTTCCAGTGTTTGCGGAAGCGCTCTGTCTTCCGGCAGCTTGTCAGTGAGCCCCACGATAATGACTTTTTCGCCATCTTTCCCCAAGCCGATACCTACCGATACCACTTCCGGGTGATGAAGAAGCTGTGCTTCATATTTGGCTTTCACCGTTTCAATACTGAGCATGGGATGTTCTCTCTTCTCCGTCTCGGATGTGTTGGGATAATTCCACACCCCAGACAAGAAAAGCAGGAATAAAAACAACAGCGCATATCTTTGTTTCATAGCTGTAAATCCAGTGCCGAGAATACATGCTCGATGCGGTTGATGATAGTTGTATCCTCACTGCCGGCGAACAACAAACCCACCAGGCGATTGCTTTCGTCCAGCACGGCTGAACCGCTGTCTCCGCCCTGGCTCATGGGGCCGGCCAGCAATTGATCCGTGAACCGCGCGATACGGCCTCCGCCGAACTGCACATTGACCGTCACATCCACCTGCAAAATCTCCCCGCTGGTCAGCCCCGTAGTACGTCCACTTTTTTTGACGGCAATGCCCAGATCACCCCGCCCCAGGGTCGTCGCTATGCGCCCAATCCCGATAATTTCCGGGCTTGTCGCGTTGGCTTCCGTGGGTAAGGCTATGGCGACGTCCACCAGGTTGTCCTGCTGTTGCAGCCTGACAGTTCGGTAGCGGGTATGGCTGCCGATCAGGCGACAACTCGCATTAAGCACCGTTATGACGGCCGTGGCAAAACCGCAGTTGCTCGGATCATTCTGGAACAGAATGGGTACGAATTCGGACAACTCGGCGATCTGGTCTCGCTGCAGTGTTCCTCCGTCGATAGCTCCTGGTTGCAGAATCGGGTCGCCACGGCTGCCGCTGTTGCTGTTTGCCAGCACATGATTGTTGGACAATATAAAGGTTTGCCCGTTTTTTCGAACCAGACAACCCAGGGTGCCAGCAGTAATATCACGATGGCCGATACTGATGCCGCCAAGTGCTGGCCGCTGCCGTTCCGTCCGGCTCTGCAAGGTAAGAATAGTGCCGGTTTCAACCACATCGGTAGGTATGTCCCGCAAGGATGCCGGCACCAGATCCCGTGAGTTCAACCTGGATGCCGGCAGCTTGTGAGTTACTGAACACACGACACACAATGTGCCGGTTTTTTTCCCTTGCGTAGTTTTGTAGCCGATGCCTGTGGCTACTACATTGGCGCATCTCAACAAACGTTCCCGCGAAGATCTCAGCGCAGACTGGCACCTGGAAAAATCAACCATAGGTTCCCTCTTGAGTCTCGTTTTTGAAGCACCAGATTCTCTGCTGCAAGGTTCTGGTTCTAAACTTCTTCGTCTCCCTCACCTTCGTCTCCCTCACCTTCGTCTCCCTCACCTTCGTCTCCCTCACCTTCATCTCCCTCACCTTCATCTCCCTCACCTTCATCTCCCTCACCTTCTTTTGGCCGCCGCCCTTGACCATTGCCGTTTCCACGCACGGTAACTTCCGACGCCAGTATGGCCAGTTCTTCATTGAGCATCCCTTCAACTCTCACCAAGGCACCTTCAACCAGCTGTCCGCGAATCTCAGTGTCAACATCGATGATCACCATGGCGCTTCCGCCGTGACTGATGTTTATCGTGAAACCATCGGGAGTGGCGCCTATAACTTCGCCGTCAAGTTCTATTTGGCCAAGCAACCTGTTACCAACATGAATGCGGTCGGCCCACAAAGACTCACCATCGAACTCGCCGCGCACATTGATCTTGTCACCAACAACCAGCTCAAAGGGAGACACCCTGTTACCCAGACCGCTACCGGGACGGGTAATTTTTGTGTCAATATCCACCAGCACATTCACACCCAGCACAGTAATGCTTGCAACTTCCACTGTAGCGGATGGTGTCGAGGTGGTATCGAACTGCACATCAGTTATTTCGCCTTTGAAGCGAAAGTGTTCCCCCATTCTTTCCAGTATCTCGATTTCTTCGGCGACAATAGTGCCATCGTCGGCAAACTGGGCTTCAATCTTGACCGAATCCCCGACGGACAGCCCCGCAAGATCAATTTCCTCATTGTCACTTTCAATGCCGGTATCGGAGTTGACCAGAATGGGCACCTCAACCCCTTTCACTAAAATGATGATGGTGCCTTCATTGGCATTTTCCTCAGAGAGGGTAAGCTGGGTCACCGTGCTGTCAAACTCCAGTTGGGAGTTCTTTGCCAGTACGGTATGTGTGAACAATATGCTTAGTGCAAAGCTCATAAAAATTGCGATTGGATAAGAGCGGGTTTTCATAATATCTACTCCTTGTTGTGCAACGCAGGTTGATCGGATTGATGGTTTATGATTCGCACAGGTAACCGGAATGGAATTATCCTCCGACTACAGCGACGTCTAACATTTGGCAAGAGTCATCCAGCAAAGGCTATGCCAAAAATAAAATTCAATAAAATCAAAAAGATAACAAAACCGGCCAGTCCAAGAGGCGATGTTCCGTTGTGCTGACCCGTCAGAATAACCAGGAACTTAAGTAAGTGACTGAAACACAAAGGGTTAGTTGTTGGGTGAAACCAACACTTTCATTCCAGGATGTGGGTGTAGGTAAAATGTGACGAAGGACAGTACGTGAACAAAAAACAACCCAAAAAAAACCCCCTTTTCAGGGGGCAAGGGATGGAAAACAGGAATTTTCCAAAAACAAGCATGGTGACGCTTGAACACTTCTTCCTTCGGGTTGAACGGTTGTTTATCTCTCTTCCTCAATGGCACTGGCGAGCGCTTGATATTCCGCCTGGCCAACGGGTGCATCAGGGTCTCCCCGTCCATCTGGGGAAAGCTGCAGACCGGGCACAGCCCGCTCAGCCTCTCCAAGATTCACAATGCCATCACCGTTGTTATCTTCAATGGGCACGTCAGGCAGGGCAGCCCTGGCCTCTTCGATGCTCAACACTCCATCCGCATTGCTGTCAGCGTCGGAGAAACCCGGTTGGGCAAAGACCAGGCCGGTAATCAGAAAGACAAGAAATGCGGAACCTGTAAACAGGATGGTCATGATATTTTTCATACGTACCTCCAAATTAAAAAAGATGTGGGTATATAAACCTGTGAGACCTGTGAGTTATTGAGTTCAAATCTGTTCCCTTTAAACATCATGCAACAGTGACGCAGCAATCAACGTGCCAATTGTGTGTAATGAGCGAAACTACAGGGCTACAGGGCTGCTTTGGTATCAAGTCTCATGAGAGTTTTCATGAAAACCGTTGGGGTTACCCTGCAGAAAAGGAGAGCAAACCGTAAGTGATTGATTTACATGGCTCAAGCCGTTGGGCCAGCACAACGCATGCGACTAGACATCATTGGACTTGCGAAACTGGGCAGGCTCGAGACCATGCCGTCTCAGCAAATTGTAGAATTCACTGCGGTTGCGTTCCGACAGGCGCGAGGCCAGGGCGATATTGCCTTCGGTCAGGTTCAGCAGCCGGATGAGGTAATCCCGCTCGAACTGGTCTCGTGCCTCGTTCAGGCTCAGCAGCCGCTCCGGTTTGTAACGCAAGGAGCGTTCCACCAGGCGCCGGGGAATGATTGGCGTGGTGGTAAGTACCACACATTGTTCCACCACGTTGTACAACTGTCTTACATTGCCCGGCCACGCTGCGCTTACCAGCAACTCCATGGCCTCCGGAGAAAAAGCATTCACTTCCCGCTTGTTTGTCTGTGCCACCTGCTGGCAAAAATGATCAGCCAGCAAGGGGATGTCTTCGCGCCGGTCACTGAGCGGTGGCAATTCCAGGGTGATTACATCAATCCGGTAATACAAATCTTCACGAAAAGACCCTTCCCGTATTTTATTCTCCAGGTTTTGATGGGTGGCGGCGATGATGCGCACATCGATGGCGATATCACGGGTTGAGCCTATCGGCCTGACCTCGCGCTGCTCCAGCACCCGCAGTAATTTCGCCTGTGCTGCCAATGGCATGTCACCCACTTCATCAAGAAAGACTGTGCCGCCGTCAGCAGCCTGAAACAAACCATTGTGGGCACGCACGGCGCCGGTGAAGGAGCCTGCCGTGTGGCCGAACAATTCGGATTCAATCAGGCTTTCCGGAATCGCCGCACAGTTGAGCGCCATGAACGGCTTATCCCGGCGCGGGCTGGCGGCGTGAATTGCCCTGGCCAGCAATTCTTTCCCTGTGCCTGTCTGGCTTTGAATCAGGATGCTGACATTGGCCGCAGCCGCCGCCTGCGTCTTGCGCAACAACGCCTCCATGACTTCACTGCGGCTGATGATCTCCCGGCGCCAGCGGGAATCCTCATCGTGATTGGATAGAGCCGGTGACAGACCACTCTGGCGCAGGGCCTGTTCCAGGTTTTGCAGCAGTTGCTTGGCATCAAAGGGTTTTACCAGATAGCTGAAGACACCTTTTTGCGTGGCCTCGACAGCATCGGGAATGGTGCCGTGGGCAGTCAGTACGATGACGGGGATTCTCAGGTTTTTTTGTTGAATGATTTCAAACAATGCCATGCCGTCCATGCCAGGCATTTTCAGATCCGTGACCACGGCATGGGGGTTGTACCTGGAAAGTTGAGGGATTGCTTTTTCGCCACTGTCAATGGAAAGCACATCGAAGTTGTTGGCACGCAGCCTCATACCGATGAGGTGAAGCAGGTCGGCATCATCATCCACCAGCAGGATGCGGTATCTGGGATTATCGGATCTGTTGTTCATTACTGAATCCTGGGCGATTCGCGTTCAATCAGTTGTTGTTCAATGGAGGTCAGGGCTTCAATCTGTTCCTTGAGCTGCTGTATTTCCGATTCCGCACGGGCGTTGTCATCCAGCGCATCCCGCAGCGCTGAACGTTCCTGCAGAATGATGCGTAATACCCGGGCGAACTCCTGGTAACGCTTACAACGGCCGAGTCCGTTGCGCAGGAGTATGCCGGAATCCGGACAGGCATTGCTCAGATTGGCCAGCAACACAGCCGCTTCAGCATCATTGCCATGCTCAGAGTCAACCAGTGTCAGCAGTATCGTTTTTTGGACAGTCTGCACTATTTCGGTGGGTGAATCAGCCCTCCCCCCATCCTGTTGCAGGCGTTCCAGCTCAGCGGCAAGATCATCGGGTGAAGCCGCATTGTTAGTCCAGTTGTAATAATCCAGCGGTTCCATATCAGTCGGGAGTGTACGGATACCGATTCGCTCTGGCCACGGCGTCGAAGAACAGCCACCAAGAAGTAACAGAAGAAAGACAAATCCGGATAAGGGGTGAGTCGATGCGGAAAATGAGACTTTTTTCATTATTCAGGGTTCTTTTTGTTTTGTAGGGGATTTGTTGGAAAGAGCACGCGGAAACAGGCACCTGTTTCACAGTTGATCACATCTATTTGACCACCGTTTGCCTGGATATACTCCCGGCTTATGGCCAGACCCAGTCCGCTGCCGGGATAAGCCTCACGGGCTGGGGTGCTGCCCTGATAGAATGCCTCGAATATTTTTTCCATCTCCTGCTCCCGGATACCGGGACCCTGGTCCTGGATTTCAAAGGCGGTGGCACCTTCCTGGCTGCACCCAAGCCTGATCGTGATGATGCCTTTTTCCGGCGAATAACGAACAGCATTGGTCATCAGATTATCGATGGCCACTCGCAGTTGCTCCCGGTCACCGACCACCGTAGTTCTGGCCAGTTCGCAGTTCACGACCAGCTTACCGGATTTGATGGCCAGTTCATGACAAGCGACTACTTCTTCCACCAGCTGGTCCAGTCTGATGGTCTCCGGCTCAGTGCTCAATACTGAGAAACTATCGGCATTGTGTCGCAGTAAATCATCAATCAGGCGGATCAAGCGCTGAGAATTACTCTCCTGTATGCGCAGAATATCCTGTTGTTCCGTGTTCAATCCACCAACGACGCCATCGCGCAACAAAGCGGTGCTTTCCTTGATGGAGGCCAACGGAGTTTTCAGCTCATGAGAAACATGCCTGAGAAATGAGGTGCGCTGCTGTTCCAGTTTTGTCAGCCGGCTGCGCAACCAGTCCAATCGTTGCCCCAGATTGACGAGGTCCCTGGGGCCATTCACTATGACAGGATTCTGATACTCACCCCGTCCCAGCCGACCAATCGCCCGCTCGATCTGCAGCAAAGGACGAGTTATCAGGGCGGTGAAAATACCGGACAGCACTAATGCTGCGCTCACCAGGAATATGGCCTCCAGGGACAGCAGTCGCTGGGTCCTCTCTGTTGCCAGACGAATATCCTCCACCTGAGCCTCGGCCCATTGGTTGACCGAGTCGGAGATCTGGTAACCGATACGCAACAGCTCCGGGTAAAGCTCGGCGTCAAAAGCGCCATCTATTCTTGCGGAGGCGGCTCGTTCCAATGCCTGCAAACCAAGAATATTTTCATTGAGATTTTCCTGCAGATTCAATGCGGACAATCTGAGTGCCGCTGCCTCAAAATTTTTGCGTCGGTCAGCGTATAACTCCAGGATCTCCGGATTTTTGAGTACTGCATATTGCCGTGCGTGACGCTCCATGGAAGTGGTCTGTTCCACCAGGGTTCTACTGGCCCCCATGGCAGAGGCAACCTGACTGACCACCAGGCGACTTCGCTCACTCAAACGGTCAAGCTGGCCGGCAGTAACAAGCAGAGAAATAATCAGCAGCCCGGTAACCGCCAGAAACCCGATGAGAGTCAGTTGGAGGATGCTGCGTGGAGTCAGTAACAACAAGATGGGCTCTCCCCGCCTACAGGATGTTGGTTACTATAAGCCAGGAAAGGACGGAAGGACAATGCAATGGGGCATACTTTGTTGGCATGGCATGGTGTTGGGCACACCATGCAGCGGTACCGGTTCTGTTACTGTCGGTGGCAGGCACCAGTCTAATGAAATCTGTATTTTCGTCAGCTCTTCAGACTGAATTTTATGGTTATCTGTATGATTGTTCCTCACTTTTCCTGATAAACGAAATCAGCCCAGATCACTGGCATGACAATTGCTGCGACTAATCATGAATGGAAGCATTGCAAGTTACATGGAACCGGGTTTGTACTGCGTTAATCACAATGAAGAGAGGAAGTTAGTAATGAATTATTCCAGAAAACTGCGGCTATTAATTGCTTTTATTTTATCGGCGGCGTTGACATCTACCGTCATGGCCCAGGACTATAGTGATCAGGCAACTGATCAGACAACTCGGGAACCGGAGATTCCTGCGGGAACAACTACAGTTGAACCCGTGCAAGAACCAGAGCCCGTGAAAAAACCAAAGAATGCTCTCTCCAAATGGTTTGATGAAACCTCGATTACCACATCAGTAAAGGCAAAGTTGTTGAGTGATAACAACGTCAAGGGTTTGAAGATCAATGTTGATACGAAGGAGGATGTGGTGGTTCTCAGCGGCGAAGTGGAGTCAGCCGAAGAGAGACAACTGGCGGAAAGGCTAGCCAGAGATACCAATGGCGTCAAGGAAGTACTGAATAACCTGGTGGTGGTAAAAGCCAACAGCTAACTCTGCTTGAGGATGTCACAGCTGTCCCAGAACTCGAGCATACAGGCCTGGATCCCAAAAGTTAACACAGTGTTTGTACCACCAAACACTGTGGAACCAGGAGGGTTCCAACCACTGCATGCGGGAAAATTGCGTCTCTCCGTGCGGTAGCGCACCAAAACCCGGGCCATAGCTGATATACACTGAACTCGGACAATTAATGAAGTTTCGAGCACGTAACGCTCAAGCCTTGCCGTTTCGGTACAGGTTGCAATCAATCAGGTCAGGAAACTATGAAAATTCAATTTGCTCTTCGCTCGATGGGTTCCGTTGTCATGCTCGCTTATCTCACGGCATGCTCTCCACAACTGGGAGGATCAACTGCATCAGCCGCTCCTGCTGCGTCTGTCAGGGATGTGTGCAGTTCCTGTGGTGTGGTGGAATCAATCTCGCCAGTCACCCAGGAAGGTAGAACGACTGGTGCTGGCGCAGTGATCGGGGCAGTTGTAGGTGGTGTTGCGGGGAACCAGGTAGGCGGCGGGAGTGGCAAGAAGGTTGCTACGGCTGCTGGTGTGATTGGTGGGGCGTTGCTCGGCAATAATATCGAGCAGAACCGCAACACGGTTACCGACTACGACGTGGTCATCACGATGCAGGATGGCAGTCAGCAATTCCTCACAATGCAGGACCCCGGCAATATCAGTCCCGGTTCGGCTGTGCACGTGAACGGCAGCTCCATTACCTTGCGTTAAGAAACCCGGTGGTGCCGGTCCCAGGGTCCGCTAAATCCTGTCTGTAACAAAAGGGGTCACCTATGCTGGAAACTATTGCGCTTGTCCTGATAATTCTCTGGATACTCGGCTTGGTATCTTCCACCAGTATGGGTGGGTTTATTCATGTCCTGCTCGTCATTGCGATGATCGTAATTCTGCTACGTCTCATTCAGGGAAGAAGGCTTTAACGAGTATGTGTTCTGCATCGGCTTTCCAACCATCCACGACCAATATACTGGCGTCAAGCACATTAACAGGGCTCATATGACTATATCCTTGTAACGATTATGCCCGTATCAATGAAGCAGATGAGGAGGTGCAACTTGACCAGTCTTGGTGAATAAACAAGTAGTCTGCAGGACCAGGATTTGCGGTTGGTGCGGTGCGAGTTCCGTGAGAGCAACAGGTCTATAAGAAGAAGTAATTGTATTCCGGTGCTTCCTGGAAAAACCCCGGCTGGCTGGTGGCAATCCCCGGCTACTCAATCAAAGTAATCAACTCACCACCATTTCTCCACGCCACTTTCCCGAAAAAACCCTCTTCACTGATTTTTTCCAAATAAATGCACATCATGCCTGAAACCATTCATCTTAATTATTGAATGTTTTATCGTTTACTTCTATTAATTTCTTACAAGAAACTCCAAATTACAAATCAATCAACTCTGCTGGGCATACCCATTTTAATGATGGAGGATGATTTCATGATAAAGCTGACTGTTGTTACATTGCTTACGGCCTATATGGTCTACGGGCATGCTGATCAGAGCAATGAACCTGATAATGATTCCTTTACACCTTTTGTCAATGCCACACGTGAATTTCAGGATTCCTCAAAGACATTAACCGATGCTGATGAAAGAGAAAACTCGATACAAGGCTTACTCTCAAAAAGTGACGCGCTTCCTGTAAATAATGAGCAATTGGCACGTGAATCGTATTTCCGGCTTCTGGCTCGCCAAATTGAAACAAATACCACTACATCCCAATCTGCTGGCATCGAACTGAGCCGAGAGAAACAGCTGGAGATACTGGATGTGGTATACGCACTGAATGAAGAAAACAGACAGTCCACAACAGACAGGGTAGAGGCCATGTGTAATGAGTGGAACCTGGCCTCTGGTATCCCGGATGCGGATAGGGCCGATAGAGCCCTTGACGTTGGCAAGGAGATGGAGCTGGCCGCTATTTACGAAAACCCCAGACGGCAATCTTTGTACGCCAATATCCTGAGCGTCATAGGGGAAAACAGAGCTGATGAACTGGATGAAGCGATTCGCTCACATGCAGAGCGATCATCCACCACTGTATATTCCTGGTCGGATATGGTTCGTCAGACGGGCAGGAAAGTGGATCAATTCAAATTTATGTGTGGAGAGTGAAACATGACCGGACGGATTACATTCTTATTATCACTTACAGGATTGCTCTTGTTTTCCAGTAACACTACAAGGGCTGCCATTATCACTGAATGTGTTCACTGGATACCTCTTGCAGGTTTTGACTCGTCTGTACTCAATTTTTGCACTATTGAGATTCTTGAAGAGCCCATCATTCTCGGCGTGGATAGAGGTCGGGTCACAGGAAATTGGCAGGGCTGGGTTTTTGACCAGCAGGGAAATCCGTTGGCACTTGGAGGAACAGATTCAGATGTGGATGAAGATGAGTATCCCCAGTTTATAGATCCAAGTACTCAATACACATGGTTTTCGGTTGCCGCGGAAAGTATTGCGAATGTTCGATGGAATGGACAGGATGTTATATGGGATCCGTACATCTGGGAAGGTATTTTCGAGGCGCGGGAATTTCCTTCGAGTTCTTGGTTCGAAGGTGCTCCAAGAGATAGCGGGCAGGCACAATTTGAAGGCTTTGATCCACTTTGACGGGGTAAGTGATCGGGACAATCTCGAAGGCATAAAAATGACTGTGCCGTCTGAATCCCGAGCACGCCAGCAGTACCGCCTGCAATAGCCAGAACAGCACCAGTGACGCCAAAGTGGCTGGCAACAATCCCCGACTACTCAATCAAAGTAATCAACTCCCCGCCATTTCTCCACGCTGCCAGATTATCAATCACCAATTGCCCCATCGCTTTCCGTGTTTCCACCGTCGCACTGCCGATATGGGGCAACAGCACCACATTGTTCATGCTCAAAAGTGCCTGCGGAACATTCGGTTCCCTGCTGTACACATCCAGCCCGGCACCCGCGATGCTACCGTCTTGCAGGGCCTGTACCAGCGCCGCTTCATCCACCGAGGTGCCCCGGCCCACATTGATGAATGTCCCCTGTGGTCCGAGTTTCTCAAATACCTGCTGGTTGACCAGCTTCTCCGTTGCCCTGCCTCCAGGCAGCATGCACAGCAGAATGTCACTGATTTCGGCCAGTTCCTCAATCGTGTTGCAGTAGGTATAAGGCAGGGGTTTCGGGTGGCGATTGTGATAGGCAATCTTCAGCTTGAACGGCAGGGCCCGACGAACGATTTCCTCGCCGATGCTGCCGAGGCCGATAATGCCCAGGGTTTTGCCGGCAAGGCTGCTGCCGAATGGAAACGGCTCCTGTAGCCATTGACCGGCACGAACAAACCGGTCGGCCTGGATGAGTTTGCGTTGCGTGGCGAGAATCAAGGCGATGGCGATATCGGCCACGGCATCATTGAGCACATCGGGCGTGTTGGTGACAGCGATACCGCGTTCACGCGTGATCGTAAAATCAATGCCATCGGTGCCGACGCCGAAACAGGCAATGATTTCCAGCTTCGGCAAGGTATAGATCAGCGGGTTGGTCATCCAGGAGGCGGTGGC
>JAVVEG010000023.1:27282-34358 GCA_032251455.1 Pseudomonadales bacterium | reverse complement strand
GAATGGCAGGAGCTGGAAATCCAGACTGGCGATAATCTCTCCGCTGTTTTCAACAAGGTCGGCCTGAGCGCCCAGGACCTGCATACCATACTCAACAGTAACGAAGAGGCCAAGATACTGAATCGGGTCTATCCCGGCTACCAACTCAGCTTCCATATTCCTGAACCTGGCAAACTGACCCAACTGAAGGTGCTCAAGTCGCCCCTGGAAGGCTATCTGTTTACCTTGAACAACGGTCGCTATGATGTCGAACCCATTCAGCACAAACCGGAAATCCGGTCTATTTTCAAACAGGGCTTTATTGCCGACAGCCTGTTCATGGCTGGCCAGAGAGCCAGCATTCCGGCCGCTACCATCATGGAAATGGCCGATATTTTTGGCGGCGTGATTGATTTCATGATGGACCCTCGCAACGGGGATGATTTCAGCATTCTCTATGAAGAAAAATACCTGAATGGCGAATTTATCGGTAATGGCTCAATCATCGCGGCCCAGTTCACCAATCAGGGCAAACAGCACATTGCCATGCGCTATGAAGATCAAAATGGCGATGTCGGTTTTTATAATCCGGACGGAGAAAGCATGCGCAAGGCTTTCCTGCGCAACCCGCTGGATGTGGTGCGAATAACCTCCAATTTCAACCCCAATCGCCGACACCCTATTCTCAATACGATCCGGGCCCATAAAGGCACGGATTATGCGGCTCCACGAGGCACCCCTGTGCGAGCCACCAGTGATGGGGTGGTCACCTGGGCTGCCCGGAATGGTTCTTTTGGCAAACTGGTCGTCATTAAGCATCCCGGCAGCTTTGAGACCAAATATGCACACCTGAATGACTACGCCAAAAACATAAAGAAAGGCAGCCGGGTGAAACAAGGCCAGGTAATCGGATTTGTGGGCACAACCGGGGGTTCTACCGGGCCACATCTGCACTATGAATTCCTGGTCAATGGTGTCCACAAGGACTGGAGGGCCGTGGTAGACCAGCTACCCAAGGCAGAATCCATTCCGGCAGCGGAAATGCCTCGTTTCCGTGCGCAGACGGCAACACTGCTCGCCCAGTTCCAGCAACAAACACAGGAACAAAGACTGTTGACGATGGAAATACCGGTCAACACGATGCAGACTGACTGAACTCAGGCCAGCTCATGTCAGAAAATAAATATCTCTTCGCAGGCATCATCTCGGGTACCAGCATCGATGCCGTGGATTGCATACTGGCCGATTTCAGCGCCGGCGCAGGTCAGCTGATTGCAAGTCACCGCGAACCGTATCCTTCACCACTGCGGGAAAAAATTCTTGCCTTGTGTCAAGGCCATGACATCACGCTACAGGAACTTGGTGAAACGGATGTGCGTGTTGGCCGTCTGTTCGCTCAGGCCATCAACAATCTCCTAGCCAAAAACAGCTTGTCTGCCAGCCAGATATCAGCCATCGGCAGTCATGGCCAGACTATCTTCCACCAGCCATCAGGTGATAATCGTTTCAGCATGCAGATAGGCGATCCCAACACGATTGCCGAGCTCACTGATATCACCACGATAGCTGATTTTCGACGCCGGGACATGGCTGCCGGGGGGCAAGGTGCACCCCTGGCGCCCTTGTATCATCAGGCGGCATTTGCTCAGCCTGCCAGACCGACAGTCGTGCTCAACCTGGGGGGAATCGCCAATATCTCCCTGCTCGCTGACCGCTTGCATCCCGCCCTTAAAGGCTTTGATACCGGCCCCGCCAATGTGCTCATGGACACCTGGATTCAGCGGCAACAAGGCAAACCCTACGATGAGGGTGGCAACTGGGCGGCGAGTGGCAGAGTCAATGAAGAGTTACTGGCAGCGATGCTGAAAGAGCCCTACTTTGCAGCGCCAGCTCCAAAATCCACTGGACGAGAACTGTTCAATGCAGCATGGCTGGACACGCAATTGACAGATTTTGCCAGTCTGGACCCTGCTGATATTCAGGCGACACTGCTTGCCCTCACCGTCCATACCATCAAGGACAGTATCAAGCAGGCCGCATCAGAATGCGAATTGCTCATTGTGTGTGGTGGAGGCGCGCACAATCGGCATTTGCTGAGCCGGCTCAGTGAAAGCCTGCACCCCTGCAAGGTTTGCAGCTCTGCAGAGTTCGGGCTGGCACCTGACTGGGTTGAAGCCATGACTTTCGCCTGGCTGGCAGAACAGACCTTGCGTCAGCACCGTATTGACAGCAGAGGCATCACTGGCGCCAGACATCCGTGCGTGCTGGGCGGGATTTACCTCAGATAGATCAAATGGAAAAGGACGAGCCACACCCACAGGTGGTGGTTGCCAGAGGATTGTTGACTACAAACCGGGAGCCTTCCAGATTCTCCACATAGTCCACCCTGGAGCCGACCAGATACTGATAGCTCAAGGAATCCACCACAAGCTCGGCCCCTTTGTGATTGACTACAGTATCATCCTCAGCAACAGCCTCTTCAAAACTGAAACCATACTGAAAGCCGGAACAGCCACCACCGGTGACAAAGACTCGCAACTTGAGCTGGTCATTCCCTTCTTCCGCAATGAGGCTCTTCACTTTTGTTGCCGCATTCTCGGTCAAAGAGATGATGACAGGATCATGGGATTGGACAGCAGACATACACGCTTACACCTTGTATCAGTCAGTTATCACTGCTGGCAGCAGGAAAAACACCGGTTGTGATTATGACCATAACCCAGTAAAACAGTCAACTACTGTGTTTTTCCATGGATTCAGCCTCCACAGACTCATGCTCTGGCAGTTCCATGGCATTGCCAAGCAGCTCTTTTTTGCTCATAGCCAGGCGTCCCGCCGATTTCTGCGATTTGTCCAGATGCATCAGGTTGCCATTGACCTCTGCTCCCATGACCATTTCGATGAGGTTATAGTACACATTGCCGACGACAACCGCCTTGGCGGCAAGCTCAATATGATGCGATGAATGAATGTCGCCATTGACCAACCCATTGATGATTACGGAAGGAACACAGATTTCCCCTTCCACCGTGCCCTGTTCGGCTACCCGAACGACGGCTTCCGACTCCTCCTCAGCATAGATATTCCCTTTGATATTACCTTCTATGATCAGTTCGCCGGAAAAATGCAAATCGCCGCTGATCTGGGTCTTGCGCGATATCAGAGTTGGCACCAGTCCTTTCTCCACTTTTACTTTTACTTTTACTTTTTCATTCGATCCAAACATTATTGTCCTCCGGCACTTGCCCAGCTGAAAGTTTCTGACACCTTTTTGTTGTCACCTCCTGCCAGAATGAGATCAACCTGAATCAGTTCTGGCTCGAAGGCTTCCGGCAACTCAAATTCACCTTCCAGCACCTGGAAGTATTTAAAACTCAGATTATTCGTCTGTTGCCCGGTTTCCGAACCGCCTTTGGCGCCATAAATCACTATCTGCTGTGACTCGCCAGCAAGCTGGCCGCTTAGCGTCACGTTGGCAACTGCCTCGAGCATTTTATCTTCTACCCCCTGCTGGCGGAAAACCAGTCGGTAACCATAGTGTTGGGGAGCTGTCCCGCTGCGGATTTCCGGCGGCAGGATTACCAGACCTGTTTCTTGTCCTTCAGTCGCCAGCACCTGCCGATACAGCTCCAGATCCTGCTCCTGGCGCGACAGTCTTTGCCGCAGGGAGGCAATCGTAGTTTGCGCCGCTTCAATGGCTTGCCTGTCCACCCGGCTGTTCTGCTCAGCAATGGTCAATCGACTGCGCAGCTTTTCAAGCTCCAGCTCAGTGCGCTGTGTGCTCGAAAGCAGTTGCAGGTTTTCCTGGAACGTATCCTCAAACCGTCTGCTGGAGGAGCTGAAACCTGCATAATAAGCAAAAGCAATTGCGACCAGAACCAGCACACTGGTAACAGTTGTCAGCAATATTCTACGCCAGGGACGATACGGCACAACCCGCATCGCGTGCTGACGACTGCCTTTAACGACATTAGGCATGAAACAGGCTCCGCTGAGTACTTTCCTGCATCAGGGCAACAGGGCCACTGTGTTGAGCCCCTTATCCTCAGGCAAGCCAAAGAGAAGATTCATATTCTGTATGGCCTGGCCTGAGGCGCCCTTGACCAGATTATCGATGACCGAAAGCACTACGACCATATTGGTATCTGCCAGATAAGTGACCGCCAGCTGACAGCGATTGGACCCCCTGACATTGCGGGTTGCCGGAAAAGTTCCCGCTGGCAGCACATCAACAAACGGCTCATCTCTGAAGCGCTGTTCGAACAGGGCTTGCAGACTGGCAGGATCTACTCCAGGCTGCAAGGACGCATACAAGGTGGCATGGATACCCCTGATCATGGGTGTCAGGTGAGGGATAAAGGTCAAACCAACCGGCCCACCATGAAACTGACTCAGGCCTTGGCTGATCTCGGGCAAATGACGATGACCGTTCACTGCATAAGCACCGAGTGATTCACTGGTTTCGCTAAGCAAACCGCCAATATTGGCTTTGCGGCCGGCTCCGCTGGTTCCGGACTTAGCGTCGGCAATCAGCTGCCTGGCATCAACCAGGGCATTCTCCAGCAAAGGCAGGAATCCCAACTGGACAGCGGTAGGATAGCAGCCCGGAACAGCAATAAGCCTGGCCGAGCGTATCTGCTCACGATTGACCTCCGGCAAGCCATACACGGCCTCTTTAACCAGTTCCGGCGATTCATGGGCAACCCCGTACCATTTTTCCCAGACAGGAATATCCTGCAATCTGAAATCAGCCGACAGGTCGATCACCTTGACCCCATGTGCCAACAGCGCGGCAACACTCTTCATTGCCACAGCATGCGGCGTGGCATAAAACACCACATCGCATTCTGCCAGCGCTGTCGAATCCGGAGCAGTAAACGGGATATCCAGGTAACCGCGCAAATTCGGAAACAGTTCACTGACCCGGGTACCTTCCTGCTCACGGGAAGTAATGGCATGGACAAGCACATCCTCTCGTGGCGCCAGCAAGCGTAGCAACTCTACCCCTGTGTACCCGGTCCCACCTATAACACCTGCCTTGATCACTGTGCTCTCCTGTCGTTTTCTGTCATTTCTTGTCGTTTCCTGCCTGCGGGCCTGTAACAATCGTCTCGCCTCGAATCCTCGGCTGTGGTAGTGTACAGCTTCCTGAAATTCCCTGACTTTGTTTGCCTGAGGAGGCCTGAATGTCCTGGGTGCTTGCCTTCCACATCATTTCAGTGGTCACCTGGTTCAGTGGCCTGTTCTATCTGCCCAGGCTGTTTGTCTACCACGCAATGAGTACAGACCAGACCAGCAAGGAACGCTTCGTCATCATGGAGCGCAAACTGCTGAACGGTATCACGACTCCCTCCGCAATTGCCACGTTGACCTTTGGCGCCTGGCTGGTATCGTTCAACCCGGACTATTACATGAGCAGCAGTTGGTTCCACTGGAAACTGATGCTGGTCATTATACTGGTTTTCTACCATCTTCTCTGCTATCGCTTCACCTTGACGTTCAGGGCCGACCAGAATACCCGCTCGCACACATTTTACCGATACTTCAATGAATTTCCGGTGCTGCTGCTGGTCGGCATCGTCATTCTGGTTACCGTCAAGCCGGGTTAAATCCTGCCAAAATATCAATAATCATGGTTACCTCATCCGTCAAACCCAATGTACTTTGTTTTTCCGGCATGGACTCCACTGGTGGTGCCGGCATCCAGGCCGATATCGAATCACTGTTCAGTATCGGCTGTCATTGTCTCCCCGTTATCACGGCGATCACGGTTCAGGATACGCGCAATGTATCGCGTATCGTTCCGACCGAACCCCTGCTGCTGGTCGAGCAGGCACGCGCTGTCCTGGAAGACATGTCGGTACAGGCCTTCAAGATCGGTTTGATTGGCAGCATAGAAAACATCGAAGTCATTCATACCCTGTTGACTGATTATCCGAACATACCCGTGGTACTGGATCCCATTCTGCAGGCGGGAGGTGGTTTCGACTTCAGCACCCAGAACCTGATCAATGCCATGAAAAACCTGCTTCTTCCCATCACCACCGTGCTGACGCCCAACACGGACGAATTGCAGAGGCTGGCTACCGAGGCAGACAGTCCTGAAGCCTGCGCTGCAGCCCTGCTTGACAGTGGCTGTGGCGCAGTGCTGCTCACCGGCACTCATGCCGCGAGCAAGAACGTAATCAACCAGCTGTTCACCCAGCACCAGGCAATCATGCACTGGGAATGGCCCCGCCTGCCCGAGCAATACCACGGCAGTGGCTGTACGCTTGCGGCCAGCCTGGCTGCCTATCTGGCACACGGTGCTGCTCTGAAGGATGCCGTCCGTCAAGCCCAGCAATTTACCTGGAATGCCCTGGCCCAGGGTCAACGACCAGGCTGTGGGCAATATCTGCCCGATCGCAGTTTCTGGCAACGGTCATAGCCCTCATGATGTTGCGGCGCCAAGGCATTTATGCCATCACCAGCGAGGAATTGTCCCCCCCCGACATTTTCTTGCAACACGTTGAACAGGCTCTGCTGGGGGGAGTGGCAGCAGTGCAGTATCGCAATAAGACAGCAGATCAGCACCTGCGGCTTGAACAGGCCCGGGCGCTTGTCGCCTTGTGCAGGCGCTATGAAACCCCGCTACTCATTAACGATGATGTCAGTCTGTGCCTGGCGGTCGGGGCCGATGGTGTTCACCTGGGGCAACAGGATGGTGACTGCGCCAGGACACGATCCTGTCTGGGCCCGGACGCAATCATTGGAGTCACCTGTCATGACAGTCTGGAGCGAGCCAGCCGGGCCCAGGAACAAGGTGCCAGTTATGTCGCCTTTGGTCGTTTTTTCCCGTCCAGAACCAAACCCGAAGCTCCCGCCGCGGCCATACAGGTTCTGGCTCAGGCCCGGCAAGTGCTGCGCATTCCAATAGTTGCAATCGGCGGCATCACCACTGAAAATGGTGCCCAGCTGATCACAGCCGGCGCTGATCTGCTGGCCGTCATCCACGATCTTTTTGGCGCCAGGGATATTACCGCCAAAGCCTGCGCACTACGCGCCCTATTCCACTCGGACACAGAGGTACATCATGCCTGATACCGGTGCACGCACCA
>JAVVEG010000023.1:0-27182 GCA_032251455.1 Pseudomonadales bacterium | reverse complement strand
CCCTATTCCACTCGGACACAGAGGTACATCATGCCTGATACCGGTGCACGCACCAATCGCTCTGAACAGCTTTTCATTGAAGCCCAGAAATATATACCAGGTGGCGTCAACTCGCCCGTAAGAGCGTTCAAGGGGGTTGGTGGCAACCCCCTGTTTTTCAAGGGCGGCGAAGGCGCTTACCTGCTGGATGAAGACGATAACCGCTATATTGATTATGTTGGTGCCTGGGGACCGCTGATTCTTGGGCACAGGCACCCCGCTGTTATCCAGGCACTGCAGGCACAGCTGGAACACGGCCTGGGCTACGGCGCCTCGACTGAAGCGGAAATCGCCATTGCCCGAACCATTTGCAAGATCATGCCTGCCATTGAAAAGGTGCGTCTGGTCACCTCTGGCACCGAAGCCACCATGAGCGCCATCCGCCTTGCCCGCGGTTATACGCGACGCGACAAGGTGCTCAAGTTCGAGGGCTGTTATCACGGTCATGTCGATGGCCTGCTGGTCAAGGCCGGGTCCGGGGCACTGACACTGGGAGAACCCGATTCTCTGGGCGTACCCAAAGCCTACACGGATCAGACCTATGTGTTGCCCTACAATGACAGCAGCGCCCTGGACACATTGTTCCGGGAAAAGGGCAATGAGATCGCCTGTGTTATCGTCGAACCTGTGGCGGGCAATATGAACTGCGTGCCACCGCAGCCGGGGTTTCTGGAGAAAATGCGGGAACTGTGCAGCCATTACGGCAGCGTGCTGATCTTTGACGAAGTCATGACGGGGTTTCGCGTTGCCCTCGGGGGAGCCCAGTCAGTTTATGGCATAACCCCCGACCTGACCACACTCGGCAAGGTCATCGGGGGCGGCCTGCCTGTTGGGGCTTTTGGTGGCCGCGCCGAAATCATGGACTGCATCGCCCCTACCGGACCGGTTTACCAGGCCGGCACCTTGTCAGGCAGCCCACTTGCCGTCGCGGCCGGTCTGGCCATGCTGGAACAGATACAACAGGAGGGATTCTATGAGCAGCTGGGCCAGCGTACTGCAATGCTGCTGCAAGGCCTACAGCAACGCGCTGATGCCGCCGGAATAGGCTTCACCACCAATCAGGTCGGTGGCATGTTTGGTTGTTTCTTCAGTGCAGAAAAAAAGGTGGAAACCTTCTCCCAGGTCATGGCCTGTGATGTCGAACGGTTCAAGCAATATTTCCATGTCATGCTCAACAACGGAGTCTACCTGGCACCATCAGCTTTTGAGGCAGGTTTCGTCTCGGCCGCACATGGAGAAGAGGAAATTCGTCTGACTCTGGATGCTGCCGAGCTGGCGTTCGCGAGCCTTGACTAAGGCTTTTGTATTCATTCAAACAACAAGCAGGAAAGCAATGAAAAAATATCAGCTATACGGTATTGGTAACGCACTGGTCGACAAGGAATTCGAAGTGGACGACAGTTTCTTCACTGAAACCGGCATCGAAAAAGGCTTCATGACCCTGATTGAGGAAGAACAGCAGCAACAGTTGCTGGATACGCTCAACAGTCGTTATACGCAGGTCAAACAGGCCGGGGGTGGCTCGGCAGCCAACACCCTGTATGCGTTCAGCCAGTTGGGTGGCAAGGCCTATTTCTCCTGCAAGGTGGCCAATGATGAACCTGGCGATTTTTATGTCCGCGAACTGGGTCACCACAATATCGAAACCAATCTGGGGCAGGTACGCGAATCAGGCACTACCGGACGCTGTCTGGTCATGGTGACACCTGACGCAGAAAGAACCATGTTGACCCATCTCGGCATTTCGCAGCTGGTTTCGGTTTCCGAGCTGGATTACACAGCTATTGCACAATCAGAGATGGTCTACTTTGAAGGGTATCTGGTTACTTCAGAGACAGCCAAAGCGGCTGTGCTGACATTGAAGTCCGAAGCCCAGGCGAATGGAGTCAAGACTGTCCTGACTTTTTCCGACCCGGCCATGGTGGAATATTTCCGTGACGGCATCAACGAGATTCTGGGCGAAGGGGTAGACCTGCTTTTCTGCAACGAGAAAGAAGCCAAGATATGGGCACAAACCGAAACCTTGCAGGCTGCCTGTGAACGCCTGCAGACCCGTGCCAAAACCTTTGCCATCACTCTCGGTGCCCGTGGCGCCTTGCTGTTCGACGGGGAGCATTACCATGAAATACCAGCCCATAAGGTTGAGGCTGTCGACACCAATGGTGCTGGTGATATGTTTGCCGGCGCCTTTCTGTTTGGCTTGGCACGCGGTCTTGATTTTGCTGCAGCTGGCAAGCTGGCCAGCCTGGCTTCGGCAACCGTGGTCTCCCACTTTGGGCCCCGCTTGCAACCGGAACAACATCAGCAGTTACTGCGCAGCCTGCAACTGGATGCATGACAACCTGACTGCTGAATGGGCTAATGAATAGGCTGTTGGTTGAACTGCTGATTGAGAGCCTGAAAATCAGGCTCTCAATTCATCCACAAATTTTTTCACCCCATCAAACCAGGAAGTTTTCCTGGGCGACTGCAAGCCTTCGGATTCAGCAATATCGTGGAACTCATGCAGCAACTCTTTCTGGCGTTTGGTCAGATTGACCGGAGTTTCAACCACGACCCGGCACAGCAGGTCTCCAGGCGTATTGCCACGTACCGGAGTAACTCCCTTGCCGCGTACACGGAACAGTTTTCCGGTCTGGGTTTCGGCAGGAATCCTCAGCTTTACCCGCCCATCGAGTGTGGGGACTTCCAATTCTCCACCCAGGGCCGCATCGACAAAACTGATCGGTATTTCGCAATGCAGATCCTTGCCATCGCGCTCAAACAGCTTGTGCTCCCGCACTGATATCTGCACGTACAGATCACCAGCCGGCCCGCCATGCATGCCAGCCTGGCCTTCTCCCGTCAGGCGTATCCGGTCCCCGTTATCCACCCCGGGCGGCACTTTGACCGAAAGCGTTTTCTGCTCTTCAACCTGGCCCCGGCCATGACAGGTATGACAAGGGTCTTTAATCTGTTTCCCTGAGCCCTGACAGCGGGGACAGGTTTGCTGTACCGAGAAAAAACCCTGCTGCATGCGCACCTGCCCCATGCCATTACAGGTGCCACAATCCACCGGGCCCGAACCTTTCCTGGCTCCACTGCCTTCACAACTGGTACAGGTAACCGCGGCAGGAATACGTATTTTTACTGTCGTCCCACGGACCGCTTCTTCAAGCTCCAGCTGCAGGTTGTAACGCAGATCAGCGCCACGACGCACATTGCTGCGGGCACCACCACGGGCGCCACCAAAAATATCGCCAAAGATATCACCGAAAATATCACCGAAATCAGCACCACCAGCCCCAGCCTGGGACTCGACTCCAGCATGGCCATATTGATCGTAGCGCGCTCTTTTCTGCGCATCGGACAATATTTCGAAAGCCTCATTGGCTTCCTTGAATCTGTTTTCCGATTCCTTGTTGCCCGAGTTGCGATCGGGGTGATGCTTCATGGCAACCCGACGATACGCCTTCTTGATTTCAGCTTCAGAAGCGTCACGTGACACACCAAGAACTTCGTAATAATCTCGTTTCGACATAATCGTGCAGGTTCTCTAATTCTGGCTTTTTATTATGGCCATCGCCGTGGTTACCCAACGCAAACAGCCAGGCAGATCATACCTGGCTGTTGCAACGGCAAGACTGAGGGTAATTATTTATCGTCCTTCACTTCCTCAAATTCAGCATCCACGGCATCATCAGCTGCGCTGTTGCCACTCGTAGCCTGTTCTGCGGCGCTGGCTGCTCCGGCCTGGTCGGCCTGCTTTTGCGCATACATTTTCTGGGCCAGGCCTGAAGAGACTTCGGTCAACTCTTTGGTCCTGGCTTCAATTGCCTCCAGCTCACCTTCCTTGATGGCCTCTTCCAGGGCGGTAATTGCTGCCTCGATGCGCTCCTTCTCATCGGCTTCCACCTGTTCACCGGCCTCTTCCAGCGTCTTGCGTGTCGCATGGACCAAACCATCCGCTGTATTGCGGGCGGTGACCAGTTGCTCGAATTTCTTGTCATCCGCAGCGTGTGACTCTGCATCCTTGATCATGCGCTCAATTTCTTCATCCGACAGGCCACTGGAAGCCTTGATGACAATGGACTGTTCCTTGCCGGTCGCCTTGTCCTTGGCCGACACATTCAAAATACCGTTGGCATCCAGATCAAAAGCCACCTCGATTTGCGGCATGCCCCGTGGAGCCGGCGGAATATCGCTAAGGTCAAAACGACCCAGCGACTTGTTCTGCGCAGCCTGCTTGCGCTCACCCTGCACCACGTGAATGGTCACAGCGGTCTGGTTATCATCTGCCGTAGAGAAAACCTGGGTTTTCTTGGTGGGTATGGTTGTATTCTTCTCGATCAGCACACTGGCCACACCACCCATGGTTTCGATACCCAGAGACAGCGGCGTCACATCCAGCAACAACACATCGTTGACTTCACCGGAGAGTACCGCAGCCTGAATGGCCGCACCGATGGCAACGGCTTCGTCGGGGTTCACATCACGACGCGATTCCTTGCCGAAGAATTCAGCAACCTTTTTCTGCACCAATGGCATGCGGGTCTGCCCGCCGACCAGTATCACATCATTGATCTTGCCCACATCCAGACCCGCATCTTTCAGGGCCATTTTCACCGGCCCCATGGTACGTTCAACCAGCTCTTCCACCAGTGACTCGAACTTGGCACGGGTCAGCTTCTGTACCAGATGTTTCGGGCCCGAGGCATCTGCCGTGATATAAGGCAGGTTGATCTCGGTCTGCTGCGAGGAAGACAGCTCAATCTTGGCCTTCTCTGCGGCTTCTTTCAGACGCTGCAGGGCCAGCGGATCATTGTGCAGATCCATGCCGGATTCCTTCTTGAATTCATCCGCCAGATAATCGATCAGTCGCAGGTCGAAGTCCTCGCCACCCAGGAAGGTATCACCATTGGTCGACAGTACCTCAAACGTATGCTCGCCATCTGTCTCGGCAATCTCGATGATGGAGATATCGAAGGTTCCACCTCCCAGGTCATAAACTGCGATGGTCGAATCGCCAGCCTTCTTGTCCATGCCATAAGCCAGGGCAGCGGCTGTCGGTTCGTTGATGATACGCTTGACCTCAAGGCCGGCAATCCTGCCTGCATCCTTGGTTGCCTGGCGCTGGGAATCATTGAAATAGGCTGGGACTGTAACCACGGCCTCGGTTACCGGCTCACCGAGATAGTCCTCGGCAGTCTTTTTCATCTTTTTCAGCACCTGAGCAGAAATCTGCGGAGGCGACATCTTGTCCCCGTTGACCTGCACCCAGGCATCACCGTTGTCCGCCTTGATGATTTGATAAGGCACCATCTTGATGTCTTTCTGTACGACATCATCGGTGAACTGACGTCCGATCAGGCGCTTGATGGCAAACAATGTATTCTTGGGGTTGGTGACCGATTGCCGTTTCGCCGGCTGACCGACCAGGGTCTCACCCTCTTTGGTATAGGCGATGATGGAGGGAGTGGTACGATCACCCTCCGCATTTTCAATCACTTTCGCCTTGCCGCCATCCATGATGGCAACACAGGAGTTGGTCGTTCCCAGATCGATACCGATAATTCTACCCATTTCTCTCTCCTTCTTGTTGCCGTATGCCGGCAAACAGATTAACTATGATGTATTGCTCTCTATATTGGTTCATACCGAAAACTTTCAAGTGCTGACCACCAGTTTCTGCCGCAAAAACAACACCATCAGCCTGCATGCAGATCAAACCTGTTCATCAATCCCCGCCACCGGGGCCCTGGCGACAATCACCATGGCTGGCCGAATCACCCGACCATGCAGGGTATAACCTTTCTGCATCACTGCCAGCACACTGTCGGGCTCAGCCTCGGCTGACTCCTGCATGACTACCGCCTGATGCAGTTGCGGGTCGAACGGTTCACCAACAGGGTCTATCTGCTCGATGTGAAACTTGCGAAAACAATCCAGGAAACTTTTCAGGGTCAGCTCGACACCTTCGTACAGCGCCTTGACCACCCCGTCTTCCTTGTCACCGGCGGCAAGCAGGGCTCGTTCAAGGTTATCAATGACCACCAACAATTCCGCGCTGAATTTCTCCTGACCGTATTTATGTGCCTTTTCAATATCCTGCTCCGTGCGCCGGCGTAAATTCTGCATCTCGGCCTGAACCCGCAAGACTTCCTCTTTTTGTTGAGTCAGCTGGTTCTGGGCCTCTTCAAGTTGTGCCGCCAGTATCTGCTCCCTGTTTAGCTGCACCTCTTCCGTGCCATCGGCACCGGGCTTATCCGCATTATCGTTGCCCCCATCGACAACGGGCTCTTCTCCCATGCTCTCCTGTACAGTCTGCTGATTGTCCAGATTTTCTTCCGGTTTGTTTTTGCTCATCAATTAAACCCTGTCTATTGCCCTATGCATGCATTGCATGATGGGGACAAGCGCACAAAGTTCAAGCCTGAATCCAGAATTTTTCCGGTTTAACCTATACTGAAATCAGGATTCCCGCTGCCAAAGCCAACAGCGATGCGGTATATTCCCGCTGCATGATGACAGGAGCTATACTTTCCGGGTACGCAGGTTCCGGTTACACAGGCCTTTATGCTGAACCAACTCACCATTCACAACTATGCTCTGGTTGACTCGCTGCAGATTGAGTTCGCCGGTGGCATGACAGCCATTACCGGCGAAACCGGTGCGGGCAAATCGATCATTCTAGGCGCTCTTGGCCTGAGCCTGGGGGATCGGGCCGACAAGGACAGCATCCGGGCCGGCACCGACAAGGCGGATATCTGCGCCGAATTCAGCACTCAGGGGCTGAGTACGGCCAGGCAATGGCTGCAAGATAATTCGCTGCAGGCAGAAGAAGACCCGGATTTATGCCTGCTGCGACGGCAAGTCAGCACCGATGGTCGCTCCAGAGCCTGGATCAACGGTTTCCCGGTGACCCTGCAATTGCTGAAAACCATGGGTGAGATGCTGCTGGACATTCATAGCCAGCATGAACACCAATCCTTGCTTCAGCGCGCCACGCAACAACGCCTGCTGGATGAATTCGGTGGCCTGCAGAACCAGGTAGCAGCGGTACAGCAGCTCTACCTGCAATGGAAGGAAAACCGGGAACAGCTAGTGGAGTTCAGTCAGCATGCCCAGGCCATGGCCGCAGAACAGCAACTGCTGCAATACCAGCTGGAGGAACTGGAACAGCTCGACCTGAAAGAAGACGAGCTTTGCGCTCTCGAACAGGAACACAGTGCGCTGGCCAATGCCGACAGTGGCACCCTGGCTCTACAGAATCTGCTGACTCTGTGCAGTGAAGCCGAAGATCAGACGATACTTTCCGCCCTGAACAAGGCCCAACAGCTGCTGGAGAATTTACCGGGCAAACCGCCCAGACTGCACAATGCTGCCGAGTTGCTTGCCAGTGCCACCATTCAGGTTGAAGAAGCCACCGACGAGCTCAGACATTCCCTGGATGCGTTTGCTGCCGACCCCCAACGCCTGGAGCAGATCAACCAGCGTATTGCCGATATCCAGCGCCTGGCTCGCAAGCACAGAGTCAGCCCGGACGCACTACCGGCCTTGCAACAGGAACTCTCCGCCCGCGTCCAGGGCAGCCTCGACAGCGAGGCAAACATACAACGCCTGCAGGAACAGGACAGCCGGTTGCAGGAGCAATACCAGGCACAGGCAGCCCAGCTCAGCAAGGCCAGGGAGAAGGCCGCTGCCAAACTATCCGAAGAGATCAGTCAGCAACTGCATGCCCTGGGTATGTCCGGGGCCCGACTGGAGGCAAGTTTGCATCCTGTTAAGCAGGACCTGCCAGCGGCGGGAGGGCTTGAAACTGTGGAATTCCTGGTTGTCACCAACCCGGGGCAACCGGCAAAGCCATTGATAAAAATAGCCTCGGGAGGTGAGCTCTCTCGCATCAGCCTGGCCATACAGGTCATCACGGCCCGGACTTCAGCCATTCCAACCCTGGTGTTTGATGAGGTGGATGTGGGTATCGGCGGCAGCGTGGCCAGGTCTGTCGGCCAACTACTGCGCGAGTTGGGACAACGGGGACAGATCATCAGCGTAACCCACCAGGCACTGGTTGCCAGCCAGGCGCATCATCATCTTTTCGTCAGTAAATTGTCCAGTCCGGCCCCTGATGGCCAGGCCCAAACAACTACCCGGCTACGCTTGCTGGACCAGCAGGAACGGGTCATGGAAATAGCCAGAATGCTGGGTGGGGAGTCAAGCCAGGGGGTCTCTGCAGAGTCACTTGCCCATGCCGGGGAACTGCTGGGCAGCTGAACAGCAGACCATGGCAACAGCTCAAGCCTGCTTATAACGACAGCTCAGGCCTGCTGGCATTGCTTGCAGATGCCGTAAAGATAGAGGCTGTGATCGGTGATCTCAAAGCCATACTTGGCAGCAATCTTTTCCTGCTGCAATTCGATGACCTCGTCATAGAATTCCTCAATGGCACCACATTTGCTGCAGACCAGGTGGTCATGATGGTCGACACTCATCAACTCGAACACCGAATGCCCACCCTCAAAATGGTGGCGCTCCACCAGACCGGCCGCCTCAAACTGGGTTAGCACCCGGTAGACAGTGGCCAGACCGACATCTTCATCCGCTTCTATCAACCCCTTGTACACATCTTCAGCGCTCAGATGACGTGTTTCGGAATTTTCCAGCAACTGGAGAATTTTTACCCGCGGCAAGGTGACTTTGAGGCCAGCCTTGCGTAACTCATGGTTTTCAGATGTCATGGGAGTCCCTGTTCAGACAGTTTGGCGGATTAACCAGGATGATAACAACACGAGGTGTTTCACCTGTTACACTCCTGTTGTATTATGCCCACTAATGACAGCAGATGAAAGTTAAGCCAAACATGCACTCCTCCACCTTGCCTACAAGCAATACCCTTGGTTCGGCCCCGCATGGCTGTCGTCGACAGCTGTCCAGGCATCTGGCCAGCACTGCCGGTTTGCTGCTGTGTCTTGCCCTGTCTGGTTGTGGTTTGGTGCCAGGCCTGCAATTCCCCGGGGTCTACAAGATTCCCATCCAGCAAGGCAATCTCATCACTCAGGAAATGGTGGACCAGTTGCGACCAGGCATGACGCAGCGTCAAGTGATCTTCGTGATGGGGACACCACTGATCAGAGACCCCTTCCATCAGCATCGCTGGGATTATGTGTACAACTACGAGCCTGGCGGTGGCGTGCGCGGACAGGAAAGAATAACCGTGTTTTTTGAAAACGACCTGCTCAGTCATATCACCGGCGATTTCAGACCCAGCAGCGCGACCACTGTCAGCGCTTCCGAACCTGACACCACGCCAACCACCGATTAAGCCCAGGCCGGCTCATCCAGCCTCTTCCTGCACCAGCACCATGCTGGAAAATTGAGCCAGCGCCTCCAGCCCGACCACATCGTGAGGACTGAGCCCGATATCCTGCCGCGACAGGCCGGGCAAAGCCTCAGCCAGCATGTTCAGATAAACCACTTCCTGTGCCCGGCGCTCTGCCAGAAAACCGCCGGCCTCCGCCGGCAGGCGCTTGTTCACCACCAGCCCGCCCACATCGACCCCCGAACGTTGCAACTGTTTTTGCAGCGCAATGGTTTCCAGCACCGGCAGGCGCTCGGCTGCCAGCACGATGACAAACCCGGTGATGGCCTTGTCAGTCAAGGTGTCGCGCAGATTGGCAAAGCGCTGACGACGGCGGTTCAATAATTGCCGAATCCGGTTTTCCTTATCACTGGCGCTCTCCCCCTGTGCCTGGCCGGTGCCAAAAAACTTGTCGCTTTCGGTTTTGTCACTGGCCAGGCCGCGCAACACGGCACTGAAACTGTCTGCCTTGTCACGACGGCGCAGCAGGCCTTCGGTCCAGGCCGACATCATCTCCGGCAATGCCATCAGCCGGGCTGTATGGCCGGAAGGGGCTGTATCAAAAATGAGCAGATCATAGTTGTCTTTAGCCTGTTCAACCACTTCCGCTATTTTCTCCAGAATCGCTGCCTCCTGCATGCCCGGGGCATCGCGGGAAAGCTCAACATGCTTGTCGACCTCGGCCTGCAGATGCCTGGGCATCAGCCTGCGCAAGGCTGCACTGACCTCGGACAGATGGGCAGCAACCGTTAATTCCGGATCCAGCTCCATGCCATCGAGCCCGGCAGCCAGTTTAACCGGAACCGGACCAATCGCCCGGTCAAACAGATGTCCCAGATTATGGGCAGGATCGGTCGACACCAACAATACCCGCTTGCCTCGCTCAGCCATGCCCAGGGCAGTAGCCGCCGACACTGTGGTTTTGCCAACGCCACCCTTGCCACCGAAGAAAAGAATACGCCGCTTCTGTGCCAGTTCTAGCAGCATTGCACATGATCCAGAGGGGAATGCTCCATACCCATACGCCGATGCCAGTCATGAAAGCGTTCATAGACAACCGGCAACAGTTCCAGAGTGTAGTAAGAGGCGGGATTGGGGATACCCAGGGTTTCTGAAAAAATCATCAGCATGAACAAATCGTCTTCATCGCGTTGGGCACGGGCAAAAGCCTGGCGATAGGGTGCCACATAAAACTCCTTGAGGCCGGACTCGACACGCGCAAAGAGACTGGCTTCGGAACTGCCGCTGGCAGCCCCCTTGTCCTTGTTGTTGGACGCATCGTTATCACGCATCAATACTTACTCCCTTGTTTTTTCCTGGCCGCCCGGGCCAGGCGGGCCTGTTTCGGATCCAGCAGCAGTGGACGATAAATTTCCACTCGGTCCCGGGCCTGTAGTACATAATCAGCCGGTTTCGGATTGACTTTACCATCCAGTAGACGGGAAAAAATACCCATTTTTACCGAATCCAGATCAATTTCCGGGAATTCCTCAGCAATCCCTGATTCCTTTGCCGCCTGCAGGGCAGTACAACCGGCCGTCACCGACAAGGCAACAATGCGCTGGCGTTCGGGCAAGGCGTAGGCCACCTCAACTAGAATCAACTCCCCGTCAGTTTTTTGCACACTCACCGCCATAAACCCTGTCTGCCTGTGCCACCAGAGCGGCAACCAATGAGTTGGCCGACTTGTTGAACACCTTCTCCAGAGCCGAACCCAGAATGCCACCGGCAAAATCAAAGCGCATGTTCAGGGAAACCTTGCAGGCGTCAGCGGTCAGCGGCTTGAAGTGCCAGGCGGCGTCGAAATGACGAAACGGCCCCTGCACCAGCTCCATGCGCATTTCTTGCGGAGGGTGCAGGGTATTGCGGGTGATGAAACTGTAACTCATGCCGGCCATGCCCAGGGTCAGCTCCCCCAGTAATTCATGTTCGCTGCGCTCCAGCTCACGGGCAGCCTGACACCCCTGCATGAACTGAGGGTAGCGCTCAATATCATTGACCAGGTCAAACATCTGTCCGGCCGACCAATTGACCAATGCACTGCGTTCGATATGAATCATGGCTAAGAAACCTGACCTGCTGCTACATCAACGCCATGATGTCGAATGCAAAATACTTCTGCAATACCGAATTGATGAATACGAACAGCAGCACCAGGGGAATAAAACCTTTCAAGGCCAGGTTCATGTACTTTTCTGTCAGCGAACCGCGATAGGAAGGGTCTCCCTGCGACAGTTCCTCTGACAGACCACTGCGCCAGCGCCAGGCGCACAGCGTACAGGCAAGAAAACCAACAAATGGCAGAATGACTTCCGAGAAGGTGTCTGCCAACAGATCAAAGAAAGAACGAGACCCGCCCCCATAAGGTATGAAATCGGTAAAGAAACCGATCATACCGAATGAGGTCGCTGCCATGATGGCAAACAGACTGACCAGTCCCGCCTGAACCAGAACGGCCTTGCGTCGATTGAAATGCCATTCATCAATCATGTAAGAGATGGGGATTTCAAGAATTGAAACCAGCGAAGTCAGTGCAGCAAAAAAAACCAGGGCAAAGAACACGCTGGCCACCACGCTGGCTCCGGTATAGCCCACCGCCGCCTGCATGGACAGAAATATCTTGGGCAGATAGGTAAAGATCAGACCCACACTGCTGGTGGAAAGCTCATCCGGATTGGTAGCCGGGTTGAAACTGAAAATGGCTGGAAGAATCAGCAAGCCAGCCATGAAAGCGATGCCGGTGTCGGCAGTTGCCACCATCCTGGAAGACCCCGGAATATTATCATCCTTGCCAAAATAGGAGCCGTAGGTAATCAGAATACCCATGCCCAGGGACAAGGAAAAAAAGGCCTGGTTCAAAGCTCCGTTGATGACGCTACCATTCAGCTTGCTGAAATCCGGCACCAGATAATAACGCAGCCCTGCCACGGCATTGTCCAGGGTCAAGACAAAAATGATCAAGCCCAGAAGCATCAGCGCCAGCGTGGGCATCAACAGACGTGCCAGGCGTTCAATCCCTCCCTTTACCCCGCCCAGCAGAATGCCAAAAACCAGTATCTGCAAAAAAACGAAATAGAGGAATATCGAAGGAGAACCGATCATGGCGCCGAATGTCTCATCTTGCGCCAGCACATCCAGCCCGCCAGAAATTGCCCGCAACAAAAAAATGGCTATCCAGACCGTGACCACGGTATAGAACACGGCAATCATGAACGGTGTCAGAATCGCCAGTTTGCCAGCAAGACGCCAACCGGTATGCGCCTTGGAAATGGCAGAGAAAGCTCCCACCGGGTTACGCTGGGTGTGTCTGCCCATGGCTATTTCCGTCATCATGACGGGAACACAAATGAGAACGACAAAGACCAGATAGACCAGCAGAAACACCCCGCCGCCATTTTTGGAGGCCATCACCGGAAAGGCAACCAGATTGCCAAGCCCGACAGCCGAGCCCGCCGCAGCCAGCACAAAACCCAGACGGGAACTAAACTGACCACGTTCTATATTCATGAAACCTCAGTAATCTCAATCAATTGAAGGGCGGTGAGGGGTACAAACGCAACGGATTCTAGCAGCCTGCAATCTGGCTGGTCAATTTAAGCCAAATTGCGCGTATAATCCGCGCCCATGAACAAATCAAAGCGATCCGCTGCCCCCGATACCACCATCGCCCGCAATAAAAAAGCGCTGCATGATTACTTCATCGAAGACAGCTTCGAGGCCGGCATGGTGCTTGAAGGCTGGGAAGTCAAAAGCATGCGGGCCAAAAAAGTACAGCTGATAGACAGCTATGTACTGCTCAAGGACGGGGAAGCCTGGCTGCTGGGTTGCAATATCACGCCTTTGAATACCGCCAGCACACATGTCATCGCAGACCCCACCCGCACCCGCAAATTGCTGTTGCACAGCAAGGAGCTGGCCCGGCTGTTCGCCAAAATCCAGCAGAAAGGCTATACCTGTGTCGCCACCTCCATCTACTGGAAAGGTCACCTGATCAAATGCCGAATTGCCCTGGCCAAGGGCAAACAGGATCACGACAAGCGCATGGTGGTCAAAGACCGCGAATGGAAGATTGAAAAACAGCGCATCGTGCGCCACACCAATCGCTGAGCAGCGCTTTACCAGAGACTACCTCTGCACCAGTTCAATCCTGACCCCGTCCGGCCCTTCCACAAAGGCGATACGGATATCGCGAAAATCCCTGGGTTCAAGCGTGATCTTCACGCCCCTGGCATTCAAGTCTGCGACAAAGGCATCAATATCGGTGACATCCCAGCCCAGATGGTCCAGGCTACGCCCCTGGGTTGGCGCAATCTCAGCCTGGGCCCGACTGGCCAGAACCCAGATACGACCACTGTAATCCACCCCCGGGATGGCACCGGCGAACTGTTTTATCTCACCGCCCATCATTTGCTGGTACCAGTTCAGGGTCGCTTCCACATCGGGTGTCGACAGGTGCAGATGATGCGTGCCGCGTAGTTGGGGATCATCGATCAATTCAATTTTGGTACCCCAGGGATCTTCAACAAAACCGATAGTCATGTCCCGGAAGCTGCGGGTATCACCCAGACTTTTGCCACCGGCAGCAACGGCCTGCGCCAGCTTGCCGGGAACATCCGGCATGGAAAAGCTGATGTGATCCACACCCGAGCCAACGCTGCCCGGCCCGGGATCGCGTTCACTGAAAACCACGGTAATCCCGTCGAAGTTGACCCTGTCCGCCAGCGCCGTACCGCCAAAAACCTCGGCATACCAACTGACAGCGGCACTCACATCCGGTGCTGCCAGATGAATATGGCCGTATTCGGCGGCCTGGCTCTGGGGAAGATAAGAAAAGAAGAGGCTAAACGCGATAAGAGGAAGGCTTGTTTTCATGGCTGGCTCCTTGAATTGGGAGCCAATATCATACGCCAGAGCAATCCGTTTTACGTTATCAAGAAGACCAATGACCAGAAATACAGGATTTAAAGCCAAAACAGTGATGCTTGCCTAGCGCGGTGATTGCGGAACTGTCTCGGCCAGCCACTCAGGCCGACAGCCAGGCAGTGCCGAAACCGGATTGCAACGACCCGGCCCGGACGATGCCCCCGGCAGACTGACCTGATAATCCGCATTGAAGGGCGAAGGTTCGGGGTAATCGGTGCTGATGTATTGCGCACCACTGGCCAGCGCAAGATCACGCCGTTCGGTGGAACCCGAGCGTGCCTCCCGGGTTGGAATATCAGCCCGTGTGCGAACCAGAAACCCGGCAGCGACATACTCCCTGATCAAGTCGTACTCGGCCAGGACATCATTCATCTTGATAAAGGCCGCCGTGGGCTCACCTGGTCTGGAACTGACAAACATGGCCCGCCCGGCCAGATTTTTCGCCCCCGCCAGATAGGCATCATGATGAGAACCGGTATTATCCATGGCCAACAGCACCCGGCCCCTGCTTGCTGCCAGCGTCGGCCATCCCTGCTGGACCACGGCTTCGGCAAGCGAGGCATAATCTCCCCTCACCTCATCTGGTGTAATCAACTGGGCGGGAGGAAATACCTGCCTGATCAACGCATCCACCTGCAGCAACAGCGCGGCATCAATAGGAACCGGCTCGGTGTACTTGATGGGGCCAAAGTCAGGCCGGTTACCTTCCTTCATCTCCAGCATGATCATAATTGGCAGGTGCTCTGGGTTCGCCTGTGACCAGCGCTGGATTTCATTCAGACAATCCTGCAGGCTCAAGCAGCTGGAGCGATAGTCTGTATCCTGTGAATGCAAGACCTTGAACCCCGGCTGATGCATCGCCGGGATATCGATATAAGCCTGGTCATCCACCAGCACCGCCCCTGCCGGGCGGGCATACAGCCCCCCATCGGGATCGGCAAAAATATCCAGCTCAAACTGACGGATACCCAGTTGTTGCAACTGGTAAGTCAAGGGACGATGCTGATACGCGATATCCCGCGACCAGCCCAGCCGGGTTTGATCCAACACCGTGACCAGTTGCGGCAGCAGTGCCTGTTTGTAACTGTTATGGGTACCCAGTACCTGTATCTGATTCAGGCGAATACAGTGATCCGCTTGCGCTGGGGCGCTCAGCTCACCCGGCCCCGTCAACTGCTCAAGACTGCAATCAGGCGCAACCACTTCAGCAGAAGTCGCTGCGGCAGCATGGCCAAGAAGCACAAAGCAGCTGGTCACTGCGCACACTAACGGGAGCATTGATTTCGATAACATGGGTTGGGCGCTCTGCATTGAAGTGAATACCCTCAAACGGGGCAAATCCTGTAAGACAAGAAATATCCTATAACCGCGACTTGACCGAACCGTGACAATTTCCGGCGCCGACGGAAGCAACCCAGCACCGGCCAATAATCCAGAACAGCCCTTGAAAAACAATCCCTGCAGCCACATTGTATTCCCTGTGCTACACTGCACGTTACCAAGGGGGCGCTTTGGATTCGACGCCGGTATCAAACCCTGAGGTGCATGTCGAGAGGGTATAGACTCTCGTAAATCAATCTATGCAACTTAATAGTTGCCAACGACGATAGCTACGCTCTAGCCGCTTAAGCCGGCTAGCGGTCACCCCGGGATGCCTGTAAACCGGTGTTTTTGTGACTGTCATATAGAACAGGATCGCCAGCCTAGCGCGCCCAGCGCGAAGCAGCTAAAAGTACTGGGCTCGCCCAAACCGCCCTGCCCGTCGGGCCGGTACGGGTTAACCTAATAGACGACGCTAAACATGTAGATCCAAAGGCAGCGGACTGACGGACGGGGGTTCAAATCCCCCCGCCTCCACCAATCTGAAGGGCCTGGATAACCTCCAGGCCCTTTTTCTTTTTTCCTTTGCGCGAATCCCGACGGTGGCGCGAGGTCCGGGCGTCTGCCCTGCGGGTGCCATCGCGCCCCGATGCGCCAATACGGCCCGTTTCCCGGCCAGCCCAGTCTCTTTTCTCTGTTTGCCCTGCGGGTAGTCGCGGCGGCGAGCTCTGTATTTACAGGGACTTGGCGCGGCCTTTTCGTGGTCAACCATGCCCACCGAAATACCGGTTACGCCCATGCGATTACCCTCGTCGGCACGACCTCAAAGCCGCCATCGCGCGGGCCGCCGCCGAGGGTAAGCCCTAAACCAAGACCGGCGGCAACGGCGTGTACGAGCGTCGCCACGAACTGCCGGAAGCCTTCCATGCCATCGGCAAGCACCGGCTGGCCGACTGGGTCGGGACCCTGCTCGACCGGGAAGAACTGGTCATGGCCATGGTCGACGGCTCCAAGCTGGTGAAGTGGCTGGACGTGCCCGATGGGCCCATGGCCAGCGGCAAGGCCGCCTTCGTCACTGGGCATCTGAAGAGGTCGCAACCGGGTCAACAGGAGCAGAGATGAGCATTCCCGGGCATCACCAACCGTTCCCGGTCGGGGGTGGGAACGCACAAACCCAGCAACGGCGCCACTTTCCCGGTTCCCAGCGATTCCTCTCTAAAAGAGAGAGGGTGAGCATCGGGAATGCTCACCTCCCTCGATTCCAATGGGCTGGCCGGGCACGGGGATGATGCCCCGGCGCAGGCGCCGCTGATAAGCCTGGCGGCGGAATTCAGTAGATACCGCTGAGCAGGCGGCCCCTGCCCAGCTCGGCGTGAGGTGCAGCTAAATGGGGTAATCTTCGGTTAATTGGGGTAACGGAGTAGAGTAATACCCTTTTATGCAGTAGGATTACCCCATTTACACAGCCTGCGATGAGCCCATGCACTCACTCTCGCCCTACTACCTTGCCAGACTGCGCTTTGACACGCAGCAACTGGCCACACTGCGCGCCCTTGGGGAGTACCGGGGCAAGCAGCGCCTGTACGTTGCCCAGTCGCCAGAGGTGCTGAGCGATTTGCGGCAGGTGGCCGTAGTCGAGTCCACCGAGTCATCCAACCGACTCGAGGGGGTAGTGGTCGCAGCCGCTCGGCTGAAATCGCTGGTGCTGAAAAACGCCGCGCCCAAGAGCCGTTCCGAGCAGGAGGTGGCCGGCTACCGCGATGCGCTGGGCCTAATCCATGAAAGCGGCGACCAGATGCCTTTTTCCGAGGGCACGGTGCTCCAGCTGCACGGCATCCTGTACCGCTACATGCCGCAACCCGGCGGGCACTGGAAGGCCACCAACAACGACATCATTGAACGCTACCCGGACGGTAGCTCGCGCATCCGCTTCCGCTCGGTGGCCGCGCATCTCACACCGATGGCGATGACGGATTTGGTCGCGCGTTATCGCGCCGCGCTGGATCAGCATCTGGCCGACCCTCTGGTGCTGGTGCCGCTGGCGATACTCGACTTCCTGTGCATCCACCCCTTCCCGGACGGCAACGGCCGCATGGCGCGGCTGCTCACCCTGCAACTGCTCTACCAATTCGACTACGCGGTGGGCCGCTTCATCAGTCTGGAGCGCATCTTCGAGGAATCGAAAGAGAGCTACTACGAAACCCTGGAAGCCAGCTCCCAGGGCTGGCACGAGGCCGCACACAATATCGCGCCCTGGCTGGATTATTTCTGGGGCGCCCTGCTGCGAGCCTACAAGGAATTTGAGGAGCGCGTCGGCACCATCGAACGCGGTCGCGGCGCCAAGGGCGACCGGGTGCGCGCCGAGATCCTCAAGCGCAATCTGCCCTTCTCGATCTCCGAGATCGAAGAAGCCTGCCCCGGCGTCAGCCGTGACATGGTGCGGCTGGTACTGCGCGCGATGAAGAAGGAAGGCTCGATCGCGCCTACGGGCAAAGGACGCGGGGCCAAGTGGGTCGGCCTCGGCCAGCGACCGCCAACACAACAATAGAAGAACTCTCGGGATCACGAATGCCTACATTGAACTGGATCGGCAAAGAAGCCGTCGTCAAACACTACAAAGATGTACCGTTCCGCCTGCTGGAGCCGGTGGCGGAGCTGTCCTGCGGCGACGCTGACAGCGGCAACCTGCTCTACAACGGCATCCTCAAGGACAAATCCGTCGCGGGCGGCAACGTGCTCACCGGCCCTGTGTTCGATGTGCTGCCGAAGTTCACCGGGCCCAAGGTGATCTACGCCGCCGCCAATCGTATGGGTGGCCGTGCAGCACGCGAGGGCATCACCTTCAAGCAAACCCCTTACGCGCTGGAGGTGTAAGCCATGACCACATTTGCGCCCAAGACCTACCAGCAGCAGGTGCTCGACAGCATCGAGGCCTATTTCAAGGCATGCCACGAGCTCCCGTCGCCTTCGATTGCCTTCACCGCCACCACTGAGCGCCTGTGGGGCCATGGCAATGCGTATAACCCGCTGTCGGGCTTTCCGGCCGATATGCCGTACTTCTGCCTGCGCGTGCCCACTGGCGGTGGCAAGACCTGGCTGGCGGCCAAGAGCGTAACCCGCGCGATGGACACCTCGACCACGATCATCGTCGCCACCCGACAGGCGTTTCAGGTGGAGGACGAGGAGTCCCGCAAGGTGTACCAGAGCAGTGGCGCGCTGATGCACCACTTCGACAACCTGTCGCCCACGCAGCGCGACGGCTTGTTGAGCGAAGGCGAAGGTGCCGAACGCACGACGCCGTGCTCGCTGGCCAACGTGCTGCGCCTCCGTCGGCCCTTAGTGGTGGTAGACGAGGCGCACAACAGCCGCACAGAACTGGCCTTCGACATGCTGGCGCGCTTCCGCCCCAGCGGCGTGATGGAACTGACCGCCACGCCCGACCTGGAACGCACGCCCAGCAACGTGCTGCACAGCGTCTCCGCCGCCGAGTTGAAGGCTGAGAAAATGATCAAGTAACGGCTATTTTTCTCAAAAAAAACAATTTCCCGGGTATTTTTCTCATTCCCCGGCCATTTTTCTCATTTCTACACTAAACGCCACCTAATACAACGCAGGCAAAGTCGGGTAGAACCCAGGTTACGCACGGACGAATCAATCGGTTGAATTGCGGCATCCGGTGGCGAAGGAAACGCTGCGCTTGCGTTTTGTCGGTCGTTGCTTCAAACCTCCCTTATGTTCTCAGCGTCCCCCTTCGCCAGTTTGACCACCCACGGCAGAATGATTGCCAGCGCGAGCAGATGCAGGATAATACCCGGCAAAATCATATCACTTAGCTTCGGTGCAAAGCGCAGAACCAGCATTAGCACCAGCGCCACACCCAGCGTCAATGGTGCTGGCAGCCACAGCCCGGGTCGCGATAGGTGAATCTCTGGTTTGAATGCGGCGTATCGCGCAGCAGTCTGCCAACCCAGATGCGCTGATTTCAATTTTTCAAACTCAGCGCACAGGTGTGAATCTGTAGCGATTGCTGTCTGTACTTCCAGCATTCTCTCTTCCGAAAGCTCTCTGTCCAAATATCCCGATAGCTCAGCCGGTTCGATAGCTTTCATTATTTGTCCTCCTTCATGTTGGCCGCCAGCGCAAGTCTGGCCAAGTGTAATCGTGACATAACCGTACCCTGTGGAATCGCCAGCACGGCGGCAATTTCTTTATAGCCAAGATCGGCAAAATATTTCAGCCTCAGAATTTCCTGATGCTTCTCTGATAATCTGGCAATGCCTTGCAGGAGCTGCTCGTGATGGGCAGTTGCTTCTGCGGGGTTGGCCACATCGAACTCATCGATATCCACATGCAACGCACTCTTATCAGCCCGGATCATATCGATGCAACAATTATGCAGGATGGAAAACCACCACTGACGAAACGACCGCGCCTCGTCAAAGCTGTGCAAGCGTTCAAGCCCCTGCAGTGCCGCTTGCTGCACGGCATCCTGCGCATGGTCGCGATTGCGCAGTATCGAATACGCGTAACCCGCTGCCGACCGCAGTATCGGTTCCAACAGTGAAGCGTAGTGTGCCTGCTCCACCTCAGTTCAGCTCGTACAACAATGTTAGAAGCTCAGCAAGCTGGTCTTGAAACAGCAGAAGCACCACCAGAATCGTCAACAGATGCAACACTGCAATACCAATGACGATGCGGCAGCGGCGTAAAATCGGGCTGAGTGGTTCCGCGCCACGCATGGCCAACACAGCCAGCACCAGGGCCAGAATGGATTTCTCCATGCCAAACAGATTAAGAAAGGAAACGATACTGAGTGCAAGGGCCGCTGTAGCCAGGCCAGATCGTCTGCCGGCATCGTAGCTGGCATCCAAAGCGTCGGGTTGGAGAGGGTGGTTGCTCATAAGTACCTCGTCATGTGAATGTTTTGCTCGTTCCCCCTATATACGGGAAAACTGGCGAAATATTCATGATAAGGGGGCAATTCATGCTGAAAGCAAACATTTTTCTTGCGGAACACCCGATAGGCGTCGTCGCAGCTTGCGTAGGCGCGTTTGGTGATTGCGCCCAGTCGCCGGCACCCTCTGACTGAGCCAGCGCACAAGCCCTCACTTGCGTCCTGCTCCTGCCTGTGGCACTTTGCAGACCATTGAGGTTGCTGATGAAAAAAGCCATTCCAGGCGGCACCGCACGCCAGCCGTTATCGCGCACACTGAAACTGCCATTTGCCAACAAGATAAATCCCCCTGTTTTCCTGGTGGCGGCCTTGCTGATTCTCCTGTTTGTGCTTTTCTCTGCCGTCTATACCGCAACCGCAGGCAGGCTGTCAGGCATGCTCTATACCTGGGTCACCACCCAGGCTGGCTGGTTCTACGTGTTGGTGGTCACCGGTTTTCTGTTTTTCGTCAGCTGGCTGGCCTTATCGCGCTTTGGCAGCATCAAACTTGGCCCTGACGACAGCACACCCGACTACAGTTATAGCGCCTGGTTTGCCATGCTGTTCTCGGCTGGCATTGGCATCGGCCTGATGTTTTTTGGTGTTGCCGAACCTGTCACTCACTTCATGTTGCCGCCAGTCGGCGATGCCCAGAGCGTTGAGGCCGCACGTCAGTCCATGCGCCTGACCCTGTTTCACTGGGGTCTGCACGGTTGGGCAATTTACGCCGTGGTGGCGCTGTCGCTGGGTTATTTTGCCTTTCGTCACAACCTCCCACTGACCATCCGTTCTTCCCTGTATCCGTTGATCGGTGACAGAATCTACGGGCCCCTCGGTCATGCAGTGGATGTATTTGCCGTGCTGGGCACCCTGTTCGGCGTGGCAACCTCATTGGGCCTGGGCGTCTTGCAAATCAATGCAGGCCTGAATTACCTGTTTGCGGTGCCGGTGCTGTTACCCGTGCAGATTGGCCTGATTGCCGTGATTACCCTCATCGCCACCGGTTCCGTGGTCATGGGCCTGCATGGCGGCATCCGGCGCCTGTCGATACTGAACATGGTGCTGGCCGCCGGTTTGTTGATATTTGTGCTGTTGAGCGGCCCCACGGTGCTGCTGCTGCAGACCCTGATGCAGAACACCGGCAACTATGCGGCTGAGCTGCTCAACATGACGCTGAACCTTTACGCTTATCAGCCCAATGAGGACTGGCTGGGCACCTGGACCTTGTTTTACTGGGGCTGGTGGATTGCGTGGGCGCCGTTTGTCGGTATGTTCATTGCGCGTGTGTCGCGTGGCCGCAGTATTCGTGAGTTCGTTGTCGGCGTACTGCTGGTCCCCATGGGTTTTACCCTGATGTGGATGACGTTCTTTGGCAATACCGCCATCGACATGATCATGAATCAGGGCCTGGACAGCCTGGCCACTGACGTTGCCGCAGACAGTTCAGTGGCCCTGTTTCAATTTCTTGAGCAACTGCCTGGGTCCGGCGCAACCTCACTTCTGGCGACACTGCTGGTGCTCACGTTTTTTGTCACCTCCTCGGATTCGGGCTCTCTGGTAGTTGACACTCTCACCTCAGGCGGCGCTGAACAGACACCCATCTGGCAACGGGTATTCTGGGCGGTGCTGGAAGGGATGATCGCCGCTGTATTGCTCACTGCCGGTGGGCTGGCTGCCTTGCAAACCGCCACCGTTGCCAGCGCCCTGCCTTTTGCCGTGATCATGGTGTTGATGTGCTGGGGCTTGTTGCGGGCACTGCGGCAAGAGCCACTGCGGCGCTGATCAGCCCTGACCCTTGTCTTCACCCTTAGCGTGATCCTTAGCGTGACCCATACCGTGAACCTCACGCTGACTGTGTTGCCAGTCTGGTGCTTGCCAGACCGCAGCCGTGCTCGGCGGCAACAAGGCTTTGCCCAGAATATGATCGGCGGCTTTTTCGCCAATCATGATGGTGGGCGCATTGATATTGCCATTGGTCACTGTCGGCATTACCGAGGAGTCGACCACGCGCAGCTTTTCCACGCCGTGCACACGGCACTGTGAGTCCACCACCGCCAGCGCATCGTTGCCCATGCGACAACTGCCACAGGGGTGATAGGCCGTTGCCGCTGTCGCCGCAACCCAGGCGTCAATTTCCGCATCCGTCTGCACAGCCGGGCCAGGTGATACTTCTTCACCACGATAGGCAGCAAATGCCGGTTGGGCAAAAATTTCCCGGGTCAGGCGCAGCCCGTCACGATAGGCCTGTCTGTCAGCACTCTCACTCAGGTAGTTGAACAGAATGTCTGGTGGCGCTGCCGGGTCTTTGGACGCCAGTTGCACACGTCCTCGGCTCAGCGGTTTATTGGCCCCAAGATGAACCTGGAAACCGTGGCCTTGCAATGCGCTGGAGCCATCATAGGCAATCGCGCCGGGCAGAAAATGGTATTGCAAATCCGGGTAGGGCAAGCCAGCACGGCTGCGGATATAGGCATTGGCTTCAAAATGGTTGCTCGCACCCAATCCGGTTTTGAACAGCAACCAGCGTGCGCCGATCAGCAGTTTTCCCAAAGGATTCAGCCAGCCATTGAGGGTGCCGGGTTTAAGACAGGCATGTTGTACCCATACCTCCAGATGATCCTGCAGATTCTGCCCCACGCCAGGCAGTTCATGCACCAGCTCAATACCCATTTCCTGCAGATGTGCCCTGGGACCAATACCCGACAGCAGCAACAGTTTGGGTGAATTGAACGCACTGGCACTGAGAATGACTTCGCGCCGCGCCTTTACCCTGATCAGCTTACCCTGCTGGCGGTATTCCACCCCCACCGCACACTTGCCCTCCATCAGTACCCGCGTGGTCAGTGCCCGTGTCTGTAGTTTGAGATTGGGTCGGTGCAGTGCGGGTTTCAAATAGGCATTGGCGGTTGAGCAACGCACACCGTTGCGCACCGTCATGTCCATGCGCCCGAACCCTTCCTGGCGAAAACCGTTGTAATCCTCGGTCACACCATAGCCGGCCTCGCGCCCCGCTTCGATAAATACGCGATAGAGTGGGTTGCGCATATTATTGCCATTACAAATGCCAACTGGCCCGTCAGCGCCACGATAATCGTCAGCACCGTACAGACAATCCTCGGCACGCTGAAAATAAGGCAGCACATCAGCGTAACTCCAGCCCTCGGCACCCAACGCTGACCACTGTGCAAAATCACCGGCATGGCCGCGCACATAAACCATACCGTTTATCGAGGACGAACCACCGATGACTTTGCCGCGGGCCTGATGCACGCGGCGTCCACCCAGCCCCGGTTCAGCCTGTGTATGCAGCCCCCAATCGTATTTCTCGCTGTTCATGGGGATGGACAGCGCAGTCGGCATCTGGATAAAGAGGGAGTTGTCCATGCCACCAAATTCCAGTACCAGCACCTCATGCCGAGCGTCCGCACTGAGCCTGTCCGCCAGCACACAGCCCGCCGAACCGGCACCGACGATCACATAGTCGGCGCTATGGTCAAATTCAAACTCTCTCATCATTCAACTTCCTGGGTCATTTTCTGGGTTGTTTCCTGGGTTGTTCTTTACGGTATTTCCTGTTTCAGTGCCTTGTACAAAGAAAACATCATCAGGAACAGCACCACGGCAAATGGCAGCCCCATGATAACCACCGCGCCCTGCAAGGTACTGAGCCCATCCGCCAGCAACAATGACAAGGTCAGCACCCCAATGACAAGTGCCCAGAAAATACGCAACCAGGATGCCGGGTCCGGTTGTCTCACTTTGCCTTGCCGACCGCCACCCTTATCACCACCATCACTGCCACCATCGATAAGCGGATGCCTGACGGTGAGATTCGACAGCACCAGAGAACCTGAATCTCCTGAAGTGACAAAAAACACGATGGCCAGAATACTGACGACAATGGTAGTGACACCGGCCCAGGGCAAGGTCTCCAGAAACAAATAAATGGACGAACCCGGATGGTCGATGGCCTGTTCGGCAAATTCACTGCCGGCAACGCCGCTCATCGCCAGATCGATGGCGCTGTTGCCGATCACCGACATCCACACCATCATGAAGCACAAGGGCAGGATCAAGGTGCCCGCAACGAATTCGCGGATGGTACGCCCGCGGGAAATGCGTGCCAGAAACAGACCCACAAACGGTCCCCAGGCAATCCACCAGGCCCAGAAAAAAACTGTCCAGGCATTGAGCCAGTCCAACGGTCGGTCGAAGGCATAGGTGTCGGTCGACAGCTGAAAGAAATCGGACAGATAGTCACCCACGTTGGTCACCATCACATTCAACAGGAAAATCGTTTTGCCGCTGAACAGGACAAACACCACCAGCAACAAGGCCAATGCCATATTGAACTCGGACAGACGACGGATGCCCCGGTCGACACCAGTGACCGCAGAAACCGCAGAGAACACCACAATCAACACCGCCAGTGAAGTCTGCACCACCAGGCCTTCGGGCAGGCCAAACATATAATTCAGGCCGAAGTTAAGCTGAATGATGCCGATACCCAGACTGGTGGCGATGCCAAATACGGTACCCAGCACTGCAGCAATATCGACCGTGTGGCCGACCACACCATTGATGCGTTTGCCAAAAATCGGATACAGGGCTGAGCGGATGGTCAATGGCAAACCACGGCGGTAGCAGAAAAATGCCAGGGACATGCCAACCAGCGTATAAACCCCCCAACCCGACAGCCCCCAGTGCAGAAAGGTCAGTTCCATGGCATGACGTGCCGCCTCGATACTGCCCGGCGTCTGCTCCAGCGGCAGCAAAAAATGCGACAGGGGTTCGGAGACACTGAAGAACAGCAGATCAATACCGATGCCCGCCGCAAACAGCATCGAAGCCCAGCTCAACAGGGGAAATTCAGGTTCGGAACCGTCCGGACCCAGCCTGATATCACCAAAACGTGACCAGGCAATAGCGATCACAAACACCAGATACAGCAATACCGCAACAAAGTAGAGCCAGCCGAAACCGCGCGAGACCTGGCTCAGCAAGGCATTGATCACAGCGATGGCTGCTTCGGGAAACAGGAGAGTCCACGATGCAAACAGCAGTATCCCGGCAGCGGACCCGGCCATCACCACCGGATTTATCCGCGTCGCTGCCGACTCGTCTGCTTGAACTTGCTGAATATGGGGCGCGTTATCTTGCTGTCGTGACGAATCAGACAAGCCAGCCTCCTCACTGCTTTACTGAGGGGCCATTAAAGGCAGTGAGGGGAATGAAGTCAACCCGCCTGCAATATCCTGCAGAACTTAGTGCTCTGCGGCAGCCGCGGGCTAGGTGGATGGCTCACCCCGTATCGGAATCACCACATCGGCAAGGTTGCGGCTGATGATTGCGCGAATCTCACCAGTCAATTGTCGATAAAAACCTTTGTTGGCCGAGCTGTTCCGCCAGACGATGGCATGATGACGCATGACATTGACGCCTTCGACGCTGGCAATGCGCAATTCTTCCTCGTCCCGTATTTCCGACTTCACATAAAGGGCCGGCAGAAAGGCTGAACCCATGCCCATGACCACCATTTGCCTCAGGGTATCCAGGCTGGTGCCCTCGTAGTCGCGACGTACCTGGGCGCCAATACTCTCGCACAGCTCAATGATCTGCCGATGGAACAGGTGGTGCTCGCTGATGGTCAGGATTGGCTCACCCAGCAGATCCGTGCGGTCTATGCGAGCCTTGTCCGCAAGCCTGTGTTCCCTGGATACGATCAGCTTCAGAGGCTCGCGGAACAGTGGCATCACTGTCAGTTCGCTGGAGTTGATGGGTAGTGTGCTGAGAATCAGATCATATTGACCATTGAGCAGACCTATCTCCAGATCACTGGGAACCTCCTCGCGCACATAAAGTTTCAGGTCCTGGTAGCGATGATGCACTGGTGTCAGTATCCATGGCAGCAGATAAGGCCCCAGGGTGGGTGGGACCCCCAGGCGGTGGGTACCAACCCCCCCACTGACCAGGTTTTCTGCCCGGGCGATAAAGCTTCTGCTCTCCTCCTGAATACGCCGGGCATTGACCAGCAACTCCCGACCCGCCACCGTGGTAGTGGTGCCGTTTTTGGTACGTTCGAACAACGGCATGCCCAGGATTTCTTCCAGCAGGGAAATCTGGTTGCTCAAGGTGGGTTGGGTAAGATTGAGCCTGAGCGCTGCCTGTCGAAAACTGCGATTCTCCGCCACCGCCAGAAAATATCGAATCTGCTTGAGGCTGAGCCGGTCAATGGCATCCATGGTGAGTCTCGTTTCCAGTGATAATGAAAAATCGTGCAAGACTCCGCATTCTGCAGAAACTTTTATCACTACGCCAGTCTTTCTACCTTTCTACGGACATTGTCTTGCCGCCGACACCCGGCTGTCGACAAACTGTCACGCAGCACTTTTACACTCTTTGCATAGCCTGGTTTGACGCCCCTGACCAGAATCCTGTGAGGAGAACAATCATGTACCAGCCCCGTCGCCAATTCCTCAAATCCGCTGCTCTGCTCAGTGCTGCCATCGCCGCTCCGGCAATCATCATTCCGTGCGGGTGCCCAACTGGCCTGAGACACCTTGCAAGGTCCGCCTTGTTTGCAGTTAAGGATGGGTTTACAGCGCCACCAACCGTATGATCGCAATCGGG
>JAVVEG010000022.1:0-35758 GCA_032251455.1 Pseudomonadales bacterium | reverse complement strand
CCTACCAAGGGGTAATAGACATATTTCAACCCGCTTTCGCGATACGCCAGATGCCCCTTCTCCACCAGTTTGCCCAGCAGGGTGCGCACCGAGGAATAGCTGGGCGCATCTTCCAGTTCCGTCATAACCTCTTTGGCACTGGCTTTGTGCATACGGTAGATGATGTCCATGATTTGCCGTTCCCTGCGGCTCAGGTCTCGGTTGTCTGTCATCGTGTTCTCCTGTTATGTAACACCATGCATCCAGAAACGCTCAGTGTGTTAATTTTTTAGCACTATGCCAAAAAATTAACACACTGAGTGTCATTGTCAACAGGAATTTCAAAAAAAGAGATTTATAGGGGGCAGCTTATTGCTGCAAGGCAGCCGCGAAGGCTTCCGCGTAGGTTGGCAGGTTGAAATAATCGCGCCAGATTTTTATCTTGCCCGCTTCCATTTCAAAAATGCCAAGGGCCGGCAGGTTTACTGGCTTGTCGTTGACCACTGTGCGATCCACTCGCTCCGCTACAACCAGATTGTCATGAGCGAAAAGATTGATGATCTCCCAGTCGGTGGATTCCCAATCCTTAATGAAACCGGCTATGAAGCGGGCCACATTCTCGCGACCACTTACCGGTGAGGTGGGAATATTGTAATAAGTCCCGTCTTCGCTGAAATAGGCGGCCAGTTCCTGCGCATCAAGGTCAGACCAGGCCGCAATGAATTCGCGGATAATCTGTGCATTTTCGGTTTCGGAGCTGCTGGACTGGGCCAGGCTGTCATTGATCATCATTAAAAACACCACGAGACTGAATAGAATACGGCGGCTGAGAAAAAGTTTACTGAACATCACTGTCTTGCTCCCTGTTTGATATGACACCGCATCACCCCAATTACCAGCTTTCAGCCGCCTCTTATTCAATTATTGTCCATTGACTTATATCAGCTTTTCACCGGCCGGGACAAATGGGTTGTGTGGAGGTTTTGGCATCCGGTGTATGGCTTGCTTATGTTTCGTTTTCTGGTAATTCGAGCTGCCTCTCACTCCGCCAGACTCGTATGAGTACAAGCTCTTTAGCCTGACTGAGGTAAACAACACGAAATGGGGCGTGAATCAATTCGCGAATATGATCCAGGTTGAATTCAGGAACAACTCGGCCTGCATCAGGGTGAATTTGAAGCATCCCACAATGCTCCAGGATAGCCGCCACGAAATCATCACCGATATGTGGCACATCCCGCTCTCTGTAATACTCCCGAATAGCCTGTAAGTCCTCAAGAGCGGACTGTGCAATGCGTAATTCCATTTACTTGATGCCCAACGTTTTCCTGGCGTCCTCCAACGATACGGTGTTGCCCTCGCGAACATCCATAAGCCCCTGCGCCACCGCCTTTACAAACCGCAATTCCTCTGCGGTTCTCTCATAATCCTCCAGCCCCTGAACAACAGCTATACCCCGGCCACGACTGGTAAGTAGGATTGGGCGATGCGTATCCTGCGCTCGTCCAACCACCTTTCCGGGATTGATCTTCAGGTCTGATAGAGGAATGACATCCTCGGAAAATTTCACTTGCATAGTGCTTACCTGCTCAATAATTTGGTGCTATTGATAGCACCAGTTAACAGCTCCTGTCAAGAAACATAATTGAGAAGGTTTTTGATGAACAACGATTCTTAACGAGTTAGTCACGCAGCAGGATGATGATCGACGCCTAACTGGATCATCTGGGAGTGTGCCAAAATCGGGGGTGGGCATACACTGTGATCGCTTCAATCTTTTATGAGACAGCCGATAGCTTTGTGTCACCTGGATTTAACAAATTAGCAAGTCTGGCAATTACCGGTTGGGTGATTGGCCATAACTTATAATGAAGCAATTTAGAATACTTTTTCTTGCTTTGACTTACTAACAATTCAATAGCTTTATCATCTTCACCCATGATAAGAAAAGCCATTGCTTGGACATCTTTATCTTTGGATTCCTGCGCCAAATCTGACAATCTAGTGTTCTTGTGGTGATCCATATTTTTAAGCATTTTCACCGCATACTCATAATTAATTATCAGAGCATCTAAGGATGAGTCTTTAGAGAAATTGTGCTTCTTGAGTGTCTTTGACGCGATATCTTTCGCTCTCTGATAGTCTTTCATCCTAAGACAAACATATGACATTCTGAGCGCGTTAGTCTCTTCGAAAAACTCTTCCTGTGACAGCTCCATATAGCAGCTAAGTGATTCTTCGAACTCACCTTTCTCTAAATATATTTCAGCCTGCAATGCTTTAATTGCGCTAAATGAAAGCACCGACTTCTGTCGATCAAGCATCTCCTGTGCCTTCTCAGTTGATCCATTCAGCAAATTTAATTCAATCATATATTCCACAGATGCCTGGGAGCGCAAACTGAACGAATGTTCATCCAAATAACTTATCGCCAAGTCTAAATCCCTATAAATCTCCAGGTAAAGCCGTGATTTTGCCATGTGGAATTCTGATCGATTATACTCCCAAGGGTAACCATCGAAGTAGTCTTGATACTCATACACAAATTCGTGATTTTCGAATTCTATTCCGGCATCTAGGATAATACTTAAAAACCTAGGATGCTTCTTGGGGAAGTTATTATTTACACAGTCTTTTAATTCTTCAAATAGACTTTTCCCTTGAAAGTTTGAATCTTTATTTCTCTCACAATACATAAATATGAGATCACTCACGAGTGGACTAAATTTATCCTGCTTACGCAATGTGTCAATTATCTCGATGAGCTTTTCGTTTCGCTCACTCTTGTCTTGAATGTAACTGCTGACATACTTGAAAAGCATAAACCATGCGGAATTCTCATAACTTGGGTTCACTTCTATTGATTTCCTCAATAGAAGATCGATTTCATTAGTAATCTCTACCGAAGAGGGCTTTATTCCTAGGTCTAACAAGTTGATTAAAGTTGAGGCCTTCTCTCGATATGCCGCCGATTGATATGGATCAAGTTCAATAGCTAACTCATAAAAGCCTAGCTTTTCGTCGATATCCGAAGTTACATCGGCTTTCTTAAGGTAGTTACTCGGCTTTTCGTCAATCTCGATCAACTCCTCACAAATTCTTCTAGCGCCTTTCATGTCGTTCATGCGCTTGTAGGCTGTATAGCTTTTATTCAGCAATTGCCTTTTGAATAATGGTCTAGCATCCGTGCATTCTTTTTCTGTGATTTTTATAATATCTTCATAATTACCGTCATTTAAAAACCTAGAGATGTTCAAAAGAACTAGCATTTCATCATTATTAAAACTTGATTCTTGGTTGCCTCCATCTTCATCATCAGGTACTAAGTTGGCGTAGGCATTTGCTAAGGCGCTGGATTTATTACCCCTTTTAATCTCGGTCAAATGTGATTTAATAATTTCTGATTTTGTATCCTTTGCCAAGGAAGAATTTAACCATCTTTCCGAAATATCATTTGATAGAGCATTAAAATTGGAGCCAAGGAAAGGGAATACTGTGCCACAAGTTTCTTTGTATAGTTCAGCGAATAATTCGTCAAAACCGTCAATAATTACATAATAGACTTTTTGATTACTTAGGAACTTAAAAAGGTTATCTGAAACGTCGTCATCGGGTCTCAGCGCCCAATACACACCGTAATTCAAATATTCATCATCTTTGCCTTCAATTAGACTAGTTAACTCATTCATAATCGAGTCGTCGCGGCCAGAATAACCTGACACTATGAGTCCAAACTCCTTTAAAAATTGCTTTAGTTTTTTCGCCATATTGGCTTGTAATTTTGAAGTTTCCTCGGCCGTACACTGTATATTGTCATACAGGAAATCGCCGTGGAGTTTTATTATTTTTGGACGCGCTGATGATATTCTAATCGCACTAATTGCAGAGTCATGCGCACAAGTAATGGGGCGTACGTCGCTAAATCTGAAAAGGGACTCATTGATTAAGTCATCAAAATTAGTCGTAAATATGGTATTGAGGTGATCTTTATTGACTAAAGTTGACAGATACATGTATCCAATCGAAGGATAGACGCTGCTAACCTCTGTCTCTACGAAGACTCTGCGCTGTGCAGCTAAATGATATTTATGTTCAAACAGGCAAGAGTATTCTTTATTTTCATCGTACCAACTGGCATTCGATTTAAGCCACAATTTAGCTTTTTCTGGAGTGTAAGCCTCACCATTTTTACATAACGAGCGGTAGATCGACTCACGCCATTCTTCGATTAGCTGATTAGCTGAGCGCACTCCAGAAGTCACTGATGCGCCAGCGCCAAGTAAGACTGTGTAGTTCGGCTGTCCTTGTGCTTTGGTCTTAAGAAAAACCGCTAAGTCTGATACTTCTTTTAATTTGTTTCTCGGCAAAGCATTATGCAAGTCTCGAGCTTTCATATAAATCCCTTATTTTTATTAACCGAAATATGCTCCTCGAGTGTACTCTCTAACTTTACATATCTGCAATATAAAGGATTTGGAGGTATTGGAGGGTAGATTTGAAACTAAAGATAAGGAGGAAATCATAGATTACGCAATTAACCTTGAAAGCCGTTCAAGTTGTCTACATTGCGTCTACATATCGTTTCAATAGACTCAAGGCTTTTGGTTGATTAATCTTTAACCTATTGTTTTTATTGGTGCCCGGGACCGGAATCGAACCGGTACGGTGTTGCCACCGAGGGATTTTAAGTCCCTTGCGTCTACCAATTTCGCCACCCGGGCTGAAGGGGGACTGCGGATGATCAAAATGGAGGCTGGGGTCGGAATTGAACCGGCGTACGCGGAGTTGCAGTCCGCTGCATGACCACTCTGCCACCCAGCCAAATCGGTCGTGTTTATCGGGCAGCCAGGCTGGCTGACGCTTGTGGCGCTGTGAGCGGCGCTGTGAACAGTGCGTGCACCTGAATGCATGTAAACTGGAGCGGGAAACGAGACTCGAACTCGCGACCCCGACCTTGGCAAGGTCGTGCTCTACCAACTGAGCTATTCCCGCATTGTCAGCTTTACCAGTCCCAGCAAAAATGACAGGCTGCCTCGTGAGCTGCCGGCCTCTTTCCTGTGACCTGAAAGAGGCGCCTATTCTAATGTCATCATCAATTATGTCAAGCGATTAAAGCGGGTTTTCCCCTGTTTCACCCTCTTTCGCACAGCCTACTTCAGATTCAATACCGGCAAGGCTTTGCGCAGATAACTGATCATTGACCAGAGGCTGAACAAGGCCGACAGGTAGATCAAAAAATAACCCAGCCAGGTGAATATCTCGGGCGTATTCCCGTCAATGGCGATAAGGAGAATAATCGCTATCATCTGTATCGTGGTTTTGACCTTGCCCATGTATCCCACGGCAACCAGGCCGCGCTGGTTGCAATTGGCCATCCACTCCCTGAGCGCAGAGACAAAGATTTCCCTGGCGATGATCAAGGCTACCGGCAGCACAAACCAGATGCTGGTGTACTGGGCGCTCAACAGGACCAATGCCACCACCACCAGCAGTTTATCGGCAACCGGGTCCAGGAAGGCGCCGAAATCCGAGGTTTGATTGAGCCTGCGAGCCAGATAGCCATCCAGCCAGTCAGTGATGCTGGCAACGGTGAACAGGGCGGCAGCGTACAGGTTGGCATAAGGCAGGTTCGAGTAGTAGACCAACACCACCACTGGCACCAGAAGCACACGTGAACACGTGACGAGATTGGCGATATTCATCTGTGTTCAGGTCTCCATGGCATGGGTAATCCACTCAGGGCGCAATTCTACTCGCTATGCAGCCAGGCATAAATATCTTCCGCCAGTTTTCTGTTGATTCCATTGACCGCGCTCAATTGCTCCTCACTGGCGCGCAGTATTTCCTGATGGCCACCGAAATGGCGCAACAGTTCACGCCGGCGCTTGGGGCCCAGGCCGGGAATCAACTCCAGCACGGATTGCTTGCGGGTTTTGGCACGTTGCGCCCGATGCCCGGCGATGGCAAAACGGTGGGCTTCGTCACGCACCTGCTGCAGCAAATGCAGCGCCGGGGATTCGGCCGGCAACGCGATTTCCCGATCACCGTGGGCGGTGGCATCGAACAGGGTTTCCTGTCCGGCCCGCCGACTGATGCCCTTGGCGATGCCCAGCAGACGAAGCCCTTCGATACCGCAGCTGGCCAACACCTGCCTGGCTTGTGAAAGCTGACCTTTGCCACCATCGATCAACAGGATATCCGGCAGCTTGTCCCTGGCAATCTTGCCATAGCGCCGGGTCAGGGCCTGGGCCATGGCGGCATAATCATCCCCGGCAGTAATATCCTTGATGTTGTAGCGGCGATAGTCGCTCTTGCGCGCGCCCTTGTTATCAAAAACCACACAGGAAGCCACCGTGCTTTCGCCTCCGGTATGGCTGATATCGAAGCACTCGATACGCAGCGGTGGACTGTCCATCTGCAGGGCATCCCGCAACTGCTCGAAGCGTTTTTCGGTGTTCTGTCGGTTGCTGATGTAGGCCAGCAGCCCCTGCTCGGCATTGCTTATCGCCATGCCCACCCACTTGGCCCGATGTCCGCGCACGCTGGCACTTAACCTGACCTTGTGCCCGGCGCAGTAGTTCAATGCCGCATTCAGCTGCCGGTTTTCCGTCAAGGCCAGGTTGGTGATGATCTCGGCCGGAATATTGGCACCATTGTGTTCACGGACATAGTACTGTGCCACAAAGGCGGCGAGCAGCTGGGCTGGAGACTCGGACAGTTTCCAGGTCGGGAAAAAATTCTTGCTGCCGATCAAACGGCCTCCCCGGATCACGATAAGATGCACACAGACATGGGCAGCACTGCTGGCAATAGCCAGAATATCCGCATCATTGCTTTGATCCGCCACATACTGCTGCTCATGAATATGCCGCAGATCAGCCAGTTGATCACGTATCTGGGCGGCCTGCTCAAACTCCTGTTGTGCCGCTTTCTGCTCCATGCGGGCGCTGAGTTCCTTGATCAGCGCATCGCTTTTACCTTGCAGGAACAAGGTGGTGAAATGCACATCTTCCGCATATTCCTGCGCACTGACATAGCCCACGCAGGGCGCCTTGCAGCGCGCAATCTGGTATTGCAGACAGGGCCTGGAGCGATTGCGAAAATAACTGTCCTCACACTGCCGCAGCTTGAAGACTTTTTGCAGAATAACCAGGCTTTCGCGTACCGCACTGGCACTGGGATAGGGTCCGAAATAAACGGCATCCCGCTTGCGGCTGCCACGATAAAAGGCCAGGCGGGGAAATTCATCCCGCTCGGTCAGCAGAATATACGGATAGGATTTGTCATCACGCAGCCTGATGTTGTAGACCGGGCTGTGCTTCTTGATCAGGCTTTGCTCAAGCAGCAGCGCTTCGGTCTCGGTACGGGTAATGGTGGTTTCTATATCGACAATCCGTGCCACCATGGACAGGGTCTTGGTATCCAGCCCGGAAGCCCGAAAATAGCTGCTGACCCGTTTTTTCAGATTGATGGCCTTGCCGACGTAAATGATTTCCCCTTTGGCGTCCAGCATGCGGTAGACGCCTGGCTGAGTACTCAGGCTGGGCAGAAGATGCCGGGGATCGGCGGGCTTGTCAGGTGTTGGCTCATGCATGGGGTGATTGTCAACGGCTGCCGCTCATGTGGCAAGCAACAACTCTGCCGGCGTCGGGCTGAGTCCGTGCCTGACCGCCAGAATGATGAGTGCAGCGTCGCTCTTGATACCCAGTTTTTCAAAGATACGGTAGCGGTAGCTGTAGACAGTCTTGGGGCTCAAGGACAGATTGCCCGAGATGGTATTGATGGAATTGCAGTCTATCAGCATCAATGCTACCTGCATTTCACGCTCTGACAGGGAATCGAATGGCGATTCATTGGCATCCATTGACTCCAGGGCAAGCTGGGTTGCCAATCGATGGGTGATATAACGCTGGCCCAGATAAACCGTACGGATGGCACGCCCCAATTCCTCCACTGAAACGTTTTTGGAGAGAAAGGCCGTGGCCCCGGCCCGCAACATTCTGGCCGGAATCATGCCGGCCTCTATGGTGGACATGGCAATCAGGCGAATATCGGGATACTGACGGGAGATGCGCTGGATGGCCTCCATACCGCTCATACCAGGCATGGTGATATCAATCAGGATCACATTGGGGTGTATCGTGCGCAATAACCTCAGCGTCTCTTCGCCAGAAGCTGCCAGGGCAATGACTTCCATATCCGCTTCATCGGAGATTAGCCGGGAGATTCCTGCTCGGACAAGTTCATGGTCATCGACCACCATTGCCTTGATCACTGATTTCCCCATTTCAGTTTTCTTGGTAGGGGATATTCTTACTGATTGCGCCCGAAAACTCTAGAAAATCCTTGATTAATTACGCGCAGGGCCCTGGGCTCAATCCAGACTCAAGGTTGCTGGCAGAATTCTGACCTCTGTCTGTAAGCCGATGCCAAATTTATCAGACACTTCTGCACGAATTCTGCGTGCCAGAGCCAGCATTTCCTGGCCACTGGCCTGACCATGATTGACCAGCACCAGAGCCTGTCCGGCGTAGACGCCAGCCTGACCCAGGCGCTTGCCCTTCCAGCCGGTTTGCTCGATCAACCACGCCGCAGACAGCTTGCTCTGCGCCGGGTCCTGCTCCGGATACCAGGGCATGTGGGGATACTCTTGCAACAATCTGTCTCGCACCTGCGTGTTGACCACTGGGTTCTTGAAGAAACTGCCGGCATTGCCCAACACCGAGGGCTCTGGCAAACGCGCCTGCCGAATCGCACAGACTGCAGCAAACACTGCAGCCGGATTGCTTCTTTGTTCGGGCTCAACCTGTGCCGCTAAATAATCGGCAAGACTGGCATAAGTAATCACGGTCCTGGCTATCCGGTGCAAGCGAAAAGTCACCGATACGATGATTTGATCGCGATTGGCGGGCTGGCGAAAACGACTGCTCCGGTAGGCGAACTGGCAGGCTTGGCGAGGGATGGCCACACTTTTGCCGGTTTCCGGCATGAACACCTCAACGCTCTCGATGAACTGTTCTATCTCTACGCCATAGGCACCGATATTCTGTACCGGCGCGGCGCCCACACTGCCGGGAATCAGGGCCAAATTTTCCAGGCCATACCAGCCTTCGAGCAGGCAACGCTTGACGAATTCATGCCAGTTCTCCCCCGCTTTGGCATTGACCAGAACCTGTTCGCCGGTTTCTTCCAGCAAGCTCACTCCCTGCATTGCCAGATGTATGACCAGGCCCGGATAGTCCTCGGCAAAAAGCACATTGCTGCCACCACCCAGCACACACCAGGGGATCGTTTCCTGTTTGGCAAAATCGAGCGCGAACTGCAACTCCTGGACATTGTTGACTGCGGCAAAATAACGGGCATTTGCCGACACCCCCAGGGTGGTCAGTGCTGCGAGCGCCTTGTGTTGCTCGATCATTGGCCCTTGCCCTGCTCAGCCTCAAGCTGGCGTCGCACGGCATCCAGATCCTCCTGCGTATCGACACCCGCCGGGATGCTGACCGGCGCAGCCTGCAGATGAATACGAATACCGTGGTACATGGCGCGCAGTTGTTCCAGGCGCTCAAGTTTTTCCAGTGCAGCAACCGGCCAGTTGGTAAAACTATTCAAGGTGCTGACTCGATAGGCATAAATGCCAATATGCCTTTTTGCCTGAATCTCATTCGCAGGCAGGGCATTATCTTGCCAGGGTAATGGGGAGCGGCTGAAATACAGCGCATAACCTTGCTGATCAAGCACCACCTTCACGGCATTGGCATTCAGGTACTCTTGCCGGTGCTGAATGCTCTCGTACAAAGAACTGATACCCGCCTGCGGGTGCATCGCCAGGTCCTCAGCCACCAGATTGATGGCTGCCGGAGGAATCAGGGGTTCATCACCCTGGACATTAACCAAGATCGCCTCGTCGGCAAGCCCGAGCTGGGTGGCAACCTCCTGGATACGATCGGTACCTGACTGATGAGTCGAGGCCGTCATGCAGACATTATCGGTGAATGCAGCCGCCGCTGTGGCGATGCGCTCATCGTCCGTGGCGATATACACTGCCGTCGCCTTGCTCTTCAGGGCGCGTTCATAGACATGCTGCAGCATGGGCTTTCCCGCTAGGTCGAGCAAGGGTTTACCCGGCAGACGTGTGGAAGCATAACGTGCGGGAATAACGACAATGAAAGACATCAACGTTTCTGTTCCCGCTCTTCCGGGGTCAATGCCCTCGCCTCCTCTTCCAGCATGACTGGAATCTCGTCGCGTACCGGAAAGGCCAGAGCGTCAGCAAAACAGATCAGTTCTGCCTTCTCCTTATCCAGTTTCAAAGGTCCCTTGCAAACCGGGCAGGCCAGAATGCTCATCAATTTATGATCCATACGAATACCCATTCATCATGATTTGAAGCTCTGCACTCGCTGCAGAAACGTGTGCTCGAACGCCACCCCGGTGTGTGTAACAAGCGACAGAAACCACCAGGTCGGTTGCGCAAAACGTTCGCATTTTATCGCATCTTTCTCGGTCATCAGCAACAGGTGTCCGGCAGCGAATTCGAGATGCTCGGGCCGGTAGTCAAAATGATCGGGGAAAACCCTGGTCTGCACATGAAATGCCAGTTGTTCCAAGCTGCGGAAAAACCGTTGTGGGTTGCCAATGCCGGCAAGCGCGAATTGCTCCGCCAGCGATGCCGGTTTGAGCAGATTCTTCAGTTGCTCATGTTCGGCCACCGCAGCCAGGGTTACCCGCTCGCCGCTGCACAGATTGACCAGTGCATCGGCGTGTAATTGCATCGTGAAGGTTTTATCGGGATACCCGTGTGCAAGTCTGTTTTCGGCCTGGCCATTGAGCAAAATGAAATCAACTTCACGCAATCGACCTGCAGGTTCGCGCAAGGGTCCGGCGGGAAGACACAAGCCATTGCCCAGGCCCCGCTCCGCATCCATGACCACTATTTCAAGCTGCCTGGCCAGGGCATAATGCTGTAAACCATCATCGCTGAGCAGGATATCACACTGTCCACCAGCCAGGGCTGCATCCCTTGCCCTGGTCCTTTTCGGGTCCACCCAGATTTCAACATTCCTGCCGCTCATGGCATGCAGTTTTCTGGCCATCAATACCGGTTCATCACCGGCAAGGCGCGGATCGGAGTCCGGCAGCACCTGCAGGGGATAAGAGGACGACCTGCCACCATAACCACGACTGATGATTCCAGGGGTCCGGCCATGCTCCTGCAACAGACTCACGAGATACATCAGCAAGGGGGTTTTGCCCGTCCCGCCCACGGTGATATTGCCAACCACTATGACTGGCACACTGGCGCTTGTGCTTGCAAAATGGCGAGATTGCCTTGCCTCCAGATAACGACGACGCCACCAGGCAAACACACGAAACAACAAGGCAAGAGGCCAGAGCAGATAAAGCCAGGCAGAATTTTTATACCAGGCAGTCTGCAATGACATCAGAGAGGCTTTCCTTCATGTTCATCCACAAATTGTTTTTTATGCAAGCGGGCATAATGGCCATTGCGGGCCAGCAGCTCTGCATGCTGACCCGACTCGACAATGCGCCCTTGCGACATGACCAGTATCCGGTCTGCATTTTCGATGGTTGACAAGCGATGGGCGACGACAAAGGTTGTGCGCCCTTTGATCAATGATTGCAAGGCCTGTTGGATATGATGCTCGGACTCGGTATCCAGTGCTGAGGTGGCTTCATCCAGGATAAGAATGGGCGCATTTTTGAGGAAAGCCCGGGCAATGGCCAGACGCTGTCGCTGACCGCCGGAAAGCCGTGAGCCCCCGTCACCGATCATGGCGTGAATCCCCCCTTCCATTTGGCTGATGAACTCCAGCGCATTGGCATGACGCGCCGCCTCCAGAATCTGTTCTTCACTCACCTTGTCGAGCATTCCATAAGCGATGTTTTCGGCCACTGTGCCATCGAACAGAATGACATCCTGGTTGACCAGAGAAATGTGCTGGCGCAGATTGCCCAGTTTGTAATCAGCCAGGGCAACACCATCCAGGGTAATCTGGCCGCTGCTCAGTTCATAGAAACGCGGCAACAGGCTTACCAGTGTCGATTTGCCACTGCCGGACTTGCCAACCAGGGCAATGGTCTGCCCTGGCTCCACGCTGAAACTGATATCCTCAAGCACGGGCACCCCAGGCTTGTAGGCAAAACCCACCTGCCGGAACTCCAGCCGCCCTTCCACCTTCTCCTTGACTACGGTACCGGTATCCTGCTCTACCGCTTCATCCAGCAGGGTAAAAATACTGTCCGCGGCAGAAATACCACGCTGGATAACCGAATTGACCTGAGACAACTGGCGTATTGGTTTGGCCAGCAGACCCGCCATGGTCAAGAAAGTGACAAATTCACCCGCAGTGGAATCGGCCAGGATAGCCGGAGACATCGCAAACCAGATCAACACGGCCAGGGCAATACTGACCAGCAACTGAACAAAGGGTGTGGCAATGGCCTGGGTGGTCACCATTTTCATGTTCTGCCGCCGGTTGCGCTCGCTGGAACGCAGAAACCGATCCTTGACATAAGCGACGGCATTGAATGTTCTGACCACCTTCTGCCCCTTGATCGACTCATTGCTGATCTGGGTAACATCGCCCATGGAGTTCTGCATCTGGCGGCTGTAACGCCGAAACCGGAATGAAGCCAGGCGGACTACCAGCGCCACGCAGGGCGTCACCATCAGAAACACCAGGCTCAACTGCCAGTTCATCCAGAACAAGGCTGACATCAATCCAATGACAGTCAAGCCTTCACGCAGCATGACGGTTACTGCATTGGTCGCAGCTCCGGTTATCTGCGTCGAATCATAGGTCACCTTGGAGACAACCCGTCCGGCGACATTATGGTCAAAATAGCTGATCGGCAACACCAGGAGTTTCTCGATCATCTGGCAGCGCAGGGTATGGACAATGCTGTTGGCTATGAACTGCAGGGAATATTCGCCCAGGAAACCGCCGATCCCTCTGATGATAACAATGCCCACACAGAGAATCGGGCTCAAATAACGGGCAGCCATATTGGCCTGCTGCACCTGATCAACGGTCCAACCCAGCCATTGTGCCGTGGCCACATTGGTGGCAGAGAAAATCATGAATCCGATGAAACTGGCCAAAAACATCATCCGATGCGGCCGGACATAACCCAGCAGACGACGATACAACTGCCATGCCGTCTGGTCACTGGTCAGCACAATCTGTTTGCGTCTTCTACTCATTGGGGTGGGTACCTGCTGCTGTCAGCCGCTTCGCTGGCTGCCTGCCGGGTGGCAATATTCAGACGGCTGAAACCGGATTGGCCGATGGCGTCCATGGCAGTGACAACGGCCTGATGGGTGGCTTCCGCATCCGCTATCAACAGCAATGGTACTGTCCGGTCGCCCTGACTGACCTCTTCCAAACCCGCCATCAAGGTTTGCAATTCGTTATTCACCAACTGTTTGCCGTTGATGCTGTAAGTCCCCCCCTGGCTGACCACGATCTCAATCTGCTCAGGCTGTTCCGGCAAGGTCTCCCCTTCTGCTGTGGGCAGATTGACCAGAAGCCGCGATTCTCGGGTGAAGGTGGTTGTCACCATGAAGAAAATCAATAACAGGAAAACCACATCGATCAGGGCTGTCAGATTGATGCCAGGGTCTTCCCGCAGCTTGCGCCGGAATTTCATTCAGCACTTCCTTCCTTGACTTCCACCTTGCGATCGCTGTGCAAGGCGTCAACCAGTTTCACAGATTCCTGTTCCAGGCCCAGCACCAGGGTTTCGACCCGTCGCATAAAGACACGGTGGAAGATATAGGCAGGAATGGCAACACACAGTCCGGCCGCAGTGGTGATCAGGGCTTCTGAGATTCCTCCCGCCAGCGCATTGGCATTGCCCGTACCCTGGATCATGATTTCCGTGAAAACCCGGATCATGCCCATCACCGTGCCCAGCAAACCCAGCAGCGGGGCTATTGCCGCGATGGTGCCCAGAGCGCTGAGGTAACGCTCCATCTCATGCACCACCAGGCTGGCAGCGTGTTCGATACTCTCGATCATGGCAGCACGCCCGTATCTGGCATTGAGCAGCCCGGAGGCAAGAATCTGGCCCAGCGGGGAAGACAGCCGCAACTCACGCAGCCTGTTGCTGTCCAGCTCATTGTTCCTGATCCAGCCCCAGACCTGACCGACGATGTGCCGAGGCGCAATTCTATTGGGGTTCAAAGTCCAGAAACGTTCAATGACGATTGCAATTGCAACGATGGAACACAAGATAATCGGCAGCATCAACCAGCCACCTGCTTTTACAATTTCAACCACAATATCTCTCTCTGGCTTGATATCGCGGTACTTTATCACATCCATCCATGCCGATGTGAGATCAAAACCAGCCCCTCAACGCCAAAACCGCTTGCTGCCCTGACGCAGTTGCTCCGGGGCCGGCAGCGTTTGTTCCGGGTTTGCTGTTCGCCCCAGGCGAAAACTGAGCATGCCACTACTGGCCGTGGTCCAGGTGTTGACCTGTGCATCCCGATATCGCTGCTGGATTTCCCCGGCCGGGTGGCCAAACTGATTCCTGTATCCGGCAGAAAAAACCACATGCCTGGGAGCAACCGCATCGATGAATGCCCGCGTGGAGGAACTCTTGCTGCCGTGATGGGGCGCCAGCAGCAAGGTACTTTGCAATTTGTCACCGTAATCAGCGACCAGTTGCCTTTCCACGGCAGCACTGATATCGCCGGGCAACAGAACCGCAGAACCTGCCGTTGTGACTCGCAAGACACAGGAGCCCTCATTGCTGTTGTAGCGCCGGTCCGGACCGGGGTGCAGAAATTCGAAACTTACCTCATCCCATGACCAGTGTATGCCGCGTCGGCAAGGGCTGCTCCTGGCCCGCGGAGTTCCCGCCCAAACCATTGCGACTGGTTTCAAGGCCAGCAGGGAGTCAACGCCACCGGCATGGTCATTATCCCCATGACTGATAACCAGGGCATCGATTCCCCTTACCCCCTGGTGTGCCAACCAGGGCACCAGCACGTCACGGCCACTGTCAAAAAACTCTGAACGCGCCGGCCCGGCATCATAAACCAGGGTGTGCTGCCGGGTTTGCAGAATGACAGACAGCCCCTGACCAACATCCAGTACCGTCACCCACAGCTCCCCCTGCAAGGGGCGTGCAGCAGGCAGAGGCTGAAACAACGGCAGCAATAACAACCAGGCTACCCGCCTGCCCGGCCACGCAGGCGGCAGCAAAAGAAGCAGGCAGGCCACGCTGGCAAAGGCCAGATTCAGCATGTTGAAACCACTGAACTGCCAGTGCAATAAAGCACCGCAACAGCTATCCAGCAGTGACAGGAAAGCGACAAGGCCAGCCAGGACCTTGTCGGCCAACAGCAAACCCCAGCTCCATCCACCCAGCAATAACAGGAGTGTTCCCATCAGGCACAAGGGCACCACCAAAAACCCCACCAGCGGTACGGCCACCAGATTGGCGACAGGAGCCAGCAGGGTAAAGGACTGCATCCATATCGCCAGGGGCACCATCAACGCCAGACTCACTACCCACTGAGGCCGCCCCCATTGCTGCCAAAATCGATAAACCAGATGTTGGCCAGCTGTTGTATCCAGCCGATACGAGTTGGCCGGGACAAAAACCAGCAACAAGGCCCCGGTCGCCAGAAAGGACAACCACAAACCCGCACTGAGAATGCTCAAGGGCGAATGCAATAACACCAGGGTCAGTGCCAGCAGCCAGGAAAAGGAAACCGGAATGCGTCGGGCACTGAGCATTGCCATCATGGCTACTGTCGTCATGATGCTCGCTCGCTGGGTAGGCAAGGAAAAACCGGCCAGCAGGCTATACATCAGAGCTGCCGCAATGGCTGCCAGAGCACCGTATTTCTGCGCCGGGAAACGCCGCAACATGGGGGGAAAGAGGCTGACAAGCACACGCCCCAGCCAATAACCGATAACTGCAACAAACCCCACATGGAGCCCTGAAATCACCAGCAGATGACTGGTGCCTGTCGCTGCAAACAGATCACGCACAGCCCTTGGCATCCAGTTGCGCTCACCCAGTATCAAGGCCAATACAAGGCCGTGATAAGGCAAGGATTCGATGGCATTCAGCAGTTTTTGCTGCAAGCGATAACGTTGATACAGGACGCCACTGTGTGCCTCCTGCAGCAATATATTGAAGACCGTATCGCGGACATAGCCCCGGGCATGAATGCCCCGCTGCATAAGCGACAGCTCGTAATCAAACCCTCCCGCATTGAGCAGACCATGCGGGCGGTTCAAACGTACCCGCAAGAACCAGACCTGACCGGGGAGCAATTCGATATCGGCAGCATAGTGATTGAGCAGAATTTTGCGTTCATCGAAAAATGAGATCTGCTCATTGCCCTGCGCACAGGCTTTGGGATCAAAGGCCAGACAACTGCTGTTCACCCTGAATTCAAACTGAGTGGCCCGATCGGATTTTCTGGGCAGGCTGACGATCTGCCCACTCACCCAGAAATCCATGGCTTCGAGCTGGGCTGGCAGACGCTGATCGAGGTATGAACGCCCGGAGATGGCCGCTACAACATAGCCAGCCCCTGCCCCGGCCAGGCACAGCAGACTGATCAGGCAAAGCAGTGGTAATTTACTGGCAGCATACAGTGGCAGATGCAGACAGAACACCAGGGCCGCCAACAGGATCAGCATCTTCATTCCAGGCAAAACCGGAGACAATGCTGCCAGCAAAATACCGATGGCAAAGGCGATCATCCATGCGCGCATCCAAAGCAACTCGCCATCAAAAGAGGGTTTGCTTCAGTTATAGCCCTGAATCGGTATTATTCAAACCGCAGGGCTTCAGCCGGATGCACCCTGGCAGCACGCCAGGCTGGATAGATACTGGCCAGGAAACACAGAAAAAACACTCCGGCACTGACACTCAGCACATCCGTCAAACGCAGTTCAGAGGGCAGGAAATCAACGGGGTAAACCTCGGCACTGAGCAGCTCGAAGCCCAGGGCCAGTTCAAGCCATTGCATCAGGTCACTGATGGTCAGGGAGAACAGGATACCAGCAGCCAGACCGGCAAGCAGCCCGATCATGCCAACGAGCAGCCCCTGGGTGACAAAAATTCTGGCTATCAGTGCCGGGCTGGCACCCATGGTGCGCAGAATCGCAATATCGCCCCGCTTGTCGCGCACAATCATGATCAGGCTTACCACCAGATTGAAGGCGGCCACACACACCAGCAACCACAACAACAAACCCACTATGGTTCGTGACAAACGAATATTCTCATATATGGCACCAAACAGCTGGGTCCATGATTCCATATAAAAACCGGCAGGCAGCACCTGCATCAGATCCTGACGCAGACGATTGACCTGCAGGACATCCCCAGTCTTCAGCCGCAAACCGGAATAGGAATCGCCATAACGATACAAAGCCTGCGCATCCTGCAGGGTAATCAATGCCGTGGCACTGTCCAGTTCCAGTGTGCCCACCCTGAAAATACCGACCACCGTGAATTGTCGTTGCGTCGGCATGGGGCGAATCGGATTGATGGATACATCCAGCGAGTAGAGACTGACCTTGCCACCGACATCCACGCCAAGATTATCTGCCAGTGTCTTGCCCAGAATGACATTGAAACGGGAACTGGCCAGGTCTTCCACTTTACCGCTCAACATGAATTCATCAAGCGTACTCAAGGTCAGCATATCCTGTGGATTCATCCCGTTGACCAGAATACTTTTGCTGTATCGCGACGCGGATGTCAGTTGTTGCTGCCGGGTTTGCGGGGTGCTGACCACCCCGATCGATTCAATCACCGGGGCAACTGCTGATATTGCCGGGTTTGCCGTCAGCAAAGGTGTCAGCGCCTGCCATTGCTCCAGGTTCTGCGCCTGATAGGATTTAACTGTTGCATGGGGCACGATACCCAGAATATTTTCCCGCAGTTCCTTATCAAAGCCATTCATCACCGACAATACTGTCAGCAGGATGGTAATGCCCAGCACCAGCCCGGATATGGTCAACCAGGACATGAAGGAAACCAGTTGACTGCGCTTGCCAACACTGACGTAACGCAAGGCGATGGCATTGCTAAGAGAGTGGCGCATCAGTCTTTTACCAGCTGCAGACAACCATCATGCAATCGCAACACACGATCCAGGGAGGAGGCAAAAACCTCATCATGGGTAACCACGATAAAACTGGTGGCCAGGTCTGCATTGAGTTCAGCAATCAAGGCATGTATTTCCAGGGCAGTGGCCCGGTCCAGATTGCCCGTGGGTTCATCCATCAGCACACAATGCGGATCATTCACCAGCGCCCTGGCAATGGCTACCCGTTGCCGCTCCCCGCCCGAGAGCTCCGCCGGCTTGTGCTGCAGCCGTTGCCCCAGCCCGATGCGTTGCAGCAGTTTTTCGGCCTTGTGGCTGGCTGCCATGACCTCTTCGCCAGCAATCAACAAGGGCATGCAGACATTTTCCAACGCGGTGAATTCGCCCAACAGATGATGAAACTGGTAGACAAACCCAAGGTAGCGGTTACGCAAATGTCCGCGCTCGGTTTCATCGAGCCGGGAAAGCTTGCGCCCGGCAATATAGACATCCCCCGCAGTTGGCAGATCAAGCCCCCCGAGCAGATTCAGCAAGGTGGTCTTGCCCGAACCTGAACTGCCGATGATGCCGATACGCTCGGCACTGTGCACCTCCAGATTGATATCCTGCAACACCTCCACCGGTTGCGGGCCCTGATGATAGGTTTTGGCCAGATGTCGGCATTCAAGCACCAACTGGGTAGTGGCCTGGCTTCGCGGGATTTTTTCACTTGTTTGCATGTAGGCTCAACTTGTCAATTATTCATAACGCAGTACTTCTGCCGGGTGGATACGACTGGCCCGAAATGCCGGATACAGTGTCGCCAGAAAACTGATCAACACCGCACTCAGACAAACCAGAAGCACATCGGACCACAGCAACTCCGCCTGCAGATGGGAAATCATGTACACATTATTGCCAAACAGGGTGCTATTGATCAGGTTTTCGAAAGCACGGGTCAGGTTTTGCAACTGAGTGGTCAAGACAATGCCCAGCCCGGCCCCGAACAGTGTCCCCAGAACGCCCACCGCCAGCCCCTGGGTCATGAATACCGACATCACTACCCGGCTGCTTGCCCCCATGGTTCTGAGAATAGCGATGTCGGCGCTTTTGTCAGCCACCACCATGACCAGGGTGGAAACAATATTGACCGCACCTATCAGGACAATCATCAGCAACATGAACCCAGTCATGATTTTTTCCATGCGCAGGGCTCCAAACAGGCTGGCCTGGGATTGTTGCCAATCTACCACTTCATGCGCCGCGGGAGAAACCTCACTGAGGGCAGCCCGGCTGATCTGTCCGGCCGCAAACACATCATCGACCCAGACCCTTAAGCGCACTGGAAAGGCTTCACCAAACAAGGCCTGGGCATCATCAAGATGTACCAGCGCCGTATTGTGGCTGGCATAAAAACCCAGATCACTGACCCCCAGTACCTGAAAATTGCGCGCCGAGGCCAGATCATTTTGCAGCAGGCTGCTGAGCGGGGTCAGGCTTAGCGTATCTCCGGTATAAACCCCTAGCCGGGCAGCCAGACTCGTGCCCAGGACTATGCCGCTTCCACCTGCAGACAAAGCCTGAATCGAGCCTGGCGCTGTCGCCCCGCTGCGGGTTCTGGCCAGCAGTTCAGCCTCTGGATCAACACCCCTGATCTGGGCAAATTCGGACGCTCCCTGCACCCTGACCCAAGCTTCTGCTTCCAGGTAAGGGGCAATCTGGCGGATGTTGTCGTTCACCTGCAACTGCTCAAGCAATTGAGGCCATTGCGCGCCGTCAGCCGGAGTAATACTGGCGTGAGGCACCGTCTTCAGAGTTTCTTCGCGCATGATGGCAGTTGAACCATTGATTACGGAGAGCACGAGAATCAAGGCCATCACCCCCAGGCTGACACCCAGCGTGGAGACCAGTGACACAAAGGAAAGCAAGCGTGTTTTTTTGCGGGTGCGGGTATAACGCAGGCCAATGAACAGCCACATCGGTTTATACATCGTGCTCTTATCCGTTTTGGCGCTGCAAGACTCTTTGCACGGTCTTGAAACTGATGGGGGCTATGGGAGTACTGACTTCTGCGGCTATTGCACGCAGGGAACGTCCCTGTTGTTTCAAGGCAAGTATTCGTTTGACAATTCTCTGTTCCAGAGGATGTTCCAGCAACCTGCCGTTTTCGTGAATCATGTAGCCGAAGGGGCGGCTGCCACCCAGATAACGCCCTCTTGCTCTTTGCTTGTGCTTGACCTGCTTGATGCGTTCGGCTGACCGACGACGCTCCAGACCAGCAAATATCTCCAGCAGACTGACCATATCGCGCGCAAACCGTTTATCTGTGATAAAACCGCCCAGCTCCATGACAAACAAGTTGATGCCCTGTCTCGACAGGCTCTGCAAATGGTTCAGCGTGTCCTGGCAGGAACTGAACATGCGCTGGATTGAAAAAATAATCACTCTGTCACCTTCCTGCAACAAGTCCAGCAAGGCTCTGGCCTGACTGCGCTCATTCACACTTTTGTTCCACTCCTCTCCTTCATCACAAAAAGTAGTGGGCAATGCCCAGTCATTGTGTCGACAGAAGCGCAGAATTGCTTCATTTTCACTGTCAAGCTCCCTGACTTGCGCCTCGGCAGCGCTGGCATCGAGCTCAAACGGTGTGGTTCGATAGTAATAATAATTGGCCATACGCAATGATGCGTCAGGTTTTGCAGAACAGGCAAGAGGCAATGCCTCAAGAATATTGCCGATATTTAACCAATTTCAGGCTGAATAGCCAGCAGGTATTTGAAATAAAAAGTATTTACTGGTATATTCCCGGCAATCTCAGCGCTGGCAGCCAGCTGGTTGCTGAGTACTGAATAACGAATTGACTAAAGGTTGTCAGCCGCGTCTATCTGAACTGATCACCTTGGACAGGCAGCTTGCACCGTTTAACGGCGATAGAAGCTGCAATTGCTGGCATCAACAACACCAGCAGGATAACCAAGCAAAACGTGCCTGTGGTATTTTCCCAGGCTAATTAATGACAGTTAATATAAGCCAGAAAAATTCGAATTGTAGAGATTCATTGATCCATGGCCTGTTGGACAAGACCCGGGCCAGGATACGCAGTCAGCTTGTATAGGGAAGACTGCCCGGCAAAAGTAGAAGCCAAAAGCCCGTACTTTTCCTGCCCCACTGTAGCCAGCCATTGCTATTCGTTTTTGGTGCTGGCCGGCACAAGGCACATCAGATGAGGATCAGCAGCCTGTCCTGAAGACACCTGCCTGCCCCTGGTGCGTGGCGTTACCTGGAGAGTGGTGGAAACCCTTTCCACTCATGCTGTTCTGTCAACATCAGAGTTGAACAACTCGGGTTTACTCTTCTGGCCTTACAGAAAAGTGACCTAAACATGAAAAGAATGCTAATCAATGCAACTCAGGAAGAGGAGTTGCGCGTTGCTCTCGTCGATGGGCAGCGACTCTACGATCTGGACATAGAAAATCGTGCCAGAGTCCAGAAAAAAGCCAGCATATTCAAAGGCAAAATCACCCGGGTTGAGCCCAGCCTGGAAGCTGCCTTTGTCGATTTTGGGGCAGAACGTCACGGTTTTCTGCCGCTCAAGGAAATCTCCCAACAATACCAGACCAAACGTGGCGGCGGTGAGGCCGGACGCAATGGCATCAAGGACCTCGTCGCCGAAGGCACTGAGGTCATTGTTCAGGTAGAGAAGGAAGAGCGCGGCAACAAGGGCGCGGCGCTGACCACCTATATCAGCCTGGCCGGCCGCTACCTGGTACTCATGCCCAATAATCCCCGTGCCGGTGGTATCTCGCGTCGCATCGAGGGCGATGAACGCTCAGAGATCCGCGAAGCTATCAATGGCCTCAATATCCCGGATGGCATGGGTATCATCGTGCGCACCGCCGGGGTGGGCAAGCAACAGGAAGAGCTGCAATGGGATCTCGACTACCTGCTTTCACTGTGGACTTCAATCACGGAAGCAGCTGATCAGAAGAAAGCCCCCTTCCTCATCTACCAGGAAAGCAATGTCATCATTCGCACCATCCGTGACTATCTACGCCAGGATATCGGGGAAGTGCTGTTCGATACACAGGACTCCTATCAGGAAGCCCTGACTTTTGTCCGGCAGGTCATGCCACATTACGAAGCGCGCATAAAACTCTATGACGAAGCGCTGCCCCTGTTCAATCGCTACCAGATAGAGGCGCAGATCGAAACTGCCTTTCAGCGTGAAGTCAAACTGCCATCGGGGGGCTCCATTGTCATCGATCCTACCGAAGCTCTGATTTCAATTGATATCAACTCCTCACGCGCCACGCGCGGATCCGATATTGAAGAAACGGCACTGAATACCAATCTTGAAGCGGCCGATGAGATTGCCCGTCAATTGCGCCTGCGAGACATGGGTGGATTGGTAGTCATCGACTTCATTGATATGAGTTCGAGCAAGAATCAGAAGGAAGTGGAAAACCGCATGCGCGACGCTCTGGAAGCAGATCGTGCCCGGGTACAGGTGGGTCGGATTTCCCGTTTTGGCCTGCTGGAAATGTCCAGACAGCGCCTGCGTCCCTCTCTGGAGGAAACCAGTGCCATAGTCTGTCCCCGTTGCAGTGGCCAGGGCGCCATCCGTGATGTGAAATCGCTGGCGCTGTCCATCTTGCGTGTTCTTCAGGAAGAGGCCAACAAGCGCAAAAGTGTCGAGATTCGAGCCATCGTACCAATAGCGGTTGGCTCTTACCTGCTCAATGAGAAAAGAACTGCGGTTGCCGCCATTGAAACACAAAGCGGTACCCGTCTGATGATCATTCCCAGCCCGGCCCTGGAAACCCCACACTATGAAATCAGCAGCCTGAATCAGCAGGATATCGGCAATAGCCAGCAATCGCTCAGCTATGAGATACCGAAAACTGTGGATCCTCTCACGGATATCATCAACAGCCAGAAGCCTGTAGCCCCGCAACAGGCTGCGGTTCAGGCACCCAGTATCGCTCAGGCACCCTCGCGCTCAGCACCGGTTGCTGCACCTGTGCGCAAGAAAGGGTTCCTGGGTTCGATCATTTCCGTATTCTCTGAATTGCTTTCCGGCTCGGCCAACGATGAAAGCGCTACTGCCGAAACCACCCAGCGCAGCAACACCAGCGAGGACAGCGAGGGTAGAAAGAGCAATAACAATTCCCGCCGCAGACAAACTCAAGGTCGCGGCAATTCCCAGAACCGCAATCGAGACGGACGCGATCGTGATAATCGGGACCGGGACAACAAAGACCGGGATAACAAGGAAGTCAGGGAAAATCGTGACACGACAGCAAAAAACCTGGATGAAAAACCTGGTCGAAGCTCTGCCGACAAATCCCGTCGCAAGACTGGCAACCGCAGCAACAAACCGGCGGGGGACACTGCACAAGCTCTGGCTAACGATCAAACCCAGGCTGAAGCAGGACAGGATCCACAAACAGATACGGCTGAAGACAACAAGCAAAAGACCCAGCGTCGCACCGGCAATCGCCGTCCTCGCTCCACTACTGCGCGCAAACGTGGGCCACGACCAGAACAGACGGACGTAGCGCAGGAAAATCAGGCAAGCACGGTGTCGACTGCGGCGCCTTCAGATACTGCCGCACTGGATGACAACACACCACTGCCCGGATTTCAGGACAGCGCCGCTGAACCCGCGTCAGTCCAGGCAGAAACTGCCAAAACCAACCCTGCACAGGAACAACTCCCGACAGCAGCGCCACAAGAGCCTTCAGCCAACAAAGAGCCTTCAGCTGGCAAAGAGCCTTCAGCTAACAAAGAGCCCTCAGCCAACAAAGAGCCCTCTGTTGATCAGGAAGCCTCCTCCCCCACTGAAGTGGAAACCGCTGACAAACCGGCCAGAAAACCTGCACGTGCTCGCGGTCGACGTCGTCCGGCTGAACGCCCAAATCGCACCCAGGAGACCGAATCTGCCGAGACCAGCAATATTGAAACTGCAGGGCAACACCAACAGACTCCCGTTGAAAGTGCAGAGCAGAATCCAGGGCAGGAAGTCGAGGGCAAAACGAAACCCACAATTCCCGAAAAACCGGCCCAGGACAAAACCCCTCCTGTTGCTTCCGAAGCGACTGCTGTCGCCGAAAAAACAGAACCGGCAACTGTTACGGAAACAAGCAAGTCAGCTCCGCTGATCCCGGCCCAAAAAGGCAGAGCTCCAAACGATCCGCGTGAACGCAGAAAACAACAGCAGGCTGCTGATTCTACAGCGACTGAATAATTCCTTGAGCTAAGGAGAAGCATAAAAAAACCCGGCCTTGACCGGGTTTTTTTATGCTCTGTGCTTGATGCCTGGCTGGCTAAAAATTCAGGCTTAGAGTTTCTCGGCGAGTTCTGGCAAGACTTTGAACAAGTCGGCTACCAGGCCATAGTCAGCCACCTGGAATATTGGCGCCTCTTCGTCTTTGTTGATTGCCACAATCACCTTGCTGTCTTTCATGCCAGCCAGGTGCTGAATGGCACCCGAAATACCCACTGCAATGTACAGATCTGGGGCAACAATTTTACCCGTCTGACCAACCTGCATATCATTGGGCACGAAGCCGGCATCAACGGCCGCACGTGATGCCCCAATACCCGCACCAAGTTTGTCAGCGACTTTTTCCAGCAAACTGAAGTTCTCGCCATTTTGCATGCCACGTCCGCCTGAAATAACGATGGCAGCCGAGGTCAACTCGGGACGTTCAGAAACAGAGAGTTGTTGATCAACAAAACGTGCCATGGTTTGTTGCTTGACTATGCTCACGGGTTCGACAGCCACGCTGTTATTCCCGCTGCCTGCCTCGGCAAATGCCGTACTGCGAACGGTAAGCACTTTGACCTTATCCGAAGATTCGACGGTGGCAAGCGCATTGCCGGCATAAATGGGACGAACAAAGGTGTTGGAGTCTTTGATCTCTATAATATCGGAGATCTGCGCCACATCCAGCAAAGCTGCCACACGAGGCATGATATTCTTGCCTGTGGTGGTTGCTGGTGCCAATAAATGACTGCTCTCCTTGCCTAATTCAACAATCAATTCGGCCATGTTCTCCGGCAACTGATGCGCATAGGCATCCTCATCAGCCAGCAATACCTTGCTGACTCCATCAACCCTGGCCAAAACATCAGCCACCGCCTGGCAGTTCTTTCCTGCCACCAGCACCACTACTTCCGTGCCCAGGGCGCTGGCTGCCGTAACCGTACTCAAGGTTGCCGGTTTCACCACCTCATTATCGTGTTCCGCAATTACCAATACACTCATCGTATTTCACTCTCTTCAATACTGTGATGATATTCTGTCCGCTGATCAGAACATCCTGGTTAAAACCCAAGGTTGATCAGATCACCTTGGCTTCGGTCTTCAGCCGCTTGATCAGCTCATCAACATCTGCAACCTTGATGCCCGCGGAACGTCCCGGCGGTGCGGCGACACTGATTGTTTTCAGGCCACTGCTGACATCCACACCCAGATCGGCAGGGCTGACGGTATCTATGGGTTTCTTTTTGGCCTTCATGATGTTTGGCAGAGAAGCATATCGGGGTTCATTCAAACGCAAATCTGTCGTGATGATCGCCGGCAGCTCCAGCTCCAGGATTTGTTCACCCCCATCAATCTCACGGGTCACTTTCAGCTTGTTCTGATTGATCTCCAGATCACAGGCAAAGGTACCTTGTGGTCTGCCGGTCAAGGCTCCCAGCATCTGCCCGACCTGGTTGTTATCGGAATCAATGGACTGTTTGCCCAGTATGGTCAACTCGATACCTTCCTTGTCAATCAGGGCTTTGAGTATCTTGGCTACCGTCAAGGGTTGAATCTCGCCTTCGGTCTCGACATGGATTCCACGGTCTGCACCAAGGGCCAATGCTGTCCTGATTTGTTCCTGGCACGCCCTGGCTCCAATGGAGACGACTATTACCTCGTCAGCCAGTCCCTTCTCCTTTATCCGGATAGCTTCTTCCACTGCTATTTCACAGAAGGGGTTCATGGCCATTTTGGCATTGGCAAGGTCAACACCACTGCCATCTGCTTTTACGCGAACCTTCACGTTCGCATCGACAACACGCTTTACTGCAACAAGAATTTTCATGAATAGTCCAACTTGGTTTCGTACTGAATACACTGGGATAAGTCCGGACTGACACATACCCCCAGTACCAAAACCCAGTACCAAAACCCAGTACCAAAAGAAGCAGCCGGAGGAAATTGCTGTCCGAAAAAAAGGATAATGATGCCGTTTTTAAGCATCTGCGTCAAATAATGACTCGTTTTGAAGGGGCGTCAAACGGGGCAATGCAATCAATAAACAAGACCCTGGACCAGAACTCCTGCGGATGCCGGGCAGGCTGTCTGGCCAGGGCGTTGTTTATACTTTGAACTGATTGACCAGAGTTTTCATCTCCAGAGCCAAACTGGACAGTTTTTCAGCTCCGGTACTGATCTCATTCGATCCCGATGCAGTTTCATTAGCCACTTCGGAAATATTGTTGATATTTTGCTTGATCTCGATAGTCACCGCCGATTGCTCTTCCGATGCGCTGGCTATCTGGGTACTCATGTCACGGATTACCGAAATGGCACGAGCGATTGCCTGCAGGGACTCACCCACCTCAGCTGCATTGTTGACACTTGTCGAGGCCTGTTCCCTGCCCTTGCCCATCACTTGCACGGCCTGCTTGGCACCGGATTGCAACTGTTCGATCATGGTTTGAATTTCTTCGGTGGAAGCCTGTGTTCTGCTGGCCAGGGTCCTTACCTCGTCGGCAACCACGGCAAACCCCCTGCCCTGTTCACCGGCCCGGGCGGCCTCGATGGCTGCGTTCAAAGCCAGCAGATTGGTCTGTTCTGCGATACCCCGAATGACATCGAGCACGGAACCGATGCTCTCTGTCTCGCGCTGCAATTTACTGATGACTTCGGAGGCAACTTCAATATCCTTGGCCAGTTCAGAGATGGATTTCCCATTGCGGGCAACAACCTCGGTGCCTCTGCTGGCTTCATTATCCGCACTCTCGGCATCGGTTGCCGCCAGACCGACATTGCGGGCAACTTCTTCAACAGTCGTTGCCATCTCTGCCATGGCCGCAGCAACATGCTTGATTTCTGATTGTTGCCTGCTGGCACCTGAAGCTGTCTTGCTGGTCACTTCGGTCAGTCGCTCGGCTGAAGCCGTCAGATTAAGTGCCGAGTTACTGAATTTACTGATAACCTGCTGCATGCGTTCCACGAACACGTTGAAGCACTGGGCCAGCTGTCCCACTTCATCATTGGTGCTGGCCTTGATGCGCTGGGTCAAGTCACCATCCCCCTCGGCAATATCACGCATGGCCAAAACGACCGCATTGATCGGTTTGACGATGGAACGTTGCACCAGCAGGGAAATAGCCAAAGACATCGCTATGATCGCTACCACAATCCCCAGCGCAGACCAGAAGAAATTACTGATCAGGGCTTGTTGCTCGGCCAGACTGTAGCGCAAATAAATACTGCCTATCTGATCACCATCCATGCTTATTGGTTCAAACAGTTCCATGTATTCCCCCGTAGCGTTTTCAGTGATACTGAACGCACCGGGCCGGGATGGTAGCGAAGTTGCAAGATTGCCTGGCACAGTGAAACTGGCAAATGACGAGCCGGATTCATCGAAAATTATTGCCGCCAGAATATTTTTGTTCAGCCGCAAAGTGCCCAGGGTATCGGTTGCTGAAGCGCTGTCTGAAAAGGCCAGCGCTCCGGTTGAATTGGCACCTATCAACTGGGCAGTAACCTGTGCCTCTGTTTGCATTGTTTCCTGCATCAAACTCAATTCCATGATGACAAAAATAACGCTGGAAATGATGACAGCCAAAGTGCTTGTCAACGTCACCCCTGACAGAATTTTCCATTTCAGACTCAAATTATTCTCGAACATCATCCTGCCCCTCTAAATTACTTGAATTACATAAGCAAGCTGCCCGGCTTGCCTGCCTGAAGCGTCAGGCACCCATCATTGAATTGCCCGCAGTAATTGTTCTCGCACTTCCATACCCGCATCAGCAATGCGGGCACGATGCATGCGAATGGCGATTTTATCTCCTCGCTCTCCTGCCAGACCGATCATGCCACCGTTTTCCGGGAACTGATCAGTTTCGCCCACGGTGAGCACTGGCGCTCCAGCCAGGGCTGCGGTAATTTCCCCAACCCGGGTTTCTTCGCTGGCACTGATATAAACGATCTGACAGGTTTTGGCTTGGGATGTCTCGCCTGCGGCAAGATGCTTGACATCAAAGGCGCGATTACCTGCTTTCTTGCCATTCAGATTGCTTTCCAGTTTATTGCCAAAATGGTTTTCACCCAGAAGGCAAACATTGAAACTCTCTGTTCCAGCAGCAAAAGCCGATGCCGGCCAATCAATGAATCGACCAAAATTCAACAAAAACTTGGCAATCGCATCAGGGCCACCATCAGTGGAAGATACAGTTTGCGCTTGGGCAGCTGTTCCGCACACCAGCGCGAAAACCAGAATCAAAAGGACCGTGCTTTGTTGGAATATCCGGTTCATGTTCAAGGTAGGAGCAAGTCTTGTCATGTTGTTTTCTCTCTATGCAATCCAGGTAAACAGTCAAGGAGTTCAGGCTACTGAGCATCAGGAAAACTCCTTCCTCCTTGGTTGGCGACAGGTGAAGGAAAAACTTTAGAAGAAAAATGAAATATTTGAGGAATCGACTAGGCAAAGTGGAAAAAGCAGCCGCGACTCCAGACGCCAGGTTTGCCTGCCGACGATTCCTGGGTGCTCAGATCGGCAAGCTGATAGAAGACATTTCTGTTGATCAGGGCATAGAGATTGCTGCGACAGAGCAGCCGCGGATGGGGCATTGCCGTTTCCGGATCAGTTTCCAGCAGAAGCGGGTTCTCGGCACCGGCTACAACCTTTTCTTCCGTATTGGTGGTAAATACCAGTTCCTGGTCATGCCCTTGCCCCTGCACATCCAGCAAGACTGCAACAAAGGGACAATCGTCCACCCTGATCCTGACTTTTTCCACAGGAGTAACCAGGTAATAACAACCGTCTTCATCAAGTCGCAATACGGAAGAGAACAATTTGACCATGGCCTTGCGGCCGACAGGGGTGCCTTGATAATACCAGGTGCCATCGCTGGCAATGCGCATATCGATGTCACCGCAAAAAGGTGGGTTCCAGAGATGTACCGGTGCGGGTCCTGTTGATTGACGGATCTGTTTGAACAAGGCATCCGCATCAAAACCTGTTGTGCTCATGAAACCGCCTCCGTCTCAATACCCAGCCAGGCTTTGAACATAATCGGTCAGGGCTGCATAGAGTAGTTTCTGCTGTGAATTCGCGCTTAAATGATTCAGTCCTGCCCGAACAGAAAGACTGCTTACATCCACTATTCTACCTGTCACTGACTCCAGTACAAGCAGGCGAATTTCATAGTCATCCAGCTGTATCACTTCCCGTTGTGCTGAGCTGGGCTGAAGTGCTGCGGACGTCACGATTGCTCCGGATAGCTCATCAATCCTGGGGGGACTGCTCAATAGCTGGGTATGCACAGTATACTCCATCGCATTTCCCCTGTTATCCGTGCTGAGTGAACTGTCACCATAGGCAGGCATAACCCTGGGAAAACGAGTGCCCATCAGCACATTCAACAACAACCCAAGCTGACAATCCTGCTGCTGTGGCTCGATTCTGCATTGTTCAGGTATTTCCACGACAAAGCCCGCCTGGGCTGGAAACACAAAGGAAGAACTGCGTTCGAGCTGGTGCATGGATAACAGGCCGGTTTGGTCGCCTGCGGACTTTATATCATAAGCAAGCCGATCCACCGTGCTGCATGCAGCCAGGACAGAAAGCAACAACAGAGAACACAGGATTGATGTCTTGCTGATTGACACGGCTATGTTCCACTCCTGATGAGGATGAATTTCATAGATCACGCAAACGCTTGCAGCGCGGACAGCGGTAGATGAAATCAGTGCCTGTCATGACCATAATTTGAGGGGGCCAGGAGCAGCGGCAAAGCAGGTAACCAAGCCGTTGAGCCATCTCGATTTCTTCCAGACGACCTGCCAGCTGTTGATCCTCTCCTGTGCCTGTGCAGCTTGAGGCAATATTCTCCTGTTCGGGCACTGGCATCTCATCCAGCTCATCAATGCCCAGAATAGCCTGCAACTGGTCCAGATTCATATTTGATTCCGTAACAAAGTGAAAGATTCATTGCGTAGTATTGGCAAGACTGCGTCCCCTTTTTTTCAGGATGCTGTAGCTGCTGGTATCGGCCGGCTTGACGATAGCCTGAATACGAGATCGATTCACAACCAGGCTGATATCTGTCCGGTTCGTTCCCACGGCTTCAGCCAGCCTCTGCAAGGCCTGCATTGCCGGCTTTACACTGATGGCGCCTGCTTTCAAGGTAAAGATGACATGATCGCAATGTTTCAGTAGTAAAAGTGTATCAGCCACCTGCTCCAGAGCTGCAGCATCCATAACGATGTAGTCATACCGTTTTGACAAAGCAAACAAAACTCGCCCAAAACGACTGTTCGCCAGCAATTCCTGCGGATTCGGAGGCAGCACTCCGGCAGGCATCAAATCCAGGCCAGCGCCCTGTGATGAATGTATGCAATCCTGCAACTGTGCAGCCCCTGCAATTATATGGGACAGCCCGGCTGCTCTTGCCGGCAGATTGGCAAATACAGAAGCGGCAGCATGTCCCGGACGCAGGACTGTGTCTATCAACAAAACTCTGGAGAGCTGTGCCAAAGCCAGTGCCAGTTGTGTTGCCACTGTCGTTTTCCCTTCTCCATGCTTTGTCGAGGTCACCAGGATGACCCTGGCTGCCTGCTTTTGCCAATCCTGCTCCCCTGCTGATTTCTGAGGCAATCTTGAGCTTGCCAGCTGAATACACAACTGTGTCCGTATATTGCGTACAGCCTCAGCAAAAAATTTCCCACCCGCATCGGAGATGTTTAGCGATACCTCTTTGCCGCTGTGCTCGGTATCTGGCAATTCACCAAGCAAGCGGTAACCGAGTAAAACATGTGCCTCGTCGCCCTGAGTGATTCTGTTCGATTGACGTTGCCGTATCAGAACAAAGCCGGTACCCAGCAGAAAAGCCAGCACATAACTGGATAAGAACGGCCCTATCACCTTCCTGGATTCAGGTGCAGCGGGCAACATGGCTTCATCGATAACACTGATGCTCGTACTGTCACTGACCCTGGCTTCATAGGCAGCAACCGCGGCTCTGATGCCAGCTTCCTCAATCAAGCTGCGAACCGTCAATCCATCGTTTTCCGTTTGCACCAAGGTCAGGGGGAAATGCCCCCAATCCAGACCAGCAGAAGAGGGTTTATCTGAAAGTGATAACTCCTTGGTATCTGTTCCTGCTGAACCCTCCTCATCCCGGAACCAGTATTTACCTTGAATTATTGCCTCCATCTGTTGCTGCAGAAGAGTTACCGCCTCTTCGGCACGCTTCGATTGCAGGGTCTGATTATGTGCAATATAGGATTGTGTCACTGCTTGAACAGAAGCTCTTGCTGATTCGGCGCTGTTTGAGTAGTAAGCAACAGTGAGCAGGCGGCCTTGTGCCGTCGGTATGACCTTTAAATTCTTCCCGAACTCTTCGACCGAAATAGTCTCGGTCATGGCAAGTCTGTTTATGGCTGCAGTCAGGACTTCTCGTGAACGGATAACACCCGCTGCCGCATGATCCGGTTTATCCGCATCACCTGTCTGCCAAACGGCGAGTAGGCTGGAGGACTGGAAGATTGGTTGCTGCAGATGAATGAACAGCACGGATAACAATGCGACAGCCGCTGCAAGCAAGAGCAAAGACAACAGTTGACGGCGAAAGGGGCGCCAGTAACGCAGCATCTGCATCTGCCGCCATCCCGCGTTTCTGATGATTTCAGAACCCATTGACTGCCCTTATTGCCTGCGCCAATCCTGCCTTTGTCAACGAGGGGACGATCGCCTCCTGTGCCTTTGACATCGCTCTACTGCGTTGTTTTGATATTTATCGGCTATTCGCGGGCTAACTTAAGCGTGATCAAGATTCCCTGACCGCATATATCCCTGGAGCATTGCGCCAATACCCCTTGTAATCCATGCCGTAACCAAACACATATCGGTCAGGGATGGACAGACCGGTATAATCGGCCGTGCTTGCTTGAGGATGTTTGCGATCATGTTGTTTGTTGACCAGTACGGCAGTTCGCACCGAAACAGCCCCCTGGCCATGACAAAATTGAGCGATACGGGCCAGTGTTTCCCCCTCATCGAGAATGTCATCGATAATCAGCACATGGCGCTGGGCCAGCTCGACAGAGGGGTAGACTTTCCACAGCAGCTCTGCACCAGTGAGTTCTTCGCGGTAACGACTGGCGTGCACGTAATCCAGCTGCAGTGGAAAATTGAGCCGGGTCAGCAATTTGCCACACAGCACCAGGCCTCCGTTCATGACACAAAGAAGCACCGGGTCCAGGGTGCTCATTTGCGCACTGATCTCTGTGCCCAATCTGTCCAGGGTCTGCTCGACAACATGCTGTGGGTAAAGGCACTCTGCCTGATTCATTACCTCCTGCAAGCCGGGCAGATCCGGCTTATGGCTGGATGCCTTCATGTTGTTTGTTCTCCAGATCGAAAAAGGTTTGGATCCAAACCATCTATCGTGGTGGTCGGGAAAGCAAATTCGGCATCATGCGCCAGGACAATCTCGACTATTTTCATCAACACGTCCTGCTTTACCTTGTGATACTCAACCCAGACCGTCGTTTTGGTGAAGGTATAGACAAAAAACTCAAGCGATGAGGCTGCAAATTTATTGAAATTGACCATCAAGGTCTGGGTGCTGTCGATATCCGGATGGTTCTCCAGCATCTTTCTGACATCTTCGATAATTGCCTGCAATTTATCGGCATCCTGATAACGCACACCAATGTTTTCGTGAATGCGACGATTCAGCATGCGCGAAGGATTTTCCAGCGCAATACTGGCAAACACAGAATTGGGGATATAAAGCGGGCGTTTGTCAAAGGTTCGCACCACCGTCAAGCGCCAGCCTATTTTCTCTACCGTTCCTTCTATCTCGCGATCAGGCGAACGTATCCAGTCGCCAATTGCAAAGGGACGGTCCAGATAGATGGTCAGGCCGCCAAAAAAATTGGCCAGCAGATCCTTGGCAGCAAAACCCACAGCTATACCGCCCACACCTCCAAAGGCCAGCAAGGCTGTAATTTCGATACCCAGGGTCGGTAAAATCACCAGCAACGCTGATATGGCGACAGATAAGCGGAGTAATTTGGCAATCGCGGTCAATGTCGTGACATCGACATTCTCTCCCCATTGCACCCTGGCCAGCTCAAAATTGCTGATGAGACGCTGTTCAACAATTGAAATAAAACGGACAAGACTGACTGCAACCATGCCGATTACAGCCAGCCGGCGAATAAGATTGAGATTCGCCTCGGTAAACAGCTCGGTTTCGATATAGGCATTGCCAATATTGGCGGCAATACTCAAACCCAACACCAGTACCATGATATTGGCTGGCGTTTTGGCTGCTGCCAGCAAGGTGTCGTCCCACAGATTTGCTGTTCTCTCCAGTCGCTTCTGCAAGCGCTTCATCAATCGGGTCAGTATGAAGTTACCGATCAGGGTAACCATGACCACCAGCAAAACCTGCCAACCCCAGCGCCACTGACCACTGTTCAGTTCGCTCAACATCTCCATCACGGCTTCCATAACAACCCCATCTGCTTATTGTCTGTTATCAGGCAAATCCGCCTGTATCCTGGTACGGCGCTCGGATTGCTGCAACTCATCCCATTGCCATCGCCGTCGTCCGCGCATAACACTCAGATCAGCACCTGTCAGCTCACCCCGTTGTTGCAGATAAGCCATCGCTGCCTCTGCGCCTGGCCTGTCATTGCAGACCAATAGCATGTCGCAACCGGCCGTCAGAGCCAACTCTATCCGGTCTGCCATCGAGCCGGCAGCAACGGCGCCAGCCATGGAGAGATCATCACTGAACACCACGCCCTTGAAACCCAGCTCCTTGCGCAGTATTTGTTTTATCCAGATTGATGAAAAACCGGCACAGGAACTGTCAATCTCAGGATAGATCACGTGAGCTGGCATGATGCCATCCAGATGCGGCAGGCAAAGTTGGAATGGCAGCAGATCATTGGCACGGATGACAGACTCGGCACGGGAATCCACTGGCAGCTCGACATGAGAATCTGCGGCCACACTGCCGTGTCCAGGGAAATGCTTGCCCGTCGTCGCCATGCCTGCCTCATGCATACCCTCCATGAAGGCACTGGCAAGTGTGGCGACAATATGGGGATTATCGGAAAAGGCACGGTCGGCAATAACCTGACTCAAATCTGTGAACAAATCCAGCACTGGGGCAAAACTGAAATCCAGGCCACAAGCCAGAACTTCGGCGGCCATCAACCAGCCACACTCATGAGCCAGATATTCAGCTTTGGCCGGGTCAGTCTGCCACAATGTGCCGAAGTAGCTCATCGCTGGCAAGCGGCTGAACCCTTCGCGCAGCCGTTGTACCCGCCCTCCTTCCTGATCGACAGCAATCAGCAGCCCAGGCCGACACGCCCTGATGGCAGCTGTGAGTGCCTGCAGTTGTTGCGGATTCTCGTAGTTGCGACTGAACAGAATGATTCCACCCAACACCGGGGAACGCAACAAGCTGAGTTCCTGTTCGGTGAGTTCCGGACCGGCAAGATCCAGCATCAGAACACCACTGCCAGATTGCGTCTGTGTACTCATATATCACTCTGAATTCTGTTGTCGGCGGGCGGCGATTATTGCAAATTCAGCTCTCCGGGGCAAAGCGCTTGTCATCCCTGGATAACTGTATATACTTACAGCAAATTCATTGATCACTCAGCACAGGACTGGAGCATGCAAAAACTGACACCCAGACAGGCACAGATTCTTGCATTCATCAAAACCTATCACCAGGAAACCGGCTATCCTCCGACGAGATCGGAAATAGCCACTGAAATGGGATTCAAATCACCCAATGCCGCTGAGGAACATCTGCGCGCCCTGGCCCGGAAAAATGCCATCGAAATGATCCCGGGTGCCTCCCGCGGAATTCGTTTGCCGGTTGAGGCCAACACCGGCCTTGCCGTGGTCGGTCGGGTCGCTGCGGGCAGCCCCATTCTTGCCAGTGAGTGTATCGACGAATATCTGGATATCCCTCCTGAGCTGTTCTGGCCCAAAGCGGATTACCTGCTGACTGTCACTGGCCTGAGCATGATCAATGCCGGTATCTACGAAGGTGATCTGCTCGCTGTCCATAAAACCGGAGAGGCTGAAAATGGTGACATAGTTGTCGCCAGAATCGATGAGGAGGTGACGGTCAAGCGTTTGCGCAAATCCTCCAACCCTTACAAGCTGACATTGTTGCCGGAAAATGATGATTTTTCCCCCATAGAGGTTGATGTGCGTGAGCGTGATTTTGCGCTTGAGGGGGTCAGTGTGGGGATTATTCGGCGGGGGCTCTGATTGCTCGGGTTCGAATTACTTCGTAGTGTTGAATCACTTCGTAGTGCCGAGTCGCGCTACTGTGTAAATAGTTCCGAACGCACCGCTAAAGCGGCGCTTTAAGGTTCGGAACTATTCACACAGCATCACGTCTCTGGGGCTGGAC
>JAVVEG010000021.1:0-40236 GCA_032251455.1 Pseudomonadales bacterium | reverse complement strand
CTGGGGGTGTGGGGGTCGTAGGTTCAAATCCTGCTGTCCCGACCAATTTTCAACCTTTTCGCCAGGAGACAAGGAGTCAATCAGAAACGTCAATCTAAGCCTTGTTATGCAGAGCCGAAAGGCTCTTTTTTTTGGCTGAAAATCTGTGTTGACACATTGTCATTTATGGAATGTGGTGCTAATCTGCCTGCAATGACCAGATTCATGAATGAATGAATTCATGTTTTCAGATGCGCTCCATCCTGATGAGTCAGTGAATCGGGTCTTAACCGTTACTATACAATGGCTGTTGGAGGCTTTTATGTTCAATAAATTCAAGGTGTTGCGTAGAGCGCACCGACATACTCTGGGGATGGGCGCAGTTGCCTTGGCCCTGGTCGCAGGAAGCGGACAGGTGTTGGCGGCAGATCGGGTTGGTGATTTTGCTCTGCTGGACCAGGAAGGGTTATTCCATCATATGGCTTGGTATGACAACAACAAGGCCATTGCTTTTCTGGTTCAGCTCAATGGTGATACGGCAACCAGGGCAGCCATTGCGGATTTTGAAAAAGCACGCGCCAGTTTCGCGGAACAGGGTGTCGTGTTCATGATGCTGAACCCCCTTGGGCAAGCACGTGATCAGGTCAAGGCAGATATGGCTGCTCTTGGTATCGATATCCCTGTTCTGATTGATGATGCCCAGCTAATTTCCGAATCATTGGGTGTTGCCAGTACCGGAGAAGCCTTGCTTTATAACCCCAGTACTTTTGAGGTGGTATACCGTGGTTCAGCAGGCAAACCCCTTGCGGATGCGATTGCTGAGGTCATTGCAGATAAACCGGTCAGTGTAGCAACAGTCAGTGTCCAGGGTACCAAGATAAGCTACCCTGCCCGTGAGCAGAATCTGACGGCAGGTGTCTCCTACAGCAAGGAAGTTGCACCCATTATCGCCGAGAACTGCGCCACCTGTCACCGAGAGGGAGGCATAGCGCCATTTGCGCTGAACAGCTATACCATGGCTCGTGGCTGGTCCCCAATGATCCGTGAAGTATTGATGACCAAGCGTATGCCGCCCGCGCAGATCGATCCGCATATTGGCAATTTCCGCAACGACTATGTCCTGTCTAACGAAGAACAACAGAAATTGTTGCATTGGATTGAGGCAGGTTCACCACAGGATGGCACGGTTGATCCCCTGGCAGAACTGACCTGGGATGAATCCAAATGGGCGTTTGGAGAGCCGGATCTGATCATCAAGATACCCCCCCAGCAGATTCCTGCTACAGGTGTGCTTGATTACATCGATGTGGTAGTCCCTATCGAAGGTCTGGATCGTGACCGCTGGGTTCGTGCCAGCCAGTATGTGCCTGGAGACCGAACCGTGCTTCACCATACGCTGAATGCCCTGATCGAGCCTGGCAAGCGACCGCAGCAGGGTTTGATCACCCGTTACAGCAATCCGGACCAGGCTTATATCACACCCTATATTCCGGGTGCTGATCCACATGTGGAAGAGCCCAACACGGGTGGCGTGCTCAAGGCCGGAACTCAGATTGCCCTGAATCTGCATTACACCACCACAGGCAAGGAAACGGTTGATGCCAGTGAAATAGGAATCTGGTTCTATCCCGACGGAGTTGTGCCAACAGAGCGTCGTTTGGGAGACTGTGCCTGTATCTTTACACCAACCTGGACCGATATCCCGGCTTATGACCCTGATTTTGAGCAGACAGCGGAAATCACCATCCCCACCGATGCCAATATCATGGCATTTACTCCGCATATGCATTTCCGGGGCAAGCGCATGCAGTTTGTGGCTCATTACCCCGATGGCAGCACTGAAAAGCTGCTCAATATTGCCCAGTACAATTACAACTGGCAAATGGAGTATCAACTGGTGGAACCCAAATTTGTTCCGGCAGGAACCCGTGTTGTCGCGACCGGTGCATTCGATAACTCTGAACAGAACAAAGCCAACCCAGATCCTTCCCGTGTCGTGCCCTGGGGACAGCAAAGCTGGGATGAGATGTTCTTCGGTCAGGTCTACTGGAAAGAAGTAAAATCAACTTCAACTGCAAGCAGTAACTGATTGATATTTAAGTAATCTACTAAAGCTTTCTTGGCAATGAGGCTGAAGGCAGATTAGGGTAACAACTGAAAAGGCAGCAATCTGTGGGTTGCTGCCTTTTTTATGCCTCCGTCAAAAAACGTGAATGAGTTCTGTGGCCGCTTCGGCTTTGGAATGAGCAGAATTCCCGAAATGACACGGCTCCCTAGTTTTCTTGTGCAGTGCTTTGCACTATCATGCCCATACCGCCATGCAGGCCAGCCTGCCAGACACCCGGAGAGCAGTCTCGAACCTGCTACATTGATAGAACCAAGGGGCGACAGAAATGGATAGTCTCACTCCAGCCAAGACCTTCAATGCCGGTGATGTGATCATCTCCCAGGGTGAAATTGGTAACTGTGCCTATTTCATCCAGGATGGTCGAGTTGAAATCATAGTCGAAAAAAGCAGTGGGCAGAAATTATGCATTGGCACCCGGGGGGCGGGCAGCATCATCGGGGAGATGGCGATAGTTGATAATCAGCCGCGCAATGCGACGATTCGTGCGCTGGAGCCCTGCAACCTTCTGGAGATCAGCAAGGAGGATTTTTCGAGAAGCGTGAAGACAGCCAATCCGATTGTGCGCCTGATAGCCCAGGTAATCCTGATGCGTTATCGGGATATTCTTCGCCGTTCACAGAACCTGTTGTCTGATTCTGATGATGTCTCTTCGCTGGAAGTGCTGGAGCGTGAGTTTGCCCAACAGAGTCATGTTGTCGAAGCAGTGCGCATGGCCAATGAATTCAAATGTGCCATTTCCGATAAACAGCTTTTTCTGCACTATCAGCCAATTATGGATCTCAATACCAGCAGCGTACTCGGTTTTGAGGCACTGCTGCGCTGGCACCATCCCAGTGGTAATGTTATGCAGCCTGATTCCTTTATCCCGATGGCGGAAGACAGTGGTTTGATTGTGGAGGCGACCCGATGGGCGTTTCGGGAAGCCTGTGAAACGCTGAAGCGGCTGGAAACTGCGTTGCGGCCGCAGCGGCAGCTGTTCATGAGTGTCAATTTCTCTGCTGCAGACTTTGAAGAGCCTGATATGTATGCAGGGTTACTTCGAATTCTGCAGGAGACCGATACAGATCCTGAAAAGATCCATATCGAAATTACCGAAAGACTCTTGCTGCAGGAGCCCACTGAGGTCAAATTTACCTTGAACCAGTGCCGTAGCAGTGGCATGGCTGTCGCCATTGATGATTTCGGCACCGGGTATTCTTCCTTGAGTTATTTGCACAATTACCCGATCAATATCCTCAAGATTGATCGCAGTTTTGTCAAAAAAATGGGAGACGACCCTCTGGCGATCGGTCTGGTGAAATCCATCCTTACCCTGAGTGAAAATATGGGTGTGAAAATCATTGCCGAAGGGGTAGAAACGCTGGCCGAGGTGCAGTTGCTCAAAGAACTGAGATGTGCAATTGCCCAGGGCTATTATTTTGCCCGCCCCATGAGTGAGGAAGATTTAATCAGTATGCTGTCACCACCAAGCCTGGCTGTTTGAAGTGTTCGGATTCCTTATCGGAGAATCCTTGATTGCTGGTATCGGCAATTACCTGAATGCAGGCCTGACGCGTGAATTGGCCAATGAACTATTGCGCTCAGCCGCGTTTGTTCCCCCGCTCCTGCAAACAATCCATCTGTTGAGCATAGCGGCGATCATGGGTTCGATCGTGTTGATTGATCTGCGTGCTTTGGGCCTGGCAGTGCCTTCCCAGCGCCTGACCGAGATGATGCGCCGTCTTTTCCCCTGGACCTGGTCAGCCCTGCTGGTGTTATTGTTGTCAGGTTTGCCGTTTGTGCTGGCGCGCCCCTTGCGTTATTTCAACAATCCCGTGTTTCTGATCAAGTTTGCCCTGTTGATACCAGCCGTCTTGCTGGCCTTGCTGGTTTATCGGCTGGAAACAGCCCGCAGCGGCTTTTGGGAGTATGGCCAGCAACGCATGATTCTATTCCGCACAGTTGCCGTGTTGTCTCTTATCCTGTGGCTTGGGGTGGCGCTGGCCGGGCGTTGGATCGCCTATTCTGATTATCTGTTTTGGCCGGAATAGGAGAGCTTGATCTTGCTGAATGAATTCTGGTTAAGTCTTGAATACCTTCCCCTGGCCATGGAAATAGGAGCCACCTGGTGGTTTCCCTTGCTGGAATCCCTGCACGTGATCAGCATTACCCTGCTGGTAGGCAGCATTCTGATGGTGGATTTGCGATTGCTGGGGGTGGCTGCCCTGTCTTATGCTGTAAGCAAAATGGTCAGGGAACTGGTGCCCTGGACCTTGCTTGCGTTCATTGTTGCAGTCATTACCGGGCTTGGGCTGTTTATTACGCGGGCCAGTGCACATATGGCCAACCCCGCTTTTCAGTGGAAGCTTGGCTTGCTGGCTTTGGCTGGGCTGAACATGGCTTTTTTCCATTTTCGCAGCTATCGTCAGGTATCGCTATGGGATGGCAGCAGTACCATACCCTGGCAGGCACGGCTTGCCGGTGCCATGTCATTGCTGCTGTGGTCAGCTGTCATGCTCAGCGGGCGCTGGGTGGGTCATATCATTTAACGGAGAATTGATTATGGGTGAGGCATATATTGTTGCGGCTGTCAGAACAGCCTGCGGACGCAAAAATGGCAGATTGAGCCGAATTCATCCAATCGATCTGGGTGCTACTGTCGTTGATGAGTTGCTGGATCGAACCAACATACCCACGGATGCTGTGGATGACCTGATTTTCGGCTGCGTTAACCAGATCGGAGCGCAAGCCAGCAATATCGGCAGAAATATTTCACTTTCTTCCCGGCTTGATGTCTCGGTGCCGGGAACAACGGTGGACAGACAGTGTGGGTCTTCCCTGCAAGCCATTCATTTCGCAGCACAGGCGGTCATGTCGGGGACCCAGGACCTGGTCATTGCCGGCGGGGTTGAAGCCATGAGTATGGTGCCGATAGGGGCCAATGTGCGTGATGGCGCCGAAAAGGGACATGGTGTTCCCAAGGGGGAACGCATGGAGGAGATTTATCCGGGCATCGAATTCAGCCAGTTTACCGGAGCCGAATTACTGGCCAAAAAATACCATATTGGGCGCAATGAACTGGACAAGTTTGGTGTATTAAGCCATCAACGTGCCGCTGCTGCCAGCAAGCAAGGCTTGTTCCGGGATGAAATAGTGCCGGTGGAGGTCGTGTTGGAAGACGGCAGCCTGACAACCCATCTGCTGGATGAAGGCATACGCCATGATACCAATCTGGCCGCCATGAGTGCCTTGAGCCCACTGCATCCTGAGGGTGTAATCACTGCCGGGACAGCAAGTCAGATCAGCGATGGCGCCGCTGCCGTCATGATAGCCAGCAAACGGGCCGTGGAGAAATACGGTTTGCTGGTGCGAGCCCGGATTCATACCTTGTCGGTAGTCGGTTCTGACCCGGTGATCATGCTGGAAGGCCCTATTCCCGCGACTGAGAAACTGCTGGAACGTGCCGGACTGAGCATAGATGATATTGATCTGTATGAGGTCAATGAGGCATTTGGTTCAGTGCCCCTGGCCTGGCTGAAAGCCACTGGTGCAGATATCAAAAAACTCAATGTCAATGGGGGCGCGCAGGCACTGGGTCATCCCCTGGGGGCAACTGGGGCCAAGTTGATGACTACCTTGTTGCATGAACTGGAGCGTCGTGGCGCACGTTTTGGCCTGGTGGCCATTTGTGAAGGTGGCGGTACGGCCAATGCAACCTTGATTGAAAGGGTGGACGGGTTTGACTGGTAAAACCGTTCATCGGTTCGATAACCGGTTTCTGCGGGCTTTTGCTGCCGACCCCCAGACAGGGAATCATCCCCGTCAGGTCAGGGCACTGTATTCCAGAGTGAAACCGGAACCAGTCAGCAATCCGGCCTTGCTGGCCTATTCGGAATCGCTGGCTGAACTTCTTGGTTTTTCAGCTGAAGATTGCCACTCCGACTGGTTTGTCAATGTGTTTTCAGGCAATGCACTCATGCCCGGAATGCAAGCCTGGGCGAGCTGTTATGGGGGGCATCAATTTGGCCATTGGGCCGGGCAACTGGGTGATGGGCGCGCCATCAACCTGGGGGAGTTGCTCACTCCCGGCGGGCAACACTGGATACTTCAACTGAAGGGGGCTGGGCCTACTCCGTATTCACGCGGAGCCGATGGTCGAGCAGTGTTGCGGTCTTCGCTGCGTGAATTCCTTTGCAGTGAGGCCATGTATCATCTGGGTGTGCCTACGACACGGGCTTTGAGTCTGATAGTGACTGGGGAGGATGTGGTTCGGGACATGTTCTATGATGGCAATGCCGAGGCTGAACCGGGCGCTGTGGTCTGTCGGGCAGCGCCTTCATTTACCCGGTTTGGGCATTTCGAGTTGCTGGCCGCTCGCGGGCAACAGGCGGAGTTGCAACAACTGATGGATTACACCATTGCAACAGATTGCACCGGCGTCTTGCCATCCTCCGGCCCCTATACCAGGGACGATTATCTGGCCTGGTTCCAGGCTGTTTGCGAACGCAGCCTGGAGATGGTTGTGCATTGGCAACGGGTTGGTTTCGTACATGGGGTCATGAACACGGATAATATGTCCATCCTGGGCCTGACTATCGATTATGGGCCTTATGGCTGGATGGAGGCTTATGATCCGGACTGGACTCCCAATACCACGGACGCCCAGCATCGCCGCTATCGCTTTGGCCAGCAGGCCAGGATTGTTGGCTGGAATCTCCTGCAACTGGCCAATGCCCTGAACAGCGTAATCGATGACGCTGCAGGCCTGGAGCAGGTGCTTTCTGTCTGCCTCAACAGCTTGCCGAGCCGGCTGGAGGCCATGCAAGCGAGGAAACTGGGTCTTGGGCAATTTACCGACGCAGGGGATAGCCAGGCCCTGTTGCCTGGGCTGGAGGCTGTTTTTGCCATGCAGGAAATTGATATGACCCTGTTTTATCGGAACCTTTCCCGCTATGATCCGGCGCAGCCACCAGCTCAGCTGCCTGCACTTGTCAGTGAGGCTTTCTACCAGCCGGCAAGCTCAGCAACATTGCAGGCATTGATTGAGTGGGAGGAACGCTATCGGGCAGGAATATTGATCGAAATGCGAGCCAGCGGCATGAACGATGAGGAGTACTGTGCCCAGCGCCGAACTCTGATGAACCAGTGCAATCCGCTTTATGTGCTGCGCAATTATCTGGCCCAGGAAGTGATAGATCAACTGCGGGAAGGGGATCCCAGTCGGCTGCAAGCGATCGCCAAGGTTCTGCGTCAACCCTATACTGAACAGGACAATGCCGAGGAGTTTGCCCGACGGATGCCGGAGTGGGCACGTCACCGCCCCGGTTGTTCAATGCTGTCATGCAGCTCTTGAAGAATTTTCGACAAAAAACGGGTCCCATCCGAGATATCCATCGTATCGGAAGAGTCATTTGTCGCTAATTGCAGTGCTGGTAACACTTTGTAACCGTTGACACTTGCTCAAAAAGCATTTTTGCCCGAAGCTTCGCCTATCTGCGGCACAGGATATCTCAGGCCTCTGTTCAAAAGTTTTGTTCTGGCCCGCTGTGGCCACGGAGAGTGAACTTGCAATTTGTAATGCGCCACCCTGTCTTTCTTGTTTTCATCCTGCTGGTAGCGGGTGTCTCCTATGCTGTGTTTGATCGATTGAGCAGCCAGGGTGCAGGTCCTGCCGGAGGGCCTGGTGGTTTCGGTCCCGGGGGTCCTGGCCGCGGTGGTGCCACGGCTGTTACCCTCGGCACGGTCAGCAGACAATTGCTTGCCGACCGCGTTGAGTCGGTGGGGACTGCGGTGGCCAATGAGTCTGTCAACCTGACCGCCAAAGTGTCCGACACTGTCAACAAAGTGCATTTCAATGATGGTTCTCTGGTCACCCAGGGCCAGGTTTTGGTTGAGCTGACCAATGACGCCGAGGCAACCCGGCTGGCAGAGGCTCAAGCCAGCGCCGATGATGCCCAGCGACAATATGACCGTGTACGTAATCTATTGGCAGCCAACCTGATTGCTCCGACAGAAGTCGATGTGGCCAGGACCCGTGTTGAAACAGCGGTTGCCCGCCTCGATGGGGTTATGGTCGCCATGGATGAGCGTCTGATTCGTGCTCCCTTCACGGGCATTCTGGGCTATCGCAATATCAGCGAAGGCAGTCTGCTATCTCCCAATACAGTAATTACCACCCTGGATGATATTTCAGTCATCAAGCTGGATTACAGCGTTGCCGAGGTTTACCTGGCAGATATCAAGGTGGGTCAGACGATCAAGGCACACAGCATCGTGTATGAGGGTGAGGAGTTTGAAGGTGTTGTGCGTGTGGTTGGCTCACGGGTAGACCCGGTCACCCGCTCGGTTTCTGTACGGGCACATATCGATAATCCCGATGGACGTCTGCGGCCAGGCATGCTGTTGACTGTTGTCATGGATCTCAATGCCAGGGAAGTGAATGTCATCCCCGAACAAGCCGTCATCTCGGCCCAGGGCAGGCAATACGTCTTCGTTGTCGATAATGAAAACATTCCGCAAAGGGTTGAAGTGACCCTGGGCAGACGCCGCCCTGGCCTGGTGGAAGTGGTTAGCGGCGTCAACCCCGGACAAAGAGTGGTTGTGCAGGGGATTGGTCAGGTACGTCCGGGACAGCCAGTGCGGGTCATTACCCCAGATGAGCCCTCCCTGGCCCGGCCTGGTGGTGGATTACCGGCAACAAAAACAGGGTCGGAGCGTTCTTGACAAGGCAACAGAGGGCACTGTTGCAGGTTGAAAAAGCTTCAGTCTATCCAGTTTTCAAGAGATTCAGCCAATGATGCTTTCCGATGTGTCAGTAAAACGTCCGGTGTTTGCAACCGTGATCAGCCTGGTATTGATCACCTTTGGCATTCTTTCCTTCATGCAGTTGCCTTTGCGTGAATATCCGGATACCAGCCCTCCGATTGTTTCCATCAGCACCAGTTATCCCGGCGCTTCCGCCGAGATTGTGGAAACCCAGATCACCCAGATCATAGAAGATCAGATCAACGGGATCGAAGGGGTAAGTTCCATCAACTCCTCAAGCAGCGACGGCAGCTCCAGAGTGTCTGTTGAGTTTTATGTCGGTCGTGATATTGATCAGGCTGCCAATGATATAAGAGACAAGATTTCTCGCGTGGTGGGTGCCCTTCCCGATGAAGTTGATCCTCCGCAAATAGCCAAGGCTGACAGTGATGCCCGTCCTATAGCCTACTACAACCTGACCAGTAGCCAGATGGATTATCTGGAGCTGAATGATTATGCAAACCGATTCATTCTTGATCAGTTTGCTGTATTGGACGGTGTTGCCAACGTGCAGATTCGAGGTAATGGTGGTTTTGCCATGCGGGTCTGGCTGGACAGATTGGCACTTGCAGCACGGGGACTGACCGTAACAGATGTGGATGCTGCCCTGCGTCGACAGAATGTTGAATTGCCAGCGGGACGGGTGGACTCGACGGATCTGGAGTTTTCCGTGCGGGTGGAACGGGCCTATCAGAGTCCCGAGGATTTTGAGCGCCTGGTTATTGCCAGAGGTGCAGATGGACATCTGGTAAGCCTGGGAGAAGTGGCCCGTGTCGAGCTGGGTTCGGCCAGCGACCGGGCCGTCTATCGTGGCAATGGTATTGAATCGGTTGGGGTTGGCATCGTCAAACAGTCGACTGCCAATAGTCTGGCCGTCATGCGAGGAGCATCGGCACTGGCCGAGCGCATCAATCAGACTCTGCCTGAGCATATGGATCTGGTCGCTTCATCCAGTGATGCGGCGTTCATTGAAAATGCCATCAACTCGGTTTATGAAACAATCTTCCTGACCATGGTGTTGGTGAGTCTGGTTATCTATATGTTTCTGGGCTCATTGCGAGCCATGATAATTCCAGTAGTTACCATCCCGGTCTGCCTGTTGTCTGCCTTTATCGTACTGGCCATGTTTGGACTCTCAATCAATCTGATTACCCTGCTGGCACTGGTGTTGTGTGTGGGCCTGGTGGTGGATGATTCGATCGTGGTTCTGGAGAATATTCAACGCCGTGTAGAAGGCGGAGAACCTCCTTTGCTGGCAGCCTACAATGGAGCCAGGCAAGTGGCTTTTGCGGTTATTGCCACCACAGCGGTGTTGATAGCTGTTTTTGTGCCGGTCATTTTCATGGAAGGCAATATGGGCATTCTTTTTTATGAATTGGCCATGACCATAGGGGGTGCCGTCATCTTCTCCAGCGTGCTGGCGCTGTCACTGACCCCGATGATGAGTTCCAAGCTGTTGACAAGCTCAGCACACCAGAGCTGGTTGACCAAAAATGTGGATAGGGTTTTTCGCTGGTTACAGCATGGTTACCATGATGCCTTGCAGGTTTGTCTCCGCTTCAGTGGCGTAATTGTATTGGGGCTGTTCCTGATTGGGGGATCTCTGTATTACCTGTTCCAGAATATTCCTTCCGCTTTTGCGCCAACTGAAGACCAGGGTGTATTCCTGGTCAGACTCAGCGGCCCCGAAGGAGCCAGCCTTGAATTCATGAATGAACAGGTCAACCTGTTACAGGATCAGGTGTTGCCTTATGTAGAACGAGGTGAAATCAATAATGTGATTACCATGGTGCCTGGTTTTGGCGGTGGTGGCAGTGGTGTCAACAGTGGTATGAGCATAGTCACCTTGCCGCAATGGGAGTTGCGAACAAAATCGACCCAGCAGGTGATGAATGAATTGAGTGCCAAATGGGCGGATTTGCCGGCATTGCAGATCAATATGTTCATGCGTTCCGGATTGGTTCGGGGTGGCGGAGGGCAACCCGTACAGTTTGTCATTGGTGGTCGCAGTTACGAAGAGCTGGTGCAATGGCGGGACCTGCTGATAGCGCGGGCTGAAGCAAGTGGACTGTTTATCCGTCCGGAATCTGACTACCTGGAAACCAAACCGACGTTGACAGTAACAGTGGACAAGACCCGTGCTGCCGATCTGGGTATCTCGATTCAGAGTATCGGCAGAACTCTGCAGACCATGATGAATGAAAGCCGGGTAACCACCTTTGCCAACCAGGGAGAGGAATATGATGTCATTCTTCAGGCTGAAAAGTTCCAGCGTGCTTCACCTGATGATCTGACCAATATTTATGTGCGTTCCGAAACCAGCGGACAATTGATTCCTCTGTCCAATGTGGTCAGTATCGCCAACACTTCAGGTCCCAATTCGCTGAATCGTTATAACAGGATGCGGGCGATCACCATTTCCGCAGGGCTCACCCCTGGAACCAACCTGGATGACGCGTTGACCTTTCTGGAAAATGTCGTCCTTGACGAATTGCCTGAGTATGCCCAGATCGATTACAAGGGTGAGTCATTGGAGTTGAAGGAATCACGTGGTGGTCTGGCTTTTATTTTTGCCATGGCCTTGCTGGTGGTGTTCCTGGTGCTGGCGGCTCAGTTTGAAAGCTTTATACATCCCCTGGTAATCATGACGACAGTGCCTCTTGCATTGTTCGGGGCTTTGCTTGGACTGTTGCTCACTGACGGCACGCTCAATATTTATACCAATATCGGTCTCATTATTCTGGTGGGTATTGCCAGCAAGAACGGCATTCTGATCGTAGAGTTTGCCAATCAATTACGGGATGAAGGCCTGGAGTTTCGTGATGCGTTGGTGCAGGCATGTGATCTGCGTCTGCGGCCGGTGCTGATGACAGCGCTGTCAACCATCATGGGCTCCCTGCCTTTGATCATGGCTTCTGGTGCTGGCTCGGAGAGCAGGATATTGCTTGGTATCGTTATTTTTTCCGGTGTCATGATGACGACGCTGATGACCTTGTTCGTCGTGCCAGTGGTCTATAATCTGCTGGCCAGAAGTACTGGTTCACCACAGACAGTAAGCCGTTTGCTGGCTAAAATGCAGTCCCGCTATGAGTCGGTTACGAATAAAAGTGAAACAGGCACAGCTGCTGATGAGGTCAAAGCCTGAGCGGATGCATCAATAAAATAATGCCGAGAGGGCTGAAACCTTCTCGGCATCAAACTCTTCAGTATCAACGCCGGTTCTGTCCGGGCTCAAACCCAACTGCTGAAAGGCCGGTACTGTCTGCCAGTTGATGCTAGCCATCGAATGGCTTGAGTCGGCCAGGCACTGCAATTTCGCCACAATCACGATGTCAATATAGTCTGGCTCATCACTTTGCCGGTTTACCTGGGTGTGGCCTTCAGGTACCTGTCGCAGCCACTCGGGAAAATGCCAGGCTTGCAGAATTCTTGCGCCCAATAAGGGATGGCAGTCAGCAATCAGTTTTTCCAACATCTCCAATTGCTCCGGGCTGGTCAATACAGCATGTTCTTCCGCATAACTCAATACCGGTAAAATGCCAATTTCGTGGACCAGACCTGCCAGCACAGCCTGGTCAGGTGCCAGGTGCGTGTAGTGCCTGGCCAGCACCCCGGCAACAGCTGCAACCTCGGTACAATGCAGCCAGGCCTGGCGCATGCGCATATCGATACTCTCGTTGGTGGCCTGGAACATCTGTTCCATGGCTAGGCCGACCGCGAGATTGCAACAGTAAGTAATGCCGAGACGGTTGATTGCTGCGGGCAACGATTCAATCGAATGCAGTGTTCTGGCCAGGGGGCTGTTGGCTACCCGAATCAGGCGGGCTGAAATGGCAGCGTCCTTGCCCATAAGCTCGGCCAGTTCCTTTGCGGTCAAATCGGGATTGGATGCTGCCTCGCGTATCTTGAGAGCGACTTCAGGTAAGGTAGGCAGAGTCAGGCTGTCATTGTCAATGGCAGTCAGCAGCGATGTCTTTACTGTATCCAGTAAGGAATCGATTGAGGGCATGGCAGCTGTCTCTCCGCGTAGTGGCTATCTTATGGGTAACTTAGCGGCTGAATATGCAATTTCTGAACAAGAGTGTCATCGACGGTACTGTGCAGATTGTATTCGGTTTCTGTTTTTGCAGGAGCTGGCGCAATGGGCATTTCGGCCAGCAGTTTCAAGCCATATTGCCAGGGCGCAGCGATCAATATCGGGCCACCTTGTTGCTGCCCCGTTGTATTACGAATCACCAGCTCTCCGGCCTTGTACGCAGCATCCAGTTTGTTGATGCTGGCAGGTGTTCCATCATGGGTTGACAGCAGACTAAGGCGCTTCCTGGGTTTGCTGCGGTAATGCATGCGAGCCACGATTTCCTGACCTGGGAAGCAGCCTTTTTTGAAATTGATAACCCCGGATAGATCGTAATTGAGTTGTTGGGGGGTGAACCCTTCGCTCATGGCAGCAGAGACATGGATGATACCGGCCTCGATATCCGCCAGTACCCAGCGGGTGTTGCTTTCTTCCGTTGGCAAGTCTGCCCAGGGAGGGGGCAGGGCATCACCGCTGTTGAAGAGAAAAATCTCCAGTCGGCACCCACCAGCCTGCTTCATGAGGACAAAGGCATCAGTGCCGGCAGTATCGCCGTCTTGTGTTGGCAGCCCAATATCAGTTGTAGGCAGCAGGTTCTGCCAATCCTTCCCCAGCAAACCCCAATGCTGGAAGCTTGTTGGCTGGATGATATCGGCTTTGAAAAAAACAATGAACTTATTCAGATGCTCCCGCAGTCTGGCAGCCAAGCCGGCCTGGGTTTGCAAATAAAAAATGTCATTTTGCCGAAAAAGACGAAAATCTGCGATAACCCGTCCTTTGATGTTGCAACAGGCACCCTGAATGCTGTGTGTATTGCTGGCCTGCATGACATCGCAGCTGAGCTGCCCTTGCAGAAAACGAGCGCTGTCGGGACCGGTAATCTGCAATAATTCACTGTCGAGAAGAAATTTTCTGCAATTGCTTTCATTCATGGCTAATAGCTCAGAGGTTCCTTGATATCGGTTCTTTTTCTGATTCTGGGTTATCATAGACAGACAGGAAAAAGACTGAACCGGGATGCAGTATGTTATCAGAAATCGAGTACAAGAAACTGGCCTGGCACAGTCGCCGAGGTATGCTGGAGCTTGATTTATTGCTGGAGCCCTTTGTCAGGGAACGCCTGCAGTGTCTGGACACAGCGGAGCAACAGCTATACCGGCAATTATTGACCCATGAAGACCAGGATCTCTATTCCTGGCTGGTAGAACGTACGATTCCCGCTGAGGCAGAACTTTCCAGAATTATCCGCCTGATTCGGGCTCATGCCGGTCACCCTGGTATGGTCTGACAGAAAGCAGCTCTGCTGAAATAGGGCCTGGGCCAGAGCCAGAGCAATCAGGCGCAGGGAGGAGCAGCAGAACAATGGTCGCTATGGCTTTGCAGGCTTCGAGCTTATACCTGGTTTGTGGCATGGCGGTGCATGGCCTGGCATTATGGGCAGTCAATCTGAGCGAGCTCAAGCCCTGGGCTAGCATTCTGCTTTCCGGTTTTGTGGTGTTCAGTGCCTGGCAGCACTGGCGTCAGGCAGGGTTGGTGCACAGCAAGAGCATTCGGGGTTTGCGTCTGCTGCGCGAGCTGTGTCAGCCGGTTTTCAGTCCAGCCACTCAGGAATTCCCCCATGAATATGAGCTTATAGCCAACTCCTGGGTTACCGCGCGTATCCAGGTGCTGCATTTTCGACAACGCGACAAGACAGTGGGAACGGCTCGGTGGCAATCATTGCTGCGCCCAACGCTGACAGCGGTTGTTTTGCCGGATTCATGTACCCGGTCAGAACAAAAGGCACTGTGTCGTTTTTTGCGTTGGCGATTTTGTTATCAGTAAACTAATCTGGAGTCAGAATATTGTCCCGAGCCTCATCCAGTAAATCCGGGTAGTCAAGCGTAAAATGCAGGCCTCTGCTCTCCTTGCGCTGTATGGCACAATCGACAATGAGCCGGGAAACCAGAACCAGGTTGCGCAATTCCAGCAAATCCCGGCTGATGATGAAATTTGAGTAGTATTCGCGAATTTCCTGATTCAGCAGTTCTATGCGCCGACGCGCCCGCTGCAGGCGCTTATCGGTTCGAACAATGCCGACGTAATCCCACATGAACCGGCGTAATTCATCCCAGTTGTGGGAAACCACCACTTCTTCATCAGAGTGGGTAACCAGACTTTCATCCCAATGCGGTATTTCAAGGGTCGGTCTTGTCTCGAAAAATTCGGCATGAATTTTTTCACTGGCTCCGAAGGCCAGAACAAAACATTCCAGCAAGGAGTTACTGGCCATGCGGTTGGCCCCATGGAGGCCGGTAAAACTGGTTTCACCAATGGCGTACAGTCCAGGCAGATCAGTCTGTCCCTGCTTGTCGACCACAACCCCACCGCAGGTGTAATGGGCGGCAGGGACGACAGGAATACGGTCTCGGGTGATATCAATGCCGAAATCGAGACAGCGTGTGTATATGGTTGGAAAGTGTGTGGTGATGAAGTCCGGTTCACGGTGGGTGATATTCAGATAAACACAATCGCAACCCAGTCTTTTCATCTCATGATCAATGGTTCTGGCCACGATATCCCGTGGCGCCAGTTCTGCTCTTGCATCGAATTCAGGCATGAAACGGGTGCCATCCGGCAGTTCCAGGGTGGCACCTTCTCCGCGCAATGCTTCAGTGATGAGGAAAGAACGGGCATGAGGATGATACAAGCAGGTGGGGTGAAATTGATTGAATTCCATGTTGGCGACACGGCAACCTGCACGCCAGGCCATGGCAATGCCGTCACCGGTAGCGCTGTCCGGATTGGTGGTATAGAGATAGGCTTTGCTGGCTCCGCCCGTAGCGAGCACAACGAATCGAGCCCGGAATATTTCCACAATACCCTGGTCGGGAGCATAGACATAGGCGCCCACACAACGGTTGTCCTGCAAGCCCAGTTTTTTGCCGTTAATCACATCGATTGCCAGCCTGTTCTCGAACAGGGTGATATTGCTGTGTTCCTGGGCACGGGACTGAAGCGTTTCAAAGACTGCTCTGCCTGTGGCATCAGTTGCATGAATTATTCTGCGGTGGCTGTGACCACCTTCCCTGGTCAGATGCAGGGGAGCCAGGTTGTCACGGTTAAGAGGAGCCTTTTCCTGCCCACTGCGGGCTTCCTCTGGATTGATTGTGGTAAAGGGTACTCCCTGCTCAACCAGCCACTCTACGCATTCATGGCTGTGCTCTACAACGTGACCAACCATGTCTGGATGGCAGAGACCAGCGCCGGAAATCAGCGTGTCGGCGATATGGGCATCGATGCTGTCATTATCATCCAGCACAGCGGCGATACCACCCTGTGCCCAGAAAGTCGCGCCCTGATTCAACTCCCCCTTGCTCAAAACTGCAACCCTGGCAAAATCTGCGGTCTTCAACGCCAGTGTCAATCCAGCCGCGCCGCTGCCGATGACGAGGATGTCGTAGTCATAAGCAGGTATGCTATGGTTGTCACTCGTCATGAATTACTGCTTGTCTGGGTGGGAATGTGAAATTATTTTATCGGCTTTGTGAACTTTTTAATATCCCCAGGGTCAACATAATGTCTGTAAGGGAAAATACACCAGTAAGTGAGAGTTTGGGGCATCACGCAAGAGCCGGAATAGATGAGTAATGATGCCGACGAGCAGCTGGTTGAGCGGGTGCTTGCTGGAGATAAAACGGCTTTTACCTTGCTGGTTCTGCGCTATCAGCATAAGGTGGCAAGCCTGATAGGTCGGTTTGTCAGGGATAGCCATGAGGCTGAGGACGTTGCGCAGGAGGCGTTTCTGAAAGCATACCGGGCCTTGCCCAGCTTTCGTGGAGAGAGTGCCTTTTATACCTGGCTTTATCGGATTGCGGTCAATACGGCAAAAAACCATTTGCTTGCCCAGGGCCGGAGGCCCCCGGCTTTTGACCTGGATATAAATGAGGTGCAATCAACGGAAGATGCAATGGCATTGGGAGTTATCGACTCCCCGGATGCCAACCTGGAACGAGATGACCTGCAACAGCTTATTTATCAGGCCATAGAGGAATTGCCAGAAGAATTACGAACCGCTTTCAGCCTGCGCGAGTTTTCCGGTCTTAGTTATGAAGATATAACGGAAATCATGGACTGTCCTGTGGGCACGGTAAGATCAAGGATATTCAGGGCCAGGGAAGCGATAGACAAGAAGATTAAACAGGTTTTCAGTTAGAATTCTGTGCCATGGGGAAAAAGAATGGGATTTGACAAAGACCGTATTCTGGATGAGTCACTATCAGCCTTGATGGATAATGAGTTATCCGAGTTGGAACTGCGTCGGCTGCTCAAACAGTTAGCAAGCGCGAGCCCTGAAATTCAGGCTCAGTGGCAACGTTACCATATGGCACGATCAGCCTTGCATGGCGAACCCATTGTCAACATCAGTACGGCCTCGACAGCAAAAATTCTTGCTGCCATTGCTGCTGAACCAGCACACAAAACCGGGGAAACATCTAGCCAAATTCACCATGGCTGGCTGCAGCATGCTGCCAAATTTGCCGTAGCTGCCTCCGTGGCTTTGACAGTGTTCTTTGGTCTGAAATCCTGGTTGATACAGGACTTCAATTCAATTCCAGTGAGCCAGGAAGTGGCAGGGGTGGCGGGAAGTGAGGACGAACATGGCATGATGGCTGTCGATGCTGATGCGCAGCGTCGACTCAATGAATATATTCAACGGGTATCCATCCAGTACAGCAATGAGCCTGGGTCAGTCAACACTTCTCTGTTTGAAGAGTTTCCACTATTGGTTCCAGTCAACCAGGTAGAGGCCATCACTACGCAAAACCGGTAAATTGATCTGTATGATGCATTGAATCAGGCCATAATTAGCCATAAAGAGATACACACAGACACATCTATCAAACTATTGATAAAACCATAAAAGAGTACCCTCCTGAGCAAGGCCGTTCTGTGTGCTTCAGAACGGCCTTGCTTATTCTCCTCCTGCTTCCCCCGCTCATTTCCTCTCCTTGCGCTAAAACATTGAATCCGTCAACGCAACGCGTTATTTTACAGCTATTGTCCTTGTTAGCAGCGAAGGCGTAATCTGGAAAAGCGGTGAGGTGAAATGAGTAGATCTCTATATCGGACTGAAAGATTCTATATGTTGTGGTCCAGGTTTACAGCGGTGCTGTTGCTTGGCCTTGTCTCCGTCGCCTCGCTGGAAGCCGCCGAGCTACCCGACTTCGTAAGCCTGGTAGAGAGGAACGGGCCAGCCATCGTCAATATCTCTACGGTACAGAGTGTCAGTGGCCGCAGTGGGCGCAATAGCGATCTGGAGGAATTGTTGCGTCAGCTCAGTCCGGAAGACCGGTCTCAGCTCAATATTGAAGAGGCGCCTCAGCGTCAGCGTGGTGGAGTCGGTTCCGGTTTCATTATTTCTGAAGATGGTTATATCATCACCAATCACCACGTGGTATTCAATGCGGATACCATTACCGTTACGCTGAATGATCGACGTGAATTCATTGCCGAGGTTATCGGTACCGATGAACTCTCGGATATGGCTCTGCTGAAAATCGACGCCGTTGCTTTACCCAAGGTTGAGTTTGGGGATTCGGAACTACTGAAGGTAGGCGAGTGGGTGCTGGCCATAGGCTCGCCATTCGGTCTTGAGTTTTCGGCTGCTGCCGGTATTGTCAGTGCCAAGGGGAGGACAGTGCCAGGTAATGCCACCAATTATGTTGCCTTTATCCAAACTGATGTCGCGATCAATCAAGGCAACTCGGGTGGTCCCTTGTTCAACCTGGATGGCAAGGTGATTGGTATCAATTCTCAGATTTTGAGCAGTACGGGAGGCTCGAACGGGATATCGTTTGCCATTCCCAGTAATGTCGCCCTCAATGTCATCGAGCAACTGCGCGAGTCCGGTTCAGTCAGCAGGGGTTTGCTGGGGGTGGTGATAAAGGATGTCAATCATGCACTGGCGGAGGCGTTTCGATTGCCCAAGCCGATAGGTGCCTTTGTGGATGAGGTGCAAGCTGGCAGTGCTGCTGAGCAGGCGGGGGTGCGCAATAACGATATTATTGTCGAGTTCAATGGACGTGAAATAGAAACCTCGGCCCAGCTACCCTATTATGTGGGCCAGATCAGGCCGGGTGAGCGGACTTCCCTGGGTATTATCCGGGATGGTCGAGCCCTGGAGCTGGAGGTGGTGGTGGGCAGCCTGCCCGGAACTGACCTGGCCGCCTCCGGAGCGGCGGTACGGCCGCCAAGAGATAATTCAGTTGGAGTCGTAGTCAGTGAACTGGCTCAGAGTGACGTTGCTGCATTGAGCATCACCGGGGTTTTGGTCGAACAGGTGCGACAGGGGCCGGCTCGTCGTGCCGGGCTGATAGCTGGAGATATCATTATCATGCTCGATCGTCAGCCGGTAAGCAATGTTGAGCAATTCAATGATATTGTGAACGGTCTGCCGGAGAAAGCCTATGTTCCGATCAGGATCATGCGCCAGGATGGGGCTGGGCAGATGCGCGGAACCACGCTGGTTCTGGAGCTCAAATAAGATTTTCAACCAGCGTCAGACGGGAAAATACACTGACACTCCAGGGCAGATACTGTAGACTTGCCAGCCGTTCCTATTGTGATAAGTGTGATCCTGCCAAGTGAGTGATTTGAGTCGTATCCGCAACTTTTCCATCATTGCCCATATCGATCACGGAAAATCGACTTTGGCAGACCGTTTTATTCAGACTTGTGGTGGGCTGGAAGACCGCGAGATGGATGAACAGGTTCTGGATTCCATGGACATCGAGCGTGAACGCGGCATCACCATCAAGGCGCAAAGTGTGACGTTGTATTACGATGCCAGGGATGGGCATCGCTATCAGCTCAATTTCATTGATACTCCTGGCCATGTTGACTTTACCTATGAAGTGTCGCGCTCTCTGGCTGCCTGTGAAGGCGCACTGCTGGTAGTGGATGCCGGACAGGGGGTTGAGGCTCAATCAGTCGCCAATTGTTATACGGCCATCGAGCAAGGGCTTGAAGTGATTCCCGTGCTGAACAAAATGGATCTGCCCCAGGCTGAACCGGAAAAAGTACGCAGGGAAATTGAAGAAATCATCGGTATTGATGCCTCCGCGGCTGTCTGTGCCAGTGCCAAGACGGGACTTGGCGTTATCGATATTCTGGAAGAAATAGTTCGGCTGATTCCTCCGCCCCAGGGAGATACAGATGCACCCGTACAGGCGTTGATCATAGATTCCTGGTTTGATAATTATCTGGGTGTGGTTTCACTGGTGCGAGTCAAGCAGGGAACCTTAAAAAAGGGTGACAAGATCATTGCCAAGAGTATTGGCAAGGCGCATCTGATAGACAGCGTTGGGGTTTTTACTCCGCATCAACTTGCTACTCCAATGTTGCGCGCGGGTGAGGTTGGTTTTGTCATTGCCGGAATCAAGGAAATTCAAGGTGCTCCTGTCGGGGATACATTGACCCTGTCATCTACCCCGGAAGTACCAGCCTTGCCGGGCTTCAAGAAAATACAACCCCAGGTTTATGCTGGACTGTTTCCGGTATCATCAGAAGATTTTGAAGATTTTCGTGATGCGCTGGCCAAACTGACGCTCAATGATGCATCCCTGCACTACGAACCGGAAAGTTCCGATGCCCTGGGTTTCGGCTTTCGCTGTGGTTTTCTGGGTATGCTGCACATGGAGATTGTGCAGGAACGGCTTGAACGCGAATACGACCTGTCGTTGATAACAACAGCTCCCACCGTGATCTACGAAGTGCTTATGAGCAATGGCGATGTGGTCAAGGTCGATAGCCCTTCCTCCTTACCTCCGGTAGCCTCTATTGTGGAAACCAGAGAGCCGATAGTGCTGGCCAATATCCTTGTGCCGCAAGAGTATCTGGGCAATATTATCACTCTGTGCGTTGGCAAAAGAGGGGTACAGCGCGACATGCAGTTCATTGGTAATCAGGTTTCACTCAGTTACGAGTTGCCAATGAGTGAAGTGGTCATGGATTTTTTCGATCGCATGAAATCAGCAAGTCGCGGCTATGCCTCGCTGGACTATCATTTTATCCGGTTTCAGGTGGCCAGACTGGTGCGTCTTGACGTGCTCATCAATGGCGACCGTGTGGATGCTCTGGCACTCATTGTCCATCGCGACCAGGCTCATCACAAGGGGCGTCTGCTGGTGGAAAAAATGAAGGAGCTGATTCCGCGTCAGATGTATGATGTTGCCATTCAGGCGGCGATTGGCGGGCAAATCATTGCACGTCAGACAGTCAAGGCTCTGCGCAAGAATGTCACCGCCAAATGCTATGGTGGTGACATCACGCGTAAGAAAAAGCTGCTGGAAAAGCAAAAAGCTGGTAAAAAGCGCATGAAACAGCTGGGCAATGTGGAAGTTCCTCAGGAAGCATTTCTTGCCGTCTTGAAAGTGGAGAGCTGATGGATATCGATTTTTCTCTGGTGCTGGTCATTCTGGTAGCTGTCTGTGGGCTGATCTGGTTGTTTGATACCTTGTTCCTGGCCAGAGAGCGAAAAACGGATAAGGCATCAGTCACTGAACCCGTTGTGGTGGAATATGCCAAGTCATTCTTTCCGGTTCTGTTGATCGTTCTGGTCTTGCGCTCATTCCTGGTCGAGCCATTCCAGATTCCGTCTGGGTCAATGATACCAACCCTGGAAGTAGGTGATTTCATTCTTGTCAACAAATATACCTATGGGCTGCGCCTTCCGGTTACCGGCACCAAGTTGTTGGAGATAAATGAGCCACGCAGAGGGGAGGTCATGGTGTTCATCCCGCCACATGACAGCCGATATTTTATCAAACGGGTTATTGGGATGCCGGGTGATCGTATCCGTTATGAGAACAAGCAGCTCTTTATCAATGATGAGTTGGTGAAAACCGAGCTGGTCCAGCGGATACAGATTGAAACAGGTCTTGGTCTGCAGGATGGCTTGTTGCTAAGTGAGGAAATAGGCGATACCGTACATCAAACCCAGATTCTTGAGAATTTAGGTCGCAGTGGAAACAGGACCTTGTGGGTAGTCCCCGAGGGGCACTATTTCATGATGGGTGATAATCGTGATAACAGCGCTGACAGTCGCGTTTGGGGAGCGGTTCCGGAAGAAAATATTGTCGGCAAGGCTTTTGCTGTCTGGATGCATAAAGAACCTGGATTCAATTTACCGAGTTTCAGCAGAAATGGTTTAATCAACTGATTCAGGGGGTTTTGCCGTGAAACAACTTCTGGTGAGTCACCGCAATCGGCAACAGGGTATATCCAAATCGGGTATGTTATTGTTGTTGCTGGTGATTGGTCTGTTCCTGACGGTTGGCCTGAAACTGATTCCTGTCTATGTCGATCATAATGTGATTACCGGTGTTATGCGCACCTTGCAGGAAAATGGACGTTTGAACAGTATGACTCAGTCCGAGCTCAGACAGGAGCTTGCCAATAGTTTGCGGGTCAATAACATTCGTGATTTCGATATGGAGTCCGTCATTCTTGATCGCTCCGGAAGCCAAAATCAGGTACATGTCGTTTATGAAAAACGGGTTCCGGTTTTCTCCAATATTGATATTGTCGTCAGCTTTGACGATATGTTTGACTGAGCAATGAAACGAGTCGCTGTGCTTGAGGCCCGAATCGGATTTGAATTCAAGAACAGATCCCTGGCTGAACTGGCTCTCACACATCGTAGTTCGGGTCCCATTCATAATGAGCGTCTTGAATTTCTTGGCGATGCCATTCTCGGTTTCGCTGTTGCCGAATTTCTCTTCAAAAAGTTTCCAGATGCCTCTGAAGGTGAATTGAGTCGCTTGCGTTCCCGTTTGGTAAATCGTGAAATATTGGCAGAAATTGCGCAAAAAATGGATATTGGGGCTCTGCTTGTGCTGGGGCCGGGAGAAATAAAAAGTGGGGGTCGCAAACGTGCTTCAATTCTTGCGGATGCCCTTGAAGCGGTTTTTGGTGCTATCTGTCTCGACGCAGGCCAGGCTGTCTGTATAGACCGGATTCAGGGAATACTGAAAACTTATGTGCCCGAGACAATTACCCTGGATGAAACCAGAGATCCCAAAACAATGTTGCAGGAATTGCTCCAGGCAAAATCCTGTGAAGTGCCTGTGTATAGGGTAGTAGAGCTTGCTGGGGAAGCGCATAATCAAAAATTTGTGGTGGAATGCAGTGTGGCGCTGTTGACGGAAAAAACCATTGGTCATGGCAAAAACCGTCGTCTGGCTGAACAAGAGGCAGCGCAAGCAGCATTGCATGAATTGTTACAAAAAGGCATCAGTCACCCTCAAGGGTCTCCTGAAAAATGACGACAGTAGCAACAACAAGGAAATGCGGTTTTATCGCATTGGTGGGAAGACCCAATGTGGGTAAGTCGACCTTATTGAATCATTTGCTTGAACAAAAAATAAGTATCACCTCGCGCAAGCCGCAAACTACCCGTCATCGAATTCATGGCATCAAGACCCGGGCTAATGTGCAATTCATCTATGTGGATACTCCTGGTCTGCACAGTAAACGCAAGAATGCACTGAACAGGATCATGAATGAAACTGTCAACTCTGTCCTGGCTGATGTGGACGTGGTGCTTTTCGTCATTGAAAAACTGATTTTCAATGCAGAGGATGAAATGGTACTTGCCATGCTTGCCAAGGTGGATGTGCCGGTTATTTTACTTATCAATAAATGTGATCAGGTAGAGGTCAAGGGTAAACTGCTGCCACATATGCAAGGTTTGTCGCAACGCTACGATTTTGCCGAAATCATTCCAGTTTCTGCCCTGGCAGGACACAATCTGGATAATCTGGAAAAAACTCTGGAAAAATATCTGCCTGAATCTGAATTTCTTTATCCTGAAGATCAAATAACTGATAGAAGCTCCCGTTTTCTTGCTGCCGAACTGATTCGCGAAAAAATAACACGTCAACTTGGTGATGAGCTACCTTATGAGGTGACGGTTGAAATTGAGAAGTTCAGTCAGCAAGGGGCGACGCTGCATATCCATGGGCTTGTCCTGGTGGACAAAAACAGCCAGAAACAGATCATCATTGGGCGCCAGGGAGAACGGCTGAAACTGATTGGTACAGCCGCCAGACACGATATGGAAAAAGCATTTGAAAGTAAGGTCATGCTGAATCTCTGGGTCAAGGTGAAATCTGGTTGGGCAGATGATGAACGAGCTCTGCAAAGCCTCGGAGGAGCATGACCCGGATGAACATCCCTCAAGTATCCAGCCTTAAGGTTGAAGATAGTGACCAGCAGGATTGAGTTGCAGCCAGCCTATGTGATTCATACACAGCCATTCCAGAATAGTAGTCTATTGGTGGATATTTTTACGCTTGACTTTGGACGGATAAAAGCTGTTGCCAAAGGGGCAAGAAAACCTGGTTCAAAATCCCGCTCACGACTACAGCCTTTTCAACCCTTGCTGGTGTCATTGCTTGGGCGCAATGAATTAAAAACATTGATTGGCGCAGAAATAAGCACTCCCTTGCCGTTGCTGACTGGAATGAAGCTGTTCAGTGGTCTTTACATCAATGAATTATTGGTCAGAATGTTGCAATTCAATGAATCACATCAAGCACTTTATCAAGCCTATCAGCAAGCCTTGTTGCAATTCCATGGTGACTGGAGTCTGCAAACAATACTGCGTCGCTTTGAGCTGCAATTGCTGGAAGAGCTAGGGTATGGCATTGATCTCTATCATGATTGCCTGTCACAGGCAGAGATTATTGCGGAAGCCCAGTATTTGTTTCATCCTGAATCGGGTTTGGAACAGCTGCCCTCTGGCTTGAAACAACATCCGCTGGAAATTTATCGAGGACACGAAATCATTGCTTTGCGCGAATTACGTCTGGATGACAAAGGAGCAAGCCTTGCGGCAAAGCGTCTACTGCGTGCGGCATTGGAACCCCATCTGGGCAACAAACCATTGAGCAGCAGACGGCTGTTCAGAGAATCATGAGAGTGTAGAGCGGCTTTCTGTTGATTGCAGTTGAGTCGGGTTTGCTGGGTGGTACCTTGGATTTTCAGGATTTCCTGCTTTCGGCAGGTTCCGATAAAGGGTAAAATTACCGTCTTGTAATAGATAACTGGTTTTATATGTCATTTCCTACCATCGAACAACAGATAGGCAATACCCCTCTGGTCCAACTGCAAAGACTGCCTGGTCAAACCAGCAATAAACTGCTGCTCAAACTTGAAGGGAACAATCCGGCGGGCTCGGTCAAGGATCGGGCTGCATCCAATATGATCCAGCAAGCTGAATTGCGGGGTGAGATTCGCCCGGGGGATACCTTGATCGAGGCAACCAGCGGAAATACTGGAATTGCCCTTGCAATGGTCTGTGCCATCAAGGGCTATCGCCTTATTCTTATCATGCCCGACAATATGTCCAATGAACGCAAGGCATCGATGAGTGCTTATGGCGCGGAATTGGTGTTGGTTTCCGAGACACAGGGCATGGAGGGTGCCAGGGATCTGGCCGAATCCATGGCTGCGCAGGGTAAAGGTAAAATTCTTGATCAGTTTGCCAACCCGGATAATCCAGGAGCCCACTATCTGCATACGGGTCCGGAAATATGGCAGGCTACCCAAGGGACAATCACTCATTTTGTCAGCTCAATGGGCACTACCGGGACTATCATGGGTGTTTCCCGCTATCTGAAAGAAAGAAATCCTGATATTCAGATCATTGGTCTGCAACCCCAGGATGGTTCCAGAATCCCTGGTATCAGACGCTGGGCTCCAGCTTATCTGCCAGCGATTTTTGATGCTTCCAGAGTAGACAGGATAATCGATATTGCCCAACAGGATGCAGAGCAAACCATGCGTCAGCTGGCTATCGAGGAAGGTATTTTTTGCGGAGTCTCCTCTGGCGGTTCTGTCTTCGGTGCGTTGCAACTCAGTGCGGAGGTGAAGAATGCCGTGATTGTCGCCATAATATGTGACCGTGGGGACAGGTATCTCTCTACAGGTGTTTTTGCCTGATCATTTGTTACCCCGAATATACGACAGCTGTTTGTCAATTTTTCGTAGAAAATCCTGGTAGTAATCATTTATGGGCAGAAACAGCCGAAGACGCCAGAAACTTCCACCTGAACCACTGTACTTGCGTATTCAACGGCTGGGCCATGATGGTAGAGGGATAGCCAGTATCGAGGGCAAGCTTGCCTTTGTCAGCGGTGCATTACCAGGCGAAGAGGTTCTGGCGCAATGTACTTCAAGACGTACCCAATATGATGAATTCTCAACTGTTTCGGTACTTGAATCCTCACCGGACCGAGTGGAACCTCGTTGTCCTGTAACAGCTTTGTGCGGTGGCTGCAGCATGCAACACCTGGCCGAGCAGAAGCAGTTGATACACAAACAACAGTTTTTATTGGATCAGCTCAAACACGGCGCAGGGATAGAAACTTTTGAACTGCTGCCTCCGGTGCTGGGGCTGCATTATTTCTATCGTCGCAAAGCCAGGCTTGCCGTACGTTATGTCCATAAGAAAGAGGACACCCTGGTAGGTTTTCGGGAGAAAAATGGTCGCTTTATCGTTGATATGCAGCAATGCCCGATTCTGGTAAAACCGGTATCAGACCTGATTTCACCGCTACGCTCCTTGTTGAACCAGTTGGAGGGTAAACGCGATATTCCACAGATTGAAGTGGCGGCAGGGGAGTTGCCCACGCAGCAACTGTCAGCAGAAATCGATCCTGAGAGTTATCAGGTCGCCCTGATTTTACGGCATATGGAAGCATTATCCACCAATGACAGAGCTTCCCTTATCGAGTTTGCCCGCAAGCACTCTCTGGCACTTTATCTGCAACCCAAAGGGCCGGACAGTATCCATCAGATATGGCCGGAGAATCAGGCAGAGCGCCTTCATTACTATCTTCCCGGGAATTTGACCCTGCCTTTTCACCCAGCTGATTTCACCCAGATCAATGGTGAAATCAATCGTAAAATGATTGCTGCTGCCTTGAGTTTGCTGGATCTGAAGAGTAACGATGTTGTGCTTGATCTTTTTTGTGGGCTTGGCAACTTCACTCTGCCAATGGCGCAACATTGCGCCAAAGTGGTTGGTGTGGAAGGCAGTCAGCAGATGGTGGAAAGAGGCTTTGAAAATGCACGCTGCAATCGCATTCAAAATGTCGATTTTCATGCTGCTGATCTCAGCGTTGATTTTGGTCAGGATAGCTGGGGCCGACCAGGATATACCAAGATACTGCTTGATCCTCCTCGTTCCGGAGCAATCGAAATCATTCCCCGTCTGGCTGAATTGAAAGCAAGCAAGATAGTCTATATTTCCTGCAACCCCACCACTCTGGCCAGAGATGCTGCCGAGTTGGGAAAACTGGGTTACAAACTGACACGGGCCGGAATTCTGGATATGTTTCCGCATACCAGTCATGTGGAATCAATTGCTGAATTTGAGCTGCAGAAAAACAGGAACAGGTCAGCAGGGGCCAGGGTTTCCAGAAAACACATGTTTCAATGACAGGTTTTCACCATGGTGCAAATACGCAGAAATTATCCCGTCAATACTGACGGCAGTGTGTCGTTCGATGCCTGGTTGGCAATGCTTGAGTCACATACCAGATTGGGTTCTGGTGAAGATTTGCGGCGTGCATTTGAACTGAGCTGGGAGTTGGAAAAACAGGTATTGTCGACACTAGGCTCCTGGACTCCAGGGGTCAGCAGCTTTCACACCGGGCTTGAGATGTCAGAAATTCTTGCCCAGTTGGGACTGGACACTGAAACTCTCATCGCTTCGATACTTTATCGGCCAGTACGTGAGTCACGTTTGTCATTGAAACGGCTGAAGCAGGAATTTGGCGCTGGAGTTGCCACCCTGGTGGAAGGTGTATTGCGCATGGCTGCGATCAGCTCCAGCAATATCAGTCCAGACCGGGTGCTTGGGCAAAACCGGGCCCAGGTGGAAAATGTTCGCAAGATGTTGCTGGCCATGGTTGATGATGTACGGGTAGCTCTGATCAAACTGGCTGAACGTACCTGTGCCATTCGAGCAGTAAAGTATGCTGATCAGGAAAGACAGCAGCGCGTTGCCAGAGAGATTTTTGATGTCTATGCCCCTTTGGCTCACCGGCTTGGCATTGGACAATTGAAATGGGAGCTGGAAGATCTGTCCTTCCGCTATCTTCAGGCTGACAGCTACAAGCGGATAGCCAGCCTGCTGGATGAGCGCAGGATTGATCGGGAAAAATTCATCGATAGTGTCACTGCTGAGTTGCGACGCCAATTGGAGCGGGTGAATATTGATGCCGAGGTCAATGGCAGACCCAAGAGTATCTATAGCATCTGGCGCAAGATGCAGCGTAAAAAACTGGATTTCTCCCAAATTTTTGATATCAGGGCCGTGCGTATACTGGTTCCCGAGATTCGCGATTGTTATGCCACATTGGGGATTGTACATAATCTCTGGCGCGTTATACCCAATGAATTTGATGATTACATTGCTACTCCCAAGGAAAATGGTTACCAATCTCTTCACACGGCAGTAATAGGCCACGATAACAAGATTTTTGAGGTGCAAATACGCACCTACAGCATGGATGAGGATGCTGAACTGGGCGTGTGTGCTCATTGGCGCTATAAAGAAGGCCTTATCGAGGCAGGGCACAAGGACAGTTATGATGAAAAGATAGCCTGGTTGCGTCAGGTACTGGCCTGGCATGACGAAATGGGTATGGCTGGGGGGCTGGTTGAGCAATTACGAGTTGATTTTGCACATCAGGACAGGATTTATGTCTTTACCCCCGAGGGACATGTGGTGGATATGATGTCTGGCGCTACTCCTCTGGATTTTGCCTATTATGTTCATACCGATCTGGGTAATTCCTGCCGTGGAGCCAAGGTCAATGGCAAGCTTGTCCCGTTGAATTATCGGTTGCAAACAGGGGATCGAGTGGAGGTTTTGACCAGTGCCAGACATTCTCCCCGCCGAGAATGGCTGAACCCAGCACAGGCCTACGTCAATACTCCGAGAGCAAAAGCCAAACTTATACAATGGTTTCGTGCTCAGAGCCCGGATGATAACTGCCGTTATGGAAAATCCATGCTGCAGTCGGAATTTGCCCGCCTGGGGTTGCATGCAATCAATTATCAGTTGATAGCAAGAAAGCTTGGCTGTAAAAACACCGAGTCATTGTTTGCCTCAGTGGGTGTTGGATCAATCCTGGCGGAAGAAGTCATTGCGGCGGCCCAGGAACTTTCCTTGCTGGTTTGTGAACTGGATGCCAGCCCGGATAAGTTGATTCCGCACAAAAAACAGGGCACAGGCCAGGCAGTACGTGCAGCAGCACGCTTCACTGTGCAGTTTGCCATTTGTTGCAAACCCTCCACAGGTGATTCAATCATCGGTTATCTGGTCAATAAGCAGAAGTTAATGGTGCACAGGACTGATTGCCGTAAATTGCTCGATTATCAAAATGATCTTGAGAACAAAGGAAATACCCTGATCGAGGTAAATTGGTCTGAAGGTGTGCGTCTTACTTTTCCGGCAGAAATTTATATTACTGCCTGGGATCGGGCTGGTTTGTTGCGGGATATCACCACCGTGCTGGCTGATGAAAAAATAGAGGTGATGCGGGTCAATACCCATTCGGATAGAAGCCATGCTACGGCAGAGATGCGATTACATGTTGAAGTTGAGTCATTTCCCTTGTTGTTGAAGGTTCTTGACCGAATCAACCGGCTCAACAATGTCATCGAAGCAAGACGAATTGAACCGGATGCCGGTATAAAACAATAAGGGGGTGGAAATGAATGTTTCCGAAGGAAAAAAAGTATCTTCACAGAACATCGAGCGTCTGTTGGCAGTGATGCACAAACTCAGGGACAAGGACAAGGGCTGCTCCTGGGATTTGCAACAGACGTTGAAGACATTGACAGCCTATACCCTGGAAGAAGTCTATGAGGTCATTGATGCCATCGACAGGGATGATCCGGTTCAATTATGTGATGAACTGGGTGACCTGTTGTTTCAGGTGGTTTTTTATGCACAGATTGCTGCAGAAGAGGGTCATTTCACTTTTCACGAGGTGGTCGATGCCATTACCGAAAAATTATTGCGTCGACATCCCCATGTGTTTCCCGATGGTACATTGGAAAGTTTTGGCGCAAAGACTGAGATCACGGCAGAACAGGTTGCCGTAAATTGGGAACTGATCAAGAATCAAGAGCGCAAAAAAACGGCAGCCGAGAGTGTGCTGGATGATGTCCCCCTGGCACTGCCGGCATTGGAAAGAGCCCGTAAACTGCAGAAAAGAGCGGCGTCACTGGGTTTTGACTGGCCCGAAAAAAGTCAGGTAGTGAGCAAGCTCGACGAGGAAATTGGTGAACTCAAACAGGCTTTGACTACAAACAACAACTCTGCAATCAGCCATGAATTGGGCGATGTCCTGTTTACTTGCGTTAATCTGGCCAGACATTTGCAGATAGAGCCTGAGTTGATATTGCGTGAGGCTAATCAGAGATTTGAACAACGTTTCAGACATGTCGAGAAGCAGGCTGCCACACATGGCCAAAGTATTGAGACAATGCGCATGAAAGAACTGAATTTATTGTGGCAAAACGCGAAAAGCATATTGAATGGATAGGTCAGCAGGCAGCTCTTGCCGGCAAATGCCTTTTGTATCTGTACTGGCAGTAAAGTTTCGTGTATGTTCTGCACGCGCTTGTACAGTCCGTTTTGTAAAGGATCATTGGATCCACATAAACCAGCGAGCACAATGCTTGTAACCGGTAACAGCTCAGGAGCAGATTATGCGTGTAATTTTATTGGGGGCCCCAGGGGCAGGAAAGGGGACTCAAGCCCATTTCATTACGTCAAAACTGGGTATACCCCAGATTTCAACAGGGGATATGTTACGGGCTGCTGTCAAGGCCGGGTCACCGCTGGGTCAGAAAGTAAAACAGATCATGGCAGAAGGAGGCCTGGTAGCGGATGACATAATCATTGCACTGGTCAAAGAGCGTATCGAGGATGCAGATTGTCAAAAAGGGTTTTTGCTGGATGGTTTTCCGCGGACCATTCCGCAGGCGCAGGCAATGGTTGATGCCGGTATTTTGATTGATGTCGTTATCGACATCAATGTACCAGATGAGGAGATTATCAAGCGCTTGAGCGGTCGTCGTGTTCATCCTGCCTCCGGACGTGTCTATCATATTGAATACAATCCCCCGCAAGAACCCGGAAAAGATGATATCACTGGAGAGACACTGATACAGAGGGATGATGATAAAGAAGAGACTGTGCGCAAACGGTTGAAGGTCTACCATGAGCAAAGCAAACCTTTGGTCGATTTTTATCAGAAGATGGCAGCGCAAGGAAAAGTTGCGATCAAGGTTGAGCTTATTGATGGACAGGAAGATGTCGAATTGGTCAGGGAAAAGATCAATGTTTTGCTAGAGGGTTAATTGCAACTTTTTAGGAAAAAATGTAAAAAAACTTGATTTCCTCAAAAAAATTAATGCATCACTATATGGATTGCTGTTTTTGTGCTAATGTGCCGCTCAAACGTGGGTGCGCCCGTGTTGGAGAGGTTGAAGTGGTTTTTTTCCACATTATCGGAGAGATAAGAGTATGGCTAAAGTAAAAGCAAAGAAGAAGGCGCCTGCTAAAACAGTGGCAAAAAAAACCAGTGATGCAGCTTTGGCAAAAGCGCAGGCATCTCTGGCCAAATTACAGAAAGATCTGGCTGCCCAAACCAGGCAATTGAGTGCAGCACAAAGCAAGGCAAAAGCGGCTGCAGCCAAAGTAGTACAAAAGTCCACTGCAGCCAATAAAAAGTCCGTCGTAACAGCCAAAGCTGCTGTTGCCAAGGTAACCCAGAAACTGACAGACCTGAACAAAAAGATAAAAACAGCACAAACTTCAGTGAAAGCTGCTCAGGATGCCGCGAAGACAAAGGCTGCTGCTGAAGCCAAACGCAAAGCCGATGAAGCCAGGAAGGCAAAACTGGCTGCCAAAGCCGAAGCTGACCTGCAGAAAGCCCTGAAGACCTTTGCCGCACAATGGAAGAAGAAGCGTGCCAAGGCCGATGCTGCCAAGGAAGCGGCAAGAGCCAGGAAAGCCGCACTGAAAGAGAAGATGGCTGCCAAAAAAGCTGCAGCCAGGGCGAAAGCCGCAGCCAGGAAAGCAGCAATCAAAGCCAGGGCTGCAGCAAAAGCGCGCCTGATTAGGGAGCGTGCTGCTGCCCGTAAAGCGGCAGCCAAGGCTCGTTTGGCAGCGAAAAAACTGGCAACAAGAGAGAAAGCTGGCGCCAGAAAAACTGCTGCCAAGGCGAAGACAGCAGGCAAAAAAATCACCAAGAAAGCAGTCAAAAAAGCGCCTGTTGCCAAGCAGACTGCAATAGCAGGGAAGGCTGCTCCCAAAAAGACTGCTCCCAAGAAGGCCGCACCCAAGAAGGCCGCACCCAAAAAGACTGCCCCCAAAAAGGCCGCTGCCAAGAAGACCGTATCGAAAAAGGCTGAAGCCCCCAAACCCACAACCCCCAAAGCTGCTCCAAAGAAAAAAGCGGCCAAAAAATGACTGGTGGCATCAGCGAATAGCTGAATCATTGTTTCAAGAGGAAACCCAGCTGGGTTGATTGAAAAACAGCTTTATATTTCAAAAACACTCGTCAAGATTGATGATCTTCGCGAGTGTTTTTGTTTTCAGGAGAACAATATGGCAACTATCCTGGCAATCGATAGCTCCTGCGATATCTGCTCTGTTGCACTTCAGGGAGCAAACGGAGTATTTGTTCGTGAAAGCAAGGCCCCACGGCAGCATGCAGCTGAGATTTTGACAATGGTGGACGAACTATTATTGGAGTCGGGCTATTCGATGACTGATATCAATGCGGTTGCTGTCATTACCGGGCCAGGGTCATTTACTGGCCTGCGCATAGGCATTGCAGTTGCGCAAGGATTGGCTTTTCCTGGCTCGATACCGGTAATTCCATTTTCGTCACTGGCTGCCATGGCAATGCTGGTAAAACAACAATATGGCAGTCAGCAGATATTGACAGCTTTTCAGTCTCGCGAGAATGAGTTTTATTTTGCAGCCTGGCAAATCACTGACGACTGGCCGTGTTGTATTGCTGCAGAACAAATAGTAAACAAAAACGGATTGCTCATGCAGCTGGGTTCCTTGTCTGGTTCATGGTTTGCTGCGGGTAATGCCTGGTCAGATGAGGTACTGGACTCGGCACAGCTGCACCTGGCAGGCAGTGATCGGCTGATCAAATCCAGTGCTGCAAGTATCCTGCCGGCCAGCATATCGCGCCTGGCTGCGGCAGATGTCATCCAGGCTGAAGAATTGCTGCCCGTTTATTTGCAGGAGCAACTGGTGTACAGCGCCCAGCAGGGCTTATCTTGATCGATTCAATCAACATGCGTGTCCCCGTCATGGCTGTTCAGGTTGAAGCAGAGCTGGCTGAAGATGATCCGCAATTGCTTGCTGCTGCCGGGCTGGCAGCAGAATTGTCCTTGCCATTATGGCGAGGCAATAAGGAAACTGCAGGTGTGGAGTTCATACTGCATTACCGGCAGAATCGTCTGATGCTGCGTAGTTTTCTGCCTGATGCAAACGCGGAAATCTGTGTGGACTTCCTGAGCGATAAAATGAAATGGCGACAAGGCCAGCATTTGCAGAAAGAACTATTGGTCAGGGCTGTCGGAGGGCGCAAGGCAAAAGGTCAACAAATAGTGGATGGGACGGCAGGCATGGGTCAGGATGGCTTTATTCTGGCAGCTGCCGGCTTTACGGTGCTTATGTTGGAAAACAATCCAGTTATCCATGCCTTATTGAAAGATGGATTGCAACGGGCAGAATCAACAACTGAACCTTTGTTGGCAGCGATAGCCAACAGATTGACGCTCAGACAGGCTGACAGTTGCGATTACTTTTTACAAACCGATCAACAAACCGATCAACAAACCGATCAACAAACCGATCAACAGACCGGTGCAGGCGATGTAGTCTATCTTGACCCTATGTTTCCCGCCCGGAAAAAATCGGCAAAAGTTAACAAGAACATGCAGGTGCTTCAAACCCTGCTTGCCCGCAAGAGTGGTGACGTGAATGGAGAGGATGAGGAGCTGCAGCAGTTATTGGCATCTGCCCGGCGATATGCCCGCAAGCGAGTGGTAGTAAAACGTCCACGCCTTGCTCCTTTTTTGGCAGGAGAAAAACCTGATTTACAAATCAGTGGCAAGTCCAGCCGCTTCGATATCTATCTCAGCAGTCCAGTGAGGATTTCCTGATAAATCGTGGTCAGTTCCTCCAGCGCATTGATGCTGACATTTTCATCCACTTTGTGGATAGAGGCATTGCAGGGGCCAAGCTCTATCAACTCGGTGCCTGTCGGGGCAATAAAGCGGCCGTCAGAGGTCCCTCCAGCGGTGGATGTGCTGGTCTGAACCCCTGTTACCTTCAAGATACTGGCCCGTGCTATATCGATCAAACGGCTGTTCAGGGTCAGGAAAGGTTCTCCGGATAAATGCCAGTCCAGCTGGTAGGGAATGTCATGGGCTGACAGAATTTTTTCTGTGCGTTCACGCAGGGACTGTTCGGTCGATGCCGTCGAGTAACGGAAGTTGAACAGGATTTCAAACTCTCCCGGAATGACGTTGTCTGTGCCGGTGCCAGCCTTGACATTGGATATCTGAAAGCTGGTTGGAGGAAAGGCCTCATTGCCTTCATCCCACTGCTCAAGACACAAGGCCTGCAGGGGCGCCAGAGCCTTGTGTACAGGGTTGGTGGCCAGATGGGGGTAGGCAATATGACCCTGGACGCCCTGAAAGCGCAGGCGACCATGCAGGGAGCCGCGGCGGCCAATCTTGATGGTATCGCCGGTGCTGTGTTCACTGCTGGGTTCACCGACCAGGCAGTAATCGATTTTTTCCTGACGGGCTTCCAGAACTTCAATTACTTTCCTTGTCCCATCGGCGGCAATGCCTTCTTCATCGCTGGTGACCAGGAAAGCGATGGAGCCTGGCAAGGATTCGATAATCCCTGGTTTGCTCAGATAGCGTTCACAGGCGACCACCATGGCAGCCAGGCTGCCCTTCATGTCAGCTGCTCCTCGACCGAATAATCTGCCGTCTATGACAGTGGGTTCAAACGGGGGAGTCTGCCATTTTTCAATGGGGCCACTGGGCACAACATCGGTGTGTCCGGCAAAACAGAAAACCGGAGAGCGATCGCCCAGGCGGGCCCAGAAGTTACTGACATTGCCGAAGTTCATGACCTCGGTCTTGAAGCCCAGGAGTTGCAGTCGCTGCATCAGCAATTGGTTGCAGCCCTGGTCATCCGGTGTGACTGATGGGCGGCTGATCAGTTGCATCGCCAGGTCCAGCGTTTGCGAACCATTTTCATTCGAAGTCATAGCTGTTTATCCGTTGCAGTATGCCAAAAAGCATAGTCAAGAATGCCTGGGGCAGGGTTCCTGTTGAATGATGCCTCAATTGTTGTTGTGCAGCTCGGTATTCAATGCCATGGAGGTCTGATTGGTCTTGCATTCCACCGCACCGGTCTGCGAGTTGCGACGAAACAACAAATCGGGTTTGCCTGCAAGCGCTCGTGCCTTGAGAATGCTGATGGGTTTATCGTCCCTGTCCAGAAGCAACACCTTGGTGCCCGCAGTGACATATAAACCTGCTTCGATGATGCAGCGGTCGCCCAGTGGAAAACCCAGACCGGCGTTGGCGCCAATCAGACAGTTTTCCCCCACGGAAATGATTTCAGTCCCTCCGCCGGAAAGAGTGCCCATGGTGCTGCAGCCACCGCCAAGATCGCTGCCATCCCCAACGATAACCCCAGCGGAAATACGTCCTTCTATCATCGCCGTCCCCAGTGTTCCTGCATTGAAATTGACAAATCCTTCATGCATGACAGTGGTGCCCTCGCCAATATACGCGCCAAGTCTTACCCGGGCGGTATCGGCGATCCGTACCCCAGCTGGAATCACGTAATCACTCATGCGGGGGAACTTGTCGACCGAGTTGACCTGCAGGGTTCTCCCTGCCGCACGTGCGGCCAGCTGACGAGCCGACAGTTCTTGCATGGCAATGGCCCCCTCATTGGTCCAGGCCAGGGTGGGGAGGATGGCAAACGCGCCTTGCAGGTTCAGGGTTTGTGGTTTGCTCAGGCGGTGTGAAAGCAGATGCAGCTTCAAATAAACTTCGGCAACAGTGCCTGGTGCCTTGTCTTCGGCAATCATGGTCAGGATGAGCTGTTTGCCGCTCTGGTTCATGGCGCTGATTTCTGCCGAATGTTCAGGTAGCACGGTGTCAAGATATCCGATCAGGTTCTGGCATTGTGCTGCTGATAACTTGAGAACCTGATCGGTGGGGGGACAGGACAATGCCGAACAGATGCCTGCACTCAAGTTTGTACCAGGTGCCAGCAGCGGCCGTGGATAAAATACTTCGATGACCTCTCCTGCAGAGTTTGTGCTTGCCAGGCCAATACCCAGGCTGTGAAGATTTGCCGTTGAACTCATGCTTACATTCTCCCTATCAAAACGAGGCGTAGTGGCGTTCAGCTATGCTGCTGAAAAAGTTGTCCAGTATAACGGATTAGGGAACTTCTGAATCTAATCAGGCGCTAAGTTCCTGTTGCAAGGCTGATTGCAGGGCTTCAATCTGTGCGGGATCCCTGATGGGGCGATTCTGGGCATCGGCAATGAAAAAAAGATCCTCGACCCGTTCGCCCAGGGTGACAATGCGTGCATTTTGCAGCTGAATCTGCTGGTCCGCAAATACCTTGCCAATGGCTGCCAGAATACCGGGTTTGTCAGGACAGTTGATTTCCAGTGTGGAAAAATTCTGGTATTCCTTGTTGATGATCTCAATCTCAATATGTTGACTGAAGTGTTGCAATTTCCTTGGTGTACGTCTGCGGGCGATTTTGCGATAACTGTCCGGGTCGGCAATGTTTCTGCGCAGGGATTGAATGATTTGCTGGACCCGCTGGGTGTTGTCGCCAACCGGGGTGCCATCACTTTCAAGCACGGTATAGGTGTTCATGCAGTAGTTCTTGCTTGAGGTGAATATTCGTGCATCCTGGATATTCAGGCCCAGCTCTTCCATGGCCGCAACGCTGCTGGCAAACAAACGGGGCCGGTTGATTGTGTAGATGAAAAGATGGGTAGCTCCTTCGCCAAGAGAGTCAGTGGTTTCCTGAATCAGTATCAGGGTTTCTTCGCCACTGTGGCTGGCAATGGCTTCGGTATGCCAGACAATATTCGATACCGATTCGCGGACAAAGTATTCATCATCGGTAGTTTCCCAGATGGCCTGAACCTGAGCCTCCGACAGGCCTTTATCCTTGAGTTTCAACAAGGCACTTTCCTGTTTGTCCTTGATCCGTTCAACGCGATCGAGTGGATTTTCCAGTCCGCGACGCAGGGCCCGTTTGGTATTCAGATACAATTGGCGCAGCAATGAAGAACGCCAGGCATTCCAGAGCGTCGGATTGGTCGCGTTGATATCCGCCACTGTCAAGGCATAGAGATAATCCAGGTGCAATTTATCGCCCACTTCCAGAGCAAACTGATGAATCACATCCGGGTCCATGATGTCCTTGCGTTGAGCCGTCATGGACATCAACAGATGTTTGCCAATCAACCATGAAACCAGTTTGCTGTCCCAGACGCTCAGATGATGTCGTTGGCAAAAGCGGGTTGCGTCCTCCATTCCCAGGGTTGAGTGGTCACCACCGCGACCCTTGGCTATGTCATGATAAAGTCCAGCGATGTAGAGTAACTCTACCTTGGGTAGCCGATGGATTATATGGGAGGCTATCGGGAAAGCGTCTCTGGCTTCGGGCAAACGGAATCGGCGCATGTTCTCGACCACCTGAAGCGTGTGAGCATCCACGGTATAGATGTGGAACAGGTCATGTTGCATCTTGCCGGTAATGGCACCGAATTCGGGCAGGTAGCGACCCAGAATGCCATAACGGGCCATGCGTCGCAGCTGGCTGGTCAGGTCATGAGCGGAGCGCAGCAATTCCATGAACAGGGTGACATTGCGCAGATCGACTCTGAATTTATCGTTGATCAGATCACCACTTTCCCGGATCAGGCGAATGGTGGCAGCCCGTACGCCATTTATCTGCGGGTTTTGTGCCATCAGTACAAAGATTTCGAGCAAGGCAAACGGGAAGCGACGGAATATGCCGGGATTGCGCACTTCTATATAATTGTCGCGTATCTGGAAACGGTTATTGATGACCTCGATTGTTTCATGTTCATCTGCGCGCAGAATCGCTTCGTCAAAATGCTGAAGCAGGACATCGTTCAGGGCACGCAGATTGGCGACGGCCCGATAATATTCCTGCATCAGTTTTTCCACGCCCAGGCTGCGCTCATCATCTTCGTAGCCAAATAACTGTGCCAGGTCTTTTTGTTTGTCGAACAACAGGCGGTCTTCCTTGCGTCCAGCCAGCAAATGTAGACCGTAACGAATTTTCCACAACAGATGTTCGCCTTTGCACAACTCCCCATATTCAGCTTCGCTGAGGAAACCCAGAGTGACCAGGTCGGCAAGATTGTTGGCGTCGTAATGGCGCTTGGCAATCCAGGCGATGGTCTGGATGTCACGCAGCCCACCGGGGGAGGTTTTGACATTGGGTTCAAGGGCATAGTCAATATCGTAGTACTTTTGGTGGCGGGCAATCTGCTCATCTCTCTTCGCGGTGAAGAAGGTCTTCGCCGGCCAGACATCCGGGCTTTGGGTGCTGGCAATCATCAGGTCGCGCAAAGCCGTGCAACCCGTGATGGTGCGTGATTCCATAAAGCTGGTGGCGACAGTGATATCCTTGATGGCGTCCTGTCGGCATTGTGCTATCGAGCGGACACTCTGGCCGATCTCCAGACCGATATCCCAAAGGAAGGTAAAAAATGCACTGAGTGTGGTCCTGTTGTCGGTGATATCCTCGGTGCGGCTTAGCAGGAGCAGATCGATATCCGAATGTGGATGCAGCTCGCCACGGCCATAACCTCCAACAGCAAGCAGGCTGATACTCTCTGGATCATGCCAGTCATAACGTTGCCAGGCATGGATCAGTATGCGATCAATCAGTCGGGCTCTGCCGGTGATCAAGCCGACTATCGGGGCTCCCTGGCGATAGAGTGTATTGAGCCTGTCTTCGATTTTATGCAGGAGCGTGCGATATGCTGCAATGGATCCGTCTTTCTTGTTCTGTGTCAGTTCAAGATCGATATCATCAATAAACGTATCAATGGCGGATTCATCAAGGTGGTCCAGTTCGGTAATTATTGCCACTCGCTTTCTTCCTTGCGTCGGGTCAGGACCTCACAAGCTTGAGAGGTGACCGCCAGGGTGTGCTCCCATTGAGCTGACAGGCGCCGATCCTTGGTGGTTACGGTCCAACCATCATGCTTTGATAATTTGCTGTGCCTGGAGCCAGCATTGAGCATGGGCTCGATGGTGAAGGTCATGCCTTCCTGCAGAATCAGTCCAGTGTCGGGTTTGCCATAATGCAGCACCTGCGGGTCTTCATGAAAAACCCGGCCGATGCCATGGCCACAATACTCGCGGACTACGGAGTAATTGTTGGCTTCGGCATGGCTTTGGATGATGTGGCCGATATCGCCAAGACGTGTCCCCGGCCTGACTATGTCGATTGCCCGCAACAAACATTCACGGGTGACGTCAACCAGGCGCCTGGCGTGGGCAGGGACCTCTCCCAGCAGAAACATCTTGCTGGTGTCGCCGTGGAAACCGTCCTTGATCACGGTGATGTCGATATTGAGAATATCCCCTTTCTTGAGAATCTTGCTGTCGCTGGGAATGCCATGGCAGATGACGTGATTGGGCGAGGTGCAAATTGATTTGGGAAAACCATTGTAATTGAGCGGAGCAGGGATGGCCTGTTGAACATTGACTATATATTCGTGACAGATGCGGTCGAGCTCACCAGTGCTGATGCCGGGTTGAACGTAGGGTTCAATCATTTCAAGCACTTCGGCGGCAAGGCGACCGGCAATGCGCATTTTTTCGATTTCCTGGGGGGTTTTGATGCTGACGGTCATAAGTGTTCCGGCATTCCTCATCGGTATGATGGACTCAGGCGTTTATTGTAATTCACGCCAGCTGGGATTGACAGGCCATGAGTTGGCAGTCCACTTCAGGAAGCTCATTGCCGGGTATGCATTGCTTGCTGGGTGCACAGGGGCATGAACAGAGGGCTAGGGAGCCTCTGAATAAGTCTATGGTTACTCTGCGGGAGTCTGGCGCGCGCTGC
>JAVVEG010000020.1:28626-45363 GCA_032251455.1 Pseudomonadales bacterium | reverse complement strand
ATGCTGGCCGCCATCTCAGTAAGGATTTGATGTGTCATAAAAATACCTTGGGCAAGAAAACATGAGACCAGATAATAGTCCTGTTAACAGGTCTTGTAAAGCCATAACACCTATGAGCCTTCTCCTTGTCAATAGGCAATAGTTTTTTATTGTCCGAGGTCAAAGGCATTATCAGGCCACGGCCGGTTTGTCTCTGCTCGCCAGCAATGTATCCAGCGCAGCACGGTCCAGCGTCTCCTTCTCCAGCAGCTTGTCTATCAATGTCTGCAAAAAGCTGGAGTGCTCCTGCAGCGTGCTGATGGCCAGTTGCTCTGCCTCGCTGACCAGACGGTGCACCTCGGCATCGATCTTGTGGGCTGTGTCCTCACTGAAATCCTTCTCCTGGGTCATCTCGTATCCCAGAAACGGGTGCTCACTGCCGGTATGGAAATGGACCGGACCGACCACCTCACTCATGCCCCATTGCATGACCATCCGCTTTGCCAGATGGGTGGCCTGCTCCAGATCGCTGGCCGCACCGGAACTGATATTGCCGCAAACCAGTTTTTCGGCACAGCGCCCGCCCATCAGCACTGCCAACCGTGTCTGCAGGTAGTCTTCGGCATAATTGTGCTGATCTTCCAGCGGCAACTGTTCGGTCATGCCCAGGGCGCGCCCACGCGGAATGATGGTTATCTGCCGGACGGGATCGCTGTGTGGCAGGAACAGCGCCACGAGTGCATGCCCACTTTCGTGAATGGCGGTTCGTTTGCGCTCGGCGGGGTTGAGCAGATCCCTGCGCTCGCTGCCCATCAGCACGCGATCATGCGCCTTGTTGAAATGCGCACGAGTGACGATCTCGGCCTTCTCCCTGGCTGCCAGCAAGGCCGCTTCATTAACCAGATTGGCCAGGTCGGCACCGGAGAAGCCAACCGTCATACTGGCCAGTTCGGCGATATCAATATCTTCCTGCACAGGAACCTTGCGCAGGTGAACCTTGAGGATTTCCTGCCGCGCACTGTGTTGTGGCAGCTCCATGGTGATCTTGCGATCAAACCGGCCCGGACGCAGCAGTGCCGGGTCCAACACATCCGGGCGGTTGGTTGCCGCCAGCACCACCACCGCTTCATCTGCAGCAAAGCCATCCATTTCCGCCAGCACCTGATTCAGCGTCTGTTCGCGTTCATCATTGCCCCCGCCCAGCCCGGTGCCGCGCATTCTGCCCACTGAATCAATCTCATCAATAAAAATCAGAGATGGCGCCTTTTTCCTGGCTTCGAGAAACATATCGCGGACGCGGGAGGCGCCGACACCGACAAACATCTCTATGAATTCCGAGGCACTGATACTGAAAAACGGCACGCCGGCCTCGTGTGCAGTTGCCTTTGCCAGCATGGTTTTCCCTGTCCCTGGCGGCCCCATCAAAAGAATGCCGCGTGGCATCTTCGCACCCAGCTTGCGGAAACGTTCCGGCGCACGCAGAAAGTCGATGATTTCCTGTAATTCCTGTTTGGCCTCATCGGCACCCGCCACCTGATCATAGCCGATATCATTTTCCCTGGTTTCAAACAATCTGGCCCGGGACTTGGAAAAGCCAAACAGGCCTTCCTTGCCGCCACCCATACGCTGCTGAACCGTCCGACTGAAGTACAGGAAGAACAAGACCAGGAATACCCAGGGAATCACCCCCAGCAAGATTCGCAACCACGCGGGCTGGGCCGATGATTCCGCATTGATCTCTACCTGGCTCGCCTCCAGAAGCGCCAGCAGACTCTCATCGGGTGGTGTGGGTTGCACTGTCATGAACTGCCCACCCGCCTCATCTCGGTAGGTCCCCCTTATCTGGTCACCCCGGAAAGTCACAGTGGCCACCCTGTCATCGCTAACGGCCTGCTTGAAATCTGAATAGGGGATGCGCTCGCTGCCGGATTGCATCAGCGTCATGATCAGGTAATAGCCCAGAAACACGGCCATCATCCACATGAAGGCATGTCGGTCAAAAGGCGAAGGCGGTGGGGTCTGTTTGGGGGGTACTGGTTCAGCCATTCGGGGCTCCTGGGTCTCTGCGTTGTTGCTGTTGACTGGCAATTGTATGAATCCGCTGCCAAGCCCGGTCAATGACCTGGATCAAACCATTGACTATCTACACCTGACGCACCTGAGATGCACCCTGACATCCTGTCAGAAAACCTCTAAGATAGGCAGCAATAAAACCAAGTTGGAGCCTTGCCCATGAACAAACTATCCCTGGCCCTGGCCGTCGCTGCCAGCATGCTCACAGCATCACACCCTCTCCTGGCCCAGAGTACAGCCACTGCCGCCGATGCGCCACTGGCCATCATCGTACCCGGTGGCGGCACCTACAGCCGACCCATTACAACCGATTCGGCGGCCGCCCAGCAATTCTTCGACCAGGGCCTGCGCATGGCCTGGAGTTTCTACTTCCCGGAATCCATTGCCTCCTACCAGGAAGCCTCGCGCCTGGACCCGGACAGCCCCATGCCGTATTTTGGTCTGGCACATGCGGCCGGCCCCAACCCCAACAGCCGTTATGCCAATATGCCGGATGATCCGCGCGGTACCGGTCTGGCCGCCATCCGCCGGGCCCTGGAACTGAGCAACAATGGCAACGCAAAAGAACAGGACATGATCAACGCCCTGTTCGTGCTCTACAACAAGGATGCCATTGCCGACAGCAAGCAGCGCGATGCCGCCTTCGTGGATGCCATGCGCGAACTGCACGCGAAATACCCGGATGATCCTGATATCGCTGCGCTGTTTGGCGAAGCCTACATGAACACGACCCGCTGGGATTACTGGAATGCCGACGGTTCGCCCAAGCCGGGAACTGCCGAAGCGCAGGCAGCTTTCGAGGCGGCCATGCGCATTGAGCCCAACCATCCTGGCGCCAATCATCTGTACATCCATTTGATGGAAGGCTCCCTGCAGCCCGAGCTAGCCATGCCTGCTGCGCAGAAACTGGAAGGCACCGTACCGATTTCCGGACATATGGTGCATATGCCTGGTCATATTTACCTGCGCGTCGGGGAATATGAGAAAGCCATCGATATCAATGAGCGTTCACAGATTGTCGATCGGCAGTTTGCTGAAATCTGGGGCGAGACCAACTTCCCGAATATCGGCACCTACCCGCTCTCGCACAAGATTCATGCACCTCATGCCCTGGATTTTGTCCGCTACGCCAATATGCTGCAGGGCAATTATGCCAACACCCTGGCCGCAGCAGAAAAGGGCGCGGCCAACGTTGTGCCGGATACACTCAACCAGGCCCAGAAACGGGTAGCACATACCTGGATTGTGGAAAAAGTCTTCGGCAAATGGGACAAGATCCTGAATACCACCGACCGCCTGGGTGGCACGCCTTACCTGGAAGGCATCTGGAGCTATGTCAAGGGCAGTGCTCTGGCCAATACCGGGCAACTGCAGGCTGCCGATGCCGAACTGGCCAATCTGCGGGTGCAGGCTGCCGATGACAGCGCTGACTCCAGCGGTGTCGGCCCCACTCCGGCTTCCCATATTCTGCAACTGGCTACCCATGCCCTGGACGGCGAGATCAAGGAAATGCGCGGAGATCTGGCTGGCGCCATCGCGGCCTACACCCGTGCCGTGGAATTACAGGATGCCAACAACTACACCGAGCCACCGGATTGGTCGCAGTCCATGCGGCTGTACCTGGGCGCGGCCTTGCTGGCTGATGGTCAGGCGGCAGCAGCAGAAGCGGTCTACCGCAAAGACCTGCAGTGGAATCAGCAAAGTGGCTGGAGCACCCTGGGACTGGCGCAGGCATTGGAAGCCCAGGGCAGAACCCAGGAAGCCATACTGGTAAAGCGCCAGTTCGACTCTTTTTGGCGCAATGCGGATGTTACCTTGGTGCGTTCCCGGCTTTAGGGGGTTGCCTTCCGCAATTATCACGATGGCATAGATGTACGGGCATCACCATGATTTGAACGGCTGCACAATCCGATCATGCATGTCTCCGGATATTCCTGTGAAGTGTATTGGTAAAACAAAACTGATGTGATGATACGGTCAATTACTCCTCCCACTTCCCAAATCCAATTGGCCTTTTCCTCTTCGACTCAGGAGGAAACATCAGTCCCCGGATGGCATCGATCAATTCGCCAAGGGTTTGATCTTGGCCCGCCACCTTCTGTTCAATCATATTGAGCTTCTTCTGAATTTCCCGTTGTGAGTAAGTGAGTTCCCGTAACTTGACGAAGGCGCGGACGACATAAACGCTAACCTCCACCGCGGCTGGGGAGTTCAGCACGGAGGCGGCCATGATGGCGCCATGTTCGGTAAATAGACGGGGCAGGTAACGTCGTCCGCCGTGCGCCTCAGAAACGCCACTTGAGGTCGCAATTTGCGACCTCAAGTTTGTAAGCTCCTGTTTTGTTGGCTTAAACGCAAAATCCTCCGGGAAACGGTCGGCATTCCGAGTAACTTGTTCGTTCAGACGTTTGGTCGTGACACCGTACAGCCTAGCCAAGTCGGCATCCAGCATGACCCGTTTGTCGTGCACGGTATAAATCCGGTCTTCAATCAATATTACAGGCTTGATGCTTCCTTTCTTAACCATGGCTCCTCCTATGAGCATGTAATAGGTAAAATAAAGCCTATCTCCGAGGCAGGCCACTGTCCAGTTTGGAAGCAAACCGCACAATTTCAAAAATGTTGTTGGCTGCGTTCAGCGCCGGGGCTTTGGCTGTAATCAGCATTTACGAATTGATCGCACCAATCGATAGAGGTACCGTAATACCAAGACCTTATCGATAGGTGGTGTTATGACAGAAGTAACTGTTTCCCCGAAGTATCAGGTTGTAATTCCTAAAGAAATTCGTGAGTCCATGGGCATTTTCTCTGGTCAGAAAGTTCAGATCATGTCCTATCAAGGGCGAATTGAGGTAATCCCGCTAAGGCCTATGCAGGAAATGACCACCCAAAGCAAAGATATAAATTGATGTTTCATCGAACCGATACACAATCCGATCTTTCTGGGAGATGCGTCTTGACCAGAAGCCCGACAGATTGTGTTTCAATGGTTCGGGTTTACCTGTGCCGACGGAGGGATCCTCGCAGCGAAGAAGCTCTTTGATGATTTTACGCGCGGCTTCGTGCAATTTTTTATCCTTTTGGCGCATGGCTTCATACGCCTCCCAGGTTTTGCCCTCAAATACCAGTGATCTCATCCATTTGCTCTTTTGTAGGCATGTATCCTTTTCGCGCTGTGTGGGTTTTGGCTGACTCGGCCAGTTGGCGCATCAAGCTGCTGTTTTGCAAGATGTACAAAGTTTCCTGTTCACGTTCCCAGTCTTCGGCGCTAAGCACCACAAAGTCTTGCCCTGAGCGGCGGGAGACTCTAAGCGGTTCATGTCTGCTAATGCTTTGTTCTACAAGCTGTTTCAAGTTATCCCTGAACTTGTTTACACTGACTGTTTCCATCGAAACCACCTGTTCATGTACGGAAATGCCGTACGAGTATACTGCGGCCACCACCCTGATATCAAGCAGGCGCCACAGTCGCATCATGGACAATGCAGAGTTTTTCCCTGCCGAACTGGATGATGTCCCTGCTGACGATCTGCCGGCGCTTGCGAGTCTCCACTGCGCCATTAACGCTGACCTTGCCCTCGGCAATCATGGCCTTGGCTTCCGCACCGCTGCTCACCAGGCCTTCAAACTTCAGAATCTTGTACAGCTCTACAGGGACACTGGATACAGCGACGGTACGCGCCTGCCCACTTTTCCCAGACCAGACTGAACTGGCGGATGCAGAATCCTTGGTGGGCTTGGGAGCTTTGGTGGGTTTAGTGGGTATGGCGGACCTGGGAGCTTTGACTGGCTTCGGGGTTTTGCTGACTTGAGGAGAAGCCGCGACAGACGTGCGGGCAGTGTTGCTTTTCTGAGCCTGCCAGGTTGCCGACACGTCCGGCTTTTTCCCAAGCCGGTCGGCATCCAGCAGGCGGATACCTGCCTCTTCTATGGCTATGACACGGTCGCGGTACAACCGCCCTGTACATTTCTTGAAGGCAGCCTTGCTCATATCCAACTCGTCGCTGATGAGCTGTGGCTCAGTTTTATCATGCAGGGGAGCATACCCTTGGTGCGCCTGCAGATACTGGACGATCTTGCGGGCCTGACGCTCAAGGGTTTCGCCGCCGGCCTGCAGGCTGAGATCGATCTTGCCATCGGGGCGAATATGCTTGATGAAACCCTGTACCTGCTGCCCCACGGACAGACGCTGAAAGACTTCCGTTCGGTACAGAACCCCCCAGTGACTGTGGTTGATGATGGCCTTGTAACCAAGATCTGTGCTTTTGGCAATGATCAGCTCCACCGCCTGACCCGCCTTGAAGTGATGTGGGCTGCCTTCCTTGCTCAGATACCGGTCAAGCTTTGAGGACGCAAAGAGGCGGCCATGAATTTTATCCAGGCCCACGTAAACCAGATAGGAGCGTCCGGCTTCCATCGGGGTTTTCTGTTCGGAAAACGGTGCCAGCAGGTCTTTTTCAAGCCCCCAGTCCAGGAAGGCACCCACCTGATTGACTTCGGCCACTTTCAGGCGGGCAAATTGTCCTGCGCTGACCAGGGGCGAGCGCGTCGTGGCCACCAGTCGGTCTTCCGAATCCCGATAAAGAAACACATCGATAGCGTCATTGACTTTGGCGCCGGCCGGCACATGACGTTTGGGCAGTAGCACCCGACCCGCTTCGCCAGCGTCCAGATAGGCGCCGATATCAACAATATCAATAAGAGTCAGGGTGTAATGTCGGCCAGGCTGGATCATGGTTTTCTCTTTATCGGAACACGGGATGAGGAGGCAGGCAGCATGCCTGGCCGACAGTATACAGCCTCAGGCCTTGCCGTGTTTGCCTGTCAGCAGATAAAGCAGCGGGCCAAAAGAACCCAGGGTCAAGGTGACCACCAGCCAGGGCCAGGGGTTGCGACCTTCCGCCCTGGCATCCCGCCACATCCAGACCAGAAACAGCAACAGGGCAATGGCCAGGTCAGCAAACACCTGACCACCTGCAGTGGTCTGGAAATGAGGGGCGACAATCCCCCAATACCCATGCTGCCACAGGGCCACAGCAGTAAGGGCTGAAAACAGCAGCAAAACAAGCATCAACAATGAACGTGACATGAGGTATCTCCTTGATGGCAGGCAAAGCCTGAGAAGGTTTCATTATTCAGTTGGCAGGTACTCACTGCAATTACCTGTGAGGTTATTGAATCGATGCCAGGGAAACCATAGACTGAACCCCAGGGCTTCTGCTGCGGAGGCCATGAGTTCATGAGCCTATACACCTTGCACCATACACCTATGCACCATGCACCTATGCAACCACGCCAGCACACATTGCCAGCCAGCCTGCAGCAGATCCGCCGCACTCAACGCATAAGCCAGCTTGAGCTGTCCCTGCGCCTGGGGGTTTCGCAACGGCATATCAGCTTTATCGAGAACGGCCGCGCCAAACCCAGCCGGGCACTGCTGGCAGCGTGGCTGCAGGAGCTCCAGGCGCCGTTGTTCAGCTGCAATGAGATCATGCTGCAGGCCGGTTTTGCTCCCCTCTACAGCGAAGCGCCACTGGATGACCCGGCCCTGGCTCAGGCCAACCGGGCGCTGGAGCATTTGTTGTCTGCCCACGACCCCATGCCCGCAATCATTCTCGACACCCATTGGAACCTCCTGCGCATGAACAATGGCGCCAAATGGCTGGCAGGCACACTGATGCCCTGGACCAGGGAGCTGATCGGCAGTGCTCCAATCAATATGATCGATCTGTTGTCGCACCCGGAAGGCATGCTCAAGCAGATCATCAATCTGGAAGAAGCCGGGGTGGCATTGCTGGCGCATCTGCGCCATGAGGCCTTGTCGCAGCCCACGCTGACCGCCAGAATCGATGCGCTTGCCTCCTTGCTGGGCCAGCGCCTGGGAGTGCAGTTTCTGAACCCTGGCTTGCACCGGTCGCCAGCGCCAACACTCAATATCCGCTATGCCAGCCCTTTTGGCGAGATAGCCCTGTTCAGCATGTTCACCACCTTCGGAACTCCGCAGGACATCACCCTGGCCTCTCTGCGGGTTGAACATATGTTTGCCGCCAACCGGGAAACCCAGGCGATATTTGCCCGGCATGTCGGCACACAGCAACAGGAAACGCCATCCTGATCGGGCAAGCCAAGCCGGCATGAACGCCACTGTTGCTGCCTGCCCTGCAACAAATCATTCTGCTCAGGGTCTATCACCTTATGCACTGTCCAGCCATGGCTGCCACCTTGGCTCTTACCATTATCAGGGAGTTTGACCATGTCGCCATCCGCACGCCAGCAGAATGTCCTGAGCTTCCCTTTCGTCGCACTGACTTTCGCACTGACTTTCGCGCTGACTTGTACACTGAGTTTGCTGTTCTCAATATCTGTGCACGCCGCCGAGGCCGAGACCGGAACCTTCGAAGCAGAAACCCCGCTCTGCACGGAGGTCTCCCTGGAATGCCTGGAGGATATCCTCCGGCACTTTGACACCGAGCTGCAGGGGGAATCCGGCCGCTGGCAGCTGACCATTGCGGAACGGCCCATTCTGGTCATTACCGATGCGAACAGTAACCGCATGCGCATCATGACACCGGTTGCCGAGGCCGAAGGCATGGGCAAGGAACATCTCTACCGCCTTATGCAGGCCAATTTTGAATCTGCGCTCGATGCCCGCTACAGCATCGCAGAAGGCGTGGTCTGGTCTGTCTTCATTCATCCCCTGTCACCCCTGCACACTGAGCAACTGGTATCTGCCATTGCGCAGACAGTGACCCTGGCACTGACCTTTGGCACTTCCTTCTCCTCCGGGGCACTGAGTTATGGCGGGGGTGATAATGCCGGCGGCCTGTTTGATCAGCTGCGTCGGGAAGGCACCATCCTGTAATCTGCTGTTTCAGTCCATCATCCCGACTGAGACGATCTTCATGGTGTTGGTGCCGCCCTGTGCATTCAGAAAATCACCCTTGGTCAGAATAACCCGATCGCCTTCGCACAAGGCGCCCAGACGAACCAGTTCGCTGATCGCCCGCTGGTTTATCAGTTCAGGGGGAATTTCCGCGCTGTCAAAGGCAACCGTCTGCACACCACGGTATAGCGCCACCTTATGTTGTGTGTCGTGGCGCCGACACAGGGCATAAATAGGCAGTGAGGAGCGAATACGGGACATGATTCTTGGTGTCAGCCCTGACTCTGTCATGCACACTATGGCCTTGATATCGCGCAGATGATTGGCCGCATACATCGCTGACAAGGCAATGGCTTCATCGATCCGTTCAAACTGCTGGTCCATCCGATGCCGGGACACATGGGTGATCGGGTGCCTCTCGGCGCCACTGCAAATTCGTGCCATTGCGATTATGGCTTCCACCGGGTATTCACCTGCTGCCGTTTCTGCAGAAAGCATCACCGCGTCCGTGTAATCCATTACCGCATTGGCGACATCCGAGACCTCCGCCCGGGTTGGCATGGAGCTGTGGATCATCGATTCCATCATCTGCGTGGCGGTAATGACGATCTTGTTGAGGGTGCGTGCGCGGGCAATAATGTGTTTCTGAACGCCCACCAACATGGCATCACCGATTTCAACGCCCAGGTCGCCGCGGGCAACCATGACCACGTCCGAGGCACGGATAATCTCATCCAGCACCTCGTCATCGCTGACCGCTTCCGCTCTTTCAATCTTGGCCACCAGTCCCGCGGACGATCCTGCCGCTTCCACCAGTTGCCTGGCTTCGACCATGTCCTGCGCATCTCGCGGAAAAGAGACCGCCACGTAATCCACCCCGGCTGCAGCGGCAACCAGAATATCTGCCTTGTCCTTGGCGGTCAGCGCCTTGGCCGACAGCCCGCCGCCCTTGCGGTTGATGCCTTTGTTGTCTGACAATTCACCGCCAATGATGACCCGCGTTCGCACCTGGGTTGCGGTCACCTCAACAACTTCCAGTTCGATACGGCCATCATCCAGCAACAGGCGGTTGCCCGGAGTGGAATCGCTGATCAAGGCCTCGTACTCGATATTGACGCTGTCGGCAGTGCCGGCATTCCTGGCCAGCTGTGAATCCAGGATGAACTGCTGGCCTTTTTTCAACAGGACCTTCTTGTTGCTGAAGCGTCCAATCCGTATCTTCGGCCCCTGCAGGTCAGCCAGCAGGGCCACATAGCGGCCGTGTTTGGCGGCAACCCTGCGCACCAGGCTGGCCCGCTGCAGGTGTTCCTCCGCCTCGCCATGGGAAAAATTCAGGCGCAGGGCATCAACCCCGGCCAGAATCATTTGTTCGATAATGGCTTCCGAACTCGATGCCGGCCCGAGGGTGGCAACTATCTTGGTACGACGCAACATGTGTCATCCTTCAGGCTGGTGCATTCATCAATGCCAGCGTGTTATCCAGCATGCGATTGGAAAATCCCCATTCGTTGTCGTACCAGGCCATGACCTTGACCAGGCGGCCGGATACCCGGGTCTGCGAGGCATCAAAGATGGACGACAGCGGGTTATGGTTGAAATCCACAGAGACCAGCGGCAGATCGTTATATCCCAGAATGCTGGATGCACGGCTGGCATTCAGCATCAGTGCGTTGATTTCCTCTTTCGAGGTCGCTCTGGCGGCAATGAAATTCAGATCAATCAGCGACACATTGATGGTCGGCACACGCACTGCCATGCCATCCAGTTTTCCGGACAACTCAGGAATCACCAAACCCAGCGCCGAGGCAGCACCGGTTTTGGTAGGAATCATCGACTGTGTGGCCGACCTGGCACGGTAAGGGTCAGCGTGCTGTACATCCGACAGGTTTTGATCATTGGTGTAGGAATGAATGGTAGTCATCTGTCCACTCACAATGCCGATCTCTGAGTGCAGAATCCGGGCAATCGGTGCCAGACAGTTGGTCGTGCAGGAGGCGTTGGAAATGACCTGATCGGCCTGGGTCAATATCTGCTCATTGACGCCATAGACAATGGTTGCATCAACATCCGTGCCCGGCGCCGACACAATAACCCTGGACGCTCCCGCGCTCAGATGAGCGGCTGCCAGTTCACGGCTGACAAAGCGCCCGGTACACTCATGAACAATATCCACATCCAGTTCCTGCCAGGGCAACTCGGCAGGGTTTCTGCCAACGCTGATATGAATCGCATCACCATTGACCGTCAGGGTATCGGCCGAATGGCTCACTTCTCCGGGGAAAATTCCATGCACTGAATCGTATTTGAACAGATGGGCATTTATCGCCGCATCCCCAAGATCATTGATGGCGACGACCTGAATCCGGTTTCTGTATTCATTCTCATACAGGGCGCGGAGGATATTGCGCCCGATACGACCAAAACCATTTATTGCCACACGAATTGTCATGAAGGGTATCCTCGAGAGCGACGACTATATTGATAACATCTATATTGATAATATAAATCATATAAATATAATCTGCAACGGAGAACACCGTACTTGCGGCAGGTACTCAACCCGTCATGCTTTTGAGAGACTGTTTATCCAATTCTTTCCTGGTCTGAGCGGTCTGCTGAGCGGCCCGCATGAGCTCCATGGCTTCATCCAGCAGCGCCTGCATGGCCTGGCTGGCCCGATGCGGGTCTGCGGCCCTGATCCCATCGGCGACCGCCTTGTGATCGCCGATATCAGCCTGGTGTACCCCCTTGGACTGATTGGTGAAGCGGATACTGAAGCGCAGCGCGGTATCGATGAAATTATGCAACTGCCAGTAGAAACGGTTCTGACTGGCATCCAGGATAGCGACATGAAAAGCGATATCGGAAAGCAGCGGGTCATCATCCCCCACGCTGGCCGCCCTCATCCTGTCCAGCGCCGCATCAATCCTGGCCATGGCCTCAGGTGTTATCCTTTGGGCCGCATAAAAAGCGGCCTGAGGTTCGATGGCATAGCGAATCTCGGATAATTCCAGCAGCAGATCGATGGAGAATTTGCGGTTGAGCAGCCAGCGCAACACGCTGGGGTCAAGCAGATTCCAATTGCGCTCTGGTTGTACATGGGTGCCCTTGCGCGGCCGGGAAACCAGCAACCCACGGGCGGTCAGCATTTTTATCGCCTCGCGCAATACGCTGCGGCTGACATCCAGTTGCTCGCAAAGCTGCGCCTCGTTCGGAAAGGATTCACCATCATCGTAGTGGCCACTGACGATGGCCATGCCAAGTTTTTCCACGATTGACTGGGTGATATTGCCTGTGCTGTTCTGCATGCCTTCAATTCTCTTGTATCAGGTATTTATCATTATTGTTTATCCCAGCGCATACCGGTTGCATAACGCGATGGAAAACCGGGCCAGGGCTCACCCAGTACACCACCATTGCGGGACTGGTTGGCATGTTGCCGCAGATCCAGCAATCCGCAGGCAGCATCATCCTTCTTCAGGTGACAGTCAAGCATGGCAAGGACAAAGTGCTGGTTTATCCTGTTAAGTTGTTGCGCATCCCAGGCGGACTCATGGTAATGCCCCAGATCAAATTCATCGGCCAGTGCCGCAACAGGTGCCGGATGCGGCGCAATATTATGGCGAGCATTCTCATAGCTCAACAAATATTTGCTGGCACTGCCCAGGCTTTCGAACAGGGCTTTGACGCCAGATTCATAACCGGAGACATCATCATCAGTGCCGGCAACAAACAGTGCAGGAACCTGAATCCGGGCCAGGCTGGCCGGAGCAAATACATTCTGTTCCATGCCCCAGGGAGCGAATAATACAGCTGCCTGCCAGCGCGGGTCCACCCGGTTTGACTCGGCACCAGCTGTTATGGCACAAGTGTTCAAAGACTGCCTGAGTTTTGACAAAACGTCAGTAGCATCACTGCCTGCCAGACCGGCAAGCAGTATATCAGGAAATGCGTAACATCCCCCTATCGTTGCCACTGCGCCATACCCCCCCATCGAATAACCGATAATGGCTGCCTGTTGCGGATCGGCCCGCAGGGACAGGGGAAAATCGTCTTCATTCAAATTACTGCTGACATAATCAAGAACAAATTGCTGATCTCTGGAACGATAATAAAGTGTGTCCAGAAATCCTGCCCCGGGGCCGGCCAGGTGGTCTATATCGGCATTGGTTGAATTGGGGTGATCGATACCTGCGACAATATAACCATGAGAGGCCAGATGCTCGCCCAGATAGAACATGATGCTGCGATAGCCCGTGTAACCGTGTGACAGGATCACCACCGGGTAAGTCTTGTTGCCCGCAGCCAGCGCTGCATCCCTGCTGGCCGTGCCCAGTACGGCAAAAGGCCGACCGGTACGGGTTTCGTTCTGATAAACCGCCGCTTCAGCAGACGCCTGTGCAGCCGGGTACCAGATTTCAAGTGTCACCTTTCGGTCCCCCCGGTTGGCAGTCAGGAAACCCGGCATCATCATCTCGGGTTGATCCGGATTGGTGGCGACAAGCGTGCGCACGCCAACCGGAAAAGCCCCCTGCCGGGATAATACCGGGAGCGCATCCGCCGAATAATTACGGTACAACTGTTCTGGTTCCAGTGAATCTTGTGCCATTGCGAGAACGGAAAAAAAACCAGTCCCCAGTACAATGCAAAGCTCGATATAGGCGTTGAATGTGAGTGCGCGAAATAATGCCTGCATGAAATTCACCGTGTCTAAACTGTGGAAAAATGCCAGCAGGTCTGCTGACGGTAGAGTTGTCCCGGCAACAGGACTGGAACCGGATAACCGGCTTGATTGGGAGCATCGGGAAAATTTTGTGCTTCCAGGCACAGGCCCTGACGGTTGCGGTACAGCACTCCCTGTTTACCAGCCCAGGGCCCTCCGATCTGGTCTCCCGTATAGAATTGCAGCCCAGGCTGGGTCGTGAATATCTGCAGGAACCTGCCTGTCGCCGGATGGTGCACACTGGCTGCCGCTTGCGTCAAATCACCCGGCCGCTTGAGTACATAATTCCTGTCGATACAGGACTCTCCCAGCTGTCGTTCGGTCTGAAAATCCGTTGCACCGGAATCAAGTACAACAGGAGCACCCAAAGGAATCCCTTCTTCATCTGTTGGCGTGCAGCAGGCTGCATCTATCCACAGCACATGGTCATCGATGGCTTGCGCGGCGTTGCCACTCAAATTGAAGTACGGATGGTGACTCAGGCTGACCACGGTCGGCGCATCCGTGCTGCATTCGTAGTGGCAGGTCAGGGTATTGTCGTTTCGCAGCGAAAAAATCAGGCGACAATCGAGAGTGCCTGGATAACCCTGATCCCCGTCCGGGCTGCGATGGAACAATTCCAGCACCGGCTCGGCCTGATCGGGGCTGTAATGGCAAACCTGCCAAAGCGCCCGGTCAAAACCTGTCTTGCCACCATGCAAATGGTGCACGCCTTCATTCCGGCTTAGCTGGTAAGACTGTCCAACCAGCGAGAACCTGGCCTGGGCGATTCTGTTGGCATAGCGCCCCAGCACCGAACCGAAATACGGATGCGCCCAATCATAGGCAGCAGGCGTGGCCAGACCCAGAACCACATCGGCATACTGGCCATAGCGGTCGGGAACCGACAGCGACCAGATTGTTGCTCCCCGCGCCAGAATCTCCACCCGCATCCCGCTTTCATTGCATAGTGGGAATACCGACTCTGGCAACGTATCCTTGCTCTTCATTACTGCACCCGTTGTAATTTCAGCAGCACGGAAGAGAAATCCCCTGCCGGCATATAATCGACTCCGGCAATGCTCTGGTTCAGGCTCATCACCGGCATAGCCAGACCGGCATGCATCAGGGCGGCGCCGCTGAGTTTCTCCTTGCGGCCTGCCCGACAATAAAAACTCTGCGGGTCCAGGCCGCGCAAACGCACGCGCCGGAATTGCGCATTGGGTGAGGCCAGCAGGTAAAAATAACCCAGATACACTTCGCTGCCATCGGCTGCCGTGAGCTGCCAGCAGACTTCATTTCCGGTTTTGAGTAAACGATGGAAGCCGGCATTGACTACCATGTCGGCGCTTTCCCGATAGCAGCTGACCAGGTCCTGCAAACCCGCCTGCTCTGCTTCCATTTCCGTTGCTGACAGGGATACTCCACGGGCCGCACAGAAAAAGGTGACATGCCCCCTGCTCTGCAGCGAACTGATCCTGCCATTTTGATGGTTGGGGCTGGGTCCGATGTAGGCAGCCATGGTTGAAGGAGGAAACAAATAGGATGCGCCATTGACTATTTCCAGCCGGCCGACCGGATCGCACATATCACTGAGCCAGCCCTGGGCCATGTAATGCAACATGCCCAGATCAAACCGGCCACCGCCAGAAGCGCAGTTTTCAAACAACACAGTGGGATATTTTTGGGTCAGTCGATCCAGCAGCCGGTACAGTCCCAGCAGGTAACGATGTGCCACCTCACCTTGTTGCTCCGCGCTCAAAGCGCTTGAACCCACTTCGGTCATGTAGCGATTCATGTCCCATTTGATATAGCTGATCGAACCCGAACCTAGCAGCGTATCCATTACGGAATAGAGGTGCTCAACCACCTCATCACGAGACAGGTCAAGAACAAACTGATTGCGTGCCGGTGATGACGGCTGTCCCGCAACCCCTATCAACCAGTCCGGATGGGTGGCATACAGACGGCTTTGCCGGTTGATCATTTCCGGCTCCACCCAAAGGCCAAAGCGCAGACCTTGCCGGTGAACCCCTGCCGCCAGGGTTTCCAATCCGCCCGGGAAGCGCTGCCGGTCAGCCGTCCAGTCGCCCAGGGAGGTACGGTCGGAGTTGCGACCTTCAAACCAGCCATCATCCATCACCAGCAGGTCCAGCCCCAATGATCTGACCTGACTGGCCAGAGCCAGCATCTTTGCCTCATCGACAGAAAAATAGGCGGCCTCCCAACTGTTGAAATAAGCTGGCCTGGCTTGATGCGCAAATTGCTGTGGACTGATTTTTTCGGCAATGAAGCGGTGCCAAATCTGACTCATTCCATCCAGCCCCTGCCGACTGAAGACCTGCAAGGACTCCGGAGTTTGAAAGCTGGCCCCTGGCGCCAACTGCCAATTGAAATTGAATGGATTGATCCCTGCCAGCACCCGGATATCACCAAACTCCCCTTGCTCGATGCTGATGGCAAAATTTCCGCTGTACAACAGGGCCGTGGCGTAAACACAACCTTGTTCCTCATTGCTGCCTTGTTCCATCACCACCACAAAGGGACTGTGCACTGCACTGCTGGCTCCCCGCGCCGACTCCACAATGAAGCGTCCGGCGGGCAGGGGCATGCGCTGGGTCTCAAACTCCCGCGACCAGGAACCGGCAAGATGCAGCAGTTCATAGTCACCCGCCGGCAAATCCAGCGCCGAACTGAATGCGGATTGCAGATTCAGCATGGCCGTGCCCTGGTTGCTTATCCGGGCAGAACGGCTCAGCACATCATGCTCGGCATAAATGGTGTAACTCAGCTCGACGACAAGCCCGGTACGCTGATCGGCAAGACGAATGAGCAGGGTCTGACTGTTACCCCCTCGCGCAGCAGGCAGACCCGGCAAGCCCGGCTTGTCTGCGCTGATCTGGTAGTCCTGAAAAACCAGGTCACACACCGTGCTGCCATCGCTGTGGCGAGGATGGATGGCGGGTTGACGGAAATCAGACACCCCATGCCCCGGGTACTCCTGGGGGATGTAATTCAGATGGCAGGCGCTGACACCACGGTACTCCGGCGACAGGGAGCGTGTGGTGCGTGGGCGTTCCCACAAGGGCAGATCACCGGC
>JAVVEG010000020.1:24004-28526 GCA_032251455.1 Pseudomonadales bacterium | reverse complement strand
TGCAACAAGAATAGTTGTATTATTAATATTATTGTACTATAAATACTATAAATAGCTCGTTGTCATTGACTTCAGCTTTTGAACACAGGATGCAGACCGGACCACCAGAGCCCGGCTGCACTGAAAAAAAGAAAAATCAGCGCCATCAAAGTCTCGGGGAGGGACTGCCATGAACAAGCGTAACACACTGCTACAGCTGGCAATCCTCTACTTCACTCACAAAAATGATTGATCATCAATAACAACAGAGAGGTCGTTATGTGTTCCAGCAAGCTTAAAAGAGCATTACCCTTCAGGAAGAGTCTGCCACTGGCTATTTCATCAGCCATAGCCATGTCCGCCATGAGCGGAACAGCCATGGCTCAGTCTGAGGTTGAAGAAATTGTAGTCACCGGTATCCGTGGCAGCCTTACCCGTGCCATGGATATCAAGCGCAATGCAGGCAATGTAGTAGATGCCATCTCCGCAGAGGACATTGGCAAGTTCCCCGACACCAACCTGGCCGAAGCGCTGCAGCGGATATCCGGCGTCTCCATCGACCGTGATGGGGGTGAAGGTCAGCAGGTCACCGTGCGCGGCTTTGGTCCGCAATTCAACACCGTACTGGTCAATGGACGCAACATCGCCACCGACAGCTCGGGTCGACAGTTCCAGTTTGACAATCTGGCAGCAGAACTGATCTCCGGGGTTGATGTCTACAAAACCTCGAACGCGGGTCTGTCCGAAGGAGGCATCGGTTCCACTATTGATATCCGCACGGCACGCCCCCTGGACCTGCGCGGTTTTACTGCAGCAGCCAGCGCCAAAGGGGTTCATGATCTGTTATCCGATGACACCGAACCCCAGATATCGGGCCTGATCAGCAATATCTTTGCAGATGGCCGGGTTGGTGTGCTGGTATCGGCTTCACGCCAGGAACGCTCGAGCCGGGTCGATCAGATCCAGACACGCGGTTTCAATCCGGGCACAACCTTGAACCTGGCAGATGGCCGAACCCTGACCGATGTGTTCGTGCCACAAAACTTCGACAAGCAAGTGTTCACCGAAGATCGGGAAAGAACTGGCGGCACCCTGACCCTGCAGTTCCAGCCAAGCGATCGCCTGCTGATAACCGCTGATGCTCTTTATTCCAAATTCGAGGTTGAATCCGATGTCAACTCGATAGGCTGGTGGTTTACCGCCAGTGAAATCCTGGATGCCGAGGTGGATGCCAACAATACCGTCACCAGCCTTACCCACAGCACCAACGGGGCAACAGACTTCATCCAGACCAATGACAACCGGGATTCGGAAACCAAACTGTTTGCCGTGAATATTGAATGGGATGCCACCGACTCCCTGCGCTTTACCGCGGATGCAGCGTATAGCGAAGCCGAAGATATGAATGGTGGCAAGAACAACTTTATTGTCTCTGGTTTCAATGATGGCGTCTCCTTTGATCTGCCCGCCGCCTCCATCAGTTCGCCAATCCTGACGGCCGGCCTGACACCTGACCTGGGTCGTGCCCATATTGCCATCCGTCAGGGTGCGGACATAGAAGACGAAATTACCGATCTGAAATTCAAGGGTGAATGGACTTCAAGCAATGAAACCCTGAAAAAGGTTGATTTCGGCGTGACTTACTCCGATCGCACCAAGACCAATGACATCGTAGCAACCAACCCGAATGCCCTGTGTCACTTCTGTGGCTATCTGGTGGATGTGCCCGACAGTCTTCTGCAAACCCGTAACGCTCCAGGTTTCCTCGATGACAGGGCCGATGGTCTGCCCGGTACCTTCCTGGGCTTCGATGCGGATCAGCTGTTTGAATTCCTGGGCTCACCGGAAGCCAACCTGCAGCGTGATGCCATATTCGGCCTGGCTCCAGGAACCAGTCTGGCACAACTGCAGGCCAATGGTGGCTTTGATGCCGCACTGCAACCGGATTCCTTCGAAGTTGACGAGGAAGTATTGAGCTTCTATGTCGATGCCTTCCTGGAAGGCAGTCTGGGCTCCATGCCATGGGCCGCCAATATTGGGGTGCGTTACTCGGACACCGACGTCACCGCAACCGGCACCCAGCTGGACCTGCAGGCGCTGGAAATCATCCCCAGTGATGAAACCCTGTTCAATGCCGTCTTTGGCACCACCTCGACCACCGTGAAAATAGATTCGGATTACGATAACTGGCTGCCCAGTGCCAATTTCCGCCTGAATCTGCGCGATGATGTCCTGCTGCGTCTGGCCTACTCCAAGACCGTGACCCGGCCACAACTGACCGATCTGGCGCCACGCGTGAACTTCCAGGTATTCCGTCCCAGCAACCTGATTGCCAGTGGCGGCAACCCGAATCTTGACCCTTTCGAATCGGATAACCTGGATTTGTCACTGGAATGGTATTTTGCCGAGTCCAGCATGGCTTCCATCGCCTGGTTCCGCAAGTTTGTCGATGACTTCGTAGTCAGCGGCCAGGAGCCCAGAAGGTTTGTCAATTCCCTTGGCGAGACCATTCAGGAGCCTGGTGCCGGTGATGCGATCTTTACCGTCAACAGCCCGGTCAATGGCAGCCGCAGTGCAATCGTCGAAGGTTTCGAGATCTCGGTTCAGCACATGTTCACCAATCTGCCCGCACCTTTTGATGGTATCGGCATTCAGGCGAACGCGACCTTTGTCGATTCCAATCGCGATTTCAGAACCAGTGACCGCGACCAGGTCTTTGCGGTGACCGGTCTGAGTGATTCGCAGAACCTGGTGCTGTTCTACGAAAAAGGTCGTATCCAGTTCAGGGTAGCCTATAACCAGCGTGATGATTTCCTGCAAAGTGTGCGCAACGGCACCGGCGGCGATCCAATCTTTGTTGAAGACTTTGCCCAGGTGGATATCAGTGGCAGTTATGACATCAATGATAACTTCAGCGTCTTCTTCGAAGGGATCAACATCAACGAAGAAAAGAACCGCAAGCATGGGCGTTTCACCAATCAGCGTCTGGAACTGACCGATACCGGAGCGCGTTACGCGCTTGGTGCCCGCTATAGCTTCTAGTATACAGCGGACTTGGGGGGCCTTTATGGCCCCCACTTTTTTTTGCCCCTCTCAGGTATATTGATCAACACTGAATTCCGGATCGGGAAAAGGCCATGAACAAAGCCATAGAATCTGTCGTTATCGTCGGCGGCGGCACGGCCGGGTGGATTACTGCCGGTCTTCTGGCCAGAGAACACTCAGCTGCCTCAACCCATCCCTTGGTCATTACCCTGATCGAATCCCCCAAAATTCCAACCATTGGCGTAGGGGAAGGGACCTGGCCCTCCATGCGTGCAACACTGGAGAAAATAGGCATCTCTGAAACCGAGTTCCTGCGCCATTGCCAGGCCAGCTTCAAGCAGGGCACAAAATTCGTCAACTGGCGCACGCAGGCCAGGGATGATTTCTATTACCATCCTTTCAGTCCACCCGCGGCTGCCGGGAAAATTGATTTACGCACTTGCTGGCAACAAAATCCGGACAGCCGCTCACTGGCATTTGCCGATGCGGTCAATTTTCAGCAAAGTCTCTGTGAGGCGGGACGGGCACCCAAGCTCATCACCACCCCCGAATACAAAGCCGTGGCCAACTACGCTTACCATCTGGACGCAGGCCATTTTGCCCAGTTGCTGAAAACACATTGCGTTGAACGCCTGGGCGTCAGGCATCTGCTGGATGAAGTCGAGACCATTGACCAGGAAGCTGACGGCACCCTCACGGCGGTCACCACTTCCTCCCATGGTGTTATTGCCAGCGATCTGTTTGTTGACTGCACCGGGTTTCGCGCACTGCTGATCGGCAAGACCCTGCAGGTGCCCTTGATCGACAGAACGGCCACTCTTTTTGCCGATCATGCGCTGGTCGTACAGGTGCCCTACACCCAGGCTGATCAGGCGGTTGCCTGCCAGACCATTGCCAGCGCACAGAATGCCGGCTGGATATGGGATATCGGCCTGAGCAATCGTCGCGGCATTGGTTATGTCTATTCCAGCACACACAGCAGTCACGACCAAGCCGAGAAAACCCTGCGTCAGTATGTGGGTGAGCACACCGAGATCAGCCCGCGCAGAATTGCATTCCAATCCGGTTACCGGGCCCGCCTGTGGGAGAAGAATTGCGTGGCCATTGGCTTGTCTGCCGGCTTTCTTGAACCCCTGGAAGCCTCCGCCCTGATGCTGGTGGAATTGTCGGCAACGATGCTGAGCGAGCGTATTCCGCGCCATGACGGGTTGCTGCCTGTGGTCGCCCGACAATTCAACGAACAGTTCCTGTATCGCTGGGAGCGGATCATCGAGTTTCTCAAACTGCACTATGTACTGAGTAAGCGAGAGGAGGATTTCTGGGCAGATAATCGTCGGGCGGCAAGCATTCCAACAAGGCTACAGGAAAACCTCGATCTCTGGCGTTACCATGCACCGTCGAAATATGATTTTTTCAGCCGTGATGAGGTATTCTCCTGGCTCAGTTATCAGTATGTCCTGTATGGCATGAATGGTGTGAATGGCTTGAATGGTTTGAA
>JAVVEG010000020.1:0-23904 GCA_032251455.1 Pseudomonadales bacterium | reverse complement strand
TTGAATGGTTTGAACAACGGCCAGGACAAGCCGCACAGCACTGCGACCAATACCACTGAAACTGGCGACCCCCGGCTGGCGCAGGAATTTACCGCCAATGCGCGGCTGAAACAACGCCTGTTGGCTGAATTGCCCCCACACCGGGAATTATTGAACAAGGTACAGCAATACGGTCTGCAGCGGCTATGACGCGGCACCGGTTGACTTCGCGGAGACGACAATGAGCTATGTTCCACTGGATGCCAACACGCACGGCAAACTGCGTTATGAGCACAGCCGTAATCATGAACAGTTTCGCAACGCCCATTATATTCCACTGCTGGCAGCGGAACTGGGCCAGGCTGGTAGTCATTACCCGCTGGTTTTCATCAAGAATGCCGAAACCGGTCAATTTGTCTGTGTTGCCTTGATGGGCCTTGAAGCCGGACAGAACCTCCACTTCCAACACCCTCCACTGGATAAATACCTGCCTGCTCATGTGCGACGCGGCCCCTTTGCCTTAAGGGCAGCGGCAGGCGGAGCTCAGGTGCTGATCGATGACAGCCACCCCAGCTTGTCAAACGAAACCGGTGAGGCGCTGTTCCCGGCCGATCAGACAGCCGAAGCACGCATGCAGCATTTCCGGACCGAGATCGAAAGACTGCTGACCGAAGAGCGGGTCACTGCCGCTTTCATGCAGGCACTGACCGAACACAATCTGTTGCAGGCCGCCAGCCTGCAAATGCGCTACGCAGATGGGCGCCAACACAAGATAGAAGGGCTGTACCTGATCAATGAGCAAGCCCTGACCGTGCTGGCCGATGCTACAGTGGTGGAATTTCACCGTCGCCGCTATTGGGGGCCGATTCATGCCAGCCTTTACTCGCTTGAAAGAATCGTACAACTGATCAAATTGCTGGAAGCAGGCGGGACTGACAAGGTCATCGATTATCGGCTCGTGCTTGCACAATAGCACTTTCCGGCTCGACAAGATTTATCATAATATTTATCATATATTTTTTGGAGAAGGAACATGCTGGGCGTTTGTTATTATCCGGAACATTGGCCTTCATCCTGCTGGGCTGACGATGCCCGAAAAATGCGGGCATTGGGCCTGGAATGGGTCCGTATCGCTGAATTTTCCTGGTCGCGCCTGGAGCCGGAATCCGGCCGCCTGGAGTTCGACTGGCTGGACACCGCCATTGCCACACTCGGCGCCGCCGGTTTGCGCGTGGTGCTGGGTACGCCGACGGCAACACCACCCAAATGGCTGATTGATCAGTATCCGGAGATTCTCCCGGTTGACCCGGCAACCGGTCAGGTTCGCGGCTTCGGCTCGCGCCGTCATTATGATTTCTCCAGCCAGGTCTATCTGCGCGAAGCACTGCGCATCAGTGAGCTCATGGCCCGCCGTTATGGCAATAATCCGCACGTCGGTGGCTGGCAGACGGATAACGAGTTGAGCTGTCACGACACGACCCTCAGCGCCTCCCGCGCAGCCAGAGACGCCTTCAGGGCATGGTGCCGCGAGCGGTACCAGGACATCGATGTGCTGAACCGGGCCTGGGGCAATGTGTTCTGGTCCATGGAATACCAGGATTTTGATGCCATTGAACTGCCGGTACTGGCCGTCACCGAAACCAGCCCTGCGCACCGGCTGGCTTACCGGCGCTTCAGCTCCGACCAGGTGATTCGTTTCAATGAGGAAATGTGCCGGGTCATTCGCCAGCACAGCACCAATCAATTCGTCACGCATAATTTCATTCCTCCCGAACAGACCGGGGTGGACAACACCCGTCTGGCAGCCACACTGGATTTTGCCAGCTACGATAATTATCCACTGGGCCATACCGACATCCTGCTCAGCACAGCAAACACAGAAACCCTGCAGCGTTATCAGCGCACCGGCCTGCCCGATGTGGCAGCCCTGCGTTATGACCAGATTCGCGGCTTCAGCAACAAGCCGTTCTGGGTCATGGAGCAGCAGCCTGGCCCCGTCAACTGGGCACCCAACAATCCCAGGCCGGCACCCGGCATGGTGCGGGTCTGGACTCTGGAAGCCTTTGCTCACGGCGCGGACTGTGTCAGTTACTTTCGCTGGCGTCAGGCCCCCTTTGCCCAGGAACAGATGCACGCCGGCCTGTTGCGACCGGACAGCAGCGAAGCGCCAGTCTGCGCAGAGATCCGGCAGGCCCTGCGCGATGTGTCCGCAACCGGGCTGACCCGGCAAGCCATGGCCACAGCGGACGTCGCCATCCTGATCAGTGATGAAGCCCGCTGGATCGATGCCATCGAGCGGCAGGGTTCGGCCTACCGGCACGAGGACATTCTCTGGCAATACTATGGCGCACTGCGCCAGCTCGGTTTGAATGTCGACATCATCAGTCCGACGGCTGTACTGGATGACTACCGCCTGCTGGTCGTGCCTGCCCTGCCCCTGCTCTCTGCCGAACTGTTGGCCAAACTGCAGGCCTGTACTGCCACCGTGGTATTTGGCCCCCGTGCCGGCGCCAAGACAGAAGATTTCTGCATTCCGCAGACACTGGCCCCAGGCCGGCTGCAAAGCCTGATCGATATCCGCGTCCTCAGTGTGGAAACCCTGCGTGCCGATTGTCATGAACCTCTGCACTGGCAGGGTTCCAGCTACGCCAGCACGACATGGCGTGAGGAAATTGCCAGCGGCGCAGCTGTCGAGACCCTGGCATTCTTTGCCGACAATACCCCGGCAGTGGTTCGTCAGGACCGGATCATCTATCTGGCCAGCCTGACTTGTGATGCCTTTCTGCGCGACTTCCTGTCGAACCTGTGCACCGAGCTGGATCTGGAGACGCTGGAATTACCGACAGACCTGCGCATGCGCCGGCGTGGAAATCTCAACTGTGTGTTCAATTACGCGAATACTATTCAAACAGTACCTGCACCGGACGATGCCGAATTCATTCTTGGCAAAAGACAACTGCCGCCTGGCGATATTGCCATCTGGCGAAAACAACAAGAACCAACAGCCTGACACGGGAGTTCCATTGCATGCCTTTACAGACTACCCAGTTCCTCGTTTTCCTGGCCTGCACCCTGGGCATTGCCCTGGCTACTTTCGTCATCTGCTTCCGTGCGCCAAGACGTGATAAAACCTCCAACCGCGAGTATTTCCTGGCCGGCGGCGGGCTGTCCTGGATTTTTGTAGCCGGCTCGATCACCCTGACCAATCTGAGCACTGACCAGCTGGTGGGCATGAATGGCAACCAGATGCTGTTGCTGGCCTGGTGGGAGTTGTCCGCAGTGGTCGGGCTGATCATACTGGCCAAAATTTTTCTGCCCATTTATTACCGTGAAAACTGCACAACCACGACCGAGCTGCTGGAGAAAAAATACGGCAACAAACATATTCGCGCCGTGATTGCCTCCCTGTTCCTGCTGGGCAATGTCTTCATCTACCTGCCCATCATGCTTTATACCGGCTCCCTGTTCATGCAATCCATGTTTTCACTGCAGGTACCCCTCATTGTGATTGCCGCCGTGTTTGCCGCCGTCGGTGGTGCCTACGCCATTTTTGGCGGACTCAGGGCGGTGGCGGTATCGGATACCCTGAGCGGTGTGATCCTGCTCAGCATGGGCATTCTGATCACCATTCTGGCGCTGATTGCCATCGATTTTGATTTCAGTGGCATCCCAGCGGAACGCCTGACCCTGATCGGCGACAGTGATTCTCCCATCCCCTGGCATACCCTGCTGACCGGCATGATTTTCATTCAGATCTTTTACTGGAGCACCAACCAGACCATCACCCAGCGCGCCATGGCCTCGCCTACTTTGCAGGAAGGACAGCGGGGCGTGATTGCTGCCGCCGTGATCCGTCTGCTGATAGTGCCGCCGATCATCGTCCTGCCAGGTATTGTGTCCTATAAACTGTACGGCAATATCGGTGATGCCGCCTATGGCCGGATTGCCGGAGATTTGTTGCCCATGGGCTTGTCCGGGCTTTTTGCGGCGGCCATTGCGGCGGCCGTACTGACCAGTTTCAACAGCGTGCTGAACTCCTCGGCAACACTGTATGTGTGTGATCTGCATGAAAAATACATCAAGAGCACGCCCAATATTCCGCGCGTGAGTGCGATCATCACAGTATTGATGATAGTCTTTGCCGTAGCGCTGGTGCCAGTCTACAGTGGCGCGGTAAGCATCATCAATCTGGTCCAGGAACTGAACGGTCTGCTCAGCATGCCAATATTGTCCTGTTTCATTGTGGGTCTTGTGTTCAAGAATGTGGATGCACGGGCAGCCATCATCGCCGTGATTTTTGGGGTCAGCCTGTACGCCTTTTTCTCGTTTGTGTGGATGCCGATACACTATATCCACATGATGTTGTTTACATTGATCAGTTGTGTCCTCGTTGCCCTGGCCTGCAACCGGATACTGTTTGGCAAGATCGCAAGCCTGCGCGAACGTCAACGCTTATCACCACTGCCAGGCTAAGGCTGTATCTGGAGAACATGCATGACTAAAAAGATAAAATTACGCAGCGTCGATGCCTATGGCAAACGCGACAAGGACGGCTTTATTCACCGCAGCTGGATGAAAAGCCAGGGCTTGCCAGGCGATGTCTTCGATGGCCGCCCGGTGATAGGCATCTGCAACACCTGGTCCGAGATCACGCCCTGCAATGCACACCTGCGTGATATTGCCGAATCAGTCAAAAAAGGTGTCTGGGAGGCCGGGGGGCTGCCGCTGGAATTTCCGGTGATGTCCCTGGGCGAAACCCAGATGCGACCCACTGCCATGCTGTTCCGCAACCTGGTTTCCATGGACGTGGAAGAATCCATCCGCGGCAACCCGCTGGACGGTGTCGTGCTGCTGGGCGGTTGCGACAAAACCACACCGGCACAGATCATGGGCGCGGCCAGCGTCGATCTGCCAACCATGGTCATCTCCTCCGGCCCCATGCTCAATGGCAAGTTCCAGGGCCGGGATATCGGCTCGGGCACCGATGTCTGGCGTTTCAGTGAAGAAGTCCGCGCCGGCCAGATGTCCCTGGATGAGTTCATGGATGCCGAAGCGGGCATGTCGCGCAGCCCCGGTACCTGCATGACCATGGGCACTGCCTCCACCATGGCCTGCCTGGTTGAAGCCATGGGTCTGGCTCTGCCCTTCAATGGCACTATCCCGGCTGTCGATGCACGGCGCAAGGCCATGGCCCAGCTGACTGGCAGGCGTATTGTCGAGTTGGTGCGGGAAAACCTGCCCCTGTCCCATTTCCTGACCCTGCCCGCCCTGCACAACGCCATTCGCCTGCATGCTGCCATTGGCGGTTCAACCAATGCCGTCGTGCATTTGCTGGCTTTTGCCGGCCGCCTGGGACTGCCGCTGACACTGGAAGACTTTGACCGGCTCAGTGCTGGCATACCCCTGCTGACCAATCTGCAGCCCTCGGGGCGCTATTTGATGGAAGATTTTCATTACGCCGGTGGTGTGCCCTGTCTGCAGAAAATCCTGGCCGACCGGCTGGACACCAACGCCCTCAGCGTCAGCGGACAAACCATCGGCGAGATTGCCGCCAGTGGCGAGTGTTTCAATACCGATGTCCTGCGCACACTGGACAATCCAATCAGAGCCGAATCCGGTATCTGGGTGTTGCGTGGCAATCTCTGTCCCCAGGGTGCCATCCTGAAACCCAATGCAGCAGCACCGGAATTACTCAGCCACCAAGGGCGTGCTGTGGTTTTCGAGTCCATCGAGGATATGAAGGCACGCATCGATGATGACGATCTGGATGTGGATGAAAACTGCGTGCTGGTACTCAAGGGCTGTGGGCCCAAAGGTTATCCCGGCATGCCTGAAGTCGGCAACATGCCTCTGCCCCGCAAATTGCTGGAGAAGGGCGTGCGCGATATGGTTCGTATTTCGGATGCGCGCATGAGTGGCACCGCTTTCGGCTGTGTCATTCTGCATGTCGCACCTGAATCAGAAGCAGGTGGCCCCCTGGCCATTGTTGAAGATGGCGATCTGATCGAATTCAATGGACCGCAACGTCGCCTGCAGCTCCTGGTACCCGAAGCAGAAATAGCACGCAGACTGGCAGCCTGGCCGGGGCCACAAACGGCAAAGAATTATCCCCGTGGTTATGCCAAGCTATACATTGAGCATGTGCTGCAGGCCGATGAAGGCTGTGACCTGGATTTTCTGCGTGGGTCAAGTGGCTCCAGGGTAGAACGGGAATCGCATTGATGAATCCGCAAGACAGCACTGACAAGCAGACCTTTGCCAGCTACCCTTCCCTGCAAGGCAAGGTGATCTTTATTACGGGGGGCGCTACCGGCATCGGTGCGGCCATGGTCAGAACCTTCTTCTCCCAAGGGGCGCAGGTCGCCTACATTGATTTTGATGAACCCGCTGCCCTGGCACTCAATACAGCTCTGGCACAGGAGTTTGGCCGTGAACCCTGGTACCGGACTGTGGATGTCACCGAGGTTGATGCCCTGCAGAACAGCATCCGTGATGCCGCCTCCGCCTGTGGTGGATTGCATGTGCTGATCAACAATGTGGCCAATGATGAACGGCACTCACCCCTGGAGATCAGTCCGGACTACTGGCGCCGCTGTCTGGCGGTCAACCTGGACGCCGCCTTTTTTGCCAGTCAGACAGCCAGCCCCTTACTGGCTGCTGCCGGCGGTGGGGCCATCATCAACATAGGCTCGATCAATGCCCTGCTCGGCCCTGCCAACATGCCCGGCTACGTCACCGCCAAGGCAGGCCTGCTGGGCATGACCAGGGCCCTGGCCAGAGAGCTTGGCAGCCGCAATATCCGGGTCAATACCATTCTTCCCGGCTGGGTGGTGACCGAACGCCAGCTGGCCCTCTGGCTGACCCCGGAGGAAGAGGCCCGCTGGTTGGAGCAGGTGTCCCTGAAACAGCGTATTCTGCCTGCTGATGTCGCCCGCCTGGCGCTATTCCTGGCAGCAGATGACAGCAAGATGATTACCGGACAGGAAATGACCATCGATGCCGGCCGCACCTGATCAGAACAACCAGCAGCTTGACCCGCACCTGATCTGCGTGGATTGGGGCACTACGCATATGCGTGCCTATCTGTGCGCCATACAGCCAGACCGGCTGCAGCTGCTGGCCACAGTCAATGGCCCCGGTATAGCCCAGGCCAAAGGCGATTGTGCCAGGCTGCTGTTCACTGCAACCCAGGACTGGAACAGACAGTACGGCAAACTCCCTTATCTGCTTTCCGGCATGGTTGGGTCCACTTTGGGCTGGCAGCAGGTTGCCTATCAAGCCTGTCCGGCAGCGGTTCGGGAACTGGCTGAGGCCTGCCTGCTTTTTACCGAGAACGGCCATCGCATTGCCATAGTGCCAGGTGTATCTGTCACAAACCCGCTGGCACAAGCCGATGTCATGCGCGGCGAAGAATTGCAGGTATTGGGTTGGCTACAGGCCAGCGCCGCAGACCCTGAACAAGACGCGCTGCTTTGCCTGCCTGGCACCCACACCAAATGGGTGCTGCTGCAAAAAGGACACATCGTCAGTTTTGTGACAGGCTTCAGCGGTGAACTTTATGCCTTGTTGAAGCAGCACAGTATTTTGCTGGGTGGGAACAAGAACCCCGCCCTTCAGCAAACCGGTTTTGACCAGAGTTTTGCCGAGAGTTTTACAGAAGGTGTCGCCCAGGCGCAAACAGATGGCAGCAATCTGCTGATTCATCAACTTTTCAGTGTGCGCAGCCGTCAGGTGCAAGGTTTGCTTGCCGCCGAGGCTGCTGCCGATTACCTTTCCGGCCTGATCATCGGCAGCGATGTCGCGGCGGCCATCAAAAGCTATGGCCCGCACATGCGCCAGGGCAATCCCGTGGCAGTCATCGGCAGCGATGACTTGTGCGCCCGGTACGGCCTGGCCCTGCAGCAATTTTCCTGTACCAGCCGCGGATGGCGGGCGCAAGACGTGGCGCTGGCCGGTTATCACACGCTATACACTGCATTGATCGAGAGGCATTCATGGAGCTGACCCAGGCATTGCACACATTACCCCTGGTTGCCATTCTGCGCGGGGTACAAGCGGACGAAGTTGAAGCCGTGGCGGAAGCGGTTTATGCCGCCGGTATCCGCATCATCGAGGTCCCACTGAACAGCCCGGTACCGTTTGACAGCATTGCCCGGCTGCAAAAACTATTGGGTGATCGCTGCCTGTGTGGTGCCGGCACCGTGCTGACCGTTGCCGATGTGGATCGGGTGGCTGCTGCCGGAGGTCGCTTGATCGTCACGCCCAATACGGATAGTGCTGTCATTCAGCGCGCCATTACGCTGAACCTGACCGTCATGCCCGGCTTTGCCACCGCCAGCGAAGCCTTCCAGGCTTATGCAGCCGGTGCCAGGTACTTGAAATTGTTTCCGGCTGGCACTTATGGCACGGGACACCTGAGTGCGCTGACAGCTGTCCTGCCTGCCGATGCCAAGGTGCTGGCAGTTGGCGGGGTCAGTGCCGACAATGCACAGCGCTGGCTGCAGGCCGGAGCGATCGGCCTGGGCATGGGGTCTGAGCTTTATCGCGCCGGTGACAGCGTTGCCGAAGTCAGCAGAAAGGCAGAAAACCTGGTGCAGGCCCTGCGCTCATCCATGCCATCCTCTTAACGGAAGGGAGCTGCCCACCATCATGAACACAGTCGATTTACCTCCGCTCAAAGCGACCTTGCACACGCAGCTCCCTGTCGCCAATCAACTGGGCGAAGGGGTGATCTGGCACCATTCAACCCGAACCCTGTGGTGGACTGATATCGAAGCCTGCAAATTGTACAGCTATTCTCTGGACAGAGAGTTCCTGCAGGAATGGTCTGTGCCGGAGCGCATCGGCAGTTTTGGCTTTACCAGCAAGCCTGACTTGCTGGTCGTTGCCTTTGCTTCAGGATTCGCCTTGTATAATTACAGCAATGGCGATATTCAATGGCTTGCTCATCCGGAGCAGCAGCGCCCGGCAAACCGGCTGAATGATGGCCGGGTGGACAGGCAGGGTCGCTTCTGGGCTGGCGGCATGGTGGAACATCGGGAGCGGGAACAGAACTCCCAGGGCGCCGGGCTTTACTGCCTGGTTGGTGATTGCCGGGTGCAACAGCACCTGGATGGCATTCGTATCAGCAACGGCCTGTGCTGGAGCCCGGAAGCAGACATTCTGTATCACGCCGATTCACCACGCCGGGTAATCACGGCCTATGCGTTCAATGCGACCGAAGGCAGTCTGGGAGCGCCGCGCCTATTTGCCACCACGCCGGAAGGCATCCATCCCGATGGGGCCACGATAGACAGTGCCGGCCAGCTCTGGAGCGCGCAATGGGGTGGGTCCCGGGTTGTCTGCTATGACCGTCAGGGGCAAATACGCGGTGTGCTGACAGTGCCGGTCAGCCAGGTCAGTTGTGTCGCCTTCGCCGGGCCGCAACTGAATCTGCTTTGCATCACTTCGGCAAGAACCGGCTTGAGTGAAGAGCAACTGCTCGTGGAGCCCGATGCCGGTGATCTGTTCATTTACGAAGTCGATGCCCACGGCCTGCCCGAAACCGGTTTTGTGCTTGCCTGAGCTGCTTCTGCAAACCCGCCGGGCCTGAATCATCAGTCCTCACGCTTGACGAAGAGTTCCGGGTGCAGAGAGCCTTCATAATAGTTATCGCCTTCCTGCAATTTCGCCTTGATTTTCTCCAGCGCCGCTACGGAGTCAGCACTCGCTATCCAGGTCTGTATCCTGCCATGGCTGCTGTGTATTGCATCCTGATTGCGAATCACCGCGTGACTGCCATCCTCGAATTCCAGAAACCATTCCATGGAAGCGACTTCTGCCTCGGCATGCCAGGGTGGCCCGAACACTGAAATCAGCATGGCTGCCGTGCTGTTGATCTCGCAATGTCTGGTATCTTCGGTAAGGATGAAATCTGGCTTTGCATCAGTCATGTCATGCGCTCCTGGCAGGTATCTGTATTTCAGGTAATTCTTTTCCTCAGGTGACTTTTTTCTCAAGTCACTTTTTCTTCCTCAAGTCACTTTGCTCCTTGGTAGACTCAGTGTATCGCGCCAAGCCTCTGTAGTCATGATACGAACCAGGCGTTCGACACTGTACCAGATATCTTCATAACGCAGATACAAAGGGCTGAATCCGAAGCGCAGCATATCCGGTGCGCGAAAATCAGCTACCACACCGGCTGTTATCAGGGCCTGACAGATGGCATAGGCCTGTGGGTGCCGATAGGCCAGTTGCGCTCCCCGTTGGCAGGATTCCTGCGGGAAGGCTGGCAACAAGGATGACAGGACCGGATATTGCTGGACAAGAACGATAAACAGCTCTGCCAGAGCCAGTGACTTGTCTCTCAAAGTCTGTACATCAATCTCACGGAATACCTCAAGAGCTGCATCGAGCACACTCATGGAAAGAACGGGTGGTGTACCCGTCAGGAAGCGGGCAATCCCAGGGGCTGGCCGGTACTCCGCAGAAAAATCAAAAGGTGACTCATGTCCCATCCAGCCGCTCAAGGGCTGGCTGAGTTTTGCCTGATGTCTGCTGGCCACATAAAGAAATCCCGGGGCACCAGGCCCGCCATTGAGATACTTGTAGCTGCACCCCACTGCAAAATCCACCGCATACTCATCCAGCGCGATGGGGATTACACCAACGCTGTGTGCCAGGTCCCACAATACCAGAATACCAAGCTCATGGGCGCGCCGGGTCAACCGGGCCATATCGAGCAGGTGGCCGGTACGAAAATTCACCTGAGTCAGCAGCAAGACGGCAATCTGCTCACCCCTCTCGTCAAGCTGTTGCTCGATGGCATCCTCTTCAACCAGTTTGAGCTGTACCCGGTCTGCACCCAGTTGTTCGGACAGACCCTGCACAATGTACAGATCGGAGGGAAAATTATCCTGAGTCGACAGAATCAGGGAACGCCCAGGCTGCAATCTTATGGCAGCACTGAGCAGCTTGAACAGATTGACCGAGATGGAATCACAGCAAATAGTCTGACCTGGCGCTGCACCAATCAAACCGGCAATCTTCTCGCCCACGTGCAGCGGCAGATCCATCCAGCCATACTGGTTCCAGCTCTTGATCAGATCCTGGCCCCATTGTTGAACGACGACTTCCCCGGCGCGCAAACGTGCGGCTTTGGGCAGACAACCCAGGGAGTTGCCATCGAGATAAATCGTTGCCTCGGGCAATTCAAACTCATCGCGCCGGTGGGCCAACGGGTCTTTTGCATCCAGCGCCAATACCTCTGCAAGCTTCATGGCCTTACCGGAACCGTACCGCGTAAATTCTGCAGCACCTCAAGCAAGGTACCGAAAGCCTCAGTGCCTGGATGCACCCAGTCGAAATGGCCGGCATCCTGCACAATCAGGGTGTCGGCACCAAACACAAAAGCCTGTTGCAGCGGCACTATCTGGTCCGCACTTCCATGCAGCAACACAGTATCCCGATGCGGCAGCTTCTGCGCTGGATTGGCCGCCTGATAAGCCTCGGCACGGGCAGCAGGCTCTCCTCCCATAAACTGGGCGGTGGCCGTCTCGCAACTGTTGCTGCCCCGGGCATAGCTGAGGATGTCACTGATTGCAGCCAGCCCGATGACCGCCTGCACATCCACCTCACCGGCGCCCGCCAGCAAGGCCAGATGACCGCCAGCTGAATGTCCGATCAGAATCACCGGAACCTGGTTCAGGCCTGGCAGGGCAAGCTCAGCCAGATGTGCAATACCCGCCTGAATATCCTCAAAACTGCCCGGCCAGCCACCACCGACATCGCCTGTACGCCGATACTCCAAGGACCAGACCGCATAGCCTGCCTGTGCCAGGGCTGTGCTCAGCGGAAAAGTGTGGCTGATGTCATAGGCATTGAGCCAGCATCCCCCGTGGATAAAGACAATGTGAGCCAGCGGCGCCTGCTGCTCTGGCAGCCAGAGCAGACCGTATTGCAAAGGATCGCTGCCATAGGGAATTTTTGCCCCGGCCGGAGTGAAATCCAATGCCATGACACTGTCATAACTGACTCCGGCTGCGACTTCTTCATAGTCGACAGCTACCGCAGTCGGACTCCTGAACAGGAACAGGCAGGTCAGTGCGGGCAGCACGAACAGCGGCTTGCAGAAGCTGAAATTTAACCAAGTTTCTCGGTCTGGCATTACGTCATTCCATCATGGGTTCTCTCTTGCCAAGGGTTATAAACCCGATGCCTGGCTGAAGCAAGAAATTGCGCTTTATTCCCGTTTTTTTTGTGCTATCTTTCCTTGCAGATCTAAGGAACCAGGAGTCATAGCCCATCCATGTCCAGATTGACACAGACAACATGCACGCAAATGCCCCAGGTGGGCTTCGGTTTATGGAAAATTCCCGTTGAGGAGGCTGCCGACACCGTCTATGCCGCCATTGAGGCAGGCTACCGTCATCTCGACAGCGCCAGCGATTATGGCAACGAGGCAGCCGTCGGGCTGGGCATAGAGAAAGCGATCAAGGCCGGTCTGTGCCGCCGCGAGGAATTATGGATCACCTCGAAATTGTGGAACACCTGCCACGCTCCTGAGCATGTGGGGCCAGCACTGCAACGTAGCCTGACGGATCTGCGCCTGGATTATCTGGACCTGTATTCAGTTCATTTTCCGATTGCGCTGGCTTATGTCCCCCCGGAAACGCGCTATCCGCCCGGCTGGTTTTTTGACCCCGCTGCCAGTGCACCAAAGATGCAGTTTGCCCAGGTTCCCCTGCACCAGACCTGGGCAGCCATGGAGACACAGCAAAGCGCTGGCTTGACCCGGCATATCGGCGTCTGCAATTACAATTCAGGCTTGTTGCAGGACCTGCTTGCCTATGCCCTGATCAAGCCGCATTCCCTGCAGATTGAAGTCCACCCCTATAATGCCCAGCAACGCTTGCTGCGCTTTTGCCAGCAACACGATATCGCGGTTACTGCCTTTTCACCACTGGGGGCACTGTCTTACCTTGAGTTGAACATGGCGCAGCACAGCGACTCGGTATTGGCACAGCCCGTGATCCGGCAGATCGCTGAAAACCTGCAACGCACCCCCGCGCAAATTGTTCTGCGCTGGGGGATTCAACGGGGCACCGCCGTCATTCCCAAGACATCGAAACCCGAACGGCTGCGCGAAAACCTGGCCCTGTTCGACTTTGAACTCAGCCCGCAGGACATGCAGGCCATCGAAGCACTGGACCGCAAACAGCGTTTCAACGACCCCGGCGTCTTTTGCGAATCCGCTTTCAACACCCTGTGCCCGATTTACGATTGAGTACCGCCATGAATACACTTGCTTTCCTGAACATCCCCGGACAACTGCAACAGGCCGATGGCAGTGTTTTCCCGCTGGTGCTTGACCATGAGCACACTCAGGCCGGACGCACAGAGCTGGACACCTGGCTCAGATCCCAACGGGAAGGTATTGCCGCCGCCCTGGCTGAAAGCGGCGCCATTCTGTTCCGCGGCTTTCCCCTGGACTCGGCAGAGGACTTCGATGCCTTCAGTGCTGCCTTTGGCTATCCTGATTTCACCTACCAGGAATCCCTGTCCAATGCAGTGCGCATCAATTTTACGCCGCGTGTCTTCACTGCCAACGAGGCGCCCCCGCAGGTGAATATCTATCTGCACCATGAAATGGCACAGACTCCGGTCTCTCCCAGCAAGCTGTTTTTTTTCTGCCGCCGCGCTGCTGCACAGGGAGGCGAGACTCCCTTATGCCGCTCTGACCTTTTGTTCGCACACATCAAACAAGAGATGCCTGCAGTTGCCCAGGAATTTAAAACCAAAGGGGTCAGGTATCGCAGCCGAATGCCTGCCCTGGATGACCCTTTGTCCGGACAGGGTCGCAGCTGGCGCAGCACGCTGAGCGTCAACGACACTGAAGCAGCCGAAGCAAAACTGCGGCAGCTTGGCTATGACTGGGAATGGCTGTCCGATGGCTCTCTGATTGCAAGAACACCGGTATTGCCCGCCGTCAGGACTCTCAGCGATGGCAGTGAGTCCTTTTACAATCAGCTGATTGCCGCCTATCTGGGCTGGCCCGGCGTCAAGGAGTCCCCTGAAAAATTCATCAGCTTTGGTGACGACACACCGATCTCTCCGGCGATTCTGCATCAAATAGCCCATATGGCCGAGGCATTCACCTTTGACCTGCCCTGGCAGGATGGTGATGTCGCCCTGGTTGACAACTACCGGGTCATGCATGGGCGCCGCGCTTATGCTGGCGATCGCAAGCGCGAAGTGCTGGTTACACTGGTCGCTGGCGCCTCAGAAAATAACGGCAAACCATCATATTGACCAATACAGTAACACTCACCAGTGGCCAGAACCAGACTGACAATCCCCCGACCAATCCGATTGGCGAAAACAGCAGATAGGACAGCACGATCAGGCAGATCAGGGTTGAAGTCATCGGCAGGGCATAACGCCAGGGGGTCAGGTCAACCTGTACAAGCGGCACATAATGCTGGCGCTCCGCAGCCGGAGTGCGGTAACCCATCCAGAGCATGATGGCCACCTCAATGGCAAACAGCACCGCATATAAATGGATAAAATGCAGCGGCACGGCAAAGACAAACTGCAGCAGGGCATAGGCGACAATATGAAAGCCGATCACCACCTTGGCGGCACTGGCAGGCACACGTCGGGTGAACAGCCCCACCAGCACCAGGGTAATCACCGGGATATTGTAAAACCCGGTGAACACACGAATGACCTGCCACAGACCTTCCGGCGCCAGCATCAACATCGGCGCGATGATGAACGAGACAAGGGCTATGACAATGCTGGCTACCCTGGCCATCCTGATCAGTTCGGCATCGCTGAGCGTACGTTTGACCAGTGGCGCATACAAATCCAGACAGAACAGGGTTGCGGCACTGTTCAGCAGGGAATTGAAGGAACTGAATACAGCGCCGAGCAACACGGCCAGGAAAAACCCGGCCATGAAAGTCGGCAATACATCGCGGACCAGCTGCGGATAGGCCAGATCGATGGAACGCAGTGAATCATCCTGATACAGATGAAAGGCAATGATGCCCGGCAGCATCATCACAAACGGGACCAGCAGTTTCAGGTAACCGGCAAACAGTACACCCTTTTGCCCTTCAGCCAGGTTGCTGGCACTCAAGGTGCGCTGTATCACATATTGATTGGTGCCCCAGTAAAACAGGTTGGCCAGAATCATACCGGTAAAGATTGTGCCCCAGGGAACCGGGTCACTCGCCGCACCGATGGCATTCAGTTTTTCGGTGTGCTCGGTCAGCACAATCTCCAGCCCGCCCCCGATATTGCCCTCTCCCAGCATGCGCAGACCCAGTATCGGCACCAGGATGCCGATTATCAACAACCCGATACCATTGATGGTATCGGACACTGCCACTGCTTTCAGTCCTCCCAGAATGGCGTACAGGGCTCCGATGACCCCTATCAGCACAATGGTGAAAATCAAACCCGTTTCATAACTGACACCCAGCAGCGCGGGGATATCAAAAAAGCGCAATACCGCAATGGAACCCGCATACAGAACCCCGGGAATGGTGATCAGGCCATAGCCAACCATGAACAGTATTGCCGTCATGCGTCGCACATCATCATCAAAGCGTTTGCTGAGGAATTCCGGCAGGGTGGAAAATGCACCCGCCAGATAACGGGGCAGGAATACCAGCGCCATGACTATGGTGGCAAACCCTGCAGTCACCTCCCAGGCCATGGCACTCAGGTTGAAGCCAAACGCCGACCCGTTAAGCCCTATCAGTTGTTCGGCAGACAGATTGGTCAACAACATCGAACCGGCGATGAAAATACCCGTCAGCCCTCTCCCTGCCAGAAAATAACCATCGCGGGTGCTGGTTTCCCCGCGGGTTTTGAGATAGGAAATCCAGGCCACCAGCACCATGAAAAAGGCACACACGGCAAGATCACGAAAGACATAGGTCAAGGACATTATCGGCTTCCTGCCACATCTTTGTTGAGTGCCGGCAATGTGCTTGACTCGCCTGCCACCCAATGGGCACAGGGTATCGGGTCCGGCAAGGCAGCGGTGTACATTACCAGGTCAGTAACCGGGATACTTGCGCCTTGCGGAGCAAACACCGCCATCTGCTCCAGAGTCAACTGCATATCATGACACCTGCCCCCTGCAAAAAACTCACCTTCCGGAAAGCGGTACCAGTCGCCCGGCGGCAAATAACAGCGGACATGGCCGCCGGGAGACAGACAGGGAGCAACCAGCAAATTCTCACCAAACATGAATTGGGTCTCAAACGCCCAGGCTTCCGGGTTATCGGGAAACGCCAGCACCATCGCACGCATGACCGGCAGCGAATTGCTGCACGCCTGCCGCACCGTTTGCTGGATATAGGGCAGCAGCCGGTAGCGCAGGTGCAAGGCCGCCATGGCGACTGTCTCCGCTTCATCACCGTAGGACCAGGGTTCACGTGCTCCGATACCGTGCAGACGCAAATGCGCGGAAAACACAGCGGCCTGCAGCCAGCGCACATACAGTTCCGGGTCACGTCGATCACCATAAAAACCGCCTACATCGGTGGCATAGAACGGCGCACCGGATAAGCCCCAGGACAGGCCCCCGCGCAGGCTGGCTGCCAATCCGCCCCAGTCGGCCTGGGGGTCGCCGCCCCATTGTGAGGGGTACCGCTGCGAACCGGACCACCCGGCCCGGCTGAATAAAAAGGCACCCTGCCGGGCATAATCCTGGCAGGCCTCATAGACACAGCGGTTGTACAACAAGGCGTAGACATTATGCAGACGGGGTCCATCGTCACCATTCCAGGCCAAAATATCCGGGTCTTCCACCTGCTCGCCAAAATCAGCCTTGATCATGTCAACCCCCAGTTCCAGCAAGGTCTGGTGGCTGTCATGCCAGAAGGCATAAGCCTCGGGATGGGTGAAATCAACCAGGCCGGATTCCGGCAAAGGGGTCAGGACGGCGCCAAAAGCCTGCGTATCCCATTGATAGCGATAAGCCGCACCAGTCTGCCGCTTGCGCAACAGCCAGTTCCTGTCTTCCATATAGGCAAACAAGGGGTTGGCTACGGCAACCAGAGGGTACTCCCAGACACAGATCCTGAAATCCAGCGCCTTGAGTGCCTGGATGACGCGCGCCGGGTCCGGGTAACGCGAAGCATCCCACTCAAAGGCAAAGCGGGTGGCAGTATCCTGCCAGGCACGACCGTCCAGCGTAATCACATCGCAGGGCATTTGCCGGTCTCGCACTGCCTGCGCGGCCTCCATAAGCTCCGCTTCCGTGCGGTAATAGGCCTTGGACAGGATGGTGCCCAGGCTCCAGCGTGGTGGCTCCGGAGCGCGGCCAGTCAATTCCGTATAGTGTTGCAGCAGCTCGGCACCGTTTTGACCGGTAAAAAGAAAAACATCCAGCTCCTCCTCTTCGATAAAAAGACAATAGCTGCGTTGCGACCAGGGTGCATAGCCCACCGCGTGGGTGACTGCAGCCGGAGTATGCACAAAGATGCCCCAGGGCGCCTTGTCGGCGCTGCCCGGGCTCCAGGCGAACGGGATATTCTTATAGGAAATTTCCGCATTCACCCCCAATGCGTCCTGATTGTTTGAACGCAGCAACTGACCGCGCCGGTTCAGTCGTCCCCATTTCTCCCCCAGCCCGTACACTGCTTCATCGGCAGACAGCGCACAACACAGCAACCAGCCCCCTTCAACCCGCGCCAGCGCAGGCAAGCGCAACTCACCGGCAAAATGCAAATCATCGGCGCTTTGCAGACAGGGACGTCCGGCACAAGTGAGTGAAAGAAAGAAAGGCGTTTCAGTCAGCGTCAGGATATGGTCTTGCCCCCAGCAGATTTCCTGTTTGCCGGGTGACAATGTGAGTTGTGGCACCAGGCACGCTGGCTGCTGCAGTACAATGCCATAATCGGGCCGGGGCTCGGCGTTATCGCCACTGTGGTGAGAGTGGTGAGAATGGCGAGAGTGGCCAATGCGCAAACGCATCCCATTGTGATGACAGCTCAGTGTGATCGGCCCTGCGCTGCTCGGCAATCCAAGCCGTCCATCGCTGCACATTGCTGCCGAACCCTGCACATGCACGGGAGTCAGGCTGGCCCAATCTGGAGTAAGCCGTGTGGTGTCTGCCAAGGAATCTCTGAATAAGTTAAAGGGCACTGTGACCTTCACACCTCATGGTTGTTGTACAGGGAGAATAAACGCAGCCTGCCTGGCAGTCCAGAAGTAAGGTCCACAGAAGTAAGGTCCGCTTGACGGCAGTTCTCACGGACGGTAAAAGATCACTTCGACAAGGACAAACACCGGAACCCATCTTGCTGACCCAGACCCCCACGCTGCTTGCCGATATCGGTGGCACCAATGCCCGTTTTGCGCTCTGCGCAGCTGCTTCCAGCTCCGCAGCCCATGAACTGTCACATTGCGAGTCCCTGCGCTGTGCTGATTTCGCCAGCCTGCATGCCGCCATTCAGGCCTATCTGCAGCACAGCCGGCAACAAGGGGCTCCCGCGCCTCGCCAGGCCTGCCTGGCGGTGGCTGCGGCGACTGATCAGGACACGATACAGTTGACCAACAATCCCTGGCAATTCAGCCAGCAGGCACTGGCCGATGCGCTGCAAATACCCTTGTCAGTCATCAATGATTTTACCGCCCAGGCCTGGTGCCTGCCTACGCTACAGGAGCCAGACCTGATCTGGTTGCAGCGCCCCCCCACACTTTCCAGCCCCTGGGATGGAAGCTGGAGCAGGGGCAGCCGCTGCATCGCCGGCCCTGGCACGGGCTTTGGCGCCGCCACCATGACCCTGGGCGGAGAGGTACTTGAATCAGAACCCGGGCAGGTGGCCTTTGCCCCATTGACCCCACAGCAACAGCAAATACTCAACCATTTGTGGCAATACCTGCCGCGGGTAAGCCCCGATAACGTCTTGTCCGGACCTGGCTTGGGCAATCTCCATGCCGCACTGACCGCACTGGCTGCTGCCGACCAAACAGATCCCAAACCACATTGGTCAGCAGCTGAAATTGTCGCGGCTGCTGCAAAGGGAGACCTGACCGCCCGCGAGGCAGTGACTGAATTCAACCGGATACTGGGCGCTGTGTGTGGCGATCTGGCTTTATTGATGGGCAGTAGCGGCGGGTTCTTCCTCTCCGGTGCCATGTTGACCAAAATGGGCAGCTTGTTTGATCACCAGGTATTCATTGCAGCCTTCAACGACAAGGGAGCTTTCTGTGACTGGTGCCAGCGCGTGCCGGTTGCCCTGCTCGGCATTAACGACCCTGGTTTGCGGGGTTGCGCGGTCTACGCGCAACGCAAACCGGCGGCCGTGCTGCCGGGAAAACGCTGAACACAAAAAGAGTCAGACATCACAAATTGTCACGGCCTGTGCCAGCGAAGCAATGCGTTCGGCATCTGTACGGGTGCCATCAACTCCCCGGCGTGGAATGAATTCCTGGGCCACGTATCCCGTAAAACCGGTTTCGTGAATCGCGCGCATGATGGCAGGGTAATACAGCTCCTGACTGTCATCGATTTCATTGCGTCCCGGCACGCCAGCGGTATGATAGTGACCAAACCATTGATGATGGTCACGAATGGTACGGATGACATCGCCTTCCTGCACCTGCATATGGTAGATGTCATACAGCAGTTTGAAATTGGGCGATCCGATACGTTCACACAGGGCAATACCCCACTGGGAACTGTCACACATATAGTCCGGATGATCGATCTTGCTGTTGAACAATTCCATCTGCACGATGATATTGTGGCGCTCGGCAAGACTCATGATCTGTTTTAGCCCTTCGGCGCAGTTGGCCAGACCCGTCTCATCATCCATGCCATTGCGATTACCGCTGAAACAGATCAGATTGCGGTAACCGGCCTGGGCCATCAGTTCAATATGGCGCTGATAATTGTCAATCAAGGTGCGGTGGTATTCCTTACGGTTCCAGCCTTCGGTCAGGCTGATTTCCGCACCGTTGCACATCGAGCAGTCCACCCCATGATCCTTGAGAATCTGCCACTGCTCGGGACCGATCAGGTCTATGGCGGCAAACCCGATGTCCTTGACCACCAGGCAGAGCTCTTCCAGCGGCAGAAAACCATAGGTCCATTGCGCCACGGAATGGCGGATATTCCCGCGCCCCTGAAACCGGTCAGGCAAATGCGGAAAGGTGTCTGCGGCTGCACCGGCCCGGGATGGCTGAGAACCCTGGGCAGACTGGTTTGCCGATTGAGTGGCAGATGGAGCAGCGTGGGAAGATAGCGCGGCCATTGCGGCCAGCCCCAGGGAACTGGTCGCGGCCTTGCGCAATAACTCACGCCGGCTGTGCAATAGACTCATGAACTTGCTCCCGTTTGAAGGTCAAACCAAAGAAAACCAGAATGGCGGCGGCCAGCATGGCCGGCAGAATCCAGAAACCAAAGGCACCACTGCGCCAACCCGCCAGGGAAGAACCGTCCAGGGCGATATTGTCGCCCCACCAGCCCAGTATGTAATTGCCCACCAGCATCCCGGCGCCATAGGTCAGCAGCGCAAACAAGCCCTGGGCGCTGGCGCGGATGGACACCGGGGCCTTGCGATCCACGTAGAGCTGGCCGGTGACGAAAAAGAAGTCATAACAGACCCCATGCAGGGCTATACCGAAAATCAGCAAAGCAGCTGATTCCGGAAAACTGGCAAAGACCAGATAGCGCAAACCCCAGGCCGCCATGGCCACAATCAGCATCCATTTGACCCCAAAGCGCAGCAGAAAGAATGGCACCAGCAACATGAACAGCACCTCGCTCATCTGGCCGATGGCCATGAAGGAGGCCGACTGTTCACCGAACGCCATGGCCGCAACAAAATCATTGGTACGGGCATAGTAAAACGCCAGCGGGATGCTGATCAGGAAACTGCTCAGGGCAAAAATCAGGAAGTTGCGCTCTTTCAGCAGCTCCAGTGCATCCAGGCCCAGCGCCTTGCTGATGCTGAAAGCCTCGCCCTTTGCCTGCGGCGGGGTTGCCGGCAGGGTCAGGCTGTAGAAGCCATAGAATATCGACAGGAGAGCAGCCATTTTCAGGGGAATATTGCTGGCCTGGGCATTCTCGACCCCGGTCAGGGCCTGCAGCAAGGGAATGTTCACCCAGCCCAGTATCGTCTGGGCGACCACGAACCCGGCGACAATCCAGCCAATGGTGCCCCAGACCCGAATCGCCGGAAACTGTCGGTCCGCATCCTCGATATGGGAAAAGGCAATGGTATTGGCCAGCGCCAGGGTGGGCATGTACAACATGAAATAGACAAACATCACCCCGATGAAGACACCTGGCTCAGTGACGGAGGCTGCATACCAGAGCAACGCCCCACCGGCCAGTTGACACACGGCGTTCAAGCGCTCTGCATTGAAGACCCGGTCGGCCAGCAGGCCAACAAACAAGGGCGCCAGCAAAGCCGCCCAGTTATGCGTGGCATAGGCCTGCCCAATGAGACTGTTGATGCCGGATTCGTTCTGGAACACTTGCAACAGATAGCTGCCCAGGGTGACAAAAAATGCGCCCCAGACAAAAAACTGTAAAAACATCATCAGGCTGAGACGGGCAATCAGGTATTGCTGTGTGATCATGATCCGGCCTTGTCGGTTATTGTTGTTTTGCATGCTGTTATGGCTTTAGACTAAAGCAATAATTCGCTTTAGGGAACCTCTGCACAAGCAATATGAACAGAATACGATTGGGCATGATTGGCGGCGGCAGCGGTTCCTTCATCGGCGCCGTGCACCGGCAGGCGGCGGCCCTGGATGGGCTCTATGAACTGGTCTGCGGCGCTTTCAGCAGCGATGCCGAGCGCAGCCGCAGCAGTGGTGCAGAGCTGGGTCTTGCGCCATCACGCAGCTATGCAAGCTTTACCGAGATGTTTGCCCGTGAGGCGGCACTGCCGGCAGAACAGCGCATGCAGGCCGTCGCCATCGTCACCCCCAATCACCTGCATGCCCCGGCCACCATCGCAGCCATGGCACAGGGTTTTCACGTCATTCTGGACAAGCCGATGGCGCTGTCGCTGACCGAGGCCAGGCAGATAGAAAATGCGGCCCGCACATCCGGTTGCCAACTCGCCCTTACCCACACCTATGCCGGTTACCCCATGGTCAAGGAAGCCAGGCAATGGGTCAGAACCGGGAGACTGGGGCAACTGCGCAAGATTCTGGTGGAATACCCGCAAGGCTGGCTCAGCACAGCGCTGGAACAGGATGGCCAGAAACAGGCCAGCTGGCGCACAGACCCGACACGGGCCGGTGCCGGAGCCATCGGGGATATCGGTACCCATGCCGCACACCTGGCTGAATACGTCAGCGGCCAGCAGATTCAGTCGCTGTGCGCCGAACTGAACAGCGTCGTCGCCGGGCGCCGGATAGATGATGACGCCACCGCCCTGCTGCGTTTTGATCAGGGTGCCAGCGGCCTGCTGCTAGCCACGCAGATAGCCGCCGGTGAAGAGAACACGCTCAAACTGCGGATTTATGGCGAACTGGGCGGGCTGGAATGGTCACACTCAGACCCCGGCTCGCTGCTGCTGAAAATGCACGATCAAGCGGTACAGATCCATCGCAGTGGCAATGCCTATCTGTCTACGGCGGCAGCCACCAACTGCCGGCTGCCACCCGGACACCCGGAGGGTTTCATCGAAGCCTTTGCCAATATCTACCGCAGCTTCGCCCGCGCCCTGCAAAACCCCGACGCAAGGCTTGATGCCGATACCGCCGATGCCGGTCATGATTTCCCCTCAATACAGGAAGGCCTGCGCGGCATGGCTTTCATCGAAGCCATGATCGCCTCATCCCACTCCACCGAAAAATGGACACCTGTCACCTTATGAGCAACATGAAAACCATCAAAGGCCCCGGCATCTTCCTGGCCCAGTTTGCCGATGACAAAGCCCCGTTCAACTCGATTGACAGTATCTGCCAGTGGGCTGCCGCACTGGGCTACACCGGCATACAGATCCCGACCTGGGATACCCGCCTGATCAATCTGGAGCTGCTGGCTGAAAGCCGCACCCATGCCGAGGAATACCAGGGTAGAATTGCCGAATATGGCTTGAGCATCACCGAACTGAGCACCCATCTGCAGGGTCAGCTGATTGCCGTACATCCAGCCTATGACCAGATGTTTGACGGTTTTGCGCCGGAACCTCTGCGCGGCAAGCCAGCGGCGCGCACCCAGTGGGCCGAGCAACAACTGCACATGGCGGCCAAGGCCAGCCAGCACCTGGGCCTGACTGCGCACGCCAGCTTTTCCGGCGCCTTGATGTGGCATACCGTTTACCCCTGGCCACAACGCCCGGCGGGTCTGGTGACCCAGGGTTTCGCTGAACTGGCCCGGCGCTGGCAGCCCATTCTGGATGCCTTCGATGAGCAGGGTGTCGATCTCTGCTACGAAATCCATCCTGGTGAAGACCTGCACGACGGGGTCAGCTATGAACGCTTTCTGGCAGCCAGCGGCAATCATCCCCGCGCCCGCATTCTTTTCGACCCCAGCCATTTTGTGTTGCAGCAACTGGACTACCTGCAGTTCATCGACATCTACCACGAACGCATCGGCATGTTCCATGTCAAGGATGCCGAGTTCAACCCCACCGGCAGAAGTGGCATCTACGGCGGTTACCAGGACTGGATAGACCGTCCCGGGCGGTTCCGCTCACTCGGCGACGGGCAGGTGGATTTTTCCGGCATCTTCAGCAAGCTCAGCCAGTATGGCTATGATGGCTGGGCCGTTCTGGAATGGGAGTGCTGTATCAAGCACCCCGAGCAGGGTGCCGCCGAAGGAGCGCCCTTTATCCGCAAGCATCTTATCACCGTCACCGACAAGGCCTTCGATGATTTTGCCGGACAACAAACCGATGCCGCACTCAACCGCAAGATACTGGGCCTGTGATGCCATGCCTTAAATACACAGCCCTT
>JAVVEG010000019.1:0-61778 GCA_032251455.1 Pseudomonadales bacterium | reverse complement strand
TTGGCGTAAGCCATTAAATCGATCATGGGCACCGTACCGCTGAATTGCAGCTCTGAAATCAATTTGAGCAAGAAGGCCGTAGCTGCTTTTGACCCCTCCAGAATTTCAAACTGGTTTGTTTTCTTATCGTGGTGGAAATAGCCATGCGCGGCTATGCAGCCAATATTCAGCTTACGGTCGTCAGAGGGTTCTTCAAGAGCCTTCAAGAGGCTATCCCCTAAAGCTGGTTTCCAGTCACTTCCCAAGGTGAGCAATCCGCCCACGATGGGAATCAAAGGCTTAGGTGGATACTGACCACCAGCATGCGGAATCGGCAAACTCGTCCGATGCAACGCTCTGACACTGGCAATCTTCTTTTTTGCGTACTCAATATGGTCTGCGTTGGCAGTTTGCTTTACCTCAAAAACAGCATACACGCTTTCGACCGGTATAATCCGCTGACCATTGTAGTTAAAAATAAAGGGCGAATATTGGCGGTCGAATATCACCACATCGATCTGTTGGCTGAAATTACCCAGACTATCGACGACATGGGCCTTGTCCGCTTGGTATCGTTGAGGAAGATATTTTTGCAATAACTCAAGCCATGCGATTTCGGTGCCATCCCCCTTAGTGCCTGGATGATGCAAAGAGACACTGACGTTCTGAAGCTGGCTCTGAATATCGTTATGGAGCGCTTCAAACAGTTTAGGCAATGACCAAGTCATGATTTTCGTCCTTCAATGAAAGGCGCCGTCGGCACAATTTTCGCTGCTGCTCTCACTGCCTGATCTGCTGTGATGGCCTGTTCCGGGTAGGCATCGAGGACGATGGAAGGCAATAATCTCTGCGTTATGTCTGAAAAGGTAAAACCATATTCTCTTTCAGCATTCGGACCAGTCAGGCTGACCAATTTGGAAATGTCTTGTTGCGTTAATCCCAATGGCAGCAAGCTCCGACTCAAGATATTCCCTCGTTGCTCGTCTGAAGGCCGCACAAAGGTCAAAATGTCTGCCGCCCTTCGCTTGATAGCCGGGTCTAGTGCACCTACCCTATTGGTGCACATGATGATAGCGGCAGGCAATTTCTGAGTAGCGATACGGTCAATTCCGCGAATGAACGCATTAACGCCAGCCCTGTCCTCGTGGTGCATTTGATCTGCTTCCCGGGATTGGGCCAACGCATCTGCCTCATCAATTAGCAAAACGACCCCTCCCCGAGTGGAACCATCCTTACTCACGAGTTTTTGTGCCGCTTCGATTGTGTAGTCAAAAGCGGCGGAAACAAGCTGCGTCATTTCCCCCACTCTGCCCTGCCCCCTGGTTGAAAGGCTCATAGGAAACAAAGTGATTTCTATATTCTCCTGTCTCGCTACAGCATCCCCAATCGATTCGGCCAACGCAGATTTGCCCGAGCCAACATCACCCGCTAATACAACCAGCGGAGGTCGGCGCAGAACGGTATCCAAAAGCTGATTTGCCTCCGGATGGTATTTTTTCCCCCAGGCCTTCAAGCCTGCGGGGTTGATCAGTAATCCCAATATTTTCTGCAACCTTTCGATCTGGTCATCCAGCCCCACCAGCGCAGCAAGCCTTTCTTTGGGTTCAAAATCCGGATAAGTGATACGTTTTTCAAATAGCTCATCAATCGGGGGCTTGCCGCTCATCAGGAGCTCCTCACTTGTGATCTTGCCAGGGCGCGGCCGCCAGACGAATAATTCAAATCACTTTCCAGATAACCGCGATATCCCGGCGCAGGTGCGCCAGAACGTTTGATATATAGATTCTTTTCAAACTCGGCTTGTTGCGCACTGGTCAAGCGGTGCCATTCATCGCTGTACGTCAGATAGCTTGCAAATGAAGCATTGCTGATGTCTTTTCCAGGCAAAATCCGGCCAGGATCATCGTCCGCGCCACTATTCATCAATGCTTGTGAGGTATAGATGAGAGAGGGCTCGATAAAATCATCTCCCCGCTGAAATCCATAGGTCACACTTTTCAAATAGCCTGCATGCAAAAGCGCCGTTATCTCCTGATCGTAATAGGATATCCAGGCATCACTCGGAGAGCCATAAAAGCGCTGAATGCGCTTGAGGTCAGTCACAACTTTCGAGGCCAGGTATTTGGCATGAGTTAGTGTAAACGCCTTCGTTTCTGTAATGGTTGTGCTAAAACTCATACCTGCCCTCACACTTGAAAAACTGGTCCGAAGACCTTTTGCCAGTAATACACCGTTTTTTCTTTCGTTGTTGCATTCAAAGCCGAATCAATGGCATCGCCCGCGTCCAGAGAAGCCTGCACAATAGCGTCTACGTTAGACTTGGTGTACAGCGAGGAAACGTTGTTAACTTCATTCACCGGGTCAATGAGCTGCACCGGGTGGGGGAAAATACCTACCTTGGTTTTCGGGTAATAATCTTCGAAGATTATTTTTTCTGTCAGGCTGGTTCTGGCAAGGTATGTGAAGAAATGTTGCAGAGCATCTGGATAATCCGAAAAACTGTACCCCTGATCAGCCAGATGAGCAAAAATCAGCTCGATCATGAAGGACTTGAACCGGAAATTTTCGTTCTCATTCTTTTGTTTTCGAGCCCAGAATTTCACCAAGCGGATGACCTGGGCGAGATTCTTGTCATGGGCTTTCTTTCGTGTGCGTATGAATTCCAGATGCAGCGGGATGCTGGTTTTCAGAAAAGATCCGTCATCCTGACTGACAAGGTTTCCATACCATTTGGGGTCGCCGTTATAGAGGATGGGCACGATATCCACATCAAGCCCCGATCCCTTGAAAGAAACCGTGATGCTGTAGGTTTGCGGTTTCACTTGGTCAGGTGAAAAGTTCGGGAAGGCTTTCCTGAGCTTCTCGGCAATGTATTCCAACAACTTGGCGACATTCTGTGGGGTATCGGCACCGCTGACGTAACAGGCGACATCGATGTCGTTCAATGAACGTAGGGCAGTGCCTTTGGCCAGACTACCCGACAGGATCATTTTCCGGATGGAAAAGTCGGGATGTTCCTTGAGGTAGGCCTCCAGCTTGTCCCTGAGCCTGCCAACTTGTTCGCGGTATTCTTTTGCCTTGTCGGCAGGCAGGTCCACCCTGTCTTCTGCAAACTTAGCGATATCCTTATGGTCTACATGGGTTCGGGACATGGCTTCTTACCTCATTGTTCTTTTTTCCGCACCCTTGAAGGTGCCTTGTTGGCTTTCACGTCCATGAGGCGGCCCGCATTGGTATCCCGTTTCACGTAGTGCCCTGAAGGGGGCAGCACTTGCAACCTCTCACGTACTGCCTCGATGCGCCGTCCATCGCTTTTGGGGTCGATTCTTCGCCCTAATTCTCCAGGACGTCTGGCAATGGCAGCTAAAAGCAATCACAAGATATGGGCATAATCGGAGAGTTCAACCCCATATATGCGATAATTGTCCAAAATCTCCCCCGGCCTGCGCCGGGGGTAAAGCCAGACTTGAACCGCTTAATGCTTGGTCGGATCCACCAGGTTGTACTTCGAACCCTTGGCGGGAGTCGGGGGTAATGGCTCCCCCCGCGTTACCGTCCGTTCAGGCCCTTTACCACCTCGCGGTCCGATGATCTGGTATTGGCCCGACCGCGGAGCTGGGGTACCAGGGGTAAATCCACTCTTTTTCGACATGTCAGATCTCCTGTCGCTTGATCAAACAACACTTTTTGAGCAAAAAACCCAAGGAAATCGAGCTGTTGTGCAGCCAAACAACACCTTGGGTTGCAAAAAGGCCAATCACCTTTCAGAACGCGAGATTGACCTTGTTGTTTACTCAGACAACACTTTACACTACACTGATCGGAGCTTGCATCCATTATTTTTAACCGAGGGGTAGTAATGAATTTCGGGGGATACCTTAAACGGGCACGCGAGACCAAGGAACGCTCATTCCGAGAGTTGGAGGACGACTCCGGCATTGACCATGCCTATATCTGGAGGCTTGAAAAAGGTGAGAATACAAACCCATCCCCGGACATAATCACAAAACTCAACAAGGCTCTCTCCCTCAACGAGCGAGAAGGGAAAATTTTTTCACTTTTGGCCAATGTTGAAATCCCTGATGAGCTTTGTGAACTCATGGAAGAGCGTCACGATATTGCCTGGGATACATTTCAGTCGGTAGCCACCATGAGCAACCGCGGCAAACGCCCCACTACGAAAGAGGACTGGCTTCGTTTCATCAAGTTTATCGATGAGTTTGATTGAGGAGAAAAACCCCGACATGGAAAAGTTAACGGCTCAATTGAAAGCAAGAGAACTTATCCGCTCCAGGAAGATCACTGCGCTTCCTGTCGATGCGGAAATTGTCGCCCAATCGCTGGGCTTTGAGATTTCATACAGAGATTTGCCTGATGACGAGTCTGGTTTTAGCGCAGTCATCAAAGGCAAAAAGCGCATTGTCGTTAACAAGAATCATGAACCGAAACGGCAACGCTTTACCATCTTCCATGAAATAGCCCATGACTACTTAAAACTGCCTTCGTTGCATGATCAGCCCTCTTCGCCTCCCACTCTAGGTTCGTATGTGAAACGCCCAGCCGAAGAGATTGCATGCGATATTTTCGCTGCAGAATGCTTGTTGCCATGGTCATTACTCCAGCCCTACATCGAAGACGAGACTTTCTGCATCGAGACCGTTGATTTCTTATCTGAGGAGTTTCAAGCATCCAGGCTCTGTGTCGCCTCACGCTTTGCGGATCAATCACCAGGCCTTCATGCCTATGTGCTGTCTGAGAATGGCCAAGTCGTCTATGTGACGAGATCGAAACTCCTTCAAGATTTACAGTACTGGATATCAATTGGCCTCCCCCTTCCCAGGCAATCCGGCGTGCATTCCCTGCTTTCATCAGGCCAGCTTCTCGCTCAGGCAAGTTATAACGGGGTCGTGTGGTCTTCCAGTGATGTGGCTGGAAAACTTTTCTGCGAGGAAGAAAGCTTTTCTCTGCCGAAGTGGGGCCAAACTGCATCACTGCTGACCTTGGGGAAAATCAGCAAAGATGATGAGCGATCTGGTGAAGACGAGGATTACGATGCTGAGCTACTACCTGAACTGACCGGGATTCTTCCTTGGAGGAAAAAATAGGCATATACATTAAGTGCAGGATCAAAGCTAATAGATAACTCTTAGTCAGTCCCTGTGCGGATGGCACGTAGGATCTTGTGTATTGTCGTTGGACAACGTATCCACCGGGGGTTGAAGTGAAATCAACCAGTTCGAAAAATCCGCTATCCCATGACTGCCATTTTGACTCAGGCTGAACAGCAGATCTTCCTGGCGCGGTTGACCGAACACCATTCGATAAAGCGCCAACCCCTGTTTCAATCGCTTGAGTTTTCCGATCTCCTTGCTGTACGGGAGCAGCGGGATGCGGCGTTCTACACGAGCAGAACCTTCTTCGAAAACCCAGTACGGAACAAGATCAGAATACCCCTTGGTTTTACCCTGGGACGCGATCTGGAAGAGTGTCTGCCAAGGATCACCTCCCTCGTGAGATCCAGAGAGCGCGTTCAACCCATAGCGTTCCGCAACATTCTTTCTGACTGCATGGCCCTTGTAGCGATGAACCCGGCCTTCGCGTTGTTCCAGATCAACAGGATTAGAGGGCAAATTCCAATGCACTACCGCATGGCACCATGTGTGAAAATCCAACCCTTCCTGGCCTATTGAAGTCGAAGCGAGGACAAAGGGACGAAATGGAGAGTTAAACGCGTCCCGAACCGAATCGGCGCGAACAAGAGCCTGGTTATTGTCATCGCGAATATCCCCAAACCGGAGCGCAAACCGGCAGCGGGTATTGAAATCGTCAACCACAAACCCATCCGCTGCGACCTTTATCTCGTCAATTCGAATCTGAGCAGTGCGCAGTGACAGCACTGATTGAATGCATTCAGCAATTCCAGCTACTTGTTCTTCCGGCGAATGCTCCTGTAAACCCAACGACTCGAGAAGGACATGCACGTACTCATCGAGCACAGCCTGGAGATTGCCATCGATACCGTACTGAAGCGTCAACCGCCAATAGGTGTCCTCGCCAGAACCCCGCAGCATGGCAATCGTTTCCGGCATATTGAAGAGTGAACGGAAGCCGGACGCGATTCTGGCGGCGGCTGACAGCAGCTTTGGATCGGACGCATCGAGCTCGGTACCGACACGACGAAGCGCCCGCAATGCACATATGCCGGGGCTGGCCAATGCAAGGTCGCAAAGTACATCGACAAGATCATCCGGCCGGGGGCCGAGCGGGACATTGCCCGCTGCCATGCTGACCAGCAGGTCGAGGTGATCTTTGAATCGGGTGCCCGATTCGTGGTCTGGCGTAGCGGACCTCCATCCCAGCTCGCTTTTACACCAGTCCAACAGGCCGTTATGGGAATCGATAAGAATGGGCGCTGCCCAATACCATCGCTCATCGGCCCGGGTCCCTTCCCCGGCATCAGGCAGGGTTTCGATCAAACCGCGACAAACAGCCTTGACCTCGTCCTTCAACTCTTGAACGCTCACAGGTCCACGTCCATGACGAAGCGCAATCTCAAACGGGTCAATCCTGGTAGCCAGGGTTGGCGACGGCAGCAACCAGGCAATGACCGGCATACCAGTCAGGCGATTATCGCTCGAAGCTACCGCAAACCGCAGCAGTGGCTTGATCTTGTCATACAGTTCACTGTGTGAAACCGGCGTTCCGGCAATCATATGCCGTTCGGCTTCGTACGAGCAGATTGATGCCACAGCGTCTGGAACGGCGCTCCATGAGGAAAAAACAAGCGCTTTGGTCAAGCTATCCTTGTCACGGTATGCGCCACCTGGTTCGACATAGGGCATGGACGGTGGCATCCACAAGAGCTGCCACATCCCCTTATCAATCGTGTCTTCGAAAAGTAAGCGCATCCTCGGATTCGCCGGGTCGAGTGTCTGATAACCTTCAAATTTATCCTTCGTCAACAACTGTCCATTTGCCGATAAAAGAGCCTTTCGAAGCGCATCCGAGGGCGCATTCAACTGGGCATCCAATTTATGCCTCAGCTCATAGTGTTTTAAAAAGTTGATCAGATACGGCGCTGACTTCCAGTATTCGATGGGCTCCCCGGCCTTGACACAGACTGCCACCGCGTCAACCGTTGCCGCATGCTGCAGGTCCGCCGGTTTGAGAGGCGCCGCCCGTTCAATTTCGCTCAGCATCGAGTTGTGGTCGCGGGTCGTGGCGACCCGCTCCGTTCGACACATTACCTTCAGGAGCGCCTGTTCAAGTTCGGTCTTTTTCCCCGGAAGGCATACCGCGCCATTGGCGCAGGCGTGAAGCGTCGTTCGATGGTCTGACAAGAGACCTTTGACCGCATCGACTTTGCCGGAGTCATTGAACAGAAAATTCAGCGTCCGGATGAAATCGGGATAGTGATCGTCCTCCTCAGTCTCCTGGTCGAGGGTAAACATCTTGTAGGGCGTGGCGGAAAGCAGAAGAACGCGAACGTCGGGATGTTCAAAGAGTGCAGTCGCCAACATGGAGGCCTCGTCATCGCCGTCCAGCAAGTGCTTGAATCGTTGGAACTCGTCGAGTATGACCAGATCAGGCTCAAGCGCGGAAAGGCACACGGAAGCCAGTTTGCTTCTGAGCTTTCCGATCAGGTTGTAGCGCAGCTCGGAATCCTCCCAGGGGATTCTGCTGTAGTCGCGATAACGGGCAAAGCGTTCGCAGCCCTCCTTCAGGTCTGCATAGAGTTCGGTATCTTCAAGGACTGCCCGCCGGAACGCCTTGGAGAGATCCGAATCCAGATCCACTGCGGGAAGGTTTTTGGCTTTGGCTCGCCAGTTTTTCTTACCTGCTGTCGCCTGAAGTATATTCAGCAGGCCGACGCGCAACCGTCTCCGTCGTTCATTTTGCGCTAAGGGCAAGTCAAACAGCATCCGATAGAGTATGGCCCGTTCGTCGGCATGCCCCCCTCGGCTGCGGGCATGGTCGAATGCGGTGCCAGGGGTCAGGCTGATGAAGTTCACCTTGTTCTTTCGCAGGGACCGCACCTGTCTGGGCAGGTAAGTCAGCCGCGTGGCGATTGAAAAACCTTCGCTGTCACTAACGTTGAGCCGATTGACATTCTGGGTCGCGATGGCAGCATTGGAGCAGATATAGATCACATCGACCCGATCCACTTCATCTTGAAGATGCTCCAAGGTCTTGGCGATGATGCCTCGAGCAACAAGCGTTTTTCCAAGACCCACTTCATCGGCGATCAGGAAACGGGAAGTCGAGTCATCACCATAGAGCCGCTTGAAGACGTACTCCACGGTCTTTCTCTGGAAGTCTTTCAACCCGGCCAATGCAGACGTTGATAAAAAGCGATTGCTAGACATCGCGCGCACCGATAGCCGATTCAAAAACCGTCCAGAGACTTAAAAAGTCCTCAGGGATAATGCCATTCTGGCTTCCCTGGGACAGATCACGAACCAACCCCGAGATTTCTGACAGCCTCTGTGGGTGGCGGCTATACGTGCGAGTCAGCTCTTCCAGCAGCGGAATGTCCTCACCTGCGGCCAACCGGGCCAGCCATTTTGCCCACCCGGAGCCACTGCCAGGATCAAGTCCGGATGCCGTATCATCGCCCAGCAAGAGCAGCAGGTAGCGAATGAACCCGTCCTGATTGCTGATCACGGTTTGCAAGATGGCGGAGTCCCGTTCCTCTGGAACGCCCGTAACGGGAAGATTCAGCACAAACCTGGCCGTCACATCCGGATGATTGGTTTTAAGCTCAAAGGCAATGAGACCTGTCACGGAAGAGGAGGAAAACTCCCCAAGCATGATTCGATCATGGGCATCGTTGTCCACGATGTTCACCGAGAAATCTCGGGTGACGGTTATCTGCCATGCAGACGCACTGACGATCCCATCAAGGGATGGAATTTTTCCGGTCAGCACCAGAGCCCACAAACCCTCTTTAACTCCGGGGCTACACTCTATGGACAGCGCCACTTCAGACAGCCTGGATCGCGCCCGCTCAACACATTCTTCCGCATCCTTGCGTACCGCATCGATCACCGTTTCCTTGGTTGTGTCGAAATCGACAAGATATTCACCCAGGCCGTCAGCGCCAAGAAGCTCGTCGATGCCCCCGACTTTGTTTTTCTTGCCAACCAGCCCAACCAGAATCTCGATATTCTTCGCGGCGTTAAGCGCTGCGTTGGTCGCATTCGCGGAACCCATAATCACGTGGGTGTAGTCCGAGTAGTAACGTGTCTCGAACAGATAAACCTTCGCATGAAGACCGGTCGAAAGTGGATGCTCAGCGATATCTTCTTCCTCTCCATCCTCGGTTTCCGCCGCTTCATCCAGATGAAGGCAGTGCGTGAAGAGTGCAAGCGTCTCCTTCTTCAAGCCGGATAATGACTCTGGACGTGAGATGAGCGCATCAGCGCCTTTGGATTTCTTCGCTAATGTTCGTAGAACCTGGTCAGAGCAAAATGGCGAAATGACAGCCATCCGATTCGCCTCGGGAGGCTCCCAATCAAACCCCTTCGTTCCCGGAAGATAGAAAGCCAGTTCATCAAAGCCGTCAGGGAGTTCCCATTGAACTCGTTGTAGTGCCTCTGCGAATCGGAGCGTTTGCTCCACTCGCCCTGCTTCCACTGATCCAGTCGCGAGACCTGGCAGCATCTTGAAAAAATGCGCCAGCGGTTTATTTAATTTGGACTTTCGGCCCGCAATCGACCCTTCGAGCTGAAGCGACAGATCCCAGGATTGATCGGTGGTCATATTCCTGGTGAGCACTACCAGGCGATACATTGCGCTACTTTGATCCGGACTGACGAAACGGATTGCCCAGACTTTTGGGTGAAAGACACCTCCGCCGGGGGCCGTCACCTCAACCACCATGTCTTCCAAAAAACCAAACAGAGGGTTTGGCTTGGCTATCTGAGGGACTTGAATCCGTCCTCGTTGCACATAGACCGTTATTCGCTTCGAGTACCTGCGGATGGCCTCAAGCACAGCCAGCGGATCAGGATCTGTCTGACCGTCCGCCGCCATTAGCGCGAGATAGACAGGAGCCTCAAGCAGTAACGCAGGATCCATTGAAAAGGTCGTTGCAACGGCCTCGTCGAAAATCATTCCCGGCGGTGGGGTCAATGCCGAGGTATAAAGGCTTCGGGAGTTTGGATTCAGCATACCTGCTCCCGATTCATGCCCTGGTACAAATCGTTCAAAAGCACCTGCACATTCGGCCAGCGGTAGACGAGTCTACCGACCCCGGAGTACCCGCCCCACTGCTCGAGCACTCTCTGGTTTCTGAACCGGGAGCGTGTGCCTTTGAGTTTCATTTCCCTTCTTTTGATCAGGTTCAGGGCCTCAGTATTTGAAAGGAGGTGTTTGGGGGATTTCCGGGTATGGTCGATCCACTGCTGAACAAACGATCTCGTTTGAGGTGTGACGCTGTGGCCGTGATCGATGCTCAACTCCCAGAGGCGGCTAACCGACCACGCACGAATCTCTTCCAGGGGAAAATTTGTCGTCCATTCATCGAAACTTGCCTGATGCTCTGCAACAAGCTCGTCATGGTTTCGAAGTCTGGCGAGCTGGACGTTATACGAGAGTGCCGCCCCATGCATCACTTCCGAGAAGAGCCGGGCATGAGTCAGCAGCTCTTTGTGCTGATCAGAAAAGCTAGCGTAATCCGGATGTGCCCACGGGGCATGGGTGTCGGCAGGCTCGCAGTGCAACACCAGGAAAGAGAGCAGGCTGTTGGGGCAAGCAACCTGGATACGATCCCGGACAAATTCAGCTTCTTCCCGGGATAAAGCGAAATCGGCCTTTGATGGAAATTCTTCCGGCGGTGCCGGCAATCGAGGATGCCAACTGAACGTAGCCATTCGCTGCTCAAGGTTGACATCGTCTCCTCTCGCCTTGGCGTCTTTTTCTAACGCTTTCAGGTTATGCCGACGACGATAGGCTTCATTGATGCGCCTGTGATACTCATCCTGCGAGAAGGGCGTAAGGCGTATTCCCCAGACGCCGAGCCCGGCCCAGTAGACCGAGCTAGGCAAACGTTTGAGACTTTTCCCTGCGGTTTTTCCGAATACCCCTGCCAGATCATCGGAGTCCATCAACGGCTGAACCAGGTCTCTCTCAAGCAAGTCTGCCTGGATGGCAAAGCTCTCCGCGGGCAATCTCTTTTCTTCCAGGGAATGATAAATCCATGGCACGAAAAGCATGTAGCGGAGGCGCGTCTGGATCGTGCTTGTGCCTGGGAATAACTGGTCGGCGAAGCTGTCCCGCACAGAACCGAGTCCGAGTTCGTCACGACTTTCCTTTTCCTGGAAAAGGGAAAGGATGCGAAGTGTGCGTTCCCTCGCTGTTGAGTCGTGGTCAATCCAGGCAATCGTCGAGGCCATGCTTCTCCCTAGTAATACAAATAATTCATTCGACACCCTCGCCTCTGGATAAGCTTGGCCGTTGTTTTCGTCTACCAAAAGTCCCCAATTTCTACTGAGCCAGCCAGGCTGCATAGTGCGCTGCCGAGCTTCATGTAGCCTAACACGGGGTGGCAACCACTCCGGTCAACACTGACCCTAACAACCAACTCACCCATCACTCTCGCTCAGTGACCCTCAACAACGCCGTACGCCGCTTCGACAATGGTCCGAAATTCTGCATGACCTTATCCATCGAGTCACCACGAGCCAACGCATCAAGAACGTCCGCCCAGTCCTGCATGATCATCCGTCGCGACGAGATGTACTTGGCGTGATCGTATGGCGCCCGCGAGGAATTCTTCTTCCTCTTCGAATGCGCCAGCTGCAGATCCACCCGGTTCTCAGGGTAGCTCAACAGACCGAGCACTGTGGTCGCCGTTGAACGAAAGCCATGCGCGGAAAAGCGCCCACCATACCCCATGCGCTCCAAAGCCCTGTTGAGCGTCGTGGCCGACATGACTTGGCCAGGTCTCCGATAGCTGGGAAAGAGCATCTGACCACCACCTGTCAACATATGCAGTTCTTTCAGGGCCGCTGAGGCTTGCTTTGAGAGCGGAACAATGTGCGGCTGACGCATCTTCATGCGTTCGGCAGGGATCGTCCACATTGCGCTGTCCAGGTCGAACTCGACCCACTGGGCCTTGCGCAATTCGACTGTCCGCACGAAGGTCAGCGCCATGAGCCGGAGCGCCAGTACCGTCGTCCTGTATCCACCATCCTCGTCCAATCGGTTCAGGAAACCGGATATCTCTGCCCAGGACAGCGGCGGATTGTGACGAACCCTCGGACGTTTCACTGATCGCTTCAGCAACGAGGTCGGATCGTTGTCGCAAAGTCCCTCCCCGGATGCAAAGCCGAAGATCTGGCCAGACCACTGCTTGATCAGGATCGCTACCGTGGGAGCACCACGCTCGACTACACCGTGGATTATGGTCCGCAAGTGAGAGGGCTTGATCGCGCCAATGGGCAACTTGCCAATTGCGGGGAACACATCCTTTTCAAGGTAAGTTTGCACTTGTCCGGCGTAGTAGTCGCTCCAGTGTGTATTACTCGCCATCCAGCGGCGAGCCACTGCTTCAAATGTGTGGTCATTCTGTTCGACCTGGGCCGCCACCTTGACCCGCTTCTCCAGGGTCGGATCGCGTCCTTCTCTGACCTGGCTACGCGCCCAATCTCGCTCCTTCCTGGCAGACTCCAGAGTCACCTTCGGGAAGACGCCGATCGAGTAGACCTGTGCAGACTTTCCAAGGCGATACCGATACCACCAGAGTTTGCTTCCATTGGGCTGGACGCGCAGGAACAAGCTGCCGCCGTCTCTGAGCAAATACGGCTTGGGCTTGGATTGCGCTGTTTCGATCTTGCGTACTGTGAGGAGGTTGAGAGCCATGTGTATAACGTCCTTTTCTGGACCCATTACACACATGGTTATACACATTTGCGGTGGATTCGTCTAGTCTACAGGAGACATAGAAAGAACATCATTCATTGATAATCAAGAGGTTATGTATACTCCATGGAACTCACTGGCACCCCTTGGACGCTATTCATAGTTGTCGATCATCAGAATTCCAGACATTGCAACTCCTTGAATTATCCAGAGCACCAGATGATCCCGGACCGTCAACCCGGGCCGCAGTGTGAATACGGCCTAATCAAGGCCCGCAATTCTAACATGTATCCCGTATTTGCCGTCTACAGCCGCGATTCCCCCCCTGTCTGCTTCATGAGTGCCGTTGCTCACTGTGCGAAGAAGGCATGAACCGCTCTGTTTACGGTGAACAGTCCACGATGTGGTCTTCGAAGACAGAGCCAAGCAGCAGGCGTCCATTGCGCCAGGCACCGACGCTGGCACCGGAAATCAGCTCACCCGCATCCATGAATACTGTGCTGAGCTGATCAGCCGAAGTGCCGGGCTGCATCCGGACTACCTGGGATGGCGAGAGCACGCTGGCATCCGCTGCGTGACGCAGGAATGTCAGCAGACGGGGATGACCGCCAACCCACAGATCGCCAGTAACAGGATCAATCTCGATATTGTCGGCGCCAAACCCCACTGCAATGCGTTGCTGGCGTGCAAGAGCGCCACTGACCGGGTCACGCTGATAGACCTGAATACGATTATGACTGGCTTCGGCGACATAGACCTGCGTGCCATCACTGGAGAGATTGATACCATTGGCAAAACTGAGCCGGCTGTCTGCTTCGCGGAATGATTCGCCGTCGAAATACACGACATTGGCCAGGGGCAGACGCAAATAATCTTCCAGCAGGCGCAGCAACCCAGGGCGCGAACCGTGATCATTGGTAAAGTAGAAGCGGTCGTGATCAACACCGACCACATCGTTGGGGCTGAGCATCAGTTCATTCGCATGGGTCTGCCGATGGACCAGTGTATCGCCCACTACATCAAACACCTCGATGGTATGCAGCGGGCCCTGCCCCGCGTTATCGTGCGCACCGAACAGAGTCTCGCCGGGATGATTGACCACAAACAGCGTTTCACGTCCGTCAGGGCCGACGTACAGCGAGAGCCCATGCGGTCTGAAACGCAGGTCTGCATCCGGGGTCAGATTGATCGGTGCAGCCGACACAGTACTCAGATCGTAACGAAAGAGGGCACCGGGTCTGGGATCCCCATTGATCATCGCACGCCGGTCATCGCTGGCAATATAGGCGTAGTGCCCAGCAGGGTGAATGGTGATATCTTCACTGCCGGGCAGCCCAGGAATCTGACGACATTGCCCGGGATGCTGGTTGACCAGGGTCCGGAATTCACCTGCATCGTTGACCAGATAAAGCCCATACACCAAGGTCAGGCCAAGCACGGCACCGGAAACAAGCAATAATCTACGCATCGATATCCACCTTCATCTGTGTTGCACACGCTGATCAAGCCAGTCGAGAATAAGCCTCAGGGTGTCGTCACGCTCAGTATCGTTGAGCAACTCGTGATAGCCACCTTCGATCAAATGCAGTGTTTTATCCTCCGCGGCAATCGTGTCATACAAGATCTGGCTGCCCCTTGGATCGGTAACGCGATCGTCGGTGCCATGCAGAATCAATACAGGCACTTTCCAGCCCGGGTAGAGCTTGCGGTTGGCCCGATTGCGGCTCAGGGCTGTCGCGGCTACCAGATTGCGCAACTTGCCCTGGTATTTCATCGCATCGTTGTTTGCATCCTCGATCACTTCAGGGCGTCTGGACAGCAATGAAGGGTCATCGGGATGCAGAGGCGCAGCGCTGCCTGGCGCCAGAGCCGCCAACACCCGGGCCAACAGCCGCAACAGGATATTGTGCTGGGGGATGGCCGGACTGGTCAGAATGACACCTGCCACCCCGTTCTGATTCAGGGCGACACTGCTGGCAGTGACCAGACCACCCAGAGAGTGTCCAAACAGAAACAAAGGCAGGGTTTCGTTGGCCAGCGCCTGCCGTGCGGCCAGATGATCCTGCACAGCGTTGTCCACATTGACCAGGCCGCGCTCGCCGGGTGAGCGGCCATGACCTTGCATGTCGAAGGCATACACGTTGATATGATGCGCCAGAAGCTGCGGAATCAGCTCGTTATAGAGCCGTACAAACCGCTCGGCATATTCGCTGTATCCGTGCTGCAACAGAAGGTTGGCCCTGGGCTCCGGGGCCCGCCATACATAGGCTTGTCGATCCAGCGGTAACTGCCATAACTGATACATTGCTGTGGTCATGAGGCAAGATATCTCCGCAGGCGGATGTTGTCCAGCACAGAAAAAACGCATGAACCCGTTCAGGTATTCAACTTCGGGTTTGATCTATATCAAACCTTTTAAAGAGTGCAAGCTTACCATGACTGTCTGGCCTGATCGGTCAGGTTTCAACAAGCAGATTTTGCAACCCCAGGGAGGTTTGTCGATGACCAGAACGCGTAGATTTACCATGGCCATGTTCTTTGTAGCCGCCAGTTTCAGCACCCATGAAGCGCTGGCCCAGATAGAAGGGGTCTACCATTCCGATGGAGGGGATGACTGCACCCTCACCATAAGCGCCATGGACGAGCCCGAAGCCAAGTTTGGCGATGCCTTCTACCGCCTGGAATCGCGTGGCCTGGCGGCCTGCATGTGGGACGGGGCCGGGCTTTCCAGCTCCACCAACCTGGTCGGTGGCTATGTTTCCCTGCCGCCGGTGAACAACCGGGTGTACTTCACCATCAAGTGGTTGTTCGGCCCCAGCAGCAACAGCATCGAAATCGAACAGCGCAATCCCGATGGCGGCCTGTTGCTGAAATCAACCTATACCCGGCAATAACACCCAATCAGGGCTGCCTGTGCTGTCCCACAGGCACCCCCAGATGTGTCTGCTCAGCCTCAACCCAGTGTTCGGTCTCCAGGCCGATCTCCACTGACAGAAAACGTCCTCCCCCGCTGGCCCGGTAATGCGCCAGAGCCTTCAAGGCCAGCGGCGCGCCCAGCAACAGAATCGGCACATTGATGAAGACCATGATGATATTGGTCAGATCGCTGATCGCCCAGAGATTACCCAGCTCCAGCCCGGCCAGCACCGTCAGGGCACCAAAAGGCACGAAAAACAAGGATCCAAGCAAGCGAATGAACAGAATGAAATGATCGGAGCGGGAGATGAAGTTGGCGGAGATCTCGGCAAAGGAAATCATTCCCAGCAGTGTGGTGAAGGCAAACAGGGCATAGCAGAGGCTGATGATGACCACTACCAGATCAGCCAACTGCACCGGAATGAGCACGCGCAAGGAGTCCAGATAAACAGCCAGTTTGGCAGCGCTGGCCAGCTGCCATTGTTCCGGCGTGGCAGCACCTGACCAGAGCTGGGCCAGCACCACGATGAAACCCGTCATCGTACAGATGACAATGGTATCGATAAAAACCCCCAAACCCTGCACCAGACCCTGCTCACAGGGATGATCGTTATCGGCCACTGCTGCCGCCATGGTGATGGTGCCCTGACCCGCTTCATTGGACATCAACCCCCGCCTGACCCCCTCCGCCAGCGCAATCCCCATGATCCCGCCAAAAACGGCATCTGGAGCAAAGGCCCCGCGGACCACGCTGGCAAAAAACGCGGGGAAGACTGACAGGTTGAAGGCGATGATCAGCAGCGACACCACACAGAACACCACAGCCATCACTGGAACAATAAGATTGGTATAGGCCACCACCCGCCGTATGCCCCCCAGTATCAACCAGGCACAGGAGGTCACCAGCAGCAGGGCGATACCGAAATACAAGGGCGACTGGCGGTCAGAACTGCTGCCGGTGACCGTATCGGCCATCATGCCCAATGCAGTGAACACATTGAAGGTTTGCGCCGGCACATTGAACAGGGCATAGACGATGAAAGCGATGGACAGAACTATACCGATACTGCGATGACCACCCAGAATGCGACGACCATAAAATGGCAGCCCGCCAACATAGTCATTGTGCTTGCGCTCCTTGAACAACTGGGCCAGCACCGATTCGATGAATGCCGTCGACATGCCGAACAAGGCGGCAACCCACATCCAGAACAAGGCCCCCGGCCCCGCTACCGTGATGGCTCCGGTTACCCCGACTATATTGCCCGGCCCTGCCCGCATGGCCAGGCCCAGCATGAAAGACCCCAGGGCACTGATGCCGATGGCGGAAGACTGACCCCGGCGCATGATCTGCAAGGCCTGGCCAAGACTCTCGCGCTGTACCGCCCGGGTACGCAGGGTGAAGTAAACACCCACCCCCAACAGCAATACCACGGCCAGCGACATATTGCCCAGCACCGGCAGTTGCCGATACCAGCCCCACTGCAGCGGGAAGTTCCAGACCGCATCAGAAACTGGCTGGATAAAGCCGAAGAATTCGTTTATCTGCTGGATGATTGAATTGAAAATGCCCGTTACCCTCAGGAAGCTTATTGTTCTTTTTTCAGTGCCTGTTCAATTGACTGTTTTACTTTCGGACCAGGGTGAACCACAAGCTGCATTAAAACGTAGAATCACGCGAAGGTCGATGTTTGTACTGGCATAAGGGAGACAGCTCATCAGTCACAGCAATGAAGAACCCTGTATCGTCTGGTTTCGCCAGGACTTGCGCCTGCAGGATAACCCGGCCTTGCATGCGGCAGTCAATAGCGGCCGGATAATTCCCGTCTATATCCTGGATGATATCAATAGCAGGCCCTGGCAGATTGGAGCGGCCAGCCGTTGGTGGTTGCATCATTCACTACAGGCCCTGAACCGCAGCCTGAATGACCAGTTGCTGGTGCTGCAGGGTGATGCGCTGACACTTTTGCCCGAACTGGCGGCCACACTGAAAGCCAAAGCCGTGTACTGGAATCGCTGTTATGAACCCTGGCGCATACAGCGTGACCGCCTGCTCAAGGAGCGTCTGACACAACAAGGGGTCGCTTGTCACAGCAGCAATGCATCATTGTTATGGGAGCCATGGCACATAGCCAAACAGGATGGCACTCCCTACCAGGTCTTTACCGCCTATTATCGCCGGGGCTGCCTGCAGGCGCCCCCACCCGGTCAGCCCCTGGTCGCACCGGCACAGCTGCCGTTTTACTCACTGCCGGCTGATACCAATGCTCTCCCTGGCAGTGCACTACAAGGCAGCCCAGGTATTGACGCCCTGCGCCTGCTGCCCTCGATTCCCTGGGATACGGAGATGCGCCAGACCTGGCAAATCGGCGAACAAGCTGCGCAAGCAAGCCTGAATGAGTTCCTGTGCAACGGTCTGGACTCTTATCGCCTGGGCCGCAATTTCCCGGCCCAGGCCAGGGTTTCGCGCTTATCGCCCTACCTGCACTTTGGCGAAATCTCACCACGCCAGGTCTGGCATGCCGCCCTGGGTGAAAGCAGCATTCGCGGCCTGGAGCAGGACCTGGATTGCTTTCTTTCCGAGCTGGGCTGGCGCGAATTTTCCTATTACCTGCTCTACCACAAACCGGACCTGCCCAGCGTCAACATCCAGCGCAAGTTCAACCATTTCCCCTGGCGCGACCACAGCCCCGACCTGCAGGCCTGGCAACAGGGTCAAACCGGTTTCCCGCTGGTCGATGCCGGCATGCGTGAGCTCTGGCAAACCGGCTATATGCATAACCGGGTGCGCATGGTGGCGGCCTCTTTTCTGGTGAAGAACCTGCATCTGCCCTGGCAGCAGGGGGCCCGCTGGTTCTGGGATTGCCTGGTGGATGCGGACCTGGCCAGCAACAGCGCCAGTTGGCAGTGGGTTGCTGGCTGCGGGGCGGATGCGGCGCCCTATTTCAGGATTTTCAATCCGCTGACCCAAAGTGAAAAATTCGACAGCACTGGAAGTTACATCAGGCGCTTTGTGCCAGAACTGGCCGCCTTGCCGGATAACTACCTGCACAAACCACTGCAGGCACCTGCAGCTGTGCTGCATCAGGCCGGCATCAGGCCTGGTCAGGATTACCCTTACCCGATTGTCGATCTGCAACAATCACGGGCACAGGCCCTGACCGCTTTCAGGAAATTGCGGGAACCTGCGGGTCAAGCCTTGACCTGAAGATCCAGGCCCTGTTCCACCAGGGCAACCGCACGAAAAATGGCCCTGGCCTTGTTGAGGGTTTCCTCCCATTCCAGCTGAGGCACGGAATCAGCAACCACGCCCGCACCTGCCTGCACGTACAGCCTGTTCTCCTTGATAACCGCTGTGCGAATGGCAATGGCCATATCCATATTGCCATTCCAGCCGATATAGCCCATGGCACCACCATAGATGCCACGCTTGACCGGCTCGAGTTCATCAATGATTTCCATGGCCCGCACCTTGGGCGCACCGCTCAGGGTACCTACCGGCAGGGTAACCTGCAGCACATCCAATGCCGATTTGTCATCGCGCATTTCACTCTCGACAATGGAGGCGATGTGCATGACATGGGAATAGCGTTCCACGAACATCTGCCGGGTAACAGTCACCGAGCCGGTTTTGGAAACCCGACCGGCATCATTTCTGCTCAAGTCAATCAGCATCAGATGCTCGGCAATTTCCTTGTCATCGGCCAGTAGTTCCTGCTCCAGTGCCAGGTCTTCCTCTTCCGTGCTGCCACGCTTGCGCGTTCCCGCCAAAGGCCGCACTGTGATCTTGCCATCCTCCACCCGCGCCAGGATTTCCGGGGAAGCACTGACCACATAGTGATCGTCCAGATTGAAATAGACCATATAAGGCGACGGGTTGAGATAGCGCAGCGCCCGATAGATATTGATCGGATCTCCTGCAAAAGGTACCGACAGACGTTGCGACAACACCACCTGCATGACATCACCCGCCACAATGTACTGCTTGATGCGCTCGACGGCAGCCTTGAAATCCTCCTGCACGAAACCGGAGTGGAAATCGGCCTCACTGCTATCCACGCCCTGACCACTGGCCGGCACGTTCAGTTCGGGTATCGGGTTGCGCAATTGCTGTTCCAGTTGATCCAGCCTCTGCTGAGCCAGCTCCCAGGCCCTGTCTGCCTGCGGATCAATATTGCAGACCAGGGAGAGGGTGCCCTTCAGGTTATCAAACACCACCACTTCTTCGGATACCATCAGCAGGATATCGGGTGTGCCTATCTGATCCTCGCCCGGCGCAGCACCCAGCCCGGTTTCCACATAGCGGACCGAATCGTAGGAAAAATACCCCACCAACCCGCCGCTGAAACGTGGCCCGCTCTCTGGCATGGGTGCCAGGTGATAATTGTTCATGAAACCGGCGATGAAGGTAAACGGATCGGTACTGGTAATGGTATCGACAAGCTGGCCGTCAGTGGCAACGCTGATCTGGTCTGCCCTGACCTGCAGCACGGTGCGACAGGGCAGGCCAATGATGGAATAGCGCCCCCATTTTTCGCCACCCTGCACCGATTCAAAAAAATAAGTGTACTTGCCACGACCAAGTTTCAGATAGATGCTCAGAGGGGTTTCCATGTCGGCCAGCACCTCGCGCACCATGGGCACACGATTGAAGCCCTGGCTGGCAAACGCCTGCAACTGTGTCTTGTCATAGCTCATCATATTACCCTGTCGGCAAGCAGCTGACTGCGCATGGCCGCAATGGTGGCAGCGTAATCGGGGCTGTTGAAAATGGCGGAACCGGCAACAAACATATCCGCCCCAGCCTGGCCTATCGAGGCAATATTGTCCACGGTGACTCCCCCGTCGATTTCCAGCCGGATATCCAGACCACTGGCATCGATCAGCGCGCGCACCTGGGCCAGTTTCTTGAGACTGGACGGAATGAATTTCTGACCACCAAACCCGGGGTTGACCGACATCAACAGGATGATATCCACCTTGTCCATCAGGTATTGCAAACAGTCGATGCTGCTGCCCGGGTTGAACACCAGCCCGGCGCGACAGCCCTGATCCCTGATCAATTGCAGGGAGCGATCCACATGGTTCGATGCTTCCGGATGAAACGTGATGAAGCTGGCACCGGCCTTGGCAAAATCGACGATCAACTGATCGACCGGCGACACCATCAGGTGCACATCGATCGGCGCTTGCACGCCATGCTTGCGCAAGGCCTGGCACACCATGGGGCCTATGGTCAGGTTGGGCACATAGTGGTTGTCCATGACATCAAAATGAATCACGTCGGCGCCAGCGGCGAGTACCGCATCAACCTCCTCGCCCAACCTGGCAAAATCAGCAGAGAGTATCGAGGGGGCTATCAGAAAATCTTTCATGATTGCAATCCGTTGGTTTCTGGGTGGCAGGGGCATAAATCGGTGCCAGCCATGCCGGTGAAATGTCCGCCATTTTACAGAGATTCCCGCGCTGGCGCAGAGATTTCTCCTGGGCTGCCGCTATCAGCCGTGACCACGCCTCGGCATCAGCCGCGCAGGCTGGTATCGAGCTGCTGCAGACGCTCCGGCGTGCCAATATCCTGCCATTGGCCGCCGTAAAAACGGCCCTGCAGTTTCTGCGCTGCGCTGGCTGCCAGCAACAGAGGCAACAAGGGTTGTGGTTTCAGGCTCAAGCCCTGAAACAGCTGACGATGCATGACACTGATGCCACTGAAGGTCAGGCGTCTGTCTGCTGTAGCTGTTCCGCTCGACGCCCCGGTTGCGTTTGCCGTCTCAGCATAGACCCGGCCCGTTGTGCTCAAATAAAAGTCTCCTCCGGGGTGCTGCGCACTGTTGGGCACCAGCACCAGATGGGCCAGGACGGTGTTGCCATCCACAGCGGGCAGGCTGGCAAAGTCAAAATCAGTCCAGATATCGGCATTGACCACCAGAAAACACTCATCCTGCAACAAGGGCAGGGCCTTGAGAATGCCGCCAGCCGTCTCCAGGCGCTGCTGTTCATGTGAGTACACAATCTGCGCCCCATAGCGGCTGCCATCACCCAGCCGCTGCACAATCTGTTCACCCAGATGGTGCAGATTGATGACCAGTTCCCGCACCCCGGCTGCTACCAGTTTTTCGATCTGCCATTCAATCAGGGCCTTGCCGCCTGCCTCCAGCAAGGGTTTGGGCCGCTGCTGGCCCAATTCGCCCATGCGCTTGCCCAGGCCGGCAGCCAGTATCATCGCCTTCATGCCCGCTGCTCCGGGCTGGCCCGATGCAGCTGATCCTGCACCTGGTGCAAGCGTTCATTGCTCAGCGGCTGCAGGGCACGCAACCACTGCACAAACTCCTGCAACTCCGGGTAAGAGGCAGCCACTGCAAATACATAATCGATCACCCTGGGAATATCCTGCAGATAGCCTGGCTTGCCATCGCGCAGATATAAGCGACAGAAGATGCCGATCACCTTGATGTGCCGCTGCAGCCCCATCAAATCAAAATCCCGCAGAAACTGCTTGTCACTTACACTGGCTGCCAGAATACCTCTGCGTCTGGCCTCGTGCAGGTAGCTCATTTGCCAGGCGCTGAGTTGCTGCTGCGGCCAGACGATATAACAGTCACGCAGCAGGGAAACCAGATCGTAGGTATAGGGGCCGTGTACTGCATCCTGAAAATCGATAACCCCGGGCGCACTGGCTTCATCCGCATCCCGAATCATCAGATTGCGCGAGTGATAGTCCCGGTGGACACAAACCACCGGCTGGGACAGGGCTGCCGCTTCCAGCCAAGCGAAGGTCCGGTCCAGCAGCGTCTGCTCGGCAGCGCTCAATTCCACCCCAAGCAGTTGACGACAGTACCAGTGCTCGAACAGCATCAGCTCCGTGTGCAGCAGCTTGCGATCATACGGGGCAAACTGGCTGCCATCGGTGTGTTCCTGCAATTGCAGCAGTGTTGCAATGGCCTGTCCATACAGCGTATCGGCCCGGGCAGGGTCCTGTTCCCGCTGCGCCTGCAACAGGGCGGGCAGATACAGGGCATTGCCGAAATCCTGCAACAACATGAACCCGGCCAGATAATCCACCTCATGCACTATCGGCGCGTATACGCCTGCCCGGCGCAACACATCCGCAACCAGCACAAAGCGCTGGCAATCTTCGTGCTCTGGTGCGGCATCCACCAGAATATAGCTGGCTGACAGCCCGGCTAACTGCGCCTTCTGCAAAACCTGTGCGGGTATCTGCAAACGAAAATAACGGCGAAAGCTGGCATCACCGGAGACTGCCTGCAAATTGGCATCATTCATTGCCACTCCCCAGACTTCCTCCAGGGTTTCACACGCCCAACGCTGCAAGGCCTGCTTTCTTTGATCCGGAACTGCAACCATTGCTTAACCTGCACCCCTCAACTCTTGCATTACCCCGTCAATGAATTATCATGCCTGCGCATAGCCTGCAGCTGGCATCGACGTCCGTATCAACCCAGGCCGCCAGTTGATACGAAAGTTCACCATTCTATTGGATTACCTGCAACAATGCAGTTCAGAAAACATCTTTCAAGCTGCCGTATTCCTTTGTTGCTGAGTGCATCGGGGCTGGTTGCAGCATTGGGTCAAGTTCAAACTGCACAAGCCCAGCCGGCCGAGCAATGGACCTGTCGTGCTGACGGCAATGGCGGCTGGGTATGTGAAGGGGGGCCGGTTCCTTCCGTACAGGTACCGGTAACGATCTCAGGCAGAAGCAGCCCCGCACCGGGGACCAGCGCACAGGGCAGCTCACGCAGCACCCCACGCACCGGAAGCAGCTTCCCGGACTGGGTACCCAGAGAGGAACTCAGCCAGGCGCAGCAGGACGCCCTGGGCAGCAATTGCTGCGGGGCCTTCATCGAACCACAGCGCGACGATGAATTCGCCACGACCGATCCCGATCAAGCGCCCACCATCATTCAGGCTACCGCAAATATTCAACAACTCGTCCAGGGAATCACCGTCATCGATGGCCCCAGCCGCATCGAGCAGGGCTACCGCAGCCTGCAGGCAGAGGAATCCGTCGAGATCGACCAGGAAGCGGAGACCATCAACCTTGTCGGTAATGTCGTCTTCCGCGAACCCGGCATAGTGCTTGCCGGGAGCAGTGCCTTTGTTGATCAGCTCAACAACAGCAACACCGTGCAACAGGCCAGTTATGTCCTGCACCAGACTAATGTTCACGGCACCGCCAGCCAGATTATTTATGACAGTGCGGGCGGCATAATCAGCATCGACAACGGCGAGTTCAGCCGCTGCGAGCCCGGGGATGAGTTCTGGTTGCTGCGGGCCAGGGAACTGGAACTGGATACCGAAAAAGGCATCGGTTACGCCAAAGCTGTTACCCTGCGCATCAAGAACATACCCGTGTTCTACTATCCCTTTACCTTTCCCTTCCCCATCAATGATGCCCGGGTGTCCGGCTTCCTGCCACCCAGCCTCAGCAACAGCGATGAAGGTGTCGACCTGGCCGTACCCTATTATTTCAACCTGGCACCCCAGGCTGATGCCACACTCACACCGCGCTTCATTGCTGATCGCGGCGCCATGGTCAGCGGCGAGGCACGCTATCTGGCCAACTGGTCAATGAATACCCTGAGCGCCTCTCTGATGCCATCGGACCGCCTGTTCGATCAAGATGAAGTCACTATCGACGGCAGCGAATCCCCACCCCGGGAGAGACGCTGGCTTGCCGGGTTTCAGCATGAAGGACAAATTGGCCAGAATCTGAGTACCCGGATTGACTACAGCAAAGTCAGTGATGAGGATTATTTCCGCGATCTGGGCAACAGAGGCCTCAATATCGAAAGCCGCACCAATCTGTTGCAGATGGGCGAGGTGAATTTCCGCACCGAGAACTGGCAGCTGGGTACCCGCGTACAACGCATTCAGGTCATCGACCCTTTCGCGGCCGCGGTCGATATCAACAAACCCTTTGATCGCCTGCCCGAATTGCGCCTGGGCTACAAGGACACGACCGGTTTCGGGCTGCAATACGGGCTGGAAGCAACGCACGTCAGTTTTGATCGTGATCTGGATGAAGACCGGTTGAGCCAGCAGTTGGTGGACCGGGGTGCCCTGGTAACCGGAGACCGGCTGACCACAACGGCCAGTGTCAGTTTGCCACTGCGCACCCAGGGCATGTTTCTGATACCAACCGTCAAATACCGTTACCACGAATGGTCGCTGGATGATCAGGCCCTGGGCACCGACGACCAGCCCGATATCGGCGTCGGGACTTTCAGCCTGGACGGTGGACTGGTGTTCGAACGCCCGCTGAGCCTGGGCGGCAGGCAGTTTACCCAGACCCTGGAGCCGCGCCTGTTTTATCTGTACACCGAAGAGGAGGATCAGTCTTTCCTGCCTACCTTCGACAGCTCCCAGTTGAATTTTGGTTTCAATCAGTTGTTTCGTGATAATCGCTTCAGCGGCGGCGATCGCATTGCCGATGCCAACCAGCTGAGCGTGGCAATAAGTTCCCGTCTGCTGGATAACCAGGGCAGAGAGCGTGGCAGTGTCGGTATTGGACAGATTTTCCACTTTGAAGACCGTTCGGTCAGCCTGGACAGCCCCTTGCAACAATGGCGCATACTGCAGCCGCTGGATACCGAACGCTCCGCACTGATGGCCCAGGCGAGCTGGCAGTTTGGCAGTGCCTGGCAGCTGCGCACCAACCTGCAATGGGATGATGACGAGGAGGAGCTGGATGAAGGCAATTTCAGTCTGCGCTACCAGGGCAGCCCTGATCACATCATCAACCTGGCCTTCCGCTTCCGGGAAAATGTGGATACCGTCCTGAACAACCCACCAGAGGTCGATCCACGCATCAGGCAGACCGATATATCCGCAGTCTGGCCGCTGAATGCAAACTGGCGTTTTCTGGGTCGCTGGAATTATGACCACAGCAACAGCCGTAACCTTGAATCCTTTGCGGGGCTCGAATACAGTAACTGCTGTGCCACCATCCGGGTGCTGGCCAGAGAATGGATAAACCAGACCAATTCCCTGGCGCGACAGGATTCCAGAAGCGGCGTTTTCCTGCAACTGACGCTGAACGGATTGGGTAGCCTCAGCGGAGGCGGAATCACCAGCCTGCTCACTGAAGGCATACCTGGCTTCGAGGAGTATGAGCAATGACAAACCATCAACACTGCAAACAGCTGGCACTGGGATTTCTGCCGGGCCTGCTGGCGCTGTTTCTTGGCGTTTCGGTACAGGCACAACAGCGGGAAACCCTGGACAAGATTATCGCCATTGTCGATGAAGGCGTCGTTCTGCAAAGCGAATTCGATCTGCGGCTTGAAGAGATTCAACTCCAGTCGCAACAATCTGGCCGCCCCCTGCCGCCGATGAGTGAGCTGCAGGAACAGATCATCGAGGCACTGGTAGTGGAAAACCTGCAAATGCAACTGGCAGATCGCATGGGTATCCGGTTTGATGACGATACCGTCAACCGTGTCTTTGAAACCCTGGCGCAAGCCAGCAATATGGAATTCGATGCCTATATTGCCGAACTGCAGGCCAATGACCGTTATTTAAGTACACGTGAGCAGGTCCGCAAGGAACTGGCCTTGCGCGAACTGCAAAGAGGCGTGGTCAACCGCCGCATCAATATCACCAATCAGGAAATTGAAAATTTCCTTAACTCTGAAGCCGGCAAAATAGCCATCGCACCCGACTACCTGGTTGACCAGATATTGATTCCGGTGGCAGCGAGTGATCCGCCCCAGGTCGTCCTGGCCAAGGAGCAGTTTGCCAACGAGCTCTACGCCGAGCTGGCCGCCGGTGCCGATTTTGTTACCCTGCGCCAACAGGCTATGGAAAATGCCAGTAACAATCCACCTCTCGGATTCCCGGTCAGTGGCGGAGACCTTGGCTGGCGCAAGGCCGGCCAACTACCCACCCTGTTCGCCGATATCGTCCCTGCCATGGAATACCGCGAGGTGCATGAACCCATTCGCAGCCCCAATGGCTGGCACATCCTGCAGCTGGCTGATGTCCAGGGTGACGCCAACCGCCTGGTACAACAGACCCATATTCGCCAGATACAGATCACGCCAAACGAAATTCGTACCGACGAGCAGGCCCGGGAACTGATCAACGATCTTCATACCCGGATTACCGAAGGCGGTGAAGATTTTGCCCAACTGGCACGACAGTTCTCGGATGACTCCAATTCAGTTGTCGCTGGCGGGGATATGGGCTGGATCAATGAAGGCGCATCCGGCCGGGTTTTCGAGAACCAGATGAATACGCTTGAACCAGGCGAGGTCAGCCAGCCGTTTCTGAGCGATTTTGGCTGGCACATCATCGAGGTACTGGACAGAAGAATGCAGGACCTCAGTCGGGAGTATCGCCGTCGACAGGCCGAAAACGTGCTGCGCGGCAGGAAATTCGATGTCGAGCTGGAGAACTGGCTGATCGAGATCAGAGAACAGGCCTACGTCAAGGTGCTTCTCTGACTGCTCTTCTGACAAGGAATACAGGACATGACTTTTCGCATCGCGGTGACTCCAGGGGAACCAGCAGGTATTGGTCCGGATATCTGCATCCAGCTGGCCCAGACACCACCGGTCGACACAGAAATGGTCGTCATCGCCGATCCTGATTTACTGCAACAGCGGGCCTTGATGTTGAACCTGCCCCTGGAGCTTGTCCCCTTCGATCCCCAGTCACCGGCAAGCCCCGGCAAACCGGGTTGTTTGAGTGTGCTGCCAGTAACGTTGGGCGAACCGTGCATTGCCAACCAGCTGACCACGGCCAATGTCCCCTATGTGCTGGAAACACTCAAGCTGGCACTGAAACACTGTCTGCGCAATGATTTTGATGCCATGGTCACAGGCCCGGTGCACAAGGGCATCATCAATGAGTCCGGCACGGCTTTCAGCGGACATACCGAGTACCTGGCCGAACAATGCGGGGTACCCCTTACCGTCATGATGCTGGCCACACCTGGCTTGCGGGTGGCGCTGACAACCATTCACATTCCCCTGCGGGCGGTGGCCGACACCATCACGCCAGAACTGCTGGGTAATATCATCGATATTCTTGAAGCCGAGTTGCGTTTTCGTTTCAATATCATGCAGCCGCACATTCTTGTCTGCGGCCTGAATCCTCATGCCGGCGAGGGGGGATATCTGGGCGATGAGGAGATCAAGGTCATCATCCCGGTGCTGAACCGCAAGCGCCAGGAGGGAATGAGCATCACCGGCCCCTTGCCGGCCGACACCCTGTTTACCGACAAGCATCTGGCCTCGGCCGATGTGGTTCTGGCCATGTACCATGACCAGGGTTTGCCGGTACTCAAATACATGGGCTTTGGCAATGCCTGCAACATCACACTGGGTCTGCCTGTCATCCGCACCTCGGTGGACCATGGTACGGCACTGGACCTGGCCGGAAGCGGACGCACCAACTTCGGCAGCCTGGGAAATGCCATCGCCACCGCCTGTCTGATGGCCAGCAACAGTCGCTTGCGTGATGCTGAAGACCTGTCATGAAAACCCCACAAACCCGCTCAGCCATCGACAGGCTGCCAGAACACCGGGCCAGGAAACGCTTTGGCCAGAATTTTCTGCATGACCCGACTGTCATCCAGCGCATCATCCACGCCATCAACCCACAAGCGGGTCAGCACCTGGTGGAGATAGGCCCGGGCCAGGCTGCATTGACCACTCATTTGCTGAGCTGCGGGGCTACACTGGATGTCATTGAACTTGACCGCGATCTGGCGGGCTGGCTGCACAGCCGTTTTGGCCAGGAAGACGATTTTTGCGTGCACCAGGCCGATGTCCTCAAATTCGATATCGGCGCACTGCAGCAGGACACGCGTCTACTGCGCATCATCGGTAACCTGCCCTACAATATTTCCACACCCTGTCTGTTTCACCTGCTGCGCTACCATGCCCAGATTGAAGACATGGTGTTCATGCTCCAGCACGAGGTGGTGCAAAGGCTTGCTGCCGGGGTTGGCGACCCCGCCTATGGCCGGCTCGGCATCATGATGCAGTATTTTTGTGCCGTCGAGCCCCTGTTCATGGTGCCCCCGGGGGCATTCAGGCCGCAGCCCAAAGTGAACTCTGCCATCGTGCGTCTGCGTCCCTACCGGGAACTGCCATTGCAGGCCAAGGACTTCTCCTGCCTGCAAAAGGTGGTTCGCACCGCATTCAATCAGCGCCGCAAGACCTTGAAAAACAGTCTCAGCACCCTTATCTCTGCTACAGACTCAAGCCAGCTGCCGATTGATCTCAGCCTGCGCCCGGAAAATCTTGGCCTGGCCGACTATATCGCCATCAGTGATGCCATTACCGATGCCAGCGGCAGCCCGGCAGACTCATCAGGAGAACACCATCATGCCGAACCCGGAACACACAGCCGCCAAGATTGATATCTCGGTACAGACACAATATCTGCAGGAGCAGTCGGACCCTGACAACAGCCGTTACGCTTTTGCCTACACCATCGGCATAGAAAACCGCAGTGATCAGCCGGTAAAACTGTTGTCACGTCACTGGATCATTACCGACGACAACAACAAGGTGGAGGAAGTGAAAGGCACCGGTGTTGTCGGCCTGCAACCGCTGATCGAGCCGGGCCAGAAATTTGTTTACACCAGTGGTGCCATTCTTTCCACCCAGTTTGGTACCATGCAGGGAAGTTATGAAATGGTGGATACCGATGGTGAAAAATTTGCAGCCCCAGTGCCGGCCTTCCTGCTCTCGCGCCCGCATACGGTTCACTGAACCTCCGCTGAAAGTCACTCTCACCACCGCAGCAGAAAGCATGCCATGGCAACTTATGTAGTCGGCGATATACAGGGTTGCTACCAGCCGCTGTTGCGCCTCATGAAACACATTAATTTCAACCCTGTCCACGACCGCCTGTGGTGTGTCGGTGACCTGATCAACCGGGGTCCCGGTTCCCTGGATACACTGCGCTACCTGCGCGACCTGGGCGATGCCACCCGCATTGTTCTCGGCAATCATGATCTGCATTTTCTTGCCATCTATCATGGCTGCGCCCAGGCTCGCGGCAAGGATACCCTGGCCCCGCTGCTGGACTCTGCCGACTGCGCGGAGCTGGCGCACTGGCTGCGTCATAAACCCCTGGCACATTATGACTGCCTGGAAACCGAAGCCGGCCTGCAGCACTATCTGATGGTACACGCAGGGGTGGCTCCGCAATGGCATCTGACCCAGACGCTTGAGCTGGCGGCAGAGGTGGAGCTGGCCTTGCAAGGGCCGGATTTCTGCCGATTTCTCAGTGCCATGTACGGCGATACGCCCAAACGCTGGAAAGACAGCCTGAAGGGAAGCAAGCGCCTGCGCACAATCACCAACTACCTGACCCGGATGCGTTTCTGCGATGCCCGCGGCACCTTGAACCTGGAAGTCAAGGAAGGGCTGACATCCGCCCCGCCGGGCTTCAGACCGTGGTTTGAATTCGAGCAATTGACCCCGGAAACGATTATCCTGTTTGGACACTGGGCTGCACTGGAAGGCAAAACCGGCAACCCCTATGTGTTTGCCATGGATACCGGCTGTGTCTGGGGGCGCCAACTGACTCTGATGCGCCTGGAAGACCACCGCCTGTTCAGTGTATGAACGAGGATCAACGTCATGGAAATCTATCTGGTTGGCGGCGCAGTCCGCGACAGATTGCTGGGACTGGGCAGGGCTGATCATGACTGGGTGGTGGTGGGAGCCACTGCCGCAGAGATGCTGGCTCAGGGTTATACCCAGGTCGGGCGTGACTTCCCCGTATTCCTGCATCCCAAAACCAGGGAGGAGTACGCCCTGGCCCGCACCGAGCGCAAGACAGCGCCCGGTCATACCGGCTTCCTCATCCATGCTGATCCCACAGTGACGCTGGAAGAAGATCTGCAGCGGCGTGATCTGACCATCAACGCCATTGCCGAAGACAGCAACGGCAAGTTGATTGATCCCTATGGTGGCGCCCAGGATATTGCCAACCGGGTTCTGCGCCATGTGTCCCCGGCCTTTGTCGAAGACCCTTTGCGGGTATTGCGGGTGGCCCGCTTTGCTGCCCGCTTTGCCAATCTGGGCTTCAGCATTGCCCCGGAAACCCTGGGCCTGATGCAGGAGATTGCCGCCAGCGGAGAACTGACACACCTGCCGGCAGAACGGCTTTGGCAGGAATGCCAGAAAGCCCTGCAGGAAACCTCGCCGGCCACCTTCATCCGCACCCTGCGCCAGGCCAATGCTCTGCCGGCCCTGCTGCCAGAAGTGGATGCCCTGTTTGGCATTCCCCAACCCGCCCAGCACCATCCTGAAATAGACACCGGACTGCATACCCTGATGGTGCTCGAACAGGCCACGCGCTTGAGCACCGACCCGGTGGTTCGCTTCGCGGCACTGATGCACGATGTCGGCAAGGCCACCACCGAAAAGGACAACTGGCCCCATCACTATGGCCATGAACACCTGGGGCTGCCGCTGATCGAGGCTGCCGCCAAACGCCTGCGCCTGCCCAAAGACTATCTCGCCCTGGCCCGTCACACTGCCGCCTATCATCTGCAATGCCACCAGGCGCTGCAACTGAAAGCAAGCACTCTGCTGAATCTGCTGGAATCACTCGATGCCTTCCGCCGCCCGCATCAACTGCAGCAGTTCCTGCTGGCCTGCGAGGCGGATGCGCGTGGCCGTGAGGGTTACGCAGACCAGCCTTACCCCCAGGCGGCCTATGTGAACAAACTGTTCCAGCTGGCCAATGCGCTGGATATCGGCGCCCTGCTGCGGACCAGTGGCATCGGTCAGTCTGCCAGCGCAGACAAAACCGCGATCAAGACATTTGTTCACCAACAACGCTTGCAGGCCATTAAACCAACCGTCCAGACAACACGGACAACAAAGGCAGCCAGACATGAAACATGAACGCCCCGTCCTGTTCGTCACTGGTGCGGCCAGACGCATAGGGGCACAGATCGTGCGCCAGTTCCATCATCACGGTCACGATATCGTCCTGCATTATCACACCTCGGCTGCTGCCGCCCAGGGTCTGCAACAACAGCTTTGCCAGTACCGGCCTGGTTCCGTGCAACTGCTGCAGGCCGATCTGACCGAGACCGACCAGCTGCCGGCGCTGGCAGCCAGGGTGCTGGCCTGTTTTGGTCGGGTCGATACCCTGATCAACAATGCCAGCAGCTTTTATCCGACTCCGTTGACACTGGCTTCCCTTACCCACTGGGATGACCTGGTGGACAGCAATCTGCGCGCCGCCTACATTCTTGCCACCGCCCTGTCTGCCAGCCTGCAACAACAGCGGGGCTGCATCATCAATATCGTCGATATCCATGCCGACAGCGGCCTCAAGGGCTATCCAATCTACAGCATTGCCAAGGCCGGGCTGAAGATGATGACGCACGCCCTGGCCAGGGAACTGGCACCTGAAGTCCGGGTCAACGGCATTGCTCCCGGGGCAATCCTGTGGCCGGAAGATGAGGTCAACGTCAATGACCAGCAAACCATTCTTGCCGACATTGCCCTGGGCCGGATCGGTTGTCCCGAGGACATTGCCGATGCCGCCTGGTTTCTCTACAACGCCTCTTATATAACCGGTCAGGTGATCAAGGTGGATGGCGGCAGGTCTCTCGGTTAGAATCAGGGCGGCTCATTCAGAACCTCTTATTCACAATCATAGGCCACCATGTTGCTCGAAGCTGTCTGGATAGGATTTGCATTCATTGCCGGGCTGCTGGTCAAGCTGGTCGGGCTGCCTCCCCTGACCGGGTATCTGCTGGCCGGATTCCTCATCACCGGGTTTGCCACCGACCTGGGCCTGCCCGACCAGAATGGTGTCATTCTTGAGCATGTCTCGCATCTGGGCGTGCTGTTGCTGCTGTTCACTGTCGGCCTGAAGCTGGAACCGGCAAAACTGGTGAAACAGGAAGTCATCGGGGGAGGCCTGTTGCATTTCCTGATCTCCCTGTTGCTGTTGACACCCGCGCTGTATTTTTTCCTGCAGACCGATATCTATACCAGTTTCATGCTGGCCGCTGCCCTGTCATTCTCCAGCACGGTACTGGCCGCCAAGGTGCTGGAAGGCAAGCGTGAGTTGAAGGCTTTTCACGGCCGTGTTGCCATTGGCATTCTGATCGTGCAGGATTTGCTGGCCTTGCTGGTGATGAGCCTGGCCAGCGGCACGCCCCCCTCTGTCTGGGCCTTCGCTGTGTTCCTGTTGCCTCTGCTGCGACCTCTGCTGTTCCGCCTGCTCGATGCCAGCGGCCATGATGAGCTGATGCTTTTGTTCGGCCTGCTGGCCGCTCTGGTCATTGGTGGCTACGGCTTTGAGTTGCTGGGGCTCAGTTCCGAGCTGGGGGCCCTGGTATTCGGGGCATTGCTGGCCAGACATCCCCGCGCCGGAGAACTGGGCAAATCACTATGGGGCATCAAGGAGTTCTTCCTGGTCGGGTTTTTCCTGCAGATTGGTATCGAAGGCCTGCCCGATACCCAGGCCTGGGTTTTTGCCCTGGTGTTGTTGATAGTGCTGCCCTTGAAAGGCCTGCTCTTTTTCCTGCTGCTGGTCGCCTTCAGGCTGCGTGCCCGCAGTGCCTTCCTCAGCAGCCTGAGCCTGAGCAATTACAGTGAGTTCGGCCTGATCGTGGCCAGCGTAGTCCTGCCCGAATGGCTGGTGCCACTGGCCTTGACCGTGGCCCTGTCCTTTGTCCTCAGCGCACCCCTGAACCGTCTCGCACATCCTTTGTACGAACGTTTCTGCCAATACCTGCTGCCTTTCGAACGCAACCTGCCGCACCCCGATGAGCAACCGGTCTCCCTGGGGGATGCCGATGTCCTCATCATGGGCCTGGGCCGCACCGGCACTGCTGCCTATGAACACCTGCAGCACAAATGCCGGCTGATTGCCCTGGATTCGGACCCGGCCAAGGTCGAGCGGCATATCGCCATGAACCATAATGTCTTCTTTGCCGATGCCGAGGACCAGGTTTTCTGGCAGGGTCTGGACATGGGCAAGGTGAGGGCCGTGATTCTGACCATCAATGATGTGGAAGCGAAGATAATCGCCACGCGCAAACTCAGGCAGCATGGTTTTGTTGGCCAGATCGTCTCCCACAGCATGCACCAGGATGAAGCGGCCAAGGTCATCGAGGCGGGGGCAGACCAGACCTACCTGACCATGGCCGAAGCCGGCGTGGGCCTGGCGGAACACGTCCATCAGTCATTGTAAGCCCTTGGTAAGCCTTTGCGTATCCGCCGCTATCCCCGCCGTGAAATCAGTTCCCCACGCCATTCGAAATCTATTGGCCACAGCCGTTGCCGGCTTTTGTCATACGCCTGCCAAAGCTGCGCATAGGTCTTGCCGGTGGGCGGATGCAGCTCAGCTCCGGCCACTTCGGCCAGGGGCTGCAACACAAAGGCATTCTGGGTAATCTCGGCACGCGGCAACTGTATGCCGCCATGCTTCCCCTGCAGGTCACCATAGCAGAGTACATCGATGTCCAGAGTACGTGCGCTGAAACGGGGCTGGCCCTGACGGCGACCATGTTCCGCTTCCAGGGTTTTCAGGCACTCATTCAACTCGGCCAGTGCCTGCTCTGTTTCCAGCAGCACGACCAGATTGAGAAAATTGCCGCCCACGAAACCGACTGCCTCGCTTTCATAGATAGAAGACGTGGTGAGTTTGCCGTAACGCCGGGACAGGGCTTCCAGAGCCAGTGCAATATAATGCGGGGCATCGATATTGCTGCCGATGCTCAGCGCAACCCTGCTCATGACTTTACCCCTTGCTGCGCTCGATGATGACACCCACATCCCTGGCCCCGGTAACCGCGCCCGGCTTGCCCACACGCAAGCGCAACCAGGACACCTCAAACTCGGCCAGCACAATCCCGGCCACTGCTTCAGCCATGGTTTCGATCAGTTGGAATTCACTGTTTTCAATGAAGGCAATCAGACGTTTGGAGACCGCCTTGTAATCCAGTGCATTGAGGATATCTTCACTGGCTGCGGCCCGGCTGATATCCGTACTCATGTCCAGATCCAGGCTGACCGTCTGCTTCTGCTCCCGTTCCCAGTCATAGATCCCGATGATGGTCTGAATCTCCAGCTCTCTGATATAAACGATATCCATCTTATCCCCTCTCCAGATCAGGCCCCCAGTGCGGACAGACTTTCCATGGGCCAGCGCGGCCGGGTGACGATGGCCAGCCCCTCGTGCTGCCCGGCCAGCAGGCGCTGGGTGCCGGCATAGGCAATCATGGCACCATTATCGGTACAGAAACGCGGTTTGGCATAGAACAGCTGGCTGCGTTCTTTCTCCACCATCTCCTGCAGACCTGCCCGCAGACGCAGGTTGGCACTGACCCCACCAGCAATGATCAGCGTTTTCATGCCGGTCTGCTGCAGCGCCCGCCGGCATTTGATGACAAACGTGGCGACCACGGCCTCTTCAAAGGCACAGGCTATATCGGCCCGGGTCTGCTCATCAATCTCCCCGCCAGCCAGCTCGCGCTGCTGTGCCAGGGTATTGCGCACAAAGGTCTTCAGGCCACTGAAACTGAAGTCCAGGCCAGGCCGATTGGTCATTGGCCGCGGAAACACAAATCGACCCGCCACGCCACGGGTAGCAAGCTCGGCGACCCGCGGGCCGCCCGGATAAGGCAGACCCAGCATCTTGCCAACCTTGTCAAAGGCTTCACCGGCCGCATCATCCAGTGATTCGCCCAATAACTGGTACTGACCTATGCCCTGCACTGCAACCAGTTGGGTATGGCCGCCTGAAACCAATAAGGCGACAAACGGGAATTGTGGCGGGTCCTCCTCCAACATGGGTGCCAGCAGATGGCCTTCCATATGGTGGACACCCAGCGCAGGAATGCCCAGTGACATGGCCAATGACCGCCCCAGCGCAGCGCCAACCAGCAGGGCGCCCATCAGCCCGGGCCCGGCGGTGTAGGCAATGCCATCCAGTGCCGACAGCGGAGTATCGGCACTGGCCAGCACTTCCCGGATCATGGGCAGGGTTTTGCGGATGTGATCACGCGAGGCCAGCTCCGGCACCACTCCCCCGTAACGGGCGTGCATTTTCACCTGGCTGTACAGCGCATCTGCCAGCAGCCCCTGCTCACTGTCAAACACGGCAACCCCGGTTTCATCACAGGAAGTTTCTATGCCCAGTACTCGCATGACAATACTCCTGTTCAACCAGCGCGGGTCCTACCTGGGTGATACGCGGGTGGTAGTCGGAAAAAGCGCAATAATATGTCAGTCTGCCCTATCCTGGCCAGCGAACAAGCCGGCAGAGACACAATTAGCCTTTGCATTTCCAGAAATTGCACATTACCATATGCGCCCCTGAGAAATATGAAGGAAGGTATTCAGACATTATGCCAATGGTAAAACTGAAAGAGAACGAACCATTTGACGTGGCTTTGAGGCGCTTCAAGCGCTCCTGCGAGAAAGCAGGTGTTCTGGCTGAAGTCCGTCGCAAAGAGTTCTACGAGAAGCCAACCTCGGCTCGCAAGCGCAAGGCCGCTGCGGCAGTCAAACGGCACCTGAAGAAACTGTCCCGTGACAACAAGAAGACCAAGCGCTTCTATTGAAGCCGGGCTTTATTGACACCCGACTCTATTATTGACAACCGGCTTTATTGACAACCGATTGTGGTGACAACCGATCCTGGCGTTAAAAGATGGCGGAAAGTCAGTTAAAACAACAGCTCAGCAATGCCATGAAAGAGGCGATGCGAGCCCGTGACAAAGCCCGCCTCAGCACGGTCCGTCTGGCCCTGTCCGAAATCAAGAAAATCGAGGTCGATGAGCGCATCGACCCGGACGACACCCGCATCCTCGCCATGCTCGACAAGATGATCAAGCAGCGCCGCGAATCCATCAAGCAATACCGGGCCGGAAACCGCGAAGACCTGGCCGCCATCGAGCAGGCTGAAATCGAGGTGTTGCTGGAATTCATGCCCCAGCCCCTCAGTGACGAAGCGATCAAAGGCCTCATCAAACAGGCACTGACCGATACCGGTGCCACCGGCATGCAGGACATGGGCAAGGTCATGGCTGCCATCAAGCCCCAGGTCGCGGGCCGGGCCGACATGGCTGCAGTCAGCCAGCTCATCAAGGCACAACTGGCCTGAGAAACACTGCTATACTCTTGTGCAGAGGCTCCTTGGCAACTCCTGGTGGGTAACCACCCCGTGAGCACCCCCTAACCACTCCAGGCAAGAAGGCCGGTATCGCTTACTATGGCAGGTTTGATTCCGCAGCATTTTATTGATGAACTGCTGAGTCGCGCAGATATCGTCGATGTCATCGACAAGCGCGTCAAACTGCGCAAGACCGGCAAGAACTATTCCGCCCTGTGCCCTTTCCATCAGGAAAAATCCCCTTCCTTCAGTGTTGAACCCGACAAGCAGTTTTACTACTGCTTTGGCTGCGGTGCCGGCGGCAATGTGCTGGGCTTTGTCATGGCCTATGAGCAGAAGGATTTTCCGCAGGCAGTTGAAACCCTGGCTGCTGACTACGGTCTGAGCGTCCCCAGACAGGAATCCGGCGAGGACACCCGGCGCAAGCAGGAACATGAAGAGCTGTTTGCCGTCATGCAGCGTGCCGACCACTTCTATCAGCAGCAACTGCGACAACATGCCCAGCGCCAGCAAGCCGTGGATTACCTGAAGTCACGCGGGCTGAGCGGCGCCATCGCCAAACAATACGGCATCGGTTTTGCCCCGCCCGGCTGGGACTCCCTGCTGACCCATCTGAGCGCGGCATCCATTACCCCAGAGCTGATGATCCAATGCGGCCTGCTGATTGAAAAGGAAGACGCAACGGCCGATAAGCGCCGCTATTACGACCGTTTCCGTGATCGCATCATTTTTCCCATCCGCGACAGTCGTGGCCGGACCATTGGTTTTGGCGGTCGGGTGCTGGGCGATGACAAGCCCAAGTATCTGAACTCCCCGGAAACACCGCTTTATCACAAGGGCCAGGAACTCTATGGCCTGTATGAGGCACGCAAGAGCCGCCAGAAGCTGACCCGCTTCATTATTGTGGAAGGTTACATGGACGTGGTCGCCCTGGCCCAGCACGGCATTCATTATGCCGTTGCGACCCTGGGTACAGCTACCAACAGCACCCACCTCACCCGTTTGTTCCGCCAGGTCAGCGAGGTCATTTATTGCTTCGATGGGGATGAGGCCGGACGCAAGGCAGCCTGGCGCGGGCTGGAGGCCACCCTCCCCATCATGCAGGATGGACGCGTTGTCAGGTTTCTTTTTCTGCCCGAAGGGGAAGACCCGGACACCCTGGTACGCAAGATCGGCAAGGAACGCTTCAGTGAAAAAATAGACCACGCCACCTCGCTGGAGGACTTCTTCTTCAATCATCTGTGCGAACAGGTGGATCTGCACAGTATGGAAGGCAAGGCGCGCCTGGTCACTCTGGCTCAGCCGCTGTTGCAGCAACTGCCCGACGGGGTTTTCCGCCAATTGATGTACAAGCGCCTGGCCGAGCTCAGTGAAACCGAGGTAGCCATGGGGAAGGCTGCCAGCCGGCAAAACCGGGTTGACGCCCCGCAAGCTGACCCGGAGCAGCCGGCTGGCAAACCCTTGCGGCCAGCGCGCAGTGGCAGCAGCATCCAGCGCCCGGCCAGCCTGAAGGCGATTGAATTGTTGCTGAGCCAGCCCGATGTGGCGCTGGAGATGGATGCATCGCTCTGGCAGGAATTGCAGGGCATCGTGCCGGAAAACGATGATTCTCTGGTTTTATTGCTTGAACTCATTGAATTGGCAAGAAACGACCCCAAGATTACAGCTTATCGACTGCTGGGCCACTGTTATGGCACGCCACGGGGCAATCAGCTCAACCAGTTGATGAAATATGAAAAAATTACTCCAGCTGCGGGAGTAAAACACGAATTCAGCTTTCTAATAGAGAGTATGCTCAAAACGGCGCGCAATCAGCTCTATCGGCAGCAATTGATTGCCCAGTTGAAAAACCGGATCAAGTAGCAGGCGATAGCTGTTTGTTTATAGGGTTTGTTTATAGTGCCTGTTAATAGCCCTGGATAACCGGGCCGGGCCGCCGATAAAACAGATTTACTTCAGCCGCTGGCAAGCCAGCAAGCATAGGGCTATAATGTCCGGCTGATTTTCACTCAACACTGATCATAAGTGAGATGTCATGTCCGAATCACGATTAGCCGCAGAGCCGCAATACGGGTTGAAAGCCCTCATCGCCAAAGGCAAGGAACAGAATTATCTGACTTATGCCGAGGTGAATGATCACCTCCCGGAGTCGATTTCTGATCCGGACCAGGTGGAAGACATCATTCAGATGATCAACGACATGGGCATCAAGGTGTACGAAACTGCCCCTGACGCCGATACCCTGTTGATGAATGACAGCGACAACGGCACCGACGAGGTTGCCGCTGCCGAAGCGGCCGCTGCCCTGGCGGCGGTAGAAAATGAAGCGGGCCGCACCACGGACCCGGTGCGCATGTACATGCGCGAGATGGGCACAGTCGAACTGCTGACCCGCGAAGGCGAGATCGTCATTGCCAAGCGCATTGAAGAAGGTCTGCGCGAATTGATGAAGGCCATGGCCTGTTTCCCCGGCACCGTGCCACAAATCCTGGAAGAATACGCGCTGGTCGACAAGGAAGAACGCCGGCTGAGCGATATCATCACCGGCTATCTGGAAACGGATGATGCCGAAATTCCAACCGCCGACCTGCCCGACAGCAATGACAGCATGGCAGTTTCCAGCACCAGCGATGATGATGATGACGACGACTCGACCATCAACACCGATGAGGATGAGGCCAGCACCGGACCAGACCCGGAGGAAGCCCGCCTGCGCTTTGCCGAACTGGCCGCCAGCTACAAGAAAGCGGAAGCCGCCATCAAGAAATATGGCCGCCTGCACAAGAAAACCCTGGCCGAGCTGGACAAACTGGGCGATGCCTTCAAAACCTTCAAGCTGACCCCCAAGCAGTTCGATCCACTGGTCAACCATGTGCGCGCCTCGCTGCAACGGGTGCGTCGCCATGAACGCACCATCATGACCCTGTGCGTGCGCAATGCCGGCATGACCCGCCGGGCTTTCATCGACCACTTCCCGGGCAATGAGGTCAATACCAAATGGATTGCCGCCATGGGCAAGAAGGGGGAAGCCTGGTCTGCCGCCCTGCGCGATGTTGAACATGAAGTGATCCGTGCCCAGAAGAAACTGCAGGCCATGGAAGAAGAAAGTGGGCTGACTGTTGCCGAAATCAAGGAAATCAACCGCAATATGTCCATCGGCGAAGCCAAGTCTCGCCGTGCCAAGAAAGAAATGGTGGAGGCCAATCTGCGCCTGGTCATCTCCATTGCCAAGAAGTACACCAACCGTGGGCTACAGTTCCTGGATCTGATCCAGGAAGGCAATATCGGCCTGATGAAAGCGGTGGACAAGTTTGAATACCGCCGCGGCTACAAGTTCTCGACCTATGCCACCTGGTGGATACGCCAAGCCATCACCCGCTCCATTGCCGACCAGGCCCGCACTATCCGCATTCCGGTACACATGATCGAAACCATCAACAAGCTGAACCGCATCAGCCGGCAGATGGTGCATGAGAAAGGCCGCGAGCCGACCCCGGAAGAGCTGGGTGAACGCATGGACATGACCGAGGACAAGGTGCGTCGCGTGCTGAAGATTGCCAAGGAGCCCATCTCCATGGAAACGCCAATCGGTGATGATGAAGACTCGCATCTTGGTGATTTCATCGAAGACTCCACTGTCGATTCCCCGGTGGATTCCTCCATCGACGAGGGTCTGCGTGAGGCCACCAAAAATGTTCTGAGCAACCTGACCCCACGCGAGGCGAAGGTACTGCGCATGCGTTTTGGCATCGACATGAACACAGACCACACGCTGGAAGAAGTCGGCAAGCAGTTTGACGTGACCCGTGAGCGCATCCGGCAAATAGAGGCCAAGGCTTTGCGTAAGCTGAGACACCCAACCCGCTCCGACCACCTGCGCAGCTTTCTGGACGATTGATCCGGACGATTGAGCAGAAAAATCCAGTCTGGTGGCTGAGCATTCAGCCAAGCAGACTGAATATACCGAAGACAATGAAGGCCAGTGACGCCAGCACCCGGACCAGGGTCAGGGGAATGCGCCGCATCAGGTAATCCCCGGCAAAAACCACCGGCACATTGGCCGCCAGCATACCCAGGGTGGTACCCAGGGTCACCCACAGCACCGACTGGAATTCTGCTGCCAGCAAGATAGTGGCAACCTGAGTCTTGTCGCCAATCTCGGCCAGGAAAAACAGAAGGCAGGAAACGGTAAAAGCACCGTATTGGCTGAAACGGCTGTCACCCCCCTCATCCTTGTCCGGCACCAGCAACCACAGGCCAAGCAGGATAAAACTGGCACCTATCAACCATTCCCCGATCTGACTCTGGAAGAACTGCCCCAGCCAGCTGCCCAGCCAGGCCGACGCCGCATGATTGAGCAGGGTGGCCAGCAGAATGCCGGCAATGATTGCCCATTTGTTGCGGTATCTGGCCGCCAGGAACAGGGAAAGTAGTTGTGTCTTGTCGCCAATTTCGGCGAGGGCAACCGTCAAGGTGGATGTCAGCAGGGCGTCCATGAATCTGTTCTCTGTGAAACTGCCTGGGCAGGATTGCAACACTCAGAGCAGGTCTCGGCCCCGGCCAGCGAGTATAAACCAGCCCCGCCCACAAACAAAATGTTCTGCCGATTGGGGTGGCACGAGAACACGTTCAGCCTTATAATTGCCGCCCACTTTGCGGGTTATAGGGCCTATAACTCAGTTGGTTAGAGTAGCGGACTCATAATCCGTTTGTCCCTGGTTCGAGTCCAGGTGGGCCCACCATCTTTTTGGGGACATTCTACGTGAGAAACATTCTCTTGATTGTCGCAGTTTTTATCGGCGCATCTGCTTACGTTTCCGCTCAACCGGAAGGCGACAGTCCCAACCGGGGGCGGTTGATGTGGTCGGCATTTACGTGTGCAACTTTCGCTGAACTCTCGGGCAATGAGGAGGAGCAGACGCGTTTGTTCGCCGTTGGCTATGCAGTTGGAACTGAATTCGTGAGAGAAGTTAAGGAAAAGACGATCTCGGAAAGCGAGTTCAATGCCGCTCCCGTTGGAGTTCTACTCACGCTTGGCGGTCCGAGTGTCGACTTCATCGTAGGTCGGATTTTCGAGAACGCTATGAACGATGCTTTTGATTCTGTGGTGAAGGAAGACAGTAACGGTCTTACTATTCCCGATCCGACCAAGTGGGCACGAGATGAGCTTAAAGCAATTCGCGCCGAGAACAAGTATCACAATTCAAACTGTGAGCTCCTTCGCTGAGCATGAGCGTGGACGGCCTAATCAGTTAGCTGGGGATCAAACCCCAGCCCCCCCCTCAATACCCTGCATACAGGTCCACTATATAGGGCGTTTCACCGGGAATGGTGAAGCTTAATTACCACAGATGTCATATTCGCAGTATCAGGAGACTCCATTGCCAATCGATCCATCACATTTTTCCCAGAATGAAGCCTGGCTGCTGTTCCAGTTGAATGACGTACCTGTGCAAACTGAAGCCGATGGCGACTTCAACGCCATAGCCATTATGGAAGTGACAACAGGGGTTATCCTGGGTATGGAGCTTGTTCCGGTAACCATGGCCAGCATGCCCGAATTTTTGACTCGAAAACTACTGGCAGGCGCCGAAGGCCAAGCTGGCTCAAGGCCGCAGAAGCTGTTCGTGGCACCTGAGGAAGGCAGCGACGAATTGGTGAAGGTCGCTACGGCCATGAAAATCGAAGTTGAGAGCGTACCGCCCGATGATCTGTCTGCTATTACCCGGGAAGCACGCGAAGGATTTGCTGCCCACGTGAAGGGTGGCAAGGTCTGACCCATGAAGATCGCGACCCGGTAGGTCCGCTTCGGAGAACGGCAGCCGCGCACATTAACGAAGACGTCCAGGGGGAGCTATGGCAACACTTGCAGCGAAGTTGCTGGAGATCGTGGAACAGAAACCCGGCCAGACGAATCGGAGATCCGATCAAGTGCCTCCGTTGCCCGATTTTGCCCACGTTGAAGAGCTGATAGATGTTGTTTCTTCGTACTTGTTGCTGCCGAATCCGGCTGTAGTTTCAGCACTGGGCGGCGCGGTTTTTCCTTCGATTCGAGATCAACGAAATCGAATAACAGTTGCGAATCTTGAAGGTCGAAAGATTCTGCTCGATGACAACACCACGGCACGCTGGGCCATTCTTTGGGCACATGGATACACCACAACTGCACATCCTAAGGGCTGGACATTTGCTCATGTTTGGCCCCGGCCGAAAGACCCGGAGTGCTACACGCAGGTAGCAAATTTGGCGATGATGCCTGAGTACCTTGCAAGCCTGAGCGATAAGGATGGGCCCCTCGGTGCATATCTTCGATACCACGCTTGGGAGAAGTACAACTGGAAACCTGCCAGTGACCCGGAGCCACAAGAACCAGAAGGCTACAGCGCGGTTTCATGGCATTATCTTCGTGAGGAGTCAGACCCGGTCGGCATCATCGAGTCGCGAGTTCAAGAGCTCGAGAACGAACGCTGCAAGTTGTTAAGGTCATTAAAGTAAGTTCTTACCGGGAGAAATCCTTGAGCTGAATGGCGGTGCAGGTAAAAAGAAAAACCCAGCACGACCTGGTCCGCTGAAGAAAGGCGCTAGCGGTTCGGATATCGCATGTGCTGCCGAGAGCAGGACAATCTGCCAGGTTATAGAACATTAAATCAAGTTTTTTGAGGTAAAGCTGCCGTTGTTCTCTTCCCCAGGTTTTCTCGGCAAGGGCGGGCATTTAGACACCAGCCAACATCGACGCCATTTCTCTTAGGCCTATGGCTTCCACATTCTTGTTGATGGGGTAACGATCTTCACCGGAATATACGACAAACGATCGTGCCGGTTTAAGGTCTTCGCACGCGTTATAGAAACCCTTGCTGGGTGTTGTGCTCAGTCCACGTTTAATCTCTATCGCCCACAGTCCTTTTGTCCCAGACAACTCCAGAATCAGATCAATCTCCGCACCGGCTGAAGTTCGATAAAAAGAGGCCTCCGTATGAGGTGGGGCGGCTGCCAGAAGATTCTCAATCACAAACCCCTCCCAGCTAGCACCCACCACAGGATGGCCGGAAAGACCATTAAAATCCTCAAGCCCCAACAAAGCATGCACCAGTCCGCTGTCGCGCACATAGACCTTCGGCGACTTTATCAGGCGTTTGCGTGTATTGAGGTGAAATGGACGCAACCGCCGCACGAGCAGCAAATCAACCAATAGGTCGATGTAGCTGCTTACCGTGGGTGCGCTCACCGAAAGTCCAGAGGCCAGCTTCGAGGCATTGAGCAAGCTGCCTTGGCTATGCGCCAGCATCGTCCAGAACCGTTCGAGTGTTTCCGCCGGAATACGTCCTCCGAATTGCGGAATGTCCCGTTCCAGGTAGGTTCGAATGAAACTCCGGCGAAAAGCGAGACTATCAGCTTCGCTGCTGGCAAGAAAACTATCCGGGAAACCTCCCCGCACCCAGAGCTTCGTTGTATCTCCAGCATCCGATGCAGCTTCAAGAATATCCAGGGGGTTCAGTTGGACATATTCGATTCGCCCCGCCAAACTTTCTCCAGACTGCTTTAACAAGTCCATGGAAGCCGAGCCCAGTATCAGGAAACGGCGCGTCCGCTTTCCTCGGCGCCGCCCCTGATCAATCAATCCTCTCAGCTCCTGAAATATTTCAGGCACTCGGTGAATTTCATCCAGAATGACGAGTTGATCCTCATATTCTGTCAGGAATAATCGTGGGTCTGCGAGCTTATCCCGATCCGCCCGGCTTTCAAGGTCAAGATAGATAGTTTTTGAGCCTGCGGCGATCTGGTGTGCAAGTGTTGTCTTGCCCACTTGCCGAGGGCCAAGCAATGCAACCGCTGCCTGGCGGTTCAATGCTTCCTGAACAATTTTATAAACTCGACGGGGTATCATCCTTGTATATTAAAACTCATATTTTCAATATACAAGGATTAAGCGGCCACTTTATCCCACTGACCGCACTACTGGTTACCCAGGTCTCGGAAGGTGAAATTTTCCATTGCCTCTGCCTTATCATCTATTGCCGCCAACAATCGCGCTTTCGTCTCTTCTTTGCTTTCATCAATCATGGCGACCAGTTCAGCCTCAAATGACTCTCTGTTTAAAAATTCATCGCCTTCCACAAACAACTTATCAACTCCAAACCAAACTGCAATCGCGGCTGCAGCACCACCAATTGCTGATCCAACCGGCCCCAGCACTGCTCCTGCGGCAGCACCAGTCGCAGCACCACCAAGTACAGACGCTCCTGCCTTTGTCGCGACTTTGGCGCCAGTCTTTACTGTTAAAGCGGCTGCCAACTTGGCAGTTAATTGCTGTACTATGATTTTCGTTCCCATTGCGCCGGAAACAGACAAAAACCCTGAAACCGGAGCTGAGTAGTACATCCTATCGATTGTGTCCTGCACTATCGCTTCCGTAATGGAAGCCAAATTATCCCTGTTCATACCCTCTGGTAACTCTTGGTCGATACCCTCATTCACGTTGTCCTCAAACTCTGCATTGAACTCGGCATCAAGTTCCTCCACAAGGCTATTCAATCTGACATCAAATCCAGCAAACAGTTGTGCCTCCATTTCTTCTGCGAGGCGCTGACTTACAGCTGCCCATAACTCCTCATAGCTACCCATCACAGAATAATGTCTGTCCGTATAAGCACCGATAGCCCCGTACACCGGAGCGTACAAGTTATCAACGCCAACACCAATCAAGCCATCATCATTTTTTACACTTTCAGCGGCTTTATCCAGAGCATCACTTATAATTCCCCTTAGCACTGGAGTCTGTATTTCATATACCGGGCTATTCGTGCCATTCTGATTGTTTACTGGTAGCTCAATACCAGATTGAGCTTCTCCATCATTGATTGGTAGCGAAGCCCAAAAAATAAAAATCAGATTAAGTCCAACCATCAAAACAATTGTTCCCCAGAAATACTTCCAAAAGTTACTTCCGGATTGTTTACCCTCACCATCCGTATTAGCTGTCATGTTCATATCCTGTTGCCTGAATAGTACGGCTTAAGACATAGACCGCTGAAACCACGGATACAACGACTCGCACCTGCAAGTATCCGAATATGGCTCCGTACACCACATACACTACCGGGACGATAGAAGTAAAATTGCCTGAATTAACAACCGCATAATTTTTTAGTGTCTCCAGTGCAAACACCACTTCGACAAACTGAGCAACAAACCCCGAACTCTGCGGGAGCTCATCCATCGCTCTATTTAAAGCTACACTCCAGGGCTCATTAAGAAAATAACCCGGAAATTGATCTATGCCCCACATTGCATACATATAGAGAATGAAATAAATCGTACCAACGAAAACAACAGTGACACTGGCTGCGACACTGAGTAGATGCCTTGGCTTGACATGAGCTTCCAGTCTTTGAGTCAAGTAAACGAAAGTGACGGTACAGATGGCTATGGAGGAAATTGCCAATGTTATTTCCCAGGCATCAGCTGCAATTCCTTTGTATGCGATTAAAAACAAGCCTGCTGCTGCGACTGCAATGGATTGGACAGAAGCACTAATCCTGCCTTTGAAAAATTTTCGAACGCTTGTTGTTTCTGTGAAAACAGAATCCAATATCGCTTTCCGTCTCGATATTGTGACTCGATAATTACCCACAAGAATCAAACCTGTGAGTGGCATCAGGGCCAGCAAGCTGATCGACCCCAGCGGGTACAAGGTCCGCCACAACAGTACCGTGACAATAATCGAAGCTAATGCCGCAACCAGCGTATTCATGTAATGTTTTGCGGCCCAACCCATAGTAGTCACAAAGTAATTTTTTCTGAAAGCCTATTTCTGCGGTGCATAGCGGTGTTTTTCAAGATAGTCAGCCACTTTTCTTTTTGGCCCGTTGCCAGCATCCATTTCAAATATTCCTCCTTCCAACACTCTGTACTGAATACCGTTTAAATAGAAATAGCTGAACGGCAACTGCATTTCCTCTCCAAAAGATTTTGCTGCAGCAATAGCTTGCTCAAGTGATCCAGCGTTAATTATCCAAGGCTAATGCAAAACTGCCCGCCTGCAATTTTTTGATACTCATATGCATTTTAAAAAGTGAACCCCATCACCCTGGCGCCACCTGCCCCAGAATATGCACTTCGCGTTGCGGGAAAGGAATGGCAATGTCGTGCTCACGCAGTGTGCTATAGATCAGCTTGTTGGCTTGAAACCGGGTTTCATGCAGAACCTCGGTGCGAACCCACAGCCGGATGCCAAGCTCGATGCTGCTGTCGGCAAACCTGTCAATGCCGATCAATGGGGGACGCGCGCTGCTCAGACCGCTCAATCCTGACAAGGCCTGTGTCAGAGCAGCAACCGCTGTTTCGGGATTGCAGTGGTAGGCGATGCCCACGCTCAGCTCAAGCACACTGTCGGCCTGGGAATTGTGGATGATCTCGCCAACGATATGCTTGTTGGGGACATTGATGCGCACCCCGTCCTCATCACCCAGCACCGTGTAGGCCAGATGTATTTCCTTGACCAGTCCGGTAACACCCTGCACCGAGATGGTGTCGCCCACCACGAACGGGCGCGCAAGAATGATATTGAACCCTGCCCCATAATTGGATAACAGACCCTGTACCGCCAGACCGGCACCCAGTGACAAGGCGCCAACTGCCGCCACAAAGGGCGTGATGCTGATACCCAGTTTACCCAGAGCAATAATCGCCACCATGATGATGATCAACAGGCGAATGGTGTTGGCTATAAAACCGCTCAGTGTGATATCCAGATTTTTGCGCTGGCACAGCGCCAGCACCATATTGCTGACCTTGCGTGCCACAACGATGCCGATGACCAGTACAATGATGGCGCCAATGGCCTGAAAGCTGTAGTTGACGAAAAAGGTCACTACCATGTTGTAAATTGCCGTGACTTGTTCGAGTTCCTGATCCATGATGGTTCCCTGCTACAGATCGTTCCAGTTCAATATTGCATTATAGACAAAGCCATGGTCATGCAGATTCACGTGCCGGTGCATCGGGTTCCAGTTGAACAGCACCACGTGTCCCTCATCCACCGGCTTGCTGACCAGGGCTGGTTCGCCATCGATCACATCTGTACCGCGCACGATACCGCCGGACAATACCAGCGCTGGAGTGGATTTTGCTTTTGCATCCTCTCCATCTTCTGCCTTCTTGTCATCCTTCTTATCATCCTCCTCGTCTTCATCCCAGTGTTTGGTGCCAAATTGCATGGGCGCATATTCCCGGTCGTAATCCGGCACCGAAAACACCGGCATGTTGCCGCGCATCACATGGCTGATTTCCTCATAGCCGTAGACCAGCGGTGAGGACGGATCAGTGATCTTGGTGGTCATGACGGAGCCGGGGGTGTTCATGCTGCCCGCATCACGCTTGACGATACCGCGCAGAATACCGGAATCCACGGCCATGACGCCGGCGGAACCCAGGGCCACCAGGGTGCCCCCATTGCGGACAAAGGCTTCGAAGGCGGCCATGCCCGGGAAGCCCAGACCGCCGGTGATGTCCTCGGAGCTGAGGATATGTCCCAGGTTGGGGGTTTCCCTGGAGTTGGTGTAGGGCAGTGGCGACCATTTGGGGTCAACACCGCCAATAATCGACGCCAGCGAGGTGTTGCTGCTCATGTGGGGCACCAGAATGACATCAAAGTCATCCAGCAGATCGCCTTCCCGGGCACGTTCCTTGGAAAACAGGGTATAGGGCACGCCGGCCTGATCGAGGCTGTAGCGTACCCAGCCCGGATTCTGGGTGGAGGTCCAGGACTGGTAGACACCCAGGCGTGGCAGGTCCTGTTCATGGGTCTCCACCGCGGGACGCGTAGCGGTAGCGACGATCTCCAGATTGCCCGCGGCCAGCACTTCCTCCAGGCGAGCGGTTTCTCTTCGATTCAGCGCAGTGCGATCAACAATCCAGGAGCCGGCAGGGTACTCGACTCCCTCTGCGACAAAGGCTTCCCGGGCCACCTGCACCTCGATATCATCCCCCAGGGCAAAGCGGGTCGGGCCCAGTTCGCGCTGCCCGCGATGAGGCACTATCCAGTAATCTCCGCTCGCCGGCACGGTGGTGGCGGGCAGGAAACGCTGCGCCGGGTCGAAGGCGCTGGCAGCATGTTCCAGCACGGCCGTGTCATCGATGGCCTTGACCTCAACCCCGTAGACCAGACCATAGGTCCAGGAAACATCATCATAGGGAGGCACCTGCACATCGGCGGGAAATTTCTGCCGCTCCAGCAGGGTGCGTGCCAGCGGTCCGTAGGGTTGGTTCAATTTGACCAGGATATCGCCCGCCTCCACGCGCAGCTCACCATATTCACCGGCCACGCTGGCGCGTTGCATCTCGATGGTCTGGCGACCAAGCACGCTGATCATATAGTTGGCCGAGTCGGGGTCTCGCTGCTGCTGCGGAATAAGGTAGGCATAGGGAGCTTCTGCCGTGCCCTTCTGCAAGGCCTCGACTCCTTTCTGGTAGAAGTTGTGCAGAAACATCGGCCCGTTCTGTGCCACCATCTCCAGCGAGGCAATGACGCCGGACATCATGTAATTGGTGTTGTTGCGCATGGACCAGGTGAGCTTGCGTGGTGGTGGTGCGGCCCGGTACCAGGTACGCTCGGTGACCGCTTCTCCGGCATAGCTGGAATCGGCCAGATCCCGCTCCATGGTGTCGGCACTGTTGTTGCCGAAGGTCTCGTAGAAACGGCCCATGCCATTGTGGTTGTTGGTCGCCCACAGCATGTAGCCCGGATACCAGCCGGTGTAGAAACCCCAGGTCCACACACCTTCCAGGCCAAGCCCGGTCAGCCGCGAAATCTCATAATTGGCCAACAGTTGCCATTCGCTGATGGTGATGGGGCTGACCCGTTCGTTGTAGGGGCCGGTACCGCCAGCTACGTACAGCAGCGGCACCGATTCATGCAGATCCAGCGTGACCGTGGGCTTCCACTCGTACACATTCTCGACATAGAGCCGGGTAATCGGCTGGGTGATGGAAATGCCATCGCGGTTGTTGTCATGGTAGGTGTAGTGCCCCCAGAACGGTGAACTGCGCGGCGGCATGTCATTGAAATCCGTGTGGCCCTTGATATTGCTCTTGTACCAGTCCACCTGTCGCGCGCGGCCATCGACATCGAACACCGGCGTGATCAGGGTGATGACCTTGCTGCGGATATTGGCAAAGGGTTGCCGGGTCTCTACTGCCAGACGGTAGGCCAGCTCCATCACCATCTCTGGCGGACCCAGCTCGGGCGAATGCAGACCGGCGGTCATCCAGTAGATTGGCAAGGCCTGCTCGATGAGGGCTTCGGCTTCCTCGGCGGTGGTTTGCCGCGGGTCAGCCAGATCATGCAGCGCGGCTTTGTATTCCTCCAGCCGGGCCAGCTGTTCCGGTTCGGCAATGGCCACCAGCAGCATGTCACGGCCTTCGAAACTCTGACCAATACGGAAGACCTGGACACGTTCGGAGGCGGCACCCAGGGCATCGAAATAGGCGTAGATCTCCTCCACCTGGGTGAGTTCTCCCGGCGTCCCCACGGTATAGCCAAGCACGTCGCGCGGGCTGGGCACATCGGGGTGTTCCGGCAGCACATCCACCCAGCGGGTCAGGAAATCCTCACTGGTGGTGGCGGCACGGATGCTGGCCGTGGCTGTTTCGTCCACAGGCAACTCGCCGATCAAGGGCTGGGCGAACACGGGGGCTGATAACAGAGAGCTGAGCAAGAGGATAAGGCAATGGAGGAAGTGTTTCATGGGCGGACCTTTGAGTCTTGATGTTATTGGTCTGGTTTTACGTGCAAGCTACCGCATGAGGGCTCCCGGAAAGATAGCACTAAAAAGCAAGGGGGTGTTACTCTCTTCAAGGACTTGTATACGCTGTGAAACGGGGTCGGGGCATTGCTGATGTGGTTCGCATGGACAATTGGCGGCCCCCTGTCAAGCTGCTACTATCTCCCATCAGGCACCCACCTTTACTTCCCGAGGGAACCCGGCAATGAATAATCACTCGAAATTGTTTGTCGTGCTGGTCTCGCTGTTATCACTGCTACCGGCCAGCGGCTTCTCCCAACAAGCGGACAGCTACGATTACTGGGCACCACAAAGGACCCTGGTGCAACGGGGACAGCAGGCCATCTTCATGTGCAATGGACTGTTCACCAGCAACCGCACCCTGGAACAGGTATTCCAGCAAGAACTGGCCTTTCTGCGCCAGCCTGTCGGCACGGCCGAGGGAGGCGATTACCAGGTCCACCGGGAGCTGCGCGCCGTGGAGATCGGTACTGCGGACAACCCGCCAGTCATGCGCGCCGTGTTTCGTGAGGGCATTGGCTGCGTAATTCTTGCTCCTGACCAGACCCTGGCCGACATCGACAGTTTGCCCGAACTAAGCTTGCCACTGCCAGCGGGAAACCCCGCCCAGATTCCCTGGCCGGATGGTGATCTGGTCGCCAATGAACCACTGTCCGCCAACATCGATGCGGCAGCCCTGCAGGCCGCCTCGGACTGGGCCTTCGAGCGTGAATCCAAAGAACAGGTCACCCTGAGCCTGCTGGTGGTCTACAACGGCAGGATCATCCACGAGCGGTATGCGCCAGGCATCGACATGAGCACGCGCACCCGCACCTGGTCAACGGCCAAGAGTATTGCTTCCGCCCTGATCGGCATGCTGGTGGATGAAGGCCGGCTTTCCCTGGATGAACCACTGGGCTTTGCCTGGCTGCCGGAAAACCGTTCGCCGGAGACAGACCCGCGCGCACAGATAACGCTGCGCCATGTGTTGAACATGTCCAGTGGTCTGGAAACCATCGATAACAGAGGCATGGAATACGCCACCGGGTCGGGGCTGTCCTACTGGGCCGGAGCCAGCTCGGTCACTGGTGCGCGCAGCCGTGGCCTGATACGCGAACCGGGTACAGTCTGGGATTATGAAAATTACGACACGCTGCTGGGCGTGTATGCCATGAAACTCGCTCTGGGCGGCGAGCAAACCTACGCCGAGTTTCCGCGCAAGGCCTTGCTGGACCGGATAGGCATGCGCAACACCCTGGTGAGTACCGACCGTTTCGGTGATTTCATCTTCAGCAGCCAGGTTTATACCAATGCCAGAGACCTGGCACGTTTTGGCCTGCTCTACCTCAATGGTGGCATGTGGAATGGTGAGCGCCTGATCTCCGAGGACTGGATCGAATTCTCGCGCACACCGGCACCCGCTACTGTGGGCCGGGGCGGACAGTATGGCGGCCAATGGTGGCTGGTGCCGGAAAATCGCGATGATGTGCCTCGTGACGCCTATTCAACCAATGGCAACCGGGGACAGTACACGGTGGTCGTGCCTTCACAGAATCTGGTCATCGTGCGTCGTGGTCTGGATTATGGCCGGCAGGGTTTCAGCCAGTGGGATCTGACCAGAGAAGTATTGAAGGCGGTCCGTTAATCGCTGCCGGCTCAATCGGCGCCATGCATCATCTTTTTGACCAGCGGCGCGAGCAGCAACATCACCACCGCAATCGCCATGGCGATATAGGCCACTTCGGTGTAAACCTCGGCATACAAGGCCTTGGCCGCAACCGCATCGGTCAATTGACCACCTATGGTTTCCGCCCCCGTGCCGGCAGCAATGATACCCGCCAGATAATTGGACAGACCACTGTACAGAAACCAGGCGCCCATGCTCATCCCCACTGCCCGGGCAGGTGCCAGCTTGGTGACTGCTGACAGACCGACCGGTGACAGCATCAACTCACCCAGGGTGTGAATCCAATAGATCAGGAAAATGAAATACACCGCAGTCATGCCCGCCTCACCCGACACCTTCATACCGGCGACCAGGGCCAGAAAGCCGAGCCCGGCTAGGAACACACCCAGGGCAAACTTGACCGGGGTGGACGGATTCAGCTTGTGCCTGGCCAGCACCACCCACAACCAGGCCAGTAGCGGCGCAAAGATCACTATGAACGCGGCGTTCAAGGCCTGGAATACGGGCGCTGGCACAGAAAAACCCAGCATGCTGCGATCGACCAGGCGGTCGGTAAACAGATTCAGGGAAGAACCCGCCTGCTCGAACAAGGCCCAGAAAGGTATCTGCGCCAGGATGAAATACAAGGCCGCAAACATCCGGCCACGCTCAGAACCCTGGCAGCCGAACAGGGCATAGACAACCATTCCCGCCAGCACGATCAGCCCCAACAGCCCGACATACCTTTCATGCACAAGGTGGGCATTCATCACCAGCAGCATGGAGACAGCAATAATGCCAAGCCCCGTCAGGTAACACATATGCTCTGTATTCAACCGGCCCAGCACTTTCTGTTTCAGCTTTTCCAGGCTGGGCGGCTCTCCCCGGCCTTCCAACCAGTGCTGATAGCGCAGGAAAATCATCAAGCCCGCCAGCATGCCAACACCGGCCAGACCGAACCCGTATTTCCAGCCATGGACGATACCCAGATAGCCGCACAGGATGGAGGCCAGAAAAGAACCCAGATTGATGCCCATATAGAAAATAGTGAACCCGGAATCGCGTCGCGTATCACCAAAACCGTAAAGATCACCCACCATGGTGGAGATATTGGCCTTGAGAAAGCCGACACCGGCAATGATCAAGGCCAGCGAGAAATAGAGAATATTCAGGTAAAGCGCTTCGGTTTCTATACGCAAGGTATAGGCCGAGGTATCAATCCTGGCCGGCAGACCAACAGCGCCAGGACTGTCAATCAACATCGCCGTCGCGCCCTCGGTGAAACGGATGCGGGAAACCCCCTGTGCAGACACGATGATCTGATTCGCATCCCCGCCACGGCCATCCAGAGTCAGTTGGTACTCGCTGCCATTGAACTGCATGATCTGGCGCGAACCACCCCCTTCAAAGGCCATGCCGAAATGACCGATCACCAGGAGAATAGCGCCAAATGTCACGGCTTTGCGCGAACCCAGGTAACGGTCGGACAGCATGCCTCCAATAATGGTCATGACAAACACCAGGGCTGTGTAGGCGCCGTACAACAGGGTTGAGCGTTCGTCACTGAACAGAAAATGCTGGGTCAGATACAGCACCAGCAGGGCGCGCATGCCATAGTAGGAGAAGCGCTCCCACATTTCGGTCAGGAACAGAATAAGCAGCCCACGTGGGTGCCCAAGAAGGGTTTTGTCGGCAGCGGCGGCAGCGGCAGTGGCAGTGGCAGTGGCGGCGAGAGAAGCGGTATCGGGACCAGACATTGGCTTGACCTTGCAGAATAGTGGGGCTGCAGGTATTTTAAACGGCAGCAGCGACTGACTTTACCCCTTCCGACCGTATATGCTCAAGTACATGAGTCTGTTCCAACCTGTTCTGGAGTTCGTCATGATAACAATAAGATCGAATCCTCTGCTTGTTCTGCTGTTGTTACTTGCCAGCCCGCTCTCCCTGGCCCAGCCCCTGAGCGTGGAAAGCTTCTTCCGCCAGACCCTGGTGCGGGATATGCGCATATCACCCGACGGTTCCCGCATTGCCATGGTGGTGCCAACCGGAAATATAGACCGGTTGGTGGTATTCAATGCCAGCGATAATTCCGTGCTGGCGCAAACCGTCACGCCCGAAAACCTGATCATTACTGATCTGTTCTGGGCTGGCAACAAGGAGGTAATCATCATGCCGGCACAGACCCGGCTCGGGCCTGACAACCCCCTGATTACCGGAGACCTGTTTGCCCTCGACGTGGACAGCGACACGGTTCGCCCACTGGTGGGCCGCAGCGCCAGAGATCCGGCCTTGAATCAGCTTGCCTACTTCTCGGCCGACCAACCGCGACAGGCCGTGCTGCTGCGTCGGGAATTGGGCCGTGAAGGGCCCAGCGAACGCGCCATCATCGGCACCCTGGATCTGGACAGGCCGATGTCGGGCGGGCGCAACGCGGAAGTACGCCTGAGCAACCAGACCCGCAGCCCCCTGCCCCGCGGTTCGCTGTATACAGATAATGCCGGTGTTGCCCGCCTGGCCATCGCCAATGAGCCTGGAGGTGATGCCCAGGTTCGCTTGCGCTCAGGGGCAGAGGGTGAGTGGGTAGACATCTCTGCACATTTCACCCGCCATCCCATGGCGCCAGGCGCCTGGCTGGAGTTTGCCGGGTTCGCCCCGGATAATCGTGATTTCTATTATCTGGATTACGGACAATACGGCACCCGAGCGCTCAAGCGGTATTCGGGCGACAGCGGGGCTTCTACCACCGTAGCCGAGGTGGAAGCCTTTGACCTGACATTGCGCGACCTGGTTTATACCCTGGCTGGCGATGACATCATCGGCACCCGACTGGCAGGGGATTTCATCGAGGCCAGCTATTTCAGTGAGCACCCAGAGGTGTCCCTGCACCAACAATTCGATGCCACCTTTCCGGAGGAACGGGTGGAGGTACTGAACGCCTCTGCTGACCGCCAAAAAATCGTTCTCAAGATCAGTGGCCCCATGCGCGTGGGTGATTTTGTCCTGTACGATACCGCCGATGGCTCCCTGCGCCCGTTGACCAGAACCATTGCCGAGCTGCCCCCGGGGCAAATGGCGGTAGTCAACCCGTTTGCCATTCGCAACAGTGACGGCTTGGTCCTGCATGGCCTGGTCACCCTGCCGCAGGGCAGTGAAGGCCCGTTGCCACTGGTGGTCATCCCCAATGAGCTTCCCACGGGGGTACGCAGCGGCCCCTGGTTCAATCGCCAGGCCCAGTTTCTTGCTCATAACGGTTATGCCGTGCTGCAGGTCAATGCGCGCGGGGCGAGCGGATTCGGGCTCGCCCACCAACAGGCTGGCAACGGCCAGTGGGGGACGGGCATCATCGATGACATCACTCTGGCAGTGCGCTGGGCTGTGCAAAACGAGCTCACTACAGCCGACAAGGTCTGCATCATGGGCACCTCCTATGGCGGCTATGCCGCCGTCACCTCCCTGCTCAGGGAAGCCTCACGCTACCAATGTGCGGTATCCATTTCCGGCCTGTACGATCTGGACGCTATCGGCAGCAACACCACCCCCTATCTGCTGCTGCAGGGCCAGAATGTGACCGAGCAGTCATTGGGTCTGGACCGGGCTCAACGCCGGGCACAGTCCCCGCTCAACCAGATTGCAGCGCTGACCAAACCACTGCTGCTGATTCATGGCAACAATGACACGCGCGCGCCCTTTGCTGCGGCCGAGGATTTCCACGAAGCCTTGCTGGCTGCCGGCAAGGAACACGACTGGTGGGTAATCGAGGAGGCGGGACATTTTGTGCAAGACCTGGCACAGTTGACTGAGCTTCATACCCGGGTGCTGGCTTTTCTGGATTCGCACCTGAAGTAATAATGATGGCAAAAGCTTCGATTCTTCCTAAAAGCAAAGGGCAGCATTATCCATGCTGCCCTTTGTCGTCCTGTCTCAACATCTTGTCTTAAGAAAGACAAATAGCACTGTTTCAGTCTCGTTGCAGATCAAACCGATCCAGCTTCATGACCTTGCTCCAGGCGGCGACAAAATCCTGCACAAACTTCGCCTCACCGTCCTGGGTGGCATAAAACTCGGCCACCGCACGCAGTTCACTGTTTGAGCCGAAGATCAGATCAACCGGCGTAGCGGTCCATTTCAGTTCACCTGTTGCACGATCTCGCCCTTCATAGATTCCTGCCTGCGTTGCAGACTGAGTCCATTGTGTCGACATGTCCACCAGGTTGGTAAAGTAGTCATTGCTCAAGATGCCGGGTTGGTCAGTAAACACACCATGGTCCACACCCTGATAGTTCGCATCCAGTACTCGCATACCACCTACCAATACCGTCATTTCCGGAATACTCAGTTCCAGTGTGGCGGCCTTCTCTATCAAGGCAGCGGCCGGCGCTCTGGAATGAGAGTCGGCCAGGTAGTTGCGGAAACCATCCGCTTGCGGTTCCAGCACAGCGAACGAGCCCACGTCAGTCATTTCCTGCGCGGCATCAGTACGACCTGGCACGAAAGGCACCTGTACGGCATAACCCGCAGTTTCTGCCGCACGCTCGATCGCAGCGGCACCACCGAGCACGATCATATCCGCCAGGGAGACCTGTTTGCCCGCATTGGCCGAACGGTTGAAATCGTTCTGAATGCTCGTGAGCACAGCAAGCACCCGGTTCAATTCATCCGGTTGATTGACGACCCAGCCATTCTGGGGGGCAAGTCGTATACGTGCCCCGTTGGCGCCACCACGCATATCGGTACCACGGAAAGTGGACGCCGAGGCCCAGGCGGTTCTGACCAGTTCTTGGGTGGACAGGCCGGAAGCCAGAATTCTGGTTTTGAGTTGGGTCACATCTCCCGCATCGATCAGGGCATGATCAACCGCGGGCACTGGGTCCTGCCAAATCAAATCCTCTTGTGGTGCCATATTGCCCAGATAGCGTGTACGAGGACCAAGATCACGGTGTGTCAGCTTGAACCAGGCCTTGGCAAACGCCTGCTCGAACTCATCAGGGTTTTCCATGAAGCGGCGGGAAATCTCACCATAGATGGGATCAAAGCGCAGCGCCAGGTCGGTGGTCAACATCATGGGAGCATGACGCTGGCTGGGATCATGTGCATCCGGTACCAGATTGGCGGCAGAATCGGCAGTGGGTTTCCACTGGACGGCACCAGCCGGGCTGCGGGTCAGTTCCCATTCAAAACCAAACAGGTTCTGGAAGAAATTGTTGCTCCAGGCTGCCGGTGTCACCGTCCAGGCTCCTTCCAGACCACTGGTAATGGTATCGCCAGCGTTGCCGCTGCCATAGGTATTGCGCCAACCCAGGCCCTGCTCCTCGATACCGGCAGCTTCGGGTTCAACACCGACATTGCCTGCCGGGGCAGCGGCACCATGCGCCTTGCCGAAAGTGTGCCCGCCGGCTATCAAGGCCACCGTCTCCTCATCGTTCATCGCCATGCGGGCAAAGGTCTCGCGGATGTCGCGTGCGGCAGCCAGCGGGTCAGGTACCCCGTCCGGCCCTTCCGGGTTGACATAGATCAGGCCCATCTGCACAGCGGCCAGGGGATTTTCCAGCTCCCGGCCAGCACTGTAGCGTTCGGCACCCAGCCATTCCCCTTCGGGTCCCCAATAGACTTCTTCGGGCTCCCAGGCATCCACGCGCCCACCGGCAAAGCCATAAATCTCCATGTCCATATCTTCCATGGCTACAGTACCGGCCATGACCATCAGGTCAGCCCAGGATATCTTGTTGCCATACTTTTGCTTCACCGGCCAGAGCAAACGCCGGGCCTTGTCCAGGTTGGCGTTGTCCGGCCAGCTGTTGAGCGGGGCAAAACGCTGCATGCCGCCATCAGCGCCACCACGCCCGTCAGCAACCCGGTAAGTGCCGGCGCTATGCCAGGACATGCGGATAAAGAAAGGACCGTAATGGCCGTAATCTGCGGGCCACCAGTCCTGCGAGGTGGTCATGACCTGGACCAGATCACGTTTGACAGCTTCCAGGTCGACACTGGCAAACGCTTCGGCGTAATCGAAATCAGTGCCCAGCGGGTTGGACGCTGAATCATTCCTGCGCAGAGGCTCCAGACTCAAGCGCTCTGGCCACCAGTAGTCGTTACCCGGCGTGGCAGTCTGGGCGGACACCGGGCTGGCTGACAGCACCGATGTTGTCGTCATCGCGAGAGCGATCATGAAAGATAGCGTAGTTTTATGCATCGAAAACTTCCTCTTGGCAGGCAACAGGCTGTTGCGTTGGATGCATATATTAAATAAATCAATTCTTATTTTTAAATTGAATTAAGCTATTGTAATGATCCAGAAACTGAATTCAGAAGCTGGCCGGCAAAGAGTTTATCCGCCAGAGTGGAAGCGACCGTTTGATTCGACTCGCGGGGGGCAGCAACCGGAAGAAACAAGAAGAACGTAAAGCGAATTCATCATTCACCCTCCGTTCACTGGACAAGAGCTTACCTTGGTTATTTGGGCATTGCCCTGGGCCCTGAAACACTCATCAAGAAGGGTGCAATAACAAACGTCCAAACTAAGCCCCCGTCTCTCCCGATCCAACTTCTCCCAGAAAGAGTTGCTGAGATCACCGTAGTAAAGTTGCATAAATGTGTAGTCGGATTGGCCTGCCAATGTCACATTAGTCAGGGGGTTGGTTACCATCCCCCCATCGGATATGTTTGCTTTCTCGGTAAAAATTCTTTCTTCATTTTTTTCGTAAGATTCATATTCGGCGCCACAGCAGGACCGGAAAAAGTGGTAAGACTTGCATGGTGATCATCCCGGTATGCCAGTTGGATACTGTGAATAATCGCCGGACCCACACCTGCATTGCTCAGTGTAAAATGAATTATCCTCTGGTTAAGATTCGAGTTATAGTTTCCGTGATCAAACTGAAGTAATGGCAAAGTCATTGCCCTGACCTGTTTCTCTGCGGAGTCAGCCTGCAGAAAGGTCGCATAAAAAGAGGCGGCAGAAATCAGGATCGCGCATATGGCAATTACCAAATTTAATCTTTCAGAGGTCAATATTGGATTTTTTGAATTATTCATTTTTGTTCAGTTTGACCTTGTTCGTGGATTGCGGGGAAAGATCCCCAACAGCAGAATTTTCGTGCCGGGATAATCCTGTCGTATTTCCAGCACAATCGCGCTGGCTTATAACTTATAAGTAGAACGAAAGGTATATCCGAAACGGGGAAGTTGTCAATCTTCGTGAGCGGTGCACCAGGTGACGCCCACTTATCAGTCAATCTCTTGCGGAAATCGACAGTTTTCCTCTGCACTGCTGAGGAACCTCTGAATAGTCTCTAAAATTGACTTATTCAGAGGCTCCTAATTTTAGTGTTCCCCGTCACCTTTTTTAAGATCCCATATCGAAAAGCTCAGATTGGTAAACTGCTTAAAGCAGCGGGTAAAGGTGGACCGGGACATGTGGGCCCTGGCTGCCGTGGCATTGATGCTGAGTTCATCGGTAAGATTATGGTTTATCCATGCCAGGGTTTGTTGAATTTTCTGGTACTTGTCAGACTGGCCGGATAGTTCACCGCTGTCGGTACAGGCGCGGTGATTTACCAGCACCGACGCCAGGATGTACTCCGCTTTTTCACGGGAGTGGGGGCTGCCTTCATCCAGAGCCTGTTTCAGCAACTTGATCAACAGCCCGGTTTCCTCGGCCATAGCACGGTTCATTGGCGCAGCGCCGTGCCGGTAGCACCCGCGATCAGTTCATGCATCACATGGGCGTGGGGCCGGGTACTTGTCCTGATCGTTGTTGAAAATGTATTTATCATGGCTTTAACACTATTTGACCCCAAAGTGTAAAAAATTTGGCCGCTTCCAGATATCACCCGATTTTTATGGTGTAAACTCCCAACGAAATCTGTCTAAAACCGTATATTCGTACATGGGCAACTATCCGTAAAGCCCTGAATTGCTCGATCTCGTCACAGTTTGGAAGTCCCGAGGATTGTTGGCATGTGTCGTATTTCTTTCTTTTCAATTGCGCTATTCGCAGTTCTGCTTGTCCCCTATGACCCTGCATACTCCCAGGGCAGGCAGAACCCATTCCCGCTGCCGGAAGAGCCCCTGTTACTGGATACCTTTGATGCCAGGATCGAAGTGTCTGTGGTGGCCAGCGGCATTCCCCGGCCGTTTGGATTCGAGGTGCTGCCGGACGGCGATATGCTGATCACGGATCGCTACACACCGGCACTTCGGGTAATCAGAAATGGCGTGCTCGATCCTGAACCCCTGACCGGCCTGCCGACGATTCGCACCGGGTTTCATTCCGGGCTGTTGGATATAGCAGCCCATCCAGATTTTGCAGAAAACCGCCTGGTGTTTTTCACTTACCACACGGCGCTGGATGCGGAGGGCAAGGAGTATGCCATCGCATTGGGTCGCGCACGCTATGAGGGCGCCACCGCGCTCACCCAATTCCAGGAACTCTTTGTCGGCACCGCTATGACGATTTCGGGTGGCTCACGCCTGGTATTCGCGCCGGACGGGAAAATCTTCATCACCGTTGGCGGCGCCATGGGCCGGCAACCTTTTGCCCAGGATCTGCATCGACTGGAAGGAAAGGTATTGCGCCTCAACCAGGACGGGTCAATCCCTGCAGACAATCCCTTCGTCGGCCGCACCGATGTGCGTCCGGAAATTTATTCCTACGGGCATCGTGATCAATATGGCCTGGCCATTCACCCTGAAACTGGGGAGCTGTTCCATGCCGAGTTGGGACCACTAGGCGGGGACTCCATCAACATCATCAAGGCCGGTGCCAACTATGGCTGGCCACTGTATGGCTACGGTGCCTACAACGATGGCGAGCCGCTTCAGCCCCTGCCAGGAGAAGGCATTGAACCTTCCTTGATGATCTGGCAGCCAGGCATTGTTCCTTCCGGGTTGCTTTTCTATACCGGCGCGGCCTTTCCTCAGTGGCAGGGTAACCTGTTCGCCGGCAGTATCCAGCGTGGCCGTATTCCTGGCACTGGTGGCCTGGAAAGAGTCGTGTTTGACGAGCGCATGTGGGAGCGGCAGCGCGAAACCCTGGTGCAGGAACTGCGGCAGCGCATACGGGATGTGGCCCAGGGGCCGGATGGCTATATTTACCTGCTCACGGAGGAAGAGAATGGGGCGGTAATTCAGATAAAACCGGGGCAATGAGACAACATGCCAGAAGTGCATATCTCAAAGTAGAAGCCCGATTAATTCACATACCAGCTCTGGAGACCGCAATGATAAGCGGCTCTCCGTTACCGAAGACAGTTTCAAGTGCCTGGCCGAGATGGCCAAGACCGAAGGGAAGGGGTTGAAGGGATTATAGAATAGACATGACCTTTAACTGATCCGAAGTCGGTGCATTCAGCGCCAGCGGTTGGCGACAACAGTAGTGAGGCTGTTTTTTCCACTTCCAGGCAGGTGATGACAGATGCATCAACGAATCAACATTGCGCACAAAT
>JAVVEG010000018.1:0-62130 GCA_032251455.1 Pseudomonadales bacterium | reverse complement strand
CTCTGGATTCGGTAGGTGTATTATGCCAGATTATGGGACTTATTCAGAGGTTCCCGAAGTTTTTGAGCGAATCCAAAATGATTTGGATGACAATGAGTTAGAAGTGCTGCGAGATTATCTCGATGCGAGAAGATTTGAAAGAAACAATGATCTCAGAAATGCAATAGAAAAGTATGAGCAAGTCTTGCAGAAAAATTCCTCCGCTAACATTCCAGAGAAGTATTTATCTGCGAACGTGGTTGATTCTCTAATTGTTCACTACATTAATCTAGAATTACTCGATGAAGCATTAGCGCTTTCTGAAACGCAATTGGCGCTGAATCCCGCGAACTGGAAATTAGTCAGAAGTAGCTATCACGTCGCGAGCCAACTATACCCAACAGATGAACTTGTATCCTATTGTGAGGATATGATTCGGAATGGTATCACTCATTTTAGGCCATACTTGGTAGCAACATTACTATCACCTTTTCAAAGACCGTCAACTGATGGATATGTTGATTATATAGATCATGTCACGTTTCTTAGAATATGGACTGTAATCGCTGAAGATGTTGATGAAAATCCTGAAAACAGTTCTCACTATTTAGGTACAGGTATATCCAATTTGCAACAGGGATTCAGGGGCTATCTCGAAGAAAGAGATTTAAGGATACTGATGGCTGAACTGCAGAATGAAACACAGCCAATTTCGACTATCGCGGCTGAAGTATTACTATCCGATCCGGAGCGCAGGGAGATTGCTGAAGATTATCTGGAACGCCTGCAAGATTGAAATATCAGCTGACTGAATACGGTTCTGTCCGTTGTAGGCCACGGTGATCTGATAGACCCCTCTGCCAAGGGTATAATCGTATACCACGATTTCCGGAACGCCGCTCAGATACGCCAGGCAGCGCTGGTCAACACCCTACCCTGGTAAACGAATCCGAGATTATAAATGACAAAGAAACAACTGGGTTATGTCACACTCTTTTGGGCGGTTTCAGGGAAAGGCTGCAACAGGTTTTGTTGCAGGTAAGCCCATTGCTCATCCCAGTTTTCCGTAGGCAAACGTCTGAACTCACTGCGCACAAATTGCATCAAGCGCCCCTCCACCACTGCCAGCAACAGGTTGGCCATCAACGCGGGTGAGACCGGGGTTTTCAGGTTTTCCCGAATCTGGGCTTCGCGTAGAATCTGTTTCAGTTGAGCCTCTATGCGATCAAACAGCTGGGATATTCGCAAGCGCAGACGTTCTGTTTCTCCGTTCAAGACATCGCCAGTCATCAGGCGGGTCATGCCGGGATTTTTCTCGGCAAAGGTTAGCACCAACAGAAGAATTTTTTCGCACCTTTGTGTGGCACCAGGCTCTTCGGTGGTAATGCGGTTTATGCGCAGAAAAAGAGTGTCCTCGATAAACTTGATCAATCCTTCAAATATCTTTGCCTTGCTGGGAAAGTGGCGGTAGAGGGCGGCTTCGGATACACCGACTTCGCGTGCCAGTGCAGCTGTGGTGATACGCTCGCCAGGCCCGGACTCCAGCATGCGGGCCAGGGATTGCAGGATGTGATCCTTGCGCGAAACTTTCATGTCTGTTGTCATTATTGTTAGAGCACCTTATCTTACTGGTAGGCAGAATTGCTTATCAAGGTACCGACACCGGTGTTGGTGAAAATTTCGAGCAATACGGCATGCTCGACGCGACCATCGATGATGTGTGCGCTTTTGACACCCTTGTTGACAGCATCCAGGGCGCACTCGATTTTTGGCAGCATGCCACCGTAGATGGTGCCGTCAGCAATCAGTGCATCCACTTGCTCGGTGCTCAGTCCGGTCAGTACATTGCCGGCCTTGTCCAGCACGCCGGAAATATTCGTCAACAGCATCAGTTTTTCGGCATGAAGCACTTTGGCAATTTCTCCTGCAACAGTATCTGCATTAATATTATAGGTGGCGCCATTAATGTCGGCTCCAATTGGTGCGATGACCGGAATGAAGTTACTGTGCTGCATCATGTCCAGCACTTCGACATTGATCGAGTCAACATTGCCAACCTGACCAATATCCAGCATTTTGATTTCATCAGAAGAGGCGTCGGTTTTTTTGAGGGTTTTTTTGCTGGCCCGGATCAGATTACCATCCTTGCCGGTAATGCCCACAGCCTTGCCGCCATTCTTGTTCAGCAGGGAGACGATTTCCTGATTGACCAGGCCACCAAGTACCATCTCTACCACATCCATGGTCTGGCTGTCGGTGACACGCATGCCATCAACAAACTCGGACTTGATATCCAGACGTTGCAGCAGGGAACCGATTTGAGGACCACCGCCATGAACAACCACCGGATTCATGCCAACCAGTTTCATCAGCACGATATCGCGGGCAAAACTGTTTTTCAATATGTCGTCAGTCATGGCATTGCCGCCGTACTTGACAACGATGGTGCTGCCGGTGAAACGTTGGATATAGGGCAACGCTTCAGTCAATACGCTGGCAATATTCTTGGCGGAGGTCAGGTCCAATGGCATGGAAAATCTCTTGTTTGCTGGTTGAAAAGGAAACGGCTTGTATCGATTGACAGTAAGTATACCGTCAAATTACTACAGATTTCTCAGAAACAGATATTCAGTCCGCTATCGACCCGGGTAAGCAATTCTCTGAACAGGATTTGAATGGCCTGCAGTGACTTGTTGTTATCCGCTTCGAAACGCAGCAGCAGGGCCGGAGTCGTATTCGATGCCCTGATCAGGCCCCAGCCATTCTTGAAGTCAGCCCTGACCCCGTCCATCAGGTTGATCCTGGCCTGGGGAAAATCAGCTAATTTTCGTATTTTGTCCATCAGGACAAATTTGAGTTCATCGCTGACCTCTATGCGCAGTTCTGGTGTCACAACACTCTTGGGCAGGTGTTCGAGCAGGGCATCGGCACTTTCGGTTTGTGCGGACAGCAGGGCCAGAAAGCGGGCTGCGACATACAGGCCGTCATCATAGCCATACCAGCCATCCTTGAAAAAGATATGGGCTGAAAATTCGGCCCCCAGCACCGCGCCGGTTTCCTGCATGCATTTTTTCATGAATGAATGGCCGCTGCGGCTCATCACCGGTTCACCCCCCTGTTCCAGGATCAGGCTTGACAGCAGCCTGCTGCATTTCACATCAAACACGACCTTGGGTTTCTTGTCTGAATTCGTTTCTGTGCGGTAGCGTGGTAACACCTCCTTGATGAACAGCATCAGCAGGCGGTCGGTATCAATTACCCGACCCTGATCGGTAATCAGGACAACACGGTCTCCGTCGCCATCGAAGGCAATGCCGACATCGGCCTTGTTGCTGCGCACTGCCTTGATCAGCGCTGTCAGGTTGGTGGCGATGGTGGGGTCAGGGTGGTGATTGGGGAAATGCCCGTCCAGATCACAGAACAAGGGCAGGACTTCACAGCCCAGGGTGGTGAACAAATCAGGTGCCAGCACGGAAGGCACGGCATTGCCGCAGTCTATGACAACCCGCAATGGGCGCAACAGCTTGATATCCTGTTGCAGACGATGGATGTAGGCCGATTTAAGATCAAGTGTCGTCAGCTGTCCCTGTCCCTGTTGGAAATTGCCGGCCCGGATATAGCGGTGCAGCCGGGAAATCTGTTCCGGTGTCAGGCAGGTGCGCTGATTGATCATCTTGATGCCATTGTAGTCCGCCGGATTGTGGCTGGCGGTCAGCATCAGACCGGAGGTCCAGGCGGTAGTATGCGTTCCGAAATAAAGCAACGGGGTAGGGATGACACCAAGGTCCACCAGATTGCAGCCGGTGGACAGTATACCTTGCTGCAGAGCCGCAGATAGTGCGGGGCTGGACAGGCGGCCATCAGCGCCAAACAACAGGGTGTTCTGCCTGAATTCCAGCGCCAGGGTTCCGATGGCCTGGCCAATAAGGCGGATATTGTGGGTTGTCAGCTCGGTGCCCGCGATACCGCGAATATCATAGGCACGGAAAATGCTGGCAGGGAGATCGTAATTTTCAGCTCTTTGGTCTTGTGTTGTGAGCATCGGGGGCTTCCGTGTCAGCCTTGTTTGTCTGGCAACGCAATCTCAGATTAAAACCCGATAGTTGCCGGTATGCAATCAGTGCGTTTGATTCTGGGCGCGCGTTGCCAGTTGTGTACTGATCAGGGCCAGCATCTGTCTGGCCACCGTGGTCTTGCTGGCAGGCCCCAGAGTGAGCTCACCGTCCTGCCACAGGGCGGTGGCAGTTGATTCTTCGCTGTTGAACGTGCTGGCAGCATCATTGGCGAAGAGCAGATCCAGTTTCTTGCGGTTGAGCTTGTCGCGCCCATGAGTCAACAATTTGTGGGTTTCAGCGGCAAAACCCACCATGAAAGGGGGGTTCTTGCGGTTGGCGATGGTACTGATGATATCCGGATTTCTGATCAACTCCAGGGTCATCGTCTGGCCGGTTTTCTTGATTTTTTCGGCTGGCACCTGAGCTGGCCGGTAATCGGCTACCGCCGCCACGCCGATGAAGACATCACAATCGGAAACGGTTTCTTCACAGGCTGCCAGCATCTCCTCTGCACTATTGACCTTGATACGCCTGACTCGTTCCGGGCAGGGCAGCGCTACCGGGCCGCTGATCAGCGTGACCAGAGCTCCCTCGGCTGCGGCCTCAGCGGCCAGGGCATAACCCATTTTGCCCGAGCTATGATTGCTGATGTAACGTACCGGATCGATGGCTTCCCGGGTGGGGCCGGCAGTAATGGTCAGGCGCAGGCCCGACAGCAGCTGACGGGCAAACATGGACTCACAGCAGGCCAGAATTTCCTCCGGCTCCAGCATACGCCCCAGGCCCACGTCACCGCAGGCCTGAGTGCCGGAATCAGGACCCATGATATGGAACTCACGCTGGCGCAGGATGTCAAGATTGCTTGCGGTAGACGCCTTGGCCCACATCCCCTGATTCATGGCCGGTGCCAGCATTACCGGGGCTTTGGTGGCCAGCAACAGTGTACTGAGCAGATCTCCTGCCATGCCACTGGCGACCCGGGCCATGAAATCGGCACTGGCCGGAGCGACGACGACCAAATCGGGCCAGCGCGCCAGCTCGATATGCCCCATGCCAGCTTCGGCATCGGCGTCCAGCAAATCCAGATGAACCCGGTTGCCGGATAAGGCCTGCAGGGTAAGTGGAGTAATGAATTCTGCTCCGGCAGCAGTCATGACGACTCTGACCTCGGCACCTGCCTGGGTGAAAAGTCTGGTCAGAATGGCTGATTTATAGGCAGCGATGCCGCCGGTTATACCCAGCAGAATGCGTTTGCAGGAAAGTGAGCTCATGGTGTGATTCCAGATTCAAAACGGTACAGCTGCTCTAAGCATACAGTCGTCCTAAGTAGTGCGCGAAGACTAGCATCAAGCCCCGGTTTGTTCAATGAATTGGGTTTAAGCGCAAAGCTCTGCTATAAAATTAAGGTTAGGGAACCTCTGAATAAGTCTATGGTCACCCTGGTCATAAACTTATTCAGAGGTTCCTTAGGTCGCTATGTCCAGGGAGAACAGCAACGATGGGAATAAAGGATTGGCCGGAAGGGGAAAGACCGCGGGAAAAGTTACTGACTCTTGGTGCATCTCATCTGTCGGATGCTGAATTGCTGGCTATCTTTCTGCGCACTGGTGTGGCGGGCAGCACGGCACTGGATATTGGCCGGGGGTTATTGCAGCGATTTGGCAGTTTGGGCGGGATTCTGGGTGCGAGGCAGGAGGAATTCTGTCAGCATCCAGGCCTGGGTCCGGGGAAATACGCACTTTTCCAATCTGTGTTGGAGCTTGCACAAAGGCACATGAAGGAAAGGCTGGATAGCAGCGATGCCTTGACCAGTTCCGAGCTGACCAGAGACTATCTGCGTTTCCGCCTGGGAAACTATCAGCATGAGGTTTTTGCCTGCCTGTATCTGGACAACCAGCACCGGGTACTGGCCATGGAAGAATTATTCCGGGGCACGATTGATGGTGCTGCCGTCTACCCAAGAGAAGTGGTGAAACGTTGCCTGTACAATAATGCGGCAGCAGTCATATTCGCCCATAATCACCCCTCCGGCGTTGCCGAGCCCAGCCAGGCAGATATTGCCATTACCAATCGATTGCGGCGGGCGCTGGAAACCATCGATGTGCGAGTGCTTGACCACATGGTGGTTGGCAGGAAGGACGTGGTTTCTTTTGCCGAGCGCGGCATGCTGTAGAGAAAAGTATTGCTATTGCAGGGTGGTTTTGGTATAAAACGCAGCTCATTTTTGGGTAGACAGGGTGATGGTGGCAGACACAGGGTACGCCACGGGTCTGCCACAGCTTAAGTAACGAGGCAAGGTCATGGCTAACGTATGTATGGTAACAGGCAAAAAACCTGTTACAGGCAACAATGTTTCTCACGCGAACAATAAAACCAGACGCCGCTTCTCTCCGAACACACAGACGCATCGTTTTTGGGTTGAGTCCGAAAAGCGGTTTGTGAAGCTGAGAGTTTCTGCAAAAGGTATGCGCACTATCGATAAAAATGGCATTGATGCTGTTTTGATCGCTATACGCGGCAACGGCATCAAGGTTTAACCAATAATCCCAATTCAGGCGGTATGTAGCAATGCGAGATAAAATAAAGCTGGTTTCCTCGGCAGATACCGGGCACTACTACACGACAGACAAGAACAAGCGAACCACGCCCGACAAGATCGAAATCAAGAAATACGATCCGGTTGTGCGCAAGCATGTAATCTACAAAGAAGCCAAGATCAAGTAACTTCAGTCTCTTCAACGGATACGAGAGCAGATACCAGGCATACTGGACTGGTATTGGACTGGAGAATACAGGAAAAGGGGCGCTGCAGATTGGCAGTGCCCCTTTTCTGTTTGTGAAAAACCTATTTTCTGGCCTTGCTCAGGCTTTTGGACAGTTTGTTGACCACTGCCAGCAGCTTGGTATCCTCCGTCATTTCCTTCTTCAGCTTGCCTACTGTCGTGGAGACAGTGCCATAGCGCTTGAGTTTGAACAACCTGGCAATGGCCTGCAGGGTCACGGCTGAAAGCTCCTGGCAAAGGTACATGGCTACCCAGCGTGGCACATTCTTCGAACCGGGGCCACGGGCGGCATTATAGATGCTGTCCTCATTGACCTTGAACTGCCTGGCAACAGCCGCGACGATCTGGGCGCAGGAAGGACGCCATTTGGCATTGGCACCACGAGAGACTCCGCGGGCCTTGCTTGGATTGCGCTTTTTGCGGGCAGCAGCCCGGAATTTCTCATCACCCATCACGGAGGCAAGATTTTTCTTACCATAGAAGTGGGCCATCTCTTCATCAACGCCTTCGGCAACGTAATCCGCGTAAGCACGATAGCGTTTGTTGGTGGCGACACCGAGCTGTGCCAGCACATCATCCCTGACCAGCCAGGCGGGTGCTTTCACCTTGTTGGTCATGGCCGCATAACTGGACCATGTCCATTTTTCGAGGTCAGCCTTCCTGACACCCAGATGGATGTAACGGCTCAGGGGCAGCAGGTAGTTCTCCGCTTGTACCAGTACCGCTTTGTAGCGGCCACGGAACAAAGAGCCTTCCGATTTCTTCAAACGCTGGTAATACTGCGTATAGAGGCCATCAATCTGACGCATGAAACGGCTTAGATTGCCTTCAGGCGTTTTGATCAGCAGGTGATATTGATTGCTCAAGAGGCAGTAGGCATGAACCTGAACGTTAAGGCGCGAGCAGGTTTCTTCCAGAGCCGACAAAAAAGCTTCGTAATACTTGTCGGCAGGAAAGACACGCTGGCGACCCAGCGCGAAATTGGAGACGTGATATACAGCATCTGGATATTCTATGCGTAATGGTCTGGCCATTGGCGGGTTCCCGGTTAGTGATGTAATAATTGTTATAGTAACTGGTTTATTGGATTAGATTTATTGGATTAGAGCTGACCCTGGCTGCGGGATGTCCAAATGAAATCTGAGGTAACGATACGTCAAGTAAAAAAATATTTCAAAAATTTTTAACAGACATATCTACCTGATAATAGACAACAGGATTGATGATGCGTTCAATGAAATGGCGTTATTTCTGCCAACAGGATAAGCGCTACCGATGGTAACGCAACACCGGGTAGCAGAAACAAGCACTTATGAAATGCTTATTCCAATCATCTTGATGCAGTAAACAAGGCTCTTTTAGGTGCAGGCAGGCCTTCAATGGTGAGCTTATCGGCGCCAGGTGCAAGACCATCAAGCAGTGATTGAAAGGGCATCCAGCGGGTGGCACGTTGTTCCTTGATTGTTGTAACGCTGACGTCATGCAAGCGAATGTTTTTGAATCCGCAGCGCTGTAACCAGACTTGCACAGTGGCACAGGAAGGCAGAAACCAGACATTGCTCATGCGGCAATACCGAGTCTTCGGCATCAGACTGTAACCTTCTGGCCCATCAACAACCAGAGTTTCCAGTACCAGTTCACCTCCTTCGTGCAAGCAGCTTTTCAATTCGAGCAAATGCTCGACAGGAGAACGCTGATGGTAAAGCACACCCATGGAAAACACGGTGTCGAAAAGTGGCCGTTTTGCTGGCAACGCAGAGAGCGTTGCCGGCAACAGAAAAACCGGCAAATCCGGGACCAGCTTGCGGATAAGGGCAAACTGCATGACATAGGGCAGATGCGGTTCAATGCCCAATACCAGTTTGGCTTTTTCACCGAACATGCGCCAGCAATGGTAACCATTACCGCAACCCACATCCAGGACCGTGCGCCCGGCCAGTGGACTGATACAGGGCAGCAATCGGTCCCACTTCCAGTCAGAGCGCCATTCCGTGTCCAGCTCTATACCAAACAGTGAGAATGGCCCCTTGCGCCAGGGAATCAGTTGTTCCAGGCAGTGCTCCAGCACAGAGGATTGAGTGTCTTGCAGATCTGCAGCGGTTCCGATTTGAACGGCGCTCTGGAATTCCAACCGGGAAGGTTTGGCGGTTGGCACGTCGGACAGCAACTGTTCCCAGAACGGCAGCTTGCCATGACCAAGACTGTGCAGATAGGCAGGGCTGAGCAAAGCTGCCAGTGTTTCCAGCCTGGAGTCAGGGCGGGGCTTATCCCGGTGCGGTTCCATGCCCTGCAGCAAGTGCAGAAAGTGCTGGTAACCGAGTAAATCAGGCGAGGTACTAGAGTTCAACGGAATGCCACCAGGGAGGCGAAATTGAAGCACTGGAACCAGACGTCACAGGACTGGAAACCGGCTTCCTGCAGTCGGGATTTATGCGCGTCTATTGTTTCCGGAATCAACACATTTTCCAGGGCAGCTCTTTTCTGACTCACTTCCAGCTCCGAATAACCCTGGACGTGTTTGTATTGATGGTACATATCGATAAAGAGCTCGTTGAGTTGTCTTGCCGGAAAACGGATTTTCTCGGATAGAACAAGAATGCCTCCCGGGTTCAGTCCCTGACAGATCTTGTGCAGAAGCGCCTCACGTTTGGCGGGAGGAATGAACTGCAAGGTAAAGTTAAGCACGATGACAGAGGCATTGCTGATGGCGATTTCATTGATATCGGCGCAGACCACTTGCAGTTTGTCCTGCACTGGCAATGGCAAATCTGTCAGTGATTTTTGCAAAGCTGCAATCATTGCCGGAGAGTTGTCGATGGCATGCAGCGTGTAGTCCTGGTGCTCTATATGATGCGCCATGGCCAGGCTGGCTCCACCTAGAGAGCAGCCCAGGTCATAGACATTGCTGCCCGGTGTGCAGTAGCGGTTTGCCAGCATGCCGATCATGGAAATAATGGTGGCATAACCTGGCACCGAACGATTTATCATATCAGTGAAGACAGCTGCCACCTTGTCATCGAAGACAAAGTCCGCAGGGGTCTGTGGATGGGCATAAATCCGGTCTTTGCCTGAATCAGTCATGAGCCGACAATGCCTCACGGATACGTTGTGCCGTTCCCTCCTGTTCGGCGTCGCTGCGTGCTGCCGCACGACTGAAATCAAGTTCGGAAACGGACTCGATCGGGATCAGGTGAATATGGGCATGCCGTACTTCCAGACCACCAATCATCATGCCTACTTTACGGCAGGGGAAAAGTCCGCGCAGGATTCGGGAAATGCTGGCGCTGACATGGAAAATATGCGCATTGAGCGGCGGCTCCATCTCATCCCAGAAATCGATCTCCACTTTGGGAATCACCAAAACGTGTCCTTCCCGCAGAGGTTTTGACGCAAGCAGGCAAAAACACAAGGCATCCTGCCACAGGACATGGCCGGGTGCCTGGGCAGAGAGAATCCTGGTAAAAAGGCTGGACATGGCCTGCTCCGCTTTGTTGTGCTGGAAATGCGCGTTATTATGCGTGAATAGTGACTGCAAGCAAACCGTGTCTCTGCACCGCGCCCCTACAAGAGTGAAAGCCAGTACCATGCCTGAGTTCAGCAGCCTGCAACGACATGGGCACCAGCACAGCCCCAGGCTTGTCCGCAGCGATGCTGCAATTCCCTTTGACTACACCCTGGTGCGCTCGACCCGCAGGACGCTGGCAGTGTATATCCGCAGCCATGGCGTGGAAGTGCGCACCCCTCTGCACAGCAGCGAACAGGAAATCAAGTGCTTCATCAGCACCAACCTGCGCTGGATAGTGCGCAAGCTGGATGAACGTCAGCAACAGCAAAAAGAGTTATTGCATGTTCGCAATGGGGGTGAGATTTTTTACAAGGCGAGAACGCTCAACATCCGTTTTGTAGAAACAACTGCTGTAACAGATCAAACCCCGGATATCAGGGCAGGCACCGATACGCTGACTATTCATGGCCATAAGCTGACGCCGGAGAAAGCGAAAAAATTGCTGGAGAAATGGTTGCTGATCAGGGCCAAGGCCATTCTGCCGGCAAGGACGAGGGCGCTGGCGTACTATCTGCAGCTGGACGATAGACTGAAGGAAGTCGTGTTTCGCAAGACCCGCAGCAAGTGGGGACACTGCACCAGTGCCGGCCGGATTCAATATAACCCGCTGATCATGCTGACCCCGGACGCCATCATCGATTACATGATCTGTCATGAAACCTGCCACCTGCGTCACCTGAACCATTCAACCCGGTACTGGCAACTGGTGGCCAGCGTTTGTCCGGATTACCGATACTACATGGCCTGGTTGAAACGGCATGAACACCGTTTCTGGCCAGTGGATCAGGGGACCTCTGCATGAGCCTGGGCTTGTCGGGCCTGCAATAGTGAGATGCCCAGGCCGCAGGTCAACAAAATGGCACTGCTGCCCAGGAGCAGGGTCAGGCTGAATCCAAACAGTCCACCGGAAGGAATGGCCAGCAACAAGCCGGCGAATCCTGTGCAAAAACGGGCCAGTAGACCCCAAGTGCCCTTGCCGATCCGTCCGAAACCCAGCAGATACCCCTGCAATGCGGCGGAAACCAGCGCCACGCCCAGCAAGGCAGTCAGGAACACGACCAGAATTTCGCTCCATGCTCCCTGCAGCAGCAGGGCCGGATTGAAAACGAAGAAGAAGGGGATGAAGTAAATAATAGCGCCCAGCCGCATGGCTTCCCAACCGGCACGCATGGCAGACACCTGGGCAACCGACGCGGCGGCAAACGCGGCCAGGGCAACCGGTGGTGTGATGAAACTGAGCATGCCCCAGTACATGATGAACATATGCGAGGCCAGCGGATCGAGCCCGGCATTGGTCAGCGCTGGCGCCAGCACGATGGCCAGAAAGATGTATGCTGCTGTGACCGTCATGCCAATGCCGAGCACAAAACTGGTGGCTGCGCCCATGATCAGCAGAATCAATACATTGTCACCGGCCAGGTAGACCAGGTCGTTGGCCAGGGTTCCAGCCATGCCGGTGACCGCCAGCGAGCCGATGATCAGGCCGATGGCGGCAAGGATACCGGCCAGCTCGGCCATCAGTTTGCCGGTGGCGGCAACCAGCAGCATGAATTTTTCCAGGTTCAGCCGGTGTGCGGTGAACTGATTGATGATCAGCAGCAGCGCAGTGGCAAAAAAGGGTGCGGTGGCCTCCCGCTGCATATAAACCAGCATCCAGATAAGGGTGACAAAAACCGCAATGAAGTACCATCCTTCGCGGAAAACCTTGCCCACCTTGGGCAGTTCTTCCACCGGCAGCCCTTTCAGCTCCTTGCGTGCCGAGTAGGCATCAATCTGCATGAACAGGCCGAAAAAATACAACAGGGACGGCACAATGGCAGCTATGGCGATGGTGATGTAGCTGACATTGAGAAAACTGGCCATGACAAAAGCCGTTGCACCCATGATGGGCGGCATCAATACGCCACCGGTGGAGGCACAGGCTTCGACGCCGGCAGCGTACTCACGGGAAAACCCGATGCGGCGCATGGCCGGAATGGTCAGTGGGCCGGTAGTCAGCACATTGGTAATCGGGCCACCACTCATGGAGCCCATCAGGCCGCTGGAGAAGATGGCCACCTTGGCGGGTCCGCCACGCATATGGCCGAGCAAGGAAAACGCAAAGTTGATGAAAAACGGTCCACCACCGGTAAATTGCAGGGCAACACCAAACAGCAGAAAGCCGAAGACCAGGGTGGCAAAGGCCTGCATGGGGATACCGAACAGGCTCTCCTCGCCCAGAATATGGAAAATGGCAACATCCTGGATCGGCATGCCAATACCGGCCACGACATCGGGCATGAGATGGGCATACATCGGGTAGAAGGACATAACCAGCACAATGAAGAAAATTGGCCAGCCACCGGCACGACGCCCCGCCTCCAGAATGATTCCCCAGGTTACCAATGCCAGGGCGATACCGAGCGGGGGCGCCGCATACTCCCAGGCTTCCAGGACGATGCGCTCGGCATTGAAGGCAAAGTAACTGAAGATGATTCCGATCACGACCATGATGAGCTTGTCATACCAGGGGATGAATTCCAGGTTGGCAGGGCGTGAGGGGAAGGTGATGAAAACCATGGCCAGCATGAAACCGGTGATCAGGTAAAGATAACTGCTGTCCAGCAGCACAGTGCCGGTAAGAAAGCCAAGATTGAAGATCTGATTGATTGCCAGCAGGGTGGAGATCGCGGTGAAGGCAGCCATGACCGCCCGCCAGCGCCGGGACAGAACCCGATATCTGCCCAGTAAAGGCATATCCGCATCCAGTTGTTTTATTTCTATAGAGTTCTCGGAAGTTTCATTGCTCATGTTCTGTTCTGTGGACTCGCTATAAAAGTTCTGGTTGAAAGCAATCAGCAGTCATCGTCAAATCTGAATGCCGGTTAAACTGTGAGAATTGATACTTATTGGGTATCCGCCAGAGTGATCATGCCCGCCGCTTCCAAGGCGCTGGTACGGGCTGCAAGCCAGGCACTTGAAAATTCCTCATATCCTTCCGGTGCCCCTGGAAGAAAACCCTCCCAGGCCTGTTTCAATACGCGTTGGCGAGCCAGATTTCTCTGCTGGTTTGTTTCTGCCTCTTCAGTCCAGACACCGATATCACGGAAATACCGAACGGCGGCATCATGATAAGGAATAAAGGCGCTCTCAAATTTTTGCCTGGACATCAACCAGCCCATAGCGCCAGGTGCATTATCCTTATAGCTGGCGTAATGTTCATGCATGACCTTGATTATGTTGTAGACAGTCGCGTCATCGGCATCGTCCAGGCCAACCAGCAAAGGATAGGCTGAGGTGAATACGGTAATGCCCTCTGGGGGAATGGCTGGTCCTTCGGTTGCAATGTGAGGCACATACCAGGGCAGCCGGCTGCGCACCCGATTGATGGCTTCCGTGTCATCGTGCGAAAAAGTCAGCCATTTCAAACCGCGCGGAGAAGACTCCAGACGCAGAAAGGGAGGAGAATTACAGGCGCCGCCAACCACATCGGCCCGGTCATTGATCACAGCCTCGATCGAACCGTTGTAACCACCCACCTCCACTCGCGTGACATCATCCCAGGTCAGGTTCGCAAAAGAGAGCAGCGCGGTGCTGGCATTGTTCAGGGAAGGGGCGCCTTGTACCCAGGTCACTCTTTTTCCTGCGATATCGCTCACCTGGTTGATATTGGCATCGGCAGCGGTAGCAAAGTTGAAGGAACAGCTTTCCGAGAAATTGGAAAGCAGGGCGCGAATTGGTTGTGGCCCCCAAATGCGGGAGGCAAAATTCAGGATGCCTTCCTGGGCATAGACCGCTTCAGAGCCCCCGGCGGAAAAATGAACGCGTCCGGCCAACAGGGTAGCGAGGCGGGAGACATCGTTGCGGCCCGGGATTACCCGCAGGTTCACCTGGTACTGTCGCTGCAGAATATTGCCGATGGCAACGGCCTGGCTGTAACCTCCGGTGCCGGTGGGGTAAGCTGACCAGGCAATGGTGCGCGGCAGGTCGATGGCAGTTGCACGGCCACCCGCATCAAGTTTTTCAGAACCACAGGCGGCCAGTATCAGACTCACGGTCAGCACGGCAGTGAGGTGGTAAAACACACGGAAGGGGCAATGGGCCTGCAAACGGGACATACAGCAACTCTTCTCTGTTATTTTGCACTATTCAGAGGTTCCCTAAGTCCATGGCAGCGTTACAGCCTCACTGCATTCAGGGCAAGGATACCGGAACTGGAAGGGAGAATACCGCAGCTGCCCGGGCAAAGCCATCAAAGCCGGTTGCAGTCAACCTGGCAGAGTCACCGTTTGACGAAAATCAAATCGCGGACTTCGTGACCCAGGCGCCTGCCCCGCTGTTCAAACTTGGTGGTCTGGCGCCGACTGCTGTCGCTGTACTGTCCCTGCCCGGCCGCATTGCACAGGGTTGGGTTGGCGCTGAGTATGGCCAGCATCTGCTCGGCATAGTTTTCCCAGTCCGTGGCCAGGTGCAGAATGCCTCCACGTTTCAGCCGTCGGCTGAGCAGGGCAACAAAATCAGCCTGAATCAGGCGACGTTTGTGATGTCTTTTCTTGTGCCAGGGGTCGGGGAAAAAGATCTGAATGACATCGAGCGTGTCATCGGCAAAGCAGCGGGCCAGAATTTCGGTGGCATCATGTTGGTAGATACGGAGGTTGCTCAAACCCAGTTTATGGATCTCGTCAAGCAGTTTGCCGACGCCCGGAGGATGCACTTCAATGCCGATGAAATCGGTTTCAGTTTGTGCTGCAGCCATGGCCACCAGGGAATCGCCCATGCCGAAACCAATCTCGAGCACCAGCCTGGCCTGGCGACCAAAGACAGTCTGCTGGTTAAAGGGATGATCTGACGCTGCCAGGCCGTACCGGGGCCAATAATGAGTCAGGGCGTATTGTTGAGAGGGTGTCAGCCGGCCACCACGAATCACAAAGCTGCGTACCGTGCGCAGCTGTTTTTCAGGCAGCTGTTCTTCAGACAACTGGATTGTCTGCCCCGGTGCAGGGTTTGTTGAATCACGACCCGTCATACTTGCTTGGCGTCCCTGGGAAAAGTTCCGATTAGAAAAAAGTCCCGTCGATGGGAGAGGAGGCGCTGGCGTAAAGTTTGCGGGGCATGCGTCCGGCCAGAAATGCCTGGCGCCCTGAGAGGACAGCATGTTTCATGGCCTCGGCCATCAATACCGGGTGTCTGGCTTCGGCTATGGCGGTGTTCATCAGCACGCCATGACACCCCAGCTCCATGGCAATACTGGCATCGGAGGCAGTGCCGACACCGGCATCCACGATGATGGGGACAGTGGCATTTTCCAGAATCATGCGAATATTGTAGGGGTTGCGGATACCCAGGCCGGAGCCGATGGGCGCACCCAGGGGCATAACCGCCACGCAGCCAAGCTCTTCCAGCCGCCTGGCGATCAAGGGGTCATCACTGGTATAGACCATCACGTCGAAGCCATCGCGGACCAGTTCTTCGGCAGCAATCAGGGTTTCCGTGACATTGGGGTAAAGGGTTTTCTGGTCACCCAGCACTTCCAGCTTCACCAGTTTGTGCCCATCCAGCAGTTCACGAGCCATCCGGCAGGTGCGCACAGCATCCTCAGCGGTATAACAGCCGGCAGTATTGGGCAGGATGGTGTAGCGTTGTGGCGAAATGACCTCAAGCAGGCTGGGCTCATTCTTGCGCTGACCCAGATTGACCCGGCGAATGGCCACAGTGATCATTTCCGCACCACTGGCTTCCAGGGCTTCCAGGTTTTCAGCAAAATCACGATACTTGCCACTGCCGATAATCAGGCGGGATTGGTAGCTACGGCCAGCGATGGTCAGTGGTGGATCAATCTGGGTCATGTGGTTTTCCGGCAGGTATGGAACTGAAGTTTGGCATTATACCGCTTAGAGGGGTTGGTGGTCAGCCTCTAAGCAGTGCTTGTTAGCTTCAATCTATTAACCTCCAGCCATTAACCCCCACCAATGGCCTGGACGATTTCCACGACATCTGCGGGCTGGAGCAGACGGTCGCTGTACTCACTGCGCGGCACGATTTCCCGGTTCAGTTCCACCGCCACTTTCTGTCGGGCCAAGCCGAGCTGCATCAGCAACTGCAGAACACTGAACTCATCGGGCAGGTCTACCGGGTCGCCATTGACGTTTACAAGCATGCTAGGAACTCATTGCCATGGTGGCAGTCAGGTATTGCGGACATTGAACATGGCCAGGGCCAGGGTGGCCCAGCCAGCGAGAAACAGGACTCCGCCGATCGGGGTTATGGCCCCCAGCCAGCGCACACCGCTCAGGCTCAACAGGTACAGACTGCCGGAAAATATCACAATACCTGCCAGGAAAAGATAGCCACTGGTGCGCAGCAGGGTTTGTCCGGGAAAATGCAAAACCAGTATGCCGACAGCAAGCAGGGCCAGGGTATGGTGCATCTGATACTGGACCCCGGTCTGAAAAGTGGCAAGCAGGTCGGGAGCCAAAGAAGCCTTCAGGCCATGCGCGGCGAAGGCACCGAGGGTGACGGCAATAAAACCATTGAGTGCTGCGATGATCAGGAAGAAAGTGGTCATGGTTGGCTGATCAGGCAGCGATCATGCCCTTGACCTTGTTCATCGCATTTTTTTCCAGCTGACGGATGCGCTCGGCGGATACCTGGTATTTGGCTGCCAGGTCGTGCAGGGTCGCTTTTTCATCTGCCAACCAGCGACTGCTGATGATGTCGCGGCTGCGTTCATCCAGCTGTTCCATGGCTTGATAGAGATTGTTGTTGGTTTCCTCTTCCCACTCGGAATCCTCGATTTCAATGGCCATATCCGAGCTGCTGTCCTCGAGATAATACGCCGGAGCGGTATAGGCCTCATCGTCATCGCTGTCCGGGCTGGCATCGAAGGCGGTGTCGTAGGAACTCATGCGCCCTTCCATCAAGCGGACCACTTTGGCGTCAACACCCAGATCGTCCGCGACTGCCTGGGCTTCATCATTGCTCAACCAGCCCAGGCTTTTCTTGGTGCTGCGCAGGTTGAAGAACAGTTTGCGCTGAGCCTTGGTAGTGGCAATCTTGACAATGCGCCAGTTGCGCAGGATGAATTCGTGCATTTCAGCCTTGATCCAGTGCACGGCAAAGGAAACCAGGCGCACACCGACTTCAGGGTTGAAGCGCTTGACGGCTTTCATCAGGCCGACATTGCCTTCCTGAATCAGATCGGCCAGCGGCAGGCCGTAGCCAGAATAGCTCCTGGCCATATGCACGACAAAGCGCAGGTGAGCCATGACCAGCTGACGGGCAGCATCCACGTCATTCTCATAGTAATACTGATTGGCGAGATCTCTTTCCTGTTCCGGAGTAAGCACAGCAATGCTGTTCACCGACGCGATGTAAGCAGTCAGATCACGACCCGGAACTATTGGGCCCATCACTTGTAAACTTGTGCCTGTACTCATGGTTGTTTCCATCCTCTGTTCGTTCTCGGCCAGACAGCGCATGATAGCGTTGTAAAAGACCGGGTTCAAGTGTCTGCGCTTTCAGCTGATGCCCGTCAGGCGGTCTGCGCGCTATGCGCTGGAATCAGTCTATCAAGTAACACTTGATGGAGGCGTTTTTGCCAAATTCAAGGCCTGGAGTGAGAAATAATCGTTCATCGCGGCTCAATGGCGACAAGATGCTGCAGGACAGAGAGCAAGGCGCCCAGCCAGCCGAGCAGGGCAGAGCCACCAACCAGCAACAGGGCAACCGGTAAGCCAGGCAGTTGCAGGCCTGTGGGGAGATCATACAGGGTCATTAGCTGGCCTATCGGGCCACTCAGGAATGCCAGCAACAGCATCAGCGCCAGCCAGCTCAGCAGCCCCCCTCCGAGCCCGTACCAGAAACCCGTGTAGAGGAAAGGCCTGGCAACAAAACTGTTGGTGCCACCGACCAGCTTGACTACCAGAATTTCCGCACGTCTGGATTCGATGGCCAGACGAATGGTATTGCCAACCACAAACAGAACGGCCATGGCCAGCACCAGGCCCAGAGCCCAGACTGCCCGCTGGACGGTCGTGCTGATGCTGTTCAGGCGCTGAACCCAGAGCAGGTCCAGCTGCGCCGAGGCAACATCCGGTAAATTCTGGAGCTGTTGCAAAAGCTGTGCGGCCTGTTCGGGGTCGGTGCTTGCCGGGACTGCAACAAGAACCGCCGGCAAGGGGTTCTGATCCAGGGCATCCAGTACATTGCCAAGCCCCGAATACTCCCGGAATTCTGCCAGAGCCTGATCGGCGGTAATCAGGGTGATGTCTGCAATGGCCTCGTTCATCAGCAGTTCAGCCCGCAGATTCATGGCGACTTCAGTGCTCACATCCGGGTTCAGATAAACGCTGATCTGACTGCTGTCTGCAATGCTGTCACTGAGGCGGGCAAGCCCGGACATGGCGATAATCAGGGTTGTTGGCAGCAGCAGCGCTATGCCGATCACGCTGATTGTCATCAGGCTGGACAAGGGCGCCTGACGCAAGCGGCGCAGGCTGTCCAGCGCCATATCCGCATGTTGTTGCAGGCGGGACTGCGTGCTATGGCTTGGTAGCGGACGATTCTGGTGAGCTTTCCCGGCTTGACTCATGGGCGCTGGCTCTCTGTGGGGGCAACTGTCGAGGCGGCGGAATGGGTGGTATCACTGATAAGTACTCCTTCATCCAGAGTCAGGATACGATGCTTGAGCCGGGTAATCAGTGACAGATCATGGCTGGCAATCAACATACTGACCCCGATCTGATTGAATTGTTCAAACAACAGCATTATCTCAGCCGCCAGCTCAGGATCCAGATTGCCGGTTGGTTCGTCGGCGAGCAGGATGCCTGGCCGGTTGACCACGGCGCGGGCAATACCAACCCGTTGCTGCTCGCCCCCCGACAGCACGACAGGATTGAGTTTTTCCTTGCGCAGCAGGCCCACCTTATCCAGCGCAGCGCGCACCCGCCGGGCTGCCTCCTCGCGGCCATAACCTTCTATCTGTAAAGGCAAGGCAACATTGTCAAAGACAGTACGATCAAACAGCAACTGATGGTCCTGGAAAACCACGCCAATACGACGCCGGAAAAAAGGCAATTGCCGTGCCGGCAAGCGGTTGAGGTTCTTGCCATTGACCAGAACCTGGCCGCCATTGGCCTTCTCCATGCGCATGATCAGTTTGAGCAGCGTGCTTTTGCCGGCACCGGAGCGGCCAGTGAGAAAGGCCATTTCGCCGTTGTCGAGCTCAAAACTGACCTGTTTCAGCGCTTCATGGCCGCCCGGATAACGCTTGCTGACCTGGTCAAAACGGATCATTGTGGCTTGGGTTCGTGGGCAAATTCGTGATCGAACAGGGCTTCGACAAACTGCTCGGCGTCGAACGGTCGCAGATCATCCACCTGCTCGCCTATGCCGATGAAGCGCACCGGCAGCTGCAACTCCTTGGCAATGGCAAAGACCATACCCCCCTTGGCAGAACCGTCCAGCTTGCTCAGGGTAAGTCCGGTGAGAGTAATGGCAGTGTGGAAACTGCGGGCCTGGCTGAGGGCGTTCTGGCCGGTGCTGGCATCCAGCACCAGCATGATTTCATGAGGCAGGGATTCATCCAGTTTCTTCAATACCCGGACAATTTTCTGCAACTCCTGCATCAGCTTGTCCTTGTTATGCAGACGGCCGGCAGTATCGGCAATCAGCACATCGATGCCTCTTGCCTTGGCGGCCTGATAGGCATCGAAGATGACCGAGGCACTGTCGGAGCCCGAGGCCTGGGCAATTACCGGCACCTGGTTGCGCTCCCCCCAGACCTGCAATTGTTCGACAGCGGCTGCCCGGAAGGTGTCACCGGCTGCCAGCATCACCTTGTGACCTTCGGCCTGGAGTCTTTTTGCCAATTTGCCGATGGTAGTGGTTTTGCCAACACCGTTGACGCCCACCATCAGTATGACGAACGGTTTGTGTCCGCTTACTGACAAGGGTTTGCTGCAGGGCGCCAAAAGTCCACTGAGCTCCGTTTTCAGGTTGGCCATGAGGCTTTCGGGGTCATCCAATTGCCGCCGTTTCAGTTTCTGGGTCAGGGCAGTAATGATGTGATTGGTCGCAGCCATGCCTACATCGGCGGACAGCAATTGCGTTTCAATATCTTCCAGCAAGTCCTGATCGATGGTCTTTTGGCCAAGAATCAGGCTGCTCAGCCCTTCGCCAAGGTTGTTGCGGGTTTTACTCAGGCTTTGTCTGAGACGGGCAAAGAAACCAGAGCCCTGACTGTCTTCCTGACCACTTGATTCAGCTGCAGGAGATGGGCCGGGTTTTTTAAGAAAATTTAGCATGTGTTGGGTTCTGCCGAATGATGCGTTATCGGATTTCTCCGGGGTGAAGCAGGTAGTGATTCCTGCGTGGAATTCTAGCAGTTTACCAGACTGGTTACAGTGTCAATTGTCGGTCCTGAGAGGCGGGTTAAAAGGCTGCTTAAAACAGATTGCCAGGCAGTGGGTGATACGGGTAAGTTGTGCGCTGGATAAACGGCTGGAAAATTCGGGTCAGGCATGAAACGAAAGGGTAATACATTGCGGATAATTGCCGGGCAATGGCGCAGCCGCCTCCTTACCTTCCCAGATATCCCCGGGTTGAGACCGACAGCAGACCGTATTCGCGAAACCCTGTTCAACTGGTTGCAGACAGTCGTTGCGGGCGAGCGTTGTCTGGACCTGTTTGCCGGTAGTGGCGCCTGTGGTCTGGAGGCTTTGTCCCGGCATGCAGGCCACGTCACTTTCGTGGAAGCTGCAGCCGATGCCGCAGCCGGCATTCGCAACAACCTGTCCCTGCTCGATGCCGGCTCAGCACAAGTCCTGCAGCAGGATGCACTGGCCTGGCTGGGAAGTCTCGAAGGCAGAGTAAAGCCGGACGGTGAATATCAATACGGCATAATTTTCATCGATCCGCCCTTTGCAGCAAACCTGCATGCACGGGTCTGCCAGCTGCTGGAACAAAGCGGAGTCATGAAAGACAGAGCGTTCATCTATCTGGAAAGCGGCCAGCCCCTGGAGGCGCTGGACTTGCCGAAGAATTGGCGGATGTGCAAGAACAAACGAGCCGGAGCAGTCCATTATGGCTTATACCAGCGCACATAAGCAGGCGAGGCCGCAACGCTTCCAGGCTCCCTGGTGGCTGCCTGACGGACATACGCAGACTCTGTGGCGGAAGTTTGCTGCCAGCCCTGCCATCAGTGGGCGCAGTCGGCAACGGGTAGATTTGCCCGATGGTGATTTTATCGATCTGGACTGGTGTCTGCGCCCAGAGCCTCCCGCAGAACAGAACGCCAGCCCGCAGCTGCTGAACTGGTTGCCGATTGTGGTCATTGTCCATGGCCTGTGCGGCTGTTCCGAGTCGCATTATGTGCTGGCCTTGCAGCAACAGCTTGGCCGCCGGGGATACAGCAGTGCAGCCATGAATCTGCGTGGTTGCAGCGGAACGCCCAATCTGCTGGCCAGGGCGTATCACTCCGGGGCGACAGAGGATCTTGATGCGGTATTGTTGGCCTTGCAAAAGGCTTATCCGCAACGTCAGTTCTGCTTTGTCGGGTATTCACTGGGCGCGAATCTGGTCTTGAAATGGCTGGGTGAAAAACCGTCATCGCCCCGGGTAGCAAAGGCAGTGGCAGTATCCACGCCTTTTTCTCTGGCAGCCTGCGCACAGGAGATGGTGGCAGGAAGTGGTCGTCTGTATGGTCGTTATTTCCTCTCCTTGCTGCTACAGAGTTTCCGGCGCAAACGGCAAAGCCTGGAAAGACAGGGCAACTGGGAGGAAGTAAACAAACTTGATGCGCTGGGGCCGCTGGACAGGCTGCGCAACATCTGGGAGTTTGATGACCAGGTTACTGCTGCCCTGCACGGATTCAGCGGAGCGGAAGATTATTACCAGCGTTGCAGCTGCCGGCAGTTCATCGCGGATATTACTGTGCCGACATTGTTGCTCAGCAGTGCCAATGACCCGTTGATTCCCTCGACACTGGTTCCCGCACCGGGTTTGTTGCCCGACCCGGTCAAGCTTGAATTATGGTCCGGTGGCGGCCATGTCGGTTTTCGCTCGAACAGGGACAGCAAATGGTTGGAGAAGCGGATTATCGGGTTTCTTGACAGCTGAACCCATGCCTGCGAAAGTGCGCCTTGCCCGCACCTTTGCCTGACAAAGGTGCCTAGTCAGAAGAAATGGAGCAAGCGGCGCATAATGAAAATAGCTGTCTATCCCGGCACATTCAACCCGATTACCAACGGCCACACGGATCTGGTGGAAAGGGCTGCTGGCCTGTTTGATCATATCGTGGTGGCAGTCGGCAGCAATCGACAGAAATCCACCTCACTGAGCGTGGCACGCAGGGTAGAGCTGGCCGGGCAGGTATTGCAGCATTTACCCAATGTCGAAGTATGTGCCTTTGACAGTTTGTTGACTGAGTTCGTCAAACAGCGGGGAGCCAACATCATTTTGCGTGGCTTGCGCACAGTTGCCGATTTTGAATACGAATTCCAGCTTGTAGGCATGAATCGAGTGTTGGAACCGGATATCGAAACGGTGTTCCTGGCCCCTGCGGAACACCTTTCCTATATTTCCTCGACCCTGGTCAGAGAAATAGCTTCCTATGGCGGGGATATCTCCAAGTTTGTTCATCCCGCAGTTGCCGCTGCCATCAAAAACGCATACCTTGCCGGTAATCAACCTTGATACCGATCTCTCCAATCACTAAAGCCACACTCAGCGCTGGCATGTGGGACAGAAGACAGTGCTGCGCTGATTGATGCGGATTTCCTTGAGGATTGCAAGGCAACGGGTGCAACTCTGTCCCTTGCGCCCGTAAACAAGCAGCGACTGACGGAAATAACCCGGCTTGCCATCACCTCCGACAAAATCCCTGAGAGTGGTTCCGCCCTGAGCAATGGCAGAGTCCAGAATGGTCTGGATATTGCCGTGCAACCGGGCATAACGTGCAGCCGAAATCCTGCCGGCGGCCCGGGCAGGGTGGATGCCGGACAGGAACAGGGCTTCATTGGCATAAATGTTCCCTACCCCCACGACGACATGACTGTCCATGATAAATGACTTGATTGCGGTCGAGCGTCCACGCGAATGTCGATGCAGGTACTCTGCGCTGAAAGAGGGTGTGAGGGGTTCCGGTCCAAGTTGGCTCAACAGCGGATGTTCGGCAGGAGATTGATCACACCAGAGGATGCAACCAAAGCGTCGAGGGTCTGTGTAGCGCAGGGTTTGCCCGGAACCGAGCAGAAAATCCACATGGTCATGCCTGGCAGCCGGTGTTCCGCTGGCTACGATACGCAGGCTGCCCGACATGCCCAGATGGATCAGCAGGCCAGAGTGATTGTTGCCGTCACTGCTGATGTAAAGCAGGAGGTACTTGCCTCGCCGCGCTATTGCGTCGATGCTGCGTGAGCGCAAATTCTGATTCAGCTCTGTTGGCACAGGCCAGCGCAGTGATCTCTGGCGAACGGTAACAGCAAGGATTGTCTGGCCAAGCAGGTGAGGCGCAATTCCGCGCCGGGTGGTTTCCACTTCAGGCAATTCTGGCATTGGTGACCTATGGATGGCTTTTGCGGAAAAGCAGCAATACGGCTTGCTAGTCGCAGGCTGGCATTATAAATTTAACGGACGGGGAATCCCAGCCTTGGCAGCAGTCAGTGATATTTCGCTGTACAAGCGAGCCCTGTTGAATCATTAGTCGAAACGATCCAGACAGTCCAGACAAGGCTCAAGACAAGCTGTAACGAGGTAAACAGGAAGCGGTCAAATTTCTTAGGGTTTCAGCATCAGGTTTGTATCGTGACATTTTCAGCAGACAGCAAAGCTAACACTGTGACCACAGCCTGGCAAAAGTCCATCTTGTACCTGGTTGTGCTGTTGCTGCAGTTGGGTTCGGGTCCGGATTCAGGTATGGCCTGGGCACAGGATCTGGAAAGTGGAGAAACTGCAGCAGAGGATATCACCACTGGCGAACAGACCAGTGAGACAGCTGATGATCAGCCTGGGCCGCCAGTTTATATTGGCAGACCTCAGCTGCTGAATGAATTTGGAGAAGTGGTTCCTGGTACAAGGCTGCAAGGCGAAGAATCTCATACCAGTGAAATGAGACCGGCACTCACGCTGGAAGAACTGGATGAGGTCAAGCAACTGAATGCCGAGGCCATACAGTTGCAGGAAGAGCGGATACAAGAAATTGAACAGGAGGGAGGAACCTGGGCTGCAGGGTTGAGCGAGGAGTTGATGCGTCTGGGGCAGTTGTTGCGCAGTTCAGGTAATCCAGAGGGGGCGGTTGAGGCCTATACGCGGGCGGCGCATATCAGCCGGGTGAACTTTGGTCTCAACAGCGCAGAACAGGTTCCCGTATTGGAAGAGCTGGTTGATACCTATGTTGAACTTGAGCAGTGGCAGGAAGCAGATCGTCAGCAACGTCATGCCTTTTACATTCAAACGCGTGCTTATGATCGAACCGATCCCAGGATCATCCCGGCGCTCGAATCACTGGCCATGTGGAATGTGATGACATTCAATCGCGGCATAGTGGTGGCAGAGACGCATCCTTTGTTGCCGCTTCTGGAAGCATACCGTCTGTATTTCGCAGCATCCCAGTTGGTCAATGTGCATTTTGGTCTGAACGATCCCCGCTACATAAACTATCTGCGCAATATGGCTGGAACTGCCTTCAGGTTGGCTCTGTATGGTTCCGGCGGGGAAATCGATCGTGCCGTGAGCAGTGCCGGGGTCGGTTTTGCCGGTACTCAGGCAACAGGCAGGCGTGCCACCCGGGTCAGCGGATTTGACGAGGGGGAGGAAGCCTTGCGTCAGATAGTAGACTACTATGAACAGGTGGCCGGGGATGACGATGAGGCGGGTATGCTGAGATTGGCCAACGCCAGACTGGAATTGGCAGACTGGCACCTTTTGTTCAATCGTCGTCAAAACGCTTTCCGGATCTATGAAGAAGTATGGCAACAGCTGTCAGCCCAGGATGTTGATCTGGCACATGAGGTCTTCGCACAGATTGTTCCCTTGCCAGCCTTTACCGGCGACCAGGCGCCGGGAGAGGAGCTTGCCGATTCAGGGGTATCATCAACATTAAGCGAGCTCGACCAGGGATATGTTGATATCCAGCTCAACATCAACCAGTATGGTCGCCCGTCCGGGGTGCGAGGGGTAGCATCCAAGCCAGAAAACCATCAAGAGGCTATTGATCAGGTTATACGCAGCACACGTGATCTGCTGTTCAGGCCGCAGTTCAAGGATGGAGAAGAGGTGTCGCGTGAACAGATTCTAGTGCGGGTGCCGTACTGGTATTAGAGACAGTTGTCCCGGAATACTGTTCGGGAAAAAGAGTGCCAGCCGCCTGGTTTGCAGGTGTTTCCTGCGATAAAGTCACGGCCATTCCGGTCAGATAACAGGTGCATGCAGCAAGAGCCAATGGGGAGTCCGTCATGAATACAGCCAATCTGAAAACCCTGATTCTGTTCAGCGCCACGACGGTGTTGCTGGCAGCCTGTCAGAGTAGCAGCAATTCACAGTCATCTTCTGCGAGCATGCCGTCAATGCCTTCGGCAAGTTCATCACAAAGCTCATCTCAGAGTTCCTCGCAGAGCTCATCCCAGAGCTCCTCGCAGAGTTCAAGCTCCTCTTCGAGCAGCCCGAGCAGCTCGTCCTCGCGCGCATCTTCCTCGCCCAGTGCTTCCTCATCCGCGTCGAGTTCGTCTGCGTCCAGCTCAAGCTCTGCAAGCAGTTCAGCAGGCAGCCCCGGGCTCCCATCTGGTAACGAAGGGCAAAACCCTGGACAACAAAGCACAGCGCAGAATGCTGGACAAGCCGGGCAAGCCGGACAAACTGCCGCCCAGGCAGCCGGCAGTACCGCAAGCACGGCTGGAGGCACATCCGGCTCCGGTACAACCGGAACCGATCAACGCAATGGCTCCCCGGCGGAACCAGGGCCTGGTTCTGCGGCTGGCCGTGGCGAATTTGGCCGAGGCGGAAACTATACCCTGGATACCTTGCCGGGAACCTTCTCTGGTCAGAATGGCAGTGCTGGTACAACTGGAGCAGGTTCCACTCCCGGGGCGGCCGGTAATCAAACTGCCGGGACTGGTGCGGGACAGGGCGCTGGTGGAGCAACAGCTACAGCAGCCTCGGCTGGCGGTGGGACAATTGCCGGCGGGGCGCAAGGTGGAAGTCAGACCAGGGCAGGTGCTGTCGGAGGGGTATTGACTACGAGTGAAAGGGTGGCCGTGCTGGACGGTGCGCTCAACGACAGTTATGGTGATTTTGACGGTTTTGTGCTTGCCGAGCGCGCCCGGGCTCAGGCGCAGCGGGAAAATGCGGATATCCAGCCAGTCGGCGGTCCCGGTGGAGGCAGTGCCGGTGGGGCGGGTAGAGGTGGAGATCAACCCATCTTTGTCGTACCCGGAGCCCCCGGCGGCGGTGGAGGTGAGCAGGCTGAAACCACAGCAGGTGAGGTCGCCGGAGTCTACCGCGAGGGCAATGGTGTCATGGGTACCGGGGCTGAACCGAGTGAAGTATTTCCACCGCCGGAAGACATTCCCAGTGGCCGGGATGATGATGTGGTTGCCCGTCAGTTGAGAGAGGCGGCCATGCGGGAACCTGATCCCGAGCTGCGGGAGCGTCTCTGGGATGAATACCGCAAATATACGGGTCTGAGTAAATAGCAAGAATCGCAACAGGTGGTTTCCCATGTATCTACAGACAACAGCTGAGATTAGACAGGGCAGCATCGGCAGACTGATGCTGCTGCCCCTTTTGGCCTTGGTACTTGCTGCCTGCGCCACCACATCGGTGCGCAGTACCGAGTTTGTACCAGCGGTTCAGAACATGGCTCCGGCCGATGAAAACCAGCTGCTTGATATCGGCGTCATGGTGTTTGATCCGGGCCTCGATGAGATCAAGGAAGATGAGCTTGAACGGACCAATTTTGAAATCCGTCGAGCCGAGTCCCGATTCGTGCCCTACCAGCTTGCCGAGACCTTGCAGGGCACCGGCAACTGGGGCGTGGTTCGGGTCATGCCCAATGACATTACCGCGTTTGACATTCTGCTGAGCGGGCAGATATTGCTTTCCAATGGGGAGAGCATGATCCTCAAGGTAACAGCCAGCGATTCTACCGGCAGGGTGTGGTACGAAAAGGAGTATGAGGAGAAGGTCAGTCAGTTCAGTTATGATCTGGTGCAAAGACAGGCCAATGATCCTTTTCAGGCGATTTACAACACTATTGCCAATGATCTGCTGGCCTGGCGCAATCAGAACCTGGATGCCGCGAGCATCAACAATATCCGCAAGGTCACCGAATTGCAGTTTGCCCGCAGCTTTGCGCCCGACATCTTCGGTCAGTACCTGAGCACCAACAGACAAGGCATTACCCAGGTAGTGCGGTTGCCGGCAGACAATGATCCCTATATGGCAAGAATGCGGGATATTCGCCAGCGCGATAATCTTTTTGTCGATACGGTACAGGATTACTACCAGACCTTTGCCATGCAAATGCGTGTGCCCTATGACTCCTGGCGCGAACAAAGCTACCATGAAACCCTGGCCCTGGCAGAGCTTGAGCGTTCCGCTCGCCGCCGCTTCCTTACCGGCGCCGCAGCAATAGTCGGGGGTATTGCCATGGCAACCAGCAATAATTCGGCGGCTCAGGCCGGCAGTCTGGTGGGAGTAGGGGCTGGCGCCTATCTGGTCAAGAGTGGCTTTGACCGCACAGCAGAAGCGAAAATCCACATCGAGGCCTTGCGCGAATTGGGCGAATCCCTGGAAACGGAAATTGCCCCGAAAGTGATTGATCTTGATGACCGCACCATCATGCTCAATGGTACGGTGGAAGAGCAATACCAGCAATGGCGTGACATTCTGGTACAGATTTACCAGACAGAAATTGGCGAGATTCAGTAATGTCCTCTGCAGTAGACAAGGAAATTGACTCCACCAGCAGTGAAAGTTCAGTAATAAGTGATGATGACAGAATAGCATCTGCCGCCCTCCCCCCCTGGGTCTGGCTGGCTCTGGGTGTCCTGTTGTTGCTGGCTCTGCTGGTTATTTTCGTGCTGCCACAGCTGGTTGCCGACTATGAGCTGCCCTTTACACCGCGCAGCGAGACCGAAGTGGTAGTCGCGGGTTCCGCTGGCACTTCAAGCTATACGCCCATCTCACCTTTTGATGAGGCGCAGCGGGCAAGGGAACGCAAGGAGGCGCAGGATGTGCTGGCCGAACTGCTGCGCAAACAGCAGGAACTGGTTGAGCTGGAAGTGGAGACCTGGGCACCCGAACCCTACCAGCAAGCGCTGGAAGCGGCCCGGCTGGGGGATGAGGCCTATCGTAATCAGACCTTTGCGGAAGCAAGCATCCAGTATGCAAAAGGGGAGCAACTGCTTGCCGGGTTGCTGGATTCCGTGCCTGAGGTCTTCAACCGGTATTTGAGTGAAGGCGAGGCGGCCCTGCTGGCCGGTGACGCTGGTCTTGCCGAAGAGAGTTTTCTGGTCGCACTGACCCTGCAGTCCGATTCCTCCGCTGCCGGCACTGGTCTTGAGCGTGCGCTGACTCTGGATCAGGTGCTCGAGCTGCGGCGGGAAGCCGAGTCCTTGCGGACCCAGGGTGATCTGGCTGCGGCCAGGACGCTGTTGACGGAAGCGGCAGAGCTGGATCCGTTGCATCAAGGCGTTGGTCAAGACTTGCAAGAGGTAAGACAGGCAATAGCCGACCGTGAATTCACCGCAGTCATGTCAGAAGGTTTTGCCTTACTGCAGCGGGGAGAATCGGAAGCTGCAATCACTGCCTTTGAACGTGCCCTGCGCATGCGTCCCCAATCTGCACAGGCACAGGAAGCAATCAATCAGACGCGCAATGAAATAGCCATTGCGCAGATCAATCGGGCCCGGGACCTGGCGCAGACACAGGTAGCCAGTGAAAAATGGGCAGAAGCGGTTGCCGCCTACGACACCGCTTTGGCGGTGGACAATAACCTGGTTTTTGCCACCGAAGGCAGAGACTATGCCCAGAAACGCTTGCAGCTGGACCAGTTGCTGGAACAGGCAATACAGCAACCCGAACGATTGGCTGATGAAGCGGTCTACGAGCAGGTAGTGGGCATCTATTATGCCGGGCGTGATCTTGCCGATGCCGGCCCCCGCCTGCAGCAGCAGCTGGATACCCTGGAGTCATTGTTGCGTCAGGCCAGGCAACCGGTAGAGGTAGAGCTGCTGTCCGACAATGCCACGGAAATAACGCTCTATCAGGTTGGTGCACTGGGTAAATTCGAACGTCAGAACCTGACTCTGCAGCCAGGGCAATATGTTGCGGTAGGTACCCGGCCGGGTTATCGCGATGTGCGCAGAGAGTTTACGGTAGGCTTTGGGCATAACCCGGGACCTATTACCATCCAATGTAATGAAATGATTGCAGCAAACGGGCGGCGTTGATCGACATGCAGGACACACGCAAGGATTCAACAGCCGATGATGCTGAGCTGATCATCCCGGTAGACTTCACTCCGGCAGAACAGGAAACCGAGAGAGCCCGTTTTCACTTTCGACCGGTTTATGCCCTCATTCTGGGCTTTGTTCTGCTGGCGGGCTCTGCAGCCTGGTTTGTCTTGACGGCTCGCTCTGTATTCGTTGAGACAATCCCTCCGCTGGCAGACATTACGGTAGAGTCGGGTTTTGCTGTACAGCTGGGGCAGCGCTATCTTATGAGGCCTGGTGAGTATTCATTGGCAATCAATGCCGAAGGGTATTTTGATAAGGCCTACCAGTTACAGGTTGGCGATCAGGCCGCCCAGAACTACCAGGTCAGTCTGGAGCCGCGCCCGGGCATCATCACGTTTACCGTCACTAGCGCAGAACCTGCTGGAGCTGCGGAAAGCCTGGATGGTGCGCGAGTGCTGCTGGATGGGGTAGAGCTGGGCTCGATTCCTCTTGTAGCCCAGGAAATTCCACCGGGAGAGTATGAGTTGCAGGTTTTGAGCGAACGTTATCTGCCTCATACTGAACAAATCAGCATTGCCGGGCGTCTGCAAGAGCAGAGCTTTGCGGTCAGCATGCGCCCTGCCTGGGCAGAAGTGAGCCTGCAATCGGTTCCTGCGGGAGCGGATGTCCTGGTGGATGGCGAGCTGCTGGGAGTGACACCGTTGCGGGTCGAGCTGCTGCAGGGAGGGCGTGAACTGACGCTGAAACTGGCAGGCTACAAAGCCTGGCAGGATGACCTGTTGATTACGGCAGGGGAGGACCAGGCGCTGCCTCCAGTTACGCTGGAGCGCGCCGATGGCCTGGTTTTCATTCGCTCGGAGCCGGGCAATGCCAATGTCACCATCAACGGGGAGTTCCGCGGCCAGACGCCGCTGGAGGTCGCTCTGCCGCCAGGACAGGAACATCAGATTCAGCTGTTTCGAACCGGCTTCAATACGGCTTCCCGGAGTATCCGGACCCAGCCTGAAGAAGAGCAGGATATTACCATTGCATTGACGCCTATAACCGCAATGGTCGATATTCGTGCAGTTCCAGCTGATGCCGAATTGTATATCGATGGTGAATTCCGGGGCGAGGCCAATCAACGCATCGAATTGATGGCGGCCAACCAGCGGGTCGAAATCCGCAAGCAGGGCTATGTGCCCTATGCCACCACATTCACTTCCCGCCCAGGTCTGGACCAGGAGATACGGGTCCAGTTGAAGTCGCTGGAGCAGGCCCGGCTGGAATCGATAAAGCCGGAAATAAGCACGGTAGCCGGGCAGCCGCTGAAACTGTTTTACCCAAGCGCCTTTACCATGGGAGCCTCGCGCCGGGAACCCGGGCGCCGGGCCAATGAGACACTGCGTGATGTGTTGCTGGAGAAACCGTTTTATCTGTCCCTGCATGAGGTCAACAATGAACAGTTTCGCCGGTTTCGGCCGGACCATGCCTCCGGCAGTCTGCAAGGCCGGTCTTTGGATTTGGCCCGGCAGCCTGTGGTGAATGTCACCTGGACCGATGCTGCTTTATATTGTAACTGGCTCAGTGAACAGGAAGGTTTGCCGGTCTTCTACCAGGTGGAAGAAGGTGTCGTGACTGGAATCAATCCGGATTCGAATGGCTACCGTTTACCCACAGAGGCCGAGTGGGAATGGGCGGCCAGAACCGATGGTCAAGGTAATATACTGCGCTTTCCCTGGGGTGAACAATTGCCACCCCCCGAAGGCGCGGGTAATTTTGCAGATCGTTCAACCAGCAGCTTTCTGGGTCAGTTCCTGATCGACTATGATGATGGGTTCTCCGGAACGGCGCCGGTTGGAGAGTTTGGGGCGAATTACCATGGCATCTATGATCTGGCCGGGAATGTGTCCGAGTGGGTGCATGATTATTACGGCGCAGTCGGTGCCTTGAGCGGTGTCCAGGAAGTGGACCCATTGGGACCGGAAGAGGGACGTTTCCGAACCATCAAGGGTTCCAGCTGGGCGCACAGTGCCATCACCGAGATGCGCCTGTCTTTTCGTGATTTTGGTGAGGAAGCACGCAATGATCTGGGCTTTCGTATTGCCCGGTATCTGGGGGAATAGCCAATGCGTACAGTGACTTTGTTGGTGATGTTGTTGTTGATGCAGTCTGCTCTGGGGCAGGATCAGTCGCAAGACCAGTCCGGCGGCAATGTGGGTGGACAGGAAGCTGTGGGCCAGACCGGCGCGGACGGATCGGTTGCCGCCAGTGAACCGACCGATGCAGCCAATGCTGAAGCAGCGCCCGAGCAGGGAGAAGGAAATGAGCGGTTTATCCCCTCTGAACAGATTTCGCGGGATCTGGGCGTATCATTTCCAACCGATATCTGAGCAAATACCCAAGGACATAACAGGAACTCTTGCATGAAACAGAACTACCTTTCGGAAGTCATCTACCAGCTTTTCGCCCTGGTCATCGCCGTCATCGTGGTGCATGCCATTTATGTGGCAGTGATTCGCCCCAATGCTGAATTTGTCCAGCAGCAGCAGGAGGCAATGACGGCAGCTGATGCGGATTACGTGCCCGAACGCTCCCTGTATATCGTGCTCAAGGATTTTGAACAGGAGACCTGCATCATTCTCATGTTCTGGGCGTTGGCCATCATTGGCATGAAAGCGCAGCGGACCATGAAGGAGCGCCGGTTGCTGGACCGCAAATTGTTGCAGGTATCCGATGGCACCAGCATTTTGCCGGAGGACGCCAGGCAATATGCCCGCCCGGTGCAGGCCCTGCCTGAGCAAGAGCGCGGCTATCTTTTACCCAGGGTGATTCTTGTTGGTCTGCATCGCTTCGGCACCACGCGGAATATCCAGGATGTGGCCGCCACCATCAAGGACTTGTGCGAAACCGAATCCGAGCGACTGGAAAGTGAGCTGAATATCGTACGTTATATTGCCTGGGCAATTCCCTCCATCGGCTTTCTGGGCACAGTGCGCGGCATCGGTACGGCACTGGGCCAGGCGCATCAGGCCGTCTCGGGGGATATTCTGGGGGTGACTGTCAGCTTGGGCGTTGCGTTCAACTCAACTTTTGTCGCCCTGGTCACCAGCATTTTGCTGATGTTTCTGTTGCACCAGCTGTTGTTGATTCAGGACCGCCTGGTACTGGATACCCAGGCCTACACTGATGAATATCTGATGCGTTATCTCCAGGTACCGGGGCGGGATGATCAGTAATGAGCACAGGGGTTTTCATCGTCAATGACAATGCCATCACTCTGGGAGACGAGAGTGGCCTCATTCTCAGCAGCCCGGGTTATGTGGTGGTGGTGGACAAGCAGATTCTGTTTGGCGATGAGGCAGCCCGGCTCAACCGTATCCATCCGGTCAATGCCAGCAATGAATTCTGGTACAGGCTCAGCATGGACCCCCTGTCACGACCTCTGGCCCATTTCAGGCATACCGCAGATATCGTTCATGCCCATTTGTTGCATATGGCTCAAGCGGCTGATGTTGATGGTGAAATCATTCTTGCCGTGCCGGCAAGTTACAATCGTCAGCAACTGGCAATTCTCCTGGGACTGTTCAAACAAAGTCCCTTTCAGGTAGTGGGTCTGGTGGACAGCGCCCTGTTGGGTGCTGCTGCACAAAAACAGCACGGTGGTACGGATTCCCTGCTGGTGATGGAGCAGCATTTGCACCAGACGCTGTTGACCCGGTGTGAGCAACCCGGGAACGAGTTGAAAAGCGAATCACTGGTGCAGGTCCCCGATACAGGATGGGCGGCCTGTACGGATAGCCTGGTGCAATTGCTGACCGATACCTTCATCCAGCAAAGCCGGTTCAATCCTCAACATTCGGCGCAGTGGGAGCAGCATCTGTACGATGTGCTGCCGGCCTGGTTGCAACAAAATGATGATGCGGAAAACACCTTGTTGCTGGAAATTGCGACCGATAAATCCACCCATCAGGCCAAACTGACCCGCGCCAGCCTGGCTGCACGCCTGCGCCCGCTTTACCAGAAAATCCATCAGCATCTACCGCGTGCCGATGCCGACCTGTCCCGGGTTCTGCTCTCGGAGCAATTGGATGTGCTGCCGGGCATTCACGAGCTTGTGCACAACGCAGCCGCGCAGCCTCCGCTGGCAATTGCCAACAAGGATATGATTGAGACAGCGCTGGCGTTGCAGTCACAATTGCAGCAGTCCGGACAAGGCTTGCAATTTACCCGGAGGCTGGACCTGGGTGACAGAGAAGCATTCGGACTGACAGCAGCAACTGGCGCACAGCAAGCGACTACCCAGAATCGCGCCCCGAGTCATGTTCTGCTCGGGCACGAGGCCTGGCCTCTGCGCGATGGTTTGATTCTGGCCCTGGATGAAGACGGCAGTCAGTTGCGGGTCAATGGCAGTGCCGGAAAAGCCAGCACCCAACTGGCCAGGCTGGAGGAAACGCAGCAAGGCGGCATGGTATTGCGCCAGGTTGAGGCAGGCTTGTTACTCAACGGTCAACCGTTGAGTGAAGCCAGGGAGCTGGAAATTGGCGATCGTCTCAGCTATCGGGATCAACCCCAGGCGCTTGAACTGATAAAGGTGAGAGATGGCGCGTAAAAAAAAGAGCGCATTTGACCCCATCAGTCTGGCCTTTCTGGATGTGATGTCCTGCGGGTTTGGCGCAGTGATCCTGATTTTCCTGATCCTGGATCATACGGCCACGGAAAGAACTGACGAAAATGAGCCAACGGTAACAGCCGAAGTTGAATTGCTGGAAGAGGAAATTCTCCAGGGCGAGGAAAACCTGGTGCAGATACGCAATACCCTGGCCGAAATCAGCCTGGAAGTGGTGACCACCCAGGGGCTGGCCAACCGGGTGCAACAGGAGATTGATGATTTCAGGCAACAACTGGCCGAACTGGAAGGTGTCAGCCTGGGTAGCGAGGAAAGCATTGAAAGACTGCGTGCTGACATCAAATCCCTTGAGGAAGATCTGTTGCGCTTGCAGAGCAGCGCCGTTGAGCAGACCGGCAGTGATGCCCGCGCTTTTGTCGGAGAAGGTGACAGACAGTACCTGACCGGGATGTTCCTGGGTGGCAACCGGATATTGGTCCTGCTGGATATGTCATCGAGCATGCTGGATGAAACCCTGGTCAATATACTGCGCATACGCAATATGCCCGATGGCAACAAGCGCCAGGCGCGTAAATGGCAGCAGGCGGTAAAAACGGTGGATTGGATTAGCAGTCAGTTGCCGGTGGCAAGTCAGTATCAGATCTACGCCTTCAATGATGAGGTACGCGCCGTTATCCCGGGTACCGAAGGGGAATGGCTGGAGGTTGCCGACAAGGATGGGCTGGACCAGGCCATCAACAACGTCGGGCAACTGGTCCCTGCCAACGGTACCAATCTGGAGAAAGTTTTTCAGTCGGTTTCTGATCTGAATCCAAGGCCGGACAATATTTATCTGATTACTGACGGACTTCCGACCCTGTCCAGTGAACGACGCCAGGCTCGGCTGATAACTCCTGGAGACAGGCTGGATCTTTTTGGAAAAGCAGTTGAATATCTTCCGGTCAATATTCCGGTCAATATTATTCTGTTACCCTTGGAAGGTGACCCGAGTGCTGCTGCTGCCTACTGGATACTGGCACAACGCAGTAGAGGATCCTTTCTAAGCCCATCACGGGATTGGCCATGACATGAGCAAGCGTCGCGCAACAGAAGGTTCAAGCATTGCATTCCTGGATGTCATCTCCTGTGGTTTTGGCGCGATCATCCTGTTGCTGATGATCACCGAAAGCTCAGCACCGGTGACGCTGGACAGCACGGTGGATGAGCGGCGTCCCGTGGCAGAGTTGCAGCAGGAGCTGTTCCGTATCCGGGGCGAAACAGCTATTGTGAACCGGGAGCTCAACGCCAAACAGGAACAGCTGTCAGCGTTTCAGCAGCGACTGGCCATTGCGCGCCGGGAACGCTCGCTGATCGAAGCCCGGTATCAGACCAGCAAACAGATTGCCGAAGAAGTGGTCGAGGAAGAAAGCAAGCTGGCACTGGCCAGGCAATCGCTTTCCGAGGAGATGCAAAGGCTGCTTGGGGAAGATTTCAGCCGGGATAATGATCTGGTAGGAGGGATTCCGGTTGATAGCGAGTACATCATTTTTGTCATAGATACTTCCGGCAGCATGTTCAATGCCGCCTGGAGAAAGATGCTGGATATTGTCATCGATACACTGGAGATTTATCCTGAAGTGAAGGGGATACAGATCATGAACGACATGGGAGAGTTCATGTACAACTCCTACCGGAACCAGTGGATACCGGATACGCCGGGTCGGCGCAGCGCAATCATCAGTACACTGCGCAATTGGAATCCGTTCAGCAACAGCAGTCCGGTGGAAGGGGTTACCCGGGCCATCAGTTCGTTCTACGAACCGGACAAAAAGATCAGCATCTATGTGTTGGGTGACGATTTTCAGCCAGGTGGCTCGATCACCCAGGTGATAGAGACCATTGACAGGATCAACAAGGAAGATCCGGATGGCAACCGCATGGTCAGAATCCATGCCATAGGATTTCCAGTGATCTTCTCGCTGGAGAGAAGATTCCACCAAAGCGCCTATCGCTTCGCCTCACTGATGCGGGAACTGACGCAGAGAAATGGTGGGACTTTCGTGGGATTGAATTCATTTGAATAATTGGCTTGTCTTGTAAATGGAATCCTGAATATGAGTGAGCTGGGGAAAAACAGAGTACCGCTGCAGACACGGCAGGTTTTATTGTTGCTTGGTTCGCTGCTGCTGGCAGCCTGTGGGGTCAACAACATCAGTGTGGTAGGTAGCTACCCACAACCCAATGTCAACAAACTGCCACTGAGTATCGGCGTTTTTTATGATGATGAGCTGCGCAATCATACCTATGTTGAATACACCGACATGGGGCAGGAAGAGTATCGGATAAGCAGCGGGGAAACGCATATTGAGCTGTTCAATTCGATTCTGCCTTCCATGTTTGAACGTGTGGTACTGCTGGAGTCTCCCGAGGCAGCAACATCAGCCGGTATCGATGCAGTCTTTTCACCGTCGATAGAAGAGTTTCAGCTGGCATTGCCCCAGAAAACGCAATTGGATGTTTTCGAAGTCTGGCTTAAATACAATATGCGCCTGGTGACACCGGATGGAGGTTACATTGCCGATTGGGTCTTGACTGCTTATGGCAAGACTACAAAGGAGACTTTGCGTTCGACAGAAGCGGGTATCAATGGCGCTACTGTCGCGGCACTGCGGGACCTGGCGTCGAATTTCACTCTTGGTTTTACCAGTATCCCGGATGTCAGGGACTGGTTGGTTTCCAGATGATCTGAGGTTTGTCATGAAAACGATCGGGTTATGTGCAGAGTTCAAATCATGTCAGGGCAAGAGGCTATTTTGTTTGTTGCCGGTTTTGATTCTGGCAGCTTGTACAACGACGACGATTGATGAGTTCAGACAAGGTGAAACCGGGATCGAAAGTCATGAATCAGTGGTCTTGCTTGGGCGTCGACAGGGCAGCACCTACGAAACCCGTGCCGAATTTGTCGAATGCGTAGGCAACAGGATGTCCAGCGGTGCCGATTCCATTCGGGTAGTCCCAGAGCAGGAATTCGTGGACGCGATGTTTCCCTGGTTCGAGCCACGTACCGCGCCGGTGCACAGTGAAGACATGCAGACCCTGATGGCGCAGCAACAGGTTGCCGAAAAGATAAGCGAATACGGGATACGCTATATTGTCTGGCTGGATGGTCAGACCGAAACCTCCAATCGGATTGGTTCAATTTCCTGCACCATTGGCCCGGGCGGGGGTGGCTGTTTCGGTTTCGGGTCCTGGGAGGATGATTCCAATTTCGAAGCCCGGGTCTGGGATGTCAACTCCCTTGTCAATGTGGGCACCATCAGTGCCGATGCCTCAGGGCAGTCCTACATGCCGGCTATCGTGATACCCATCCCATTGATAGCAAGAGTGGAAGCCAATGCCTGCAGCAGCCTGGCATCGCAACTCAAGCAGTTTGTCTACGGAAATTAGACAGGAGCAGCTTATGAGCGTACTCGCCAAGAATACATTCTCTATGAGCATTCTCTGGAAATCATTTTCCCCAAGTCTGGGTGCGGCCCTGATAGGACTGCTGTTACTGAGTGCCTGTGCCGTGAATCCGGCTACTGGCCGGGGCAATTTCGTGTTGACCTCCGAGCGGAAGGAAATCGAGATTGGCAAAGAGGAGCATGAAAAAGTCCTGCAGAGCATGCCTCTGTATGAAGATGAAAAAGTGGTTTCCTATGTGCGCGAGGTTGGACAGCGGGTTGTGGCAGTCAGTCATCGCCCGGACCTGGAGTACCATTTTTTCGTCATCGACAGCCCGGAAATCAATGCCTTTGCCTTGCCAGGTGGCTATGTCTACATGAACCGGGGCCTGTTGACCTATCTGAATTCGGAAGCGGAGCTGGCTGCCGTGCTGGCCCATGAAATTGGCCATATCACGGCCAGACATGCCATTCAACAGCAAGGCCGGGGTGCTCTGGCCAATACGGCGGCCAATGTGGGTGGTTTTGTTGCGGCCGTGGCCACGGGCAGCGGTTATATTGGTTCTCAGATTGCTGAAGTCGGTTCCATCTGGGCGGCAGCCGGCCTGAGTGGTTTTGGCCGCGAACATGAACTGGAAGCAGACAGCCTGGGCGCAGAATATCTGGCCAAGGCCGGATATGATTCAAAGGCCATGATCGGGGTGCTGACCGTGCTCAAGAATCAGGAAGATTTCAATGTCAAGGTGGCCAATCGCCAGCCCAGATACCACGGCTTGTTTTCAACCCATCCACGCAACGATACCCGTCTGCAGCAGGCGATAACCCTGGCTGGTAACGAAGTGGAAGATCGTCAGCCCCGTCAGGTCGATCATGCGGTCTTCCGCGAAAAAATGAATGGCCTGGTTGTTGGCCAGAGCCAGAGCGCTGCTGCCCAGACCCGTAACCGCTATTACCAGACTCTGCTGGGCTATACCATGGTCTTTCCCGACGAGTGGGGAATAGAGGAAACGCCAACGACGGTAACGGCCACCGCACCTGGGTCTGCGGCGACCATCAAGGTGGAGGTGCAACGACTGCAAGCCAACAAGGAGCCCCGCCTGTTCATTCGGGAAGACCTGGGAATTACCGCCTTGCAGCAGTCGGAGGAACTTAACCAGTACCGCCTGAGAGGATATACCGGTACCCATATCAATGCGGCGGGCAATCCAGAACGGGTTGGGGTCATCTACTTTGGGCCGCGAGTGTTCATTATCCGGGGTGAAGTGCTGAATGATGGAGAAGGTGCAAAAGAAGATGAGCAAGCCATGGATGAGTTGCTGCTGTCCTCGGTAAGGACGTTCCGTGCCATTCAGGCCAATGAGCGGATGAATTCGACCGAGATGAAGATCCGCTATGTACAAACCACTGAGAATTTCAGTTTTGATCAGCTGGCCCGGCTCAGCCGCCTGCCGGAATACCCCGAAGAAACCCTGCGCCTGCTCAATGCCTATTATCCCGTTGGCACCCCCAAGCCGGGCGAATGGATCAAGATTGTTGAATAGATTCCTGAGCGCGGGCAGCCCAGGATAGCAACAGGGCATGTGGCAATCACATGCCCATGTCATTGGCCGAACAAAACCAGTAAAATCCCCTTGTTGAACGCAACAGGATTCTCCTCAGGATCCACCCGGACAATAAGGTCACAACATGGGATCAGTAGCCGCCACGGCCATGCAGTCCAGACACAGGCAGGTCTTTATCCCCTTGCTGGCAGTGCTTGGCTTGCTGCTGTTCAGTCTGCTGCCAAGAATTCAGCAAAACGATACCCTGCTGTACTCGGTGCTGGCGGCGGCTGGCGGCTTGCTGCTCTGGCAGCTCCTGTTGGTGTTGACACTGAAAGCCAGTGGGGAAACCCGGGGCCTGGTCTTCCCCAAGCCCAAGCCCCAGCATTATATCCAGGCTATGGTGCATACCTCGATCTATCTGTATTGGGGTTTTTATTGGCGCCCGGTCTATGATTATGCCGGGTTGTTGCTGGTCCAGCTGGTGTTTGCCTACGGGTTCGACATGCTGTTGTCCTGGAGCCGGGGCAAGGATTATCACCTGGGCTTTGGGCCGTTCCCTATCATCTTCAGCACCAATCTGTTCATGTGGTTCAGGGATGACTGGTATTACCTGCAGTTCCTGCTGCTGGCGCTGGGGTTTTTGGGCAAGGAGTTCGTGCGCTGGAACCGTGATGGCCGCCTGGTGCATATCTTCAACCCTTCGGCTTTTTCCCTGGGCCTGTTTTCACTGATCCTGATCGCTACCGGAACCACTCACTTGACCTGGGGCCAGGAGATAGCTTCCACCCTGACCCTGGCGCCCGGCATTTATCTGTATCTGTTTCTGGCCGGACTGGTGGTGATGTATTTCTTCTCGATCACACTGGTTGCTGCCGCTGCCGCCGCTACCCTGTTTGGTCTGAGCGCCCTGTATTCGACGCTGACAGGGGTGCCCTATTTTCTTGACTCGGAGATCCCTGCGGCAGTTTTTCTTGGCTTGCACCTGCTGGTCACCGACCCTTCCACCTCGCCACGCACACCACCGGGCAAACTGATATTCGGGGTGTTGTACGGCCTGGGTGTGTTTGCGCTTTACTCGCTGCTGAGCACAATGGGGGCTCCCACTTTTTATGACAAACTGCTGTGCGTTCCCTTGCTGAACCTGAGCGTTCAGGCGATTGACCGCTCGGTGCACGTTTTGCAGAACCGGCCAATGCTGAGCCGGCTGGGGCTTGATAAACCCGGCCGCCGTGCAAACCTGATGCATATGTCGGTGTGGATTGTGTTTTTTGCCGTCATGAGTCTGCTCGGTCGTGCCGATGGGCGCCACCCCGGGGATTCCCTGCCGTTCTGGCAACAGGCCTGTGCCGAAGAACGAGCCAATGCCTGCCAGCGCCTGGTGCTGCTGGAAAACACGTATTGTGGCGATGGTTCTGGTTGGGCATGTAACAGTCTGGGCCTGCGAAACTGGCAAGGCCAGCTGGTCGAGCAGAGTCAGGAGCGCGCATTGCAGTATTTTGCCCGTGGCTGCGAGCTGCGTTTCCAGGCGGCCTGTCTCAATCTGCTGGAGCCAGATGCGGGTCTGAACAGTGATCCGCGTGAGCTGGATTTACGCTTGTTGCTGCGCGAAGGCGGCCTGAATCTGTTGGAGATGCCTGCTCCCGATTTGTATGAACGCGCCTGTAGCCATGGCTGGGAGTTTGCATGTGAGTAGGCTGGTCGGATGGAAGCTCTCCTTGCTGCTGGCCTGCGTCTGCCTGCCTGGCCAGGTGTCAGTGGCGCAAAGTGCTACTGGCTTCAGACAACAGGCCTGGATGCTTCCTGATGAGGCCCTGCTGGGATTTGTAGAGATTCCGGCCGGTGAATTCATCATGGGCAGTGACCCACTGATTGATCCCCAGGCATTCGAAAACGAACGCTGGTCTGCCCAGCGCCGACAGGGCCGGGTGGTATTGGACACGTATTACATCGGGCGCTATGAGGTCACTGTTGCCCAGTATCAGGCCTTCATCGAGGCCAGTAATTATCGGGATGGTGAATTACAGCTGACTGGTGCGCCCACGCAACCGGTGACCGGTATCAGTTGGCCCGATGCCCTGGCTTATGCCCGCTGGCTGGAAAGCAGCTTGCGCGATTCAAGCCTGACACCGGACCGCCTGCGTGCCCTGCTGAACACTGGCTGGCAGCTTACCCTGCCGACTGAAGCACAATGGGAAAAGGCGGCACGTGGCCAGGGTAGCCGGATTTATCCCTGGGGCAATCAGTTCCAGGCGGGCTATGCCAGGGTGCAGCTTGATCAGGAGCTGGTGGAACCGAGCCCGGTAGGCAGCCATCCCTGCCCTGATTGTGCCTATGGCCTGGCTGATATGAGTGGCAATGTCTGGGAGTTTACCCGCAGTCCGTATCAGCCCTACCCATGGGACTCCACCGATAATCATCTGACGGTCAACGCAGAGGCGCTGTGGGTGATGCGGGGGGGGTCATTCAGAGATCCACCCAATCTTGCCCGGCTGGCCGTTCGCGGTGCCGTGGACCCGGGGGCCCGCAGGGACAATATCGGGTTTCGTCTGGTCTTGACGCGCGATTAGGGAACCTGAATAAGGAGTTCTACCCATAGACTTATTCAGAGGTTCCTTAGTCTGTTTCAGATTCCAGTTGTTCCCAGCGTGAGTACAGTGTTGCCAGGGTTTCCTGCAGCTGATTCAATCTGTCGGTTTGCTTCTGCACCAGGGCGGCATCCTGGGTGAAAAAACCAGGTTGCGCCATTTCTGTTGCCAGCGTATTGATGTTGGTTTCCGTCTTTTCGATGTCGCGGGTTATTTTCTCCAGTTCTTTTTCCCGCTGCCTGTTGGGAGATTTCTGCTGCGTGGCGGCTTGGTTTTTACTGTTCTTGCTGCTGTTGTTCGCTGGGTTCAGCGTCTTGGCAGACGGTTTTGCTGCGTCCTCACTGATGCCGCTGAAGGATTGCAGTCGTCCGCCCTGCGCCACCCAGTCCTGGTAGCCACCGACATATTCCTTCAGTACGCCGGGTTCTTCGAAAACAATACACTGGGTAATGACATTGTCCATGAATTTGCGATCGTGGCTTACCAGCAAAAGCGTGCCCTTGAATTCGAGCAGGATTTCCTCCAGCAGTTCGAGGGTTTCCATATCCAGATCATTGGTGGGTTCGTCCAGCACAATCAGGTTGGCCGGCTTGCTGAACAGCTTGGCCAGGATCAGACGGTTCTGTTCGCCGCCCGACAGTGATTTCACTGGCTGGCGGGTGCGTCGCGGCGGAAACAGGAAATCCTGCAAATAGCTGATGACATGACGTTGCTTGCCGTTGATCTCGATGAACTCCCTGCCTTCGGCCAGATTGTCGATAACCGATTGTTCAGGGTTCAGTTGTTGGCGCAGCTGGTCGAAGTAGAGCACTTCCAGTTTTGTACCCAGGCGCACAGTCCCTTGCTGCGGGGTGAGGGTGCCCAGCAGGATTTTCAGCAGGGTGGTTTTGCCGCTGCCATTGGCGCCAATGAAACCAACACGGTCGCCGCGCAATATCTTGGTGGAAAAGTGGCTGATCAGGGGCTGCTCATCAAAGCGGTGACTGACATTGTCGGCTTCGATAACTATCTTGCCAGAGGAACCGGCCTGCTCCAGGGAAAAACTGGCTTTGCCGCCGACTTCACGGCGCTGTTGGCGTTCCAGGCGCATCTGTTTCAAAGCGCGTACACGTCCCTCGTTGCGGGTGCGGCGGGCCTGTATGCCCTTGCGTATCCATTTTTCTTCTTCGGCAAGCCGTTTGTCGAATTCCATGTCCGCCTTGCTTTCTGCCTCCAGCTGCTGTTCGCGAAAGGCCAGGAAGCGAGTGTAATCGTAATCCCAGCAACGCAGATGGCCGCGATCTATTTCCACGATACGGGTCGTGACCTTTTGCAGAAACTCCCGGTCGTGCGTCACAACCAGAACAGCCCCATTGAAAGCATTCAGCATTTTCTCCAGCCATTCTATGGTTGGAATATCCAGGTGGTTGGTGGGCTCATCCAGCATCAACAGGTCGGGCTCGGTCAGCAGTGCGCGGCCCAAGGCAGCGCGGCGTCTGTTGCCACCAGAGAGGGTACACATTTTTGCAGCTGCGGGAAGTTGCAGCAGGTTGATGATGCTGTCGATGCGGTGCTCGAGAGCCCAGCCGTCATGAATTTCAATTTCCTTTTGCAGGCGTGCCATTTCCTGCAGATTTTTAGCGTCGGTCCAGTCCACACCATCGCCATGAGTCAGCGCATGATAGCTGCGCAGCAAATCACCGACGGCCTCCAGGCTGCCGGCCACATAATCGTAAACAGTCTCTTCACTCTGCTCGGGCAGATTCTGGTCAAGATACGCGACACGAATATTCTGGGCTCGCCACAATTCGCCGCTATCGGCCTGGATCCTGCCACTGAGAACCTTCATGAAAGTGGACTTTCCGGCACCATTCTGGCCCAGAATGCCGATACGCTCGCCCTTGTGAATGGTGAGATTGGCCTTGTCCAGTAAAGGCTGGTCACCAAAGGCAAGAGAAAGATCGGAAAGGCGAAACAATAGCATGGAGTTCTGGCGGCTTGTATTTAAGGGCGTGCAGTATAAACTTATCGACAGACAGATAACAGTGACGCCAGCTGATCCCGAGGCAAAGAGCCTTCCGCGTGAGTAAAGAGCCTTCAGCGTGAGTAAAGAGCCTTCAGCAGGAATAAAGAGCCTTCAGCGTGAATAAAGAGCCTTCAGCGTGAATAAAGAGCCCCCAGCATGAACCCTGCCACCCCCAACAGCCAGACCCGACCCGCTGCCGTGAACCAGGGCAAGCCCCTGGAGCTGGCAACGGTGCTGCAGATGCTGTTGGCACAAGGGCATGTGCTGACGGCAGATGTGGACAGGGTGATGGCAACCCGGCGCAGTGCGGAAGACATGAAAAAACCGGTACTGGCGTTCATTGCCGAACAAGGCCTGGCCGACCAGCAAGCCCAGCAACGGGTACTGGACATGGAAAGCCTGAGCAAATTACTGGCCAATCAGGTCGGACAAACCTATTACCGGATTGACCCATTGAAGATAGATGTTGCCCAGGTCACGCAGGTGATGTCCTACGCATTTGCTCAGCGCCATGGCATTCTGGCGGTAGAGGTGAATCCCCAGGAAGTAGTGGTAGCCAGTTCAGAGCCTTTTGTCGATTCCTGGGAAGTTGATCTGGCACACGTTACCCAGCGCAGGATTAAACGGGTGGTAGCCAATCCGCTGGAAATAAAACGCCTGAGTACCGAGTTCTATTCGCTGGCAAGTTCCATCAGCAAGGCCTCCAGTGGGAGTGGCAGGAGCCTGCCAGGCTTGAGCAATCTTGAGCAAATGCTGGAACTGGGCAATATGAAGGACCCGGAAGCAAACGACCAGCACATCATCAATATTGTGGACTGGTTGTTGCAATATGCCTTTGATCAGAGAGCCAGTGATATTCATATTGAACCCAGGCGGGAAAAAGGCAATATCAGATTCCGCATCGATGGCGTGCTCTACACCGTTTATGCGTTGCCGATGCAGGTGATGAATGCAGTCACCAGCCGCATCAAGGTGTTGGGTCGGATGAATGTGGCAGAAAAACGCAAACCGCAGGATGGCAGGTTGAAAACAAAAAGCCCGGCCGGCGAGGAAATTGAATTGCGTTTATCCACCCTGCCCACCGCGTTTGGTGAAAAACTGGTGATGCGAATCTTTGATCCGGAAGTTCTGTTGCGGCCCTTCGAGAGTCTGGGGCTGGCCGGTGAAGATTTGCAGCGCTGGAAAAGAATCATTGCCAATCACAATGGTATTGTCATCATTACCGGCCCAACCGGAAGCGGCAAAACGACTACCCTGTATTCGACCCTGAAATCCCTGGCAACAGAGGAAGTCAATGTCTGTACCATCGAAGATCCCATAGAGATGGTGGAACCTGCGTTCAATCAAATGCAGGTTCAGGACAATATCGATCTGGGCTTTGCCTCGGGTATCAGGGCACTTTTGCGGCAAGACCCGGATATCATCATGATTGGAGAAGTAAGAGACCTGGATACTGCCGAGATGGCAATCCAGGCAGCCCTGACCGGGCACCTGGTATTTACCACCCTGCACACCAATGATGCCCCCTCGGCAATAACCCGCCTGCTGGAACTTGGTGTTGCTCCCTATCTGATCAAGGCAACCGTGGTCGGTATTGTGGCTCAGCGCCTGGTGCGGGTGTTATGTCCTCACTGCAAGACAACAAGTGCTATCAGCGCGGAAGAATGGCAGATGTTGACCAAGCCCTGGAAAGTGAAGCTGCCCGAAGTGGTCAGCATCAATGTGGGTTGTCTCGAGTGTCGCGAAACGGGATTCATTGGCAGACAGGGAATTTATGAAGTGATGCCTTTGACAGAAACCCTGCAAAAATTTGCAGAGGAAACCTCCAGTCTGCCCAGTTTGCGGCAGACAGCCTATCGTGAGGGTATGCGCAGCCTGCGGCTTAGTGGTGCGATGAAAGTGGCTGCCGGGGTGACAACCATCAAGGAAGTGCTCCGGGTAAGTTCGGAAACCGGCAGCTGATTTTACCAGCATTTAAACTCTACAGGACTACCGTGCTCAATACCGATCAACTTCCCACTCTTGTTCAACCCGTCGTCACGCGCTATTGGCAGCGCTGGCAGGAACAATCGCAAACCACCCTGGCTGACATTGCCGCCAAAGTCGTCGCCAAAATCGAGCAGTCTGCAACGCTGTCTGAAGAACTGGCCCGGGTCTGGGCGGCCAGTGATTATGCCGCGAATCTTTGCATTCAGCGCCCTGCTGCCCTGCTGAATCTGCTCAACAGCCAAACCCTGGAAAAGACAATCAGCACTGAGTTCAGCGCCCTGTTGGCCGAACAACTGGGGGGTTTGTTGACAGAAGAAGCCCCGCGCGATGACAGTAGATTGAAACAGGTGTTGCGCCATTTCCAGCAGGAACAGATGCTGCGCATAATCTGGCGCGATGTGTGTGGCAAGGCTGAGGTGATGGAAACCTGCGCGGACATGTCAGCTCTGGCTGATGCCTGTCTGCAGAATACTCTGCGGGTGTTGCATCAGTGGTGTGCTGCGCAATGGGGTGAGCCGGTTGGAGAGAGCAGTGGTTTACCCCAGTCGCTGATTGTCATTGGCATGGGCAAGCTGGGAGCAAATGAGCTGAACCTGTCTTCTGATATTGATCTTGTCTTTGCCTATCCTGAGGCCGGAACAACGCAGGGCAAGCCTGACTCGCTGAGCAATCAACAGTTCTTTACCCGCCTTGGGCAGGCGCTGATCGATGCCCTGGATGCCACCACGCCAGATGGTTTTGTCTTTCGGGTGGATATGCGCCTGCGTCCCTATGGCAGTGAAGGCGCACTGGTCTGCAGTTTCGATGCGATGGAAAATTATTATCAGAGCCAGGGTCGTGACTGGGAACGCTACGCCATGATCAAGGCGCGAATTGTTGCCGGTGATCAACAACAGGGCAAGGAGCTATTGTCCCGCTTGCGTCCCTTCGTCTACCGCCGGTATCTGGACTTCTCCACTTTTGACTCACTGCGCTCGATGAAACTGCAAATCAATAAACAGGTACGTCGCAGGGGCATGAGTCAGGATATCAAATTGGGGCCAGGTGGCATTCGCGAGATAGAATTTATTGTGCAGGCGCTCCAACTTGTTCATGGAGGTCGGGATAGCAGCTTGCAGACCAGAAGCCTGCATCAGGCCCTCATTGTGCTGGGCGAGCATGCTTATTTGCCGCAAAACGACCTTGATGAACTGTGGCAGGCCTATCTTTTTTTGCGCAAACTGGAGAACAGTTTGCAGGCACTGGCGAACAAGCAAACCCAGTTACTGGTCAAAACTGCGCTGGAGCAGCAGCGTATTGCTTTTGCCCTGGGCTTTACAAACTGGGAAGAGATGATGACATCCCTGGATTCGCATAGAAAAAAAGTCATGTCGCATTTCAAATCAGTTATTCATAGTGATGAAGAAGAGGAGTTGAACGATCTGGAAGAAGAGCGCTGGCTGCCCTTCTGGAAAATGGAGCTTGCGGAAGAGGCGGCCCTGGCCATGTTGACCGAGGAGGGCTTTGAAGCCGCGGAACAAACCTTCAGGCAGATCGTCGATTTCAGGAAGTCCCGCAATTTCCTGGTGTTGCCGGCAGAGAGTCTGTTGCGTTTTGATCGCTTCATGCCGGTATTGCTACAGGCAGTTGCTGAATCCCAGACTCCCAGCCAGAGTTTTTCCCGGGTAATGACGCTGGTGGAGGCGGTCAGCCGCCGTACTGCCTATCTGGTACTGTTGATCGAAAACCCGGGCGCCTTGCGGGAAATGATCCAGCTGTGTACCGGCAGTCCATTTATTGCGGAATTTCTCAGCAAGCATCCGGTTCTGTTGGATGAGTTGCTGGGTGGCATCAGCGAGCCGCCTGAACGAAAGGCATTGCAGGCCGAGCTGCAACAACGTCTGTTGCGCATCGGGGAAGAGGATTTCGAGGAGCAGATGGAATATCTGCGTTATTTCAAACAATCCCATACTCTTCAGGTTGCTGCGGCGCAGATAAGCGGTAAGATGACGGTGATGAAAGTCAGTGACTATCTGACGTTCATTGCTGAAGTTATTCTGGAACAGGTAGTAAGGCTCAGTTGGGAATTTCTAGTGCGCAAGCATGGTTATCCGGTGAATAAGCAGGGTGAACATGGACAGATGGATTTTGCTGTCATTGCCTACGGCAAACTGGGGGGCATAGAGCTGAGTTATCTGTCGGATCTCGACCTGGTATTTCTGCATGAGGGTGACCTGAACGAGAATACGGTAGCCGACAGCAGGCAGAAACCGATCAACAGCCGGGAATTCTATACCCGGCTGACCCAGCGCATCATCATGATGCTGGGCACCTCCACGGTCTCCGGACGGCTGTACGAAATTGACATGCGATTGCGGCCTTCCGGTGAGTCCGGGTTGTTGATCAGCACCCTGGAATCGTTCCAGCACTACCAGCAGAATGAGGCCTGGACCTGGGAACATCAGGCCCTGGTGCGTTCCCGGGCAGTGGCAGGTAACCAGGAGTTGATGAGCAACTTTGCCCGCGTTCGCAGTGAAATTCTGGCCGCTGCAAGAGAGCCAGCTGAACTGCAAAAGGAAGTCGTTGCCATGCGGCAACGCATGCGCGAAGAGTTGGGCAGGAAGGCCGGAGCAGAACGGGACAAACCTGGCTATGCCATCAAGCAGGGAGAAGGTGGCATAGTCGATATCGAGTTTATCGTGCAGTATCTGGTTCTGGCCAACTCCCATGCCTACCCGCAACTGCTGGACTGGCCTGACAATATTCGCATTCTGGACGCGGTGGCTGAGTGTCAGCTGTTGCCTGAGGAGGATATCAAGGCGCTGGCGGAAGCCTACCTGGCCTTGCGTTCGGCGCTGCACCGCTTTGCTCTGCAGCAGGAGGAGAGGCTGGATTGCCTGCAGGAGCTGGAAGCTGACCGGACGCGAGTCATCGCCATCTGGCGCAAGGTGTTTACCGCGAATGAATGACGTTCAGCAGGCACAGCTCAAACCGGTGCGGATTCTGGTGATCGGACCCTCCTGGGTGGGGGATATGATCATGGCACAGTCTCTGTTCATTACCCTGCAACAGCAGTATGCAGGACGGCTGCAGCTGGATGTGCTGGCTCCAGCCTGGAGCAAACCCTTGCTGGCGCGAATGCCAGAGGTCGACAATGCGCTGGAATTGCCCTTTGGTCATGGTGATCTCTCGGTCGTGGAACGCTACCGCCTGGGCAAGGCCTTGCGTGCCAGGCGCTACGATCAGGCAATTCTGTTGCCCAATTCTTTCAAATCTGCTCTGGTGCCGGTTTTTGCCAGCATTCCGCTGCGTACTGGCTGGCGTGGCGAGATGAGGGCCCTGGTGCTCAATGACAGTCGACCACTGGACAGTCAGGCCCTGCCCTTGATGGTGCAACGTTTTGTTGCACTTGCCCTGCCTCGGGGTGCAAAGGTGCCGGCAGCATGTCCGAAACCGGCACTGCGCAATGAGGCCGCCTGGGTGGAAAAGACACTGGCGGCACTTGGGGTGCCCAAGATGCTATCATCCGCTGCATATGGTGCAAGGGTCGCCAGTTCTGGCCCAGGCAACCGCCTGGTGTTGTGTCCGGGTGCTGAGTTCGGAGATGCCAAGCAATGGCCAGCAACACATTATGCGGGGCTGGCCGCACTGGCAATTGCACAGGGCTGGCAGGTGCTGATTGCCGGTTCAGCGAATGATGCTCAGGTCGCTGCGGAAATAGTCAAGCTGGTGCCGGCTGGCATGCAACACGGTTGCATCAACCTGGCGGGCAAAACCACGCTTGATCAAGTGGTTGATGTATTGGCCAGTGCTACCGCGGTGGTCAGCAATGATTCGGGTCTGATGCATATCGCTGCGGCCGTGCAGCGACCCCTGGTTGCCCTCTATGGTTCAAGCTCGGCCACGTTTACGCCGCCCTTGCACGAGCAGGCACAGGTGCTGACTACCGACATTGCCTGCAGGCCCTGTTTTCAGCGACGTTGTCCGCTGGGGCACAAGCGGTGTCTGACCGATATTCAGGCTGATCGGGTCTGGCAGAGCGTCCAGGATATGGTGTTACAGAGCACTACTGTTGAAACCGGATCGGTGGAAATTTCAGGAGAATAACGCCTTGCGAGTGCTAATCGTAAAAACCTCATCCCTGGGTGATATTATTCATACCCTGCCGGCAGTCACCGATGCCAGCCGGGCCAACAGGGAAGTGCGGTTTGATTGGGTGGTGGAAGAAAATTTTGTTGAAATCCCTTCCTGGCATCCAGCAGTCGAGCGGGTTATTCCCGTTGCCATTCGGCGTTGGCGCAGGCAACCGCTGGCTACACTGAGACAGGGAGAGATAAGTGAATTCAGAAAAAACCTGCAACGTTATCACTACGACCTTATCATCGATGCCCAGGGCCTGATCAAAAGCGGTATTCTCTGCCGCATGGCCAAGGGGCTTACGGTTGGCATGAACAATCACTCCAGCAGGGAGCCGCTGGCGACCCTGTTTTATAATCGGGTTTTCTCTGTGCCGAGGACCTTGCACGCAGTTGACAGGGTCAGGGAGCTTTTTTCACGGGCATTGAATTATTCCCTGTTCGAAGACCCTTACAAAAGTAATCTGATCAATGCCGGGGATGTGGATTACGGCCTGGATCTTGCGCGTATCGGCATTGACCATTCCAGTGAGAATGAAGACAACAGGCGGCCCAGTCTGCTGTTCCTGCATGGTACCACCTGGGAGACCAAGCACTGGCCATTGCCCTATTGGCGGGCATTGATGCGCTTGGCTACGGAAAAAGGCTATCAGGTAAAAATGCCCTGGGGAAATCAACAGGAGCTGGATCGGGCCAAGGCCATCGCCAAGGGTATCGAGGGTGCCATCGTTCTGCAGAAACAGACGCTTGCCGGGCTGGCCCGACATATGGCCCAGGCTGAAGGCGTGGTCGCGGTGGATACCGGCCTGGGTCATCTTGCGGCAGCGTTGGCAGTGCCAACTATATCCTTGTACGGACCGACAAATCCTGGGCTATCAGGCACCTTTGGTCGGCATCAACACCGTCTGCAATCGACACTTTCCTGTGCACCCTGCATAAAAAAACGTTGTCACTATACAGGCAAGCCAATTCTTGATCAGGCCGATGCGCAGAAGTTTGCAGTGCAGCCGCCCTGCTTTTCCGTGCACCCACCAGCGGCAGTGTGGAAGGCTTTGCAAACACTGATCATGGAACACAAAACCGGTAGCATCATCACCTCCAGCAAATTCAGTGCAAAGACGGTGGGCTGAACGCATGCAGCTGTGCTTCCTCATTTACTCCTGGTTTCCACATGGCGGTCAGCAACGGGATTTTCTCAAACTGGTTGAAGAAGCAGTCCATCGTGGTCATCAGGTCACGGTTTTTACCCTGGCCTGGAAAGGTGAGAAGCCACAGCATGTGGAAGTGGTGCAACTGCCACTCAAAGCCATGACCCGCTTGCGTCTGTATCGTAAATTCACTGAGCAGGTGCAATATCAGCTGGCAAGGCGACAGCTTGATGCGGTAATCGGGTTCAACAAGATGCCCGGCCTTGATGTGTATTTTGCAGCGGACCCCTGTTTCGCCTACAAGGCAGAGAAGCAACGGGGTTTTTATTATCGTTTCATGCCGCGTTATCGGCATTTCATAAGGTATGAACGGGCGGTATTTGGTGAACAACAGGACACGCGTATCCTGTTGCTGTCGCCGTTGCAGAGACAGCAGTTTCTGAGCTACTACCCGGCTTGCGAACCACGGCTGGTGGATTTGCCACCTGGGATATCCCTGGCACGACGACCGCCCGCCAACGCCGCAGCGGTTCGTGCTCAGCGGCGAGAACAACTGGGGCTTGGCGAGGCTGACAGATTGGTCGTGCAGGTTGGTTCAGGATTTGTGGTCAAGGGCGTTGATCGTTCCCTGCGTGCTTTGGCCTCGCTGCCAGTTTCGCTACGAGACAGGTGTCATTATCTGATAATAGGCGATGATAAACCCGGGCGTTTTCAGCGCCTGGCAAAACGTCTTGGCATTGCCGGGCAATGTCAGTTTCTCGGGGGTCGGGATGACGTGCTGGATTATCTGCTGGCGGCCGACCTGCTGTTGCATCCGGCGTACAGTGAGAGTGCCGGATATGTTCTGCTGGAAGCGATCATTGCCGGGCTTCCGGTTTTGACCACAGACACCTGTGGCTACGCTTTCCATGTACTCCAGGCAGACGCGGGACAGGTTTGTGTTTCACCTTTCAAACAGCAGGATCTGAATGAGCGCCTGGCGCAGATGCTGCTATCCGAACAAAGAAGCCAGTGGTCACACAATGGCCTGCGCTATGGTGAGCAGAAAGACCTGTATGCCATGCAAGAACATGCACTGAATGAAATTGAAGCGTTTGTCCATGCACGGGGAAAAAGGAGACAGGTTGATGTTGTCTCTGCGTGATGAATTTGCCCAGGCCTGGGAAGGAAAGGATGTTTTTGTTCAGGTCATGCAATTGGAAGGGGAAGTGTTCCGCAACGTAAAATCAAGAAGAACGCTTCGTTTTGAGTTTGCCGGGAAATGGTATTTTGCCAAGATTCACCAAGGCATAGGCTGGAGTGAGATCAGCAAGGATCTGCTGCAATTGCGCAAACCGGTACTGGGTGCTGAAAATGAATGGCAAGCCGTGACCGCATTGACTGAAATTGGTATCGATACCATGACGCTGGCTGCTTATGGCAAACGAGGCAGCAATCCGGCAACGCAGCAATCCTTCATTATCACCGAGTCATTGGAAAATACTGTCAGTCTGGAAGAGCACTGTGCCGACTGGGTGAGGAAACGGCCGGCTTTCAGTCACAAACTGGCTTTGCTCAGACAGATAGCGGACACCAGCCGGCGTATGCATCAGGCTGGAATCTGCCACCGGGATTATTACCTCTGTCATTTTTTGCTGCATCGCCATCAAGATGTTAGAACAGAGTCCGGTCAACCACCTAGGCTCACATTGATTGATCTGCATCGTGCCCGGATCGATCCCGGACTGTCGACACGCTGGAAAATCAAGGATATTGCCGGTCTTTATTTTTCAGCAATGGATATTGGACTGACACGCACAGATCTTTTACGGTTCATGCGGTTATACACCGATAAACCGCTTGCCCAGGTATTCAGGGATGAGGGGAGATTCTGGCGCAAGGTCGAGCGGCGTGCCCAAGGGCTGTACCGACGGATCCATGGGGACACCCAGAAACGCTTGAGCTCTGGAAGAGCCTTGAGCCAGACTGGCGATTCACCATTGACACTTCCGGTCAAACTGGGCACGAACAAGCAGCGCTATCTGGACTTGCTACAGGTGTTTCGTGTGCTGCCGGGCAAGCGAGTGGTGGCGCTGACAGCAGTTGGCAATCAACAGGTGGTGGCGAAACTGTTTTTTGAACCCGGGCGCTGGCGCTATCATCTGCAAAGAGAAAAACAGGGTATTGCTGCCTTGCAACAGGCCGGGATAGAGACTCCTGCCCTCGTGGATGAAGGCGAACTGTCCCTGTTACCTGGTCGGCACCAGCCAGCGGGCGGGGTGCTGCTGCTGCACTATCTTGCCGATAGCGCAGGTCTTGGGCAACGCTGGCAGGACAGTGCCACTGCCGAGTTGCAGCAGCAATTGTTGCAGAAGGTGCTGACTCTGATCGCCAGCTGTCACCATCATGGTCTGGTTCAAAAGGACATTCATCTGAACAATTTTCTGCTGCAGCAAGACAGAGTATTTTTGCTGGATGCGGCTGACATACAGAAGCTGCCCCAGTCGATTGCAGCTGCTGACAAAACCTGCCTGGATAACCTGGCACTTTTCTTCGCACAGTTCCCTGCTAGTGCAGACCAACAGATACCCGGTTTGCTGGCTTGGTACCTGGAGTGCAGAAAATCACTGGGCGGGGCTGTTTCGGCAGATTCTGACGCCAGGAGTTTCCGTGCGCGGGTCAGAAGCTGGCGGCAACGCCGCTGGCAATTGATCGACAAGAAACTGAGCAGGGACACTACGGCACATTGCTGCAGCCAGCAATGGAGCAGGTTTGTCATTTATCGACGGGAGCAGCATGGTGAGGATTTCAGGCAATTCCTTGCTGACCCGGATGCGGTCATGGCAACAGGCCGTATGCTCAAAAACGGCAACTCCTCCACGGTAGTCCAAGTTTCACTGGATGGACGTGACTATGTAGTCAAGCGGTATAACATCAAGAGTTTTCTGCATGGCCTGAGCAGATTGTTGCGGCCCAGTCGCGCTTGGCGCAGCTGGCACAATGCCCACCTGTTGGAGATGCTTGGCGTGGGTACCGCAGCTCCGATAGCCATGATAGAGCGCAGAATAGGACCATTGCGACGACAGGCCTGGTTCTTGAGTGAGGCGGTTGAGGGCGCAGATATCTTGCAATTTCCTGGAAATACGCCTATAAACAGCACCCCTTGGCAGCTTGCACTGCTCAGGTTCCATGCTTTGTTCACAACGATGTATGAGTACCGGATTGTACATGGCGATATGAAGGGGACCAATCTTATCTGGCAAGCCGACAGACTGGTTGTTCTGGATCTGGACGGCATGCATCAGGAGTTTTCCACCAGACGCTTCAGACAGGCATTCCAACGCGATCTGGACCGATTTCGTGCCAACTGGAAACAATGGCCGGATGCGGCGGTGGCAGTGAACGCAATGCTTGATGAACTCATGAAGCTCCCTGAACAGGCCGGCGCAGACAACGTTCGCAATGGAGGTTTGAAGAATTAAGCGATGTCTCTAATCACTTTGGGTTTTTCCGGTGCTCTGGGTTACGACCCGGCCGCCGCACTGTTTGTCGATGGTGATCTGACTGCGGCAGTGGAAGAAGAAAGACTGGTCCGGCGCAAATACGCCAAGGGGCTGATGCCCTTTGAATCGGCCAGATTCTGCATGCGCTATGCCAAGGTCAAACCGCGGCATGTGGATATGGTGGCAATTTCCTATGCGCCGATTTCCCTGTTCAGCCCGGCTCGCTGGCATTACGCCAGGCGTTATTGGTATGCCCCGGACCGTAGCCTGGATGTCCTGCTCAATGGTAATCGGCGTTATCGCCGTTATCTCAAGCAGGTCAGGGAAATGCTGGAAAATCTCGACATACCCTGGAGCAAGGTACGGTTTGTGCCGGTAGAACATCAACTGGCGCATGCCAGCAGTGCGTATCATCTTAGCGGCTTTCAAGGGAAAACGGCCATTCTGGGTGTCGACCTGAAAGGCGAGTACGCGACCACTTTTCTGGGCTACGGCGAGAATGGGCGCATACACAAGCTCAAGGAATTCTACGACCCGGATTCACTGTCAGGCATGTACGCAGCGATAGCCGATTATCTGGGCTTCGATATGCTCAATGGAGAGGCCAAGGTAATGGGCATGGCCACTTATGGTGATCCCGATAAGTATGACCTGTCGCCTTTGGTCAAGTACACGGGCAAGAAATTCAGTTTGAATACCCAGCTGATAGGCACTGTTGGGTTGCGGCGCTACAAGGATAAAGCGAAAGGACATTATTTCAGCCAGAAACTGATCGACCTGCTGGGGCCGCGACGGGCCGGGGATTTATTCCAGGACCCTTATGTGCATTATGCCGCCAGCATGCAGAAAATGTATGAAGACATCACCACCGGTTTGGTTATGCATTATCTGGCAAACATCATCAAGGAGAATGGGCAACTGGTGCTTGCCGGGCACGGTGCCCTGAATGTCAAACTCAATCAACGGCTGCTGGATTTGCCCGATGTCAAACAATTGTTCGTGCCCCCTGCTGCCGGAGATGCCGGCACTGCCATCGGCGCGGCGGCCTATGCCATCTCCCGGCAGTCAATTCCGATCAAACGGATGAAGCATGCCTATCTGGGACCAAGGTACAGCATGGAACGCTGTATTCGGGTCTGCAAAGAGCATCGGGAAAAACCCAACTGGGAGATACTGGAAAACCCGATGGAAAAAGCTGCAGAACTGCTGGCAGAAGGACATCTGGTCGCCTGGTTTCAGGGCAGAATGGAGTTTGGCTCGCGTGCTCTGGGCAACCGCAGCATCCTGGGCAATCCTGCACAATCCGAGATGATTGAGGCGATCAACAAGAAAGTAAAATTCAGGGAGAATTGGCGCTCTTTCTCGCCGAGCATGCTCGATACACTGGCGGAAGAAGTGTTGCAAAGTACGCATCCAGCCGAATTCATGAATATCAGTTTTGATGTAGCGGACAAATGGAAACAACTGTTGCCAGCAGTCATCTACAAGGATGGCACTTCCAGGGCACATGTTGTCACCCGAAAAAACAATGCCCGTTTTTATGCCCTGCTGAAAGCCATGGAGGCGAAAACCGGCTATGGCATAGTTCTCAATACCTCATTGAACAGGCCTGGCGAAGCCATGATCTGTACCCCGGATGATGCGCTGGAGATGTTCTTCGGGTCAGACCTGGATTACCTGATCATGCATGATGTGCTGGTCACCAAGCGTATTGAGAGCTGACAGACGCTGTGTAGACCACTCCCGATACCGCATTCTGCCGGTAATACCCCCACCTTGAAACTCAAGCTATCCGCACTGTGACAATTTCCTGTCGTGGGTAGGAATTTATTTATTAAAGAATGTTCAGTGGTCGCCGAAATAGCTCAAAGAAGATGAATTCCCCTTAAAGATTCCAAAGGTTTCCAGCTTGGCAAAAAGAGTACGGGTATTAAACAGCGGGCTGGAAAGAAACTCATAGTTACAATGGAAAGGTAGTTAATACGATGTTCAAGAATCTCCCACTGGCATGGAAATTCTCCCTGCTGCCACTGCTTACCGGAGCGGGATTTCTGTTGTTTGTTGCCTATACCTATATCCAGCTATCGGATAATAACCAACGCTTGCAGTCTCTGGAAAGACGAATCTATCCGGTTCTGGAAAGTACGGATGAGGTTATTTTCAGCTTCTCTCTGTTGCCAACTGCAATCAGCAATGCCGTTGCCTCGGCTGAGTTGGACCAGTTGGAGGAGGTTCGCCGTGAATACGGCAAGGTAATAAGCAGTCTGCAGCAACTGCGTGATTTGACTGCAGAACAACCAGAGATAGCTGCAGCTCAGCGAAATTGGCAACAGGCCGTGGAAACCTATATCAGCAATGCGCTGAACACATCGGAGCAACTGATTGCAGGCACCGCCTCATTTGATGATCTGCGCGTGGGTATCGATCGCATCGCCACTGATCTTGAAGCAGTAGAAATTGCGGGCGAACGCTTTCGGGAAGCGGCGTATCAGGATTTCATTTCCACGCTTGGGCAGGCCGGTGAAGCGAATGCACTTACCATACAAGTGGGAGTAATGCTTTTCGTGGTGTTGATGCTGGTCGTTGGCATAGTTGCCTGGGGATTGATCAGCAGTGTGATGACCAATGTCCGTGGAGTGATTGCTTCCTTGACGACCATTGCCCAGGGTAATGGTGATCTGACCCAGCGAGTCAACGTGGATTCAGCCGATGAGTTCGGCGAGATGATCAACCTGTTCAATCATTTTCTGGAAAAACTGCAAGGTACTATCCGTCAGGCCGTTGAGGCGACACAGCCATTGACTCAGGTTTCGAGTGAACTGTATACATTCACCAAAAATGCAAACGAAAGTTCCAAATCAAGGCAAAAACATACGGAATCCATAGGCCACGAAATTCAGGTGATGACGGACAGCATCAAGGCTGTGGCCAAGTTGTCACAACAGGCTGCTTCTGAAACCGGTGCAGCGAGCAGACAGACACAGGAAGTAATGAAAGGGATAGGCGTTCTGTCAGGCAGTGTCGAAAACCTGGGTGTGAGTATGGCGGATTCGATGGGCTCGATGTCGGAGTTGAAGAAAGAGACCGAGCTTGTCGGTTCGGTGCTAGACGTCATACGCAGCATTGCCGAACAGACTAATCTGCTGGCCTTGAATGCCGCCATAGAGGCAGCCAGAGCAGGTGAGCAGGGGCGTGGCTTTGCTGTAGTCGCCGATGAGGTGCGGAACCTGGCCCAGAAGACCGCTGCTTCAACCGCCGAGATTCAGCAGATCATCCATCGCCTGCAAGCCAGTGCCAGTAATGTGCTGGAAAGCATGACTGACAATTGCACCAAAGCCCAGGATAGCGCCGAGCGTTCGGTAGAGGCCACCAGATTACTGGAAACAATCACCCTGGCGGTAGAGAAAATCGAAAAACTGAATTCAGGAATTGCCAAGTCAACGGATGAGCAGATCAGTTTATCCAATGGGATACAGAATGATACTGGCTTGCTGCTGGAAGAGGATCAGAAATTGGGTAAAGGAGCTGAGGCAACGGCACGGTTGAGTGAAACACTGGTGGATTGCGGTGACCGCTTGAGAGCAGTGACTTCGCAATTCAGAGCGTAAAGGAAAAATAACGATGCATATAAAAGCTATGGAGAAATGTTAATGAATAAAATTATGTTGATAATACTAACATGTTCGGTGTCTTTTTCTGCCTCCGCCATGGATGCAGGAGAATTCAGTTTCAACCAGTTTGGGACGGCAGGTTTGTCGCATTTGGGTGGAGAAAGTGATGGACAGTCCTTTGGCATTCGAGGCCAAACCAATGACAAATGGCGAGGGGATCAGTTGTCACGGTATGGCGCCCAGCTCAAGTACGGCATCACGGAGGAAATCAGTGTAACCGGACTGTTGCTGACCAAGCCGGAAAGCGATGAATGGGAAGTCGAGGCTGAGCTGTTGTACCTGAGTTGGCAAGCGAGTGACAGATTGATGCTCAGAGGTGGTCGCCTGCGTGCTCCCTTGTACAAGTACAGCGAAACCCTTGATGTTGGTATCACGTATCCGTGGTTGCGGCTTCCGGATGAGGTTTATGGCCAGATACAGATGAGCAATTTTGAAGGCGCGGATCTGGTGTATACCGTGCCGCTTGAATTTGGTTCTTTCAATGTTCAGTTGGCAGGCGGGCAGGCTGTGGATAGAAATCTGTTCATGGCAGATGATCTGTTTGATATCGATTACAAGGAATACCGCAGTGCGGTGCTAAGCCTGGATACCAACAGTTATGGTAGTTTGCGTGCTTCCTATAACCGGGCCGAGATGAAGTTAAATACTCCCCTGGCAGTGCTGGATGGCAATAAAGGGCAGTTTGGTTCAATCAGTTATCAATATGATAATGGGACCTGGTTCACCAGCACGGAAGCCGTACGTTTTACAGCGGAGGGCAATGTCATGAGCGACAGTGATGCCTTTTATGTCATGGGCGGACGCCGGTTCGGCAAATTTGCTGCCCACCTGACCTTTGCGCAACTGGATGCAGAGAATGCGGGAATCCAGGCATCGACAACCTATGCGCTGAATTACAATATCCGTCCGAACATCATTCTCAAGTCCGAATACAAGCGTGTCGATACCCGCGGAGGTTTTGCTGGTATCTTTGCCCTGAAAGCGGATGAGCTGATGGCCAATGGCATGTTTGCCATGAGCGGAGGAACCATGGGGTCAGCGCCACGAAATTTTGATGGTGACATTGTCAGCATCGGCATCGAATTTGCGATGTAAAGGAGAGAACAAATGAAAAAATTACTACGCGGTATTCTATTGTTGTCGACAGGTTTGTTCTCGCTAACGGGACAGGTTCAAGCCGAGGTTGCCGTTATCATCAGTCCATCAAGTGACAAGACACTTTCGCAAGCGGAAATAGCCAATATCTTTCTAGGCAAGGATAAATCCCTGCAGGGAATTGATTTGAAGGACTGGAATCAGACCAAGCTTACCTTCTACAAGGAAATTACCAGCAAGGATGAAGCACAATTGAAATCCTACTGGTCTTCACTGGTATTCACCGGAAAGGGTCAGCCACTAAAGGAGTTTTCCTCAGACAGCGAGATCGTGCAACAGGTCGCTGCCGGGAACAATGTGATCGGTTATGTGGATGCACAAGCTGTGACCGATGCAGTCAAGGTGCTTCTTACGCTGCAATAACAGATAGCTGGTGTGATGCGGGCGGTGCAATGATTTTTCAGGAGAAACATTCATGTTGCCGCCACGCACCGCAGCACTGACCTCACTGGCAATGATTGCCTTTGCAGGCAATTCCCTTCTCTGCCGTATGGCACTTAAAAACACCAGCATCGATGCTGCCAGTTTCACCAGCATCCGGCTTGTCTCCGGAGCACTGGTGCTCTACTGCATTGTTCGCATGAGACATGCTGCCAGTACTGGCGATAAGCAGCAGGACACTGGCAACTGGCTGTCGGCGCTGGCCTTGTTTGTTTATGCGGCAGGATTCTCCTTCGCCTATGTCAATTTGTCTGCTGCAACTGGCGCCTTGCTGCTCTTTGGTGCAGTGCAGGCAACAATGATTGGTTTTGGTATTTACTCAGGAGAACGATTGTTTGCAATGCAGCTTATTGGCCTGGGTGCTGCCTTATCTGGTGTCGTGGCGTTATTGCTGCCAGGTATTTCAGCTCCACCGCTGGGAGCATCAATATTGATGCTGTCAGCGGGCGTGGCGTGGGGTATTTATTCCTTGCGCGGCAGGACAACTGGGGATCCGACGACAGTTACGGCAGGTAATTTCCTGCGGGCAGTACCGATTACTGTGCTTGTAAGTATATTGTTGCCGGACACAGCTTCTTTTGATGCAGTCGGAATCTGGTATGCAATCTTGTCTGGTGCGCTGGCATCGGGGTTGGGTTATGCAATCTGGTACACGGCAATACCTGCGTTGGATGCCACCAAGGCAGCAACGGTACAACTCAGTGTGCCTGTTCTTACGGCTCTGGGAGGAATTGTGTTTCTGGATGAAACCATGAGTTTGCGTCTGATTCTGGCCTCACTGGCTATTCTGGGTGGCATCGCCCTGGTGATCCGGAACAAGCAAGTACCAGCTTGAAGTTGACAGGCCGGTTCTATACGCCCTGCTTGATCCCTGCATCGGAGTCAAATCAGGTCCAGGCGATCCAGGGGGCTGGAAGTCCCCGCGAAGTGTGAACCCAGAATATGCGTATAAATCTGGGTAGTGCTTATGTCATTGTGCCCAAGCAATTCCTGAACGGTTCTTATATCAGTGCCCGTGGCGAGCAGGTGCGTGGCAAATGAATGACGGAAGGTATGCGTTCCAATACGTTTGTTGACAACTCCTGCCTGTTTTACCGCAACAGAGAGAAACTTGCGAACTACCGAGTCATGCAAATGATGACGGCAGAGTGTGCCATCATGCGGGTTTGCAGAAATGGCGGAAGAAGGGAACATATAAGCCCAGGCAGGTGTGCGATAGGCGTTCGGATATTTTTTGGCAATTGCGGTAGGCAGTGAGCAGCCAATACCTTTCTGGTTATCCTGGCTTTGCAGATGTATTGCCGCAGATATTGCATTGTGTAAAGCAGGTATCACAGAGGTGCTTAATACGGTTTTGCGATCCTTGCGCCCTTTGCCATCGTGGATAGTAAGTGTTTTATTCGTAAAATCAATATCCTGCACGCGAAGCCGAAGACATTCATTGATACGTAAGCCGCTGCCATAAAGAAGCTCAATGATCAGACGGTTTCGTGCCTGAAGTTGAGCCAGTATTGCCTTTACCTCAGTCTGGGTAAGGACAGCAGGAAGATAGCGTTGACGGGTAGCCAGGGTAAAACCCAGGTCGCCCAGGGTTCTATTGAAGAACTTATGGTAAAGATAGACTATGGCATTGAGAGCAACTTTCTGAGTATTGATGGCAACATGCTTATCTACTGCGAGATGGGTGAGAAATGCCTTAACCTCGGTTGCACCAAGCTCTGAGGGATGTTTGATGCCATTGAAATAAATAAAATGCCGAATCCAGTAGAGGTAGGATTTTTCAGTTTTCAGGGCATATCCACGCAAGCGAATATCGGAACGAACAGATTCCAGAAATGGGCTGGACATGATAACTTCCTTGGTATTAGTATCGCCAGAATGAGTAAAAAGCTTTTGAGCACGCGGGTTTATCTGATATCAACAAGCCTTCTATATCGAATTGGCTGGCGAAAATCTCTTTAAAAACAGTATGTAATTTGTTTCTGATGGGAGATAAAAGGCAATATAGCGTCGAAATAACAGGTTCTCCCGGTTTTATTGCTTGGTCTGGTTGTTGCTGAGGAAATTATAGATGGGAATCGGGGAATTATAAAAGTTTTGTAATTCCAGGTATTTTTCAAGATAAGCATACACACTATACAAATGTTAT
>JAVVEG010000017.1:0-66397 GCA_032251455.1 Pseudomonadales bacterium | reverse complement strand
GGACATTGCTGATCTCCCTGATAAACACCGAGGTATAAGTCTATCTACCCCCCCCTTTGTTTTGTCAACAACAGAACTGACGACTTTCAGCAAAACATGTTGATAGTGTGATGGGGTTCACAGTTTTTCTGATAACCCTCCCCAACCCACCTCTGCCCCAGAGGCGTGATACTGTATGATTGGTTCAGAACCTTCAAGCGCCGCCTGCGGCGCGTTCTGAACCAATCATACAGTAGCGCGACTCGGCGCTACGGAGTGCTGCCTGCCGCGGAGTGCTGCCTGCCACAAAACATTGCCAAACCCCGATTCGTCATTAATGAGCTTTTGTTTATTCCAGCAATTAAGGTAATGTATCGGGAATAAAGCAACCCTGAGAACAACAATGATGCTGCAATCCCGACACCCACTGCTGGTCATACTCTCCTGCCTCGCCTGCTTCTGGCAACTGCCGCTGGCTGCACAAACCAGCAGTGCCAGACTGGCAAACCTGACACCGGTTACCGACGCCCTGTTGACCAACCCGCCAGCCGATGACTGGCTGATGTGGCGGCGCACCTTCGATGCCTACGGCTTCAGCCCACTGCATCAGATCAACCGGGATAATGTGGCAGGGCTGACGGAAGCCTACCGGGTCGCTCTGGAACCCGGCTCCAACATGAGCACGCCACTGGTACATGATGGCGTGATGTTCCTGCTCAGCACCAGCGACACCGTACTGGCTCTGGATGCCACTACGGGTGAACAGCTCTGGCGCTACCGTCATGAGAACACAGCGCCACCAGCCACCAAAATCGGTCTTGCCCTGCATGGCGAGCTGGTGCTGGTGCCGACCGCTGACCTGCATATCATCGCCCTGCGCGCACAAACCGGCGAGGTGGTTTGGGACCATGCCATCGATGCCGTCAGTACCGGCCCATTGCCCTATTCGCTGCGCAGCGCACCCCTGATCGCCAACGGGCAGGTCATCCAGGGTGTGACCGCCAGCCTGGTGCCGGAAGGGGGTTTCATCATTGCCGTGGATCTGGCCACCGGCAAGGAGTCCTGGCGCTTTCATACCGTGGCCCGGCCACAAGCCCAGGGCGGCAGTACCTGGAACGATCTGACGCTGCAACAGCGCAGCGGGGGCTCTGTGTGGGTACCTGGCAGTTATGATCCGGAGCTGAATCTGGTCTATTTCGGTTCCGGCCCGACCTATGATACGGCGCCCCTGCTGCCGGAACTGGACCAGCCTGGCATCAGTAACGACGCGCTTTATACCAATGCCACGGTGGCGCTGCGGCCGGACACTGGCGAGCTGGTGTGGTACTACCAACATATGGCCAATGACCAATGGGATCTGGACTGGGCTTATGAACGTCAGATCATCAGCCTGCCGGTGGCGGGAACCCTGCGCAAACTGATTATCACCGCTGGCAAGATGGCACTGTTCGATGCCATCGATGCGGCCACAGGGGAGTATGTGTTTTCCTTCGACATGGAGATTCAGAACATCGTCTCTGCCATCGATCCGGTCACGGGCGGAAAGACTCTCAATCCCAATGCAACTCCGCGCAGTGATATAGCCCAGCTGGTCTGCCCCTATGCACTGGGCGGACGCAATTGGCAGGCGGTATCCTACAACCCCCAATCCAGAACCCTGTTTGTCCCCCTGTCCGAGGTCTGCATGATGGGTGGCCCCACGGGAGGCAACAGCATTCTCACCTCCGGCGCTCCGCTGAACCCTGTGCCACGACCGGATGGAGACGGCAACTACGGACGCATGCAGGCGGTGAACCTGGACAGCCAGCAGCTTACCTGGAATCACCGTGAACCAATGCCTGCCACTTCCGCGTCACTGGCCACGGCTGGCGGCCTGGTATTCAACGGCACCCTGGACAATCGCTTGACAGCGCTGGATGACAGCAGTGGCAAGGTGCTGTGGACAAGCGATGTCGGCGATATCCCAGCCTCATTTCCCATCACCTATGCCGTCGAGGGCCGGCAGTATGTCGCCCTCGTCGTCGGCCAGCCCAGCATTCACGCCAGCGGCTTCCTGGGAATAATCGCAGCCTTTACCGGTGGAGCGCAAAGCCCGTTGCTGAGTCTGCCTCACACGGGTCCCGCCCTGATAGTCTACGCACTGGAATAGCTCATACCATGGCGCTTCCTCCGGTATTGATCTCGATCGCCCTGCTCGTGTGCAGCAACGTGTTCATGACCTTTGCATGATGAGGGCGGTTATTTCATGTTTCGCAGCCGTTTGGGCAACTGACGGGCGCGCCCTATTTTGCAGCAGCTATTTCCTCTACCGCACCAATAGTGTGCGAAATCCATCAATTACCTCTCTTTTCCCTCCTGTTTTTTGTCTCATCAGTAAAAATATGTGCTGGCACACTTCTTGCTCAACCTGATATGGGCGGCTCTGATCACCCAACCACAAACCAATTATTCAGGGGATTGAACAAGATATGAACAAGAGAATTCTTTCACTCACAGCGGCAGGTCTCTTTCTTTCAGCAGGGATGGTACAAGCCGACGAATTGACTGCCAACTTTGCTGCCTCTAACAACTATATCTGGCGCGGCCTGACTCAAACAATCAACGAGGCTGCCGTTTCTGGTGGTATTGATTATGTTACCGACAGCGGTTTCTATGTCGGCACCTGGGCCTCCAACGTCAGCTACGTCGCAGACGATGTCTTTTCCTACGAGCACGACATCTATGCTGGCTACTCTGGCTCTGTCGGCGAATTCAGCTACGACATAGGCTACCTGTATTACAACTACGATTCAGAGGCCGAGTTTGACTTCGGTGAGATCTACGGCTCAATTGGGTATTCTGGTTTCACCCTGGGCGTCAATGTCCTGAGCAACACCGAAGCGGATGAAGGCCCTGGTCAAGACTTTGATTTTGGAACAGCGAGTTACTGGTACGCTGACTACTCTACAGAAATCCGGGAAGGGCTTGAACTTGGTCTGCACGTTGGTTATCACGAAGGCGATTTTGCCGAAGTGTTCAACGGTGTTCCCGACAGCTACCTCGACTACAGCATATCTCTTTCCAAGAACGGGTTTACTTTCAAGGTCTCCACCACCGACCTCGATGATCCAGGGCCGGACAATCTGGACAATGATGAAATCAAGTTTGTGGTGAGCTACGGCCTGGACTTCCAGCTCTAGACAACTGTAAGCTTCTGCACAACTTCACTACAGCAGACCCCGATCCAGGGGTCTGCCCCTTTTTCCCCCGGTAAAACGGTAACCCTCAAGGGCACGGCCAAACCTCGGCTTGGCCCTGTTGGTAGCTCAACAGGGCTTGTCCCCAGGCTGAAACAACTATACTCTCACACCTTCTTTTACTGCTTTTTATTGGCGTCCACCACACAGTGTGGCCGCTGCTGCTAAAAAGGCCATTTCATGAAACTCAGCATTGCCGTCCTCAGCCTGATTGCGCTGTCTGCCTGCTCGGAGGCACCCGAATCACCAGGCAACGCCACCCCCGACGCAGCACCAGCCACAGTTCAAGACCAGGAATCCTGGTCACTGGGCTACATGGCTGCCGTAGCCAACCCTTATGCCACCGATGCTGCCATCGCGATGCTGGCCCAGGGTGGGCATGCGGTTGATGCAGCCATTGCCGCACATGCAGTGCTGGGACTGGTAGAACCGGAAAGCTCGGGACTGGGTGGCGGTGGCTTCATGGTGGTTTACGAGCAGGCGACACAGAATGTGCGTTTCCTGGATGGCCGGGAAACGGCGCCGGCGGCGGCAACTGCGGACATGTTCATGCGCGACGGGGCTGTCATGGGCTTTCTTGACGCCTGGCAAAGCGGCAAGGCCGTCGGTGTGCCCGGAGCAGTTGCCCTGTACAAACTGGCGCACGACAATTATGGCATGTTGCCCTGGGCCACACTGTTCGAACCTGCCATTCGTCTGGCCAGTGAAGGGTTTGTCGTACCTGCCAAAATGGCAAACTATCTGCCACAAATGGCACGGATTTCGAATCTGGATGAAAATCCGGGTGCTGCCGACTACTTCTATCCCGGAGGCCAACCACTTCAGGCAGGCTCCATCCTGCGCAATCCCGAATACGCACAAACCCTGCGTCGCATCGCCGAGGAAGGGCCCCAGGCTTTTTACAGCGGTGACATAGCCGAGGCCATAGCCAGCGCCGCACAGGCAGGACCCAATGGGGGGGGCTTGACGGTAGCTGATATAGCTTCCTATCAAGCGGTTGAGCGGGAAGCTATCTGCGGGCCCTGGCGGAATCTGTCCATCTGTTCGGCCACTCCGCCCTCATCGGGTGCCATGCAAATCATGGTTGCCAATCTGTATGATCAACTGCTGCCAGAAAATCCCTCCCAGGAACAACGTATCAAGGCCTTTGTCGATGCCCAGCGCCTGGCCTATGCCGACCGGGACTATTATTTTGGCGACCCGGACCAGGTGCCTGTTCCCATACAACAGTTGCTGGACCCGCGTTACCTGGAATACCGCGGCAACAATCCGGCTGAGCCTGGCATGACGCCACTGCCGGGCGACCCAACTGCAGTACTAGGTGGTGCTACAGCGGCGTTGTGGGCTGAAGACAGCACGGTGGAAGCCTCAGGCACCTCACATTTCTCCATCATCGACAATTACGGCAATGCCCTCTCCGCCACCATGACTGTGGAATCGGCATTCGGTTCGGGACGCTGGGCCGCCGGCTTCGTTCTGAACAATGAAATGACCGATTTTGCCCGTGAATACAACCCGACCGAAGCGGAATCAGCCAATATGATCCGTCCGGGTGCCCGTCCCCGCTCCTCGATGTCACCCACCATCGTCCTCAATGCCGAGCAGGAACTGTATATGGTTACCGGCTCACCAGGCGGCAACTCCATCCCGGCCTACACCGCCAAATCCCTGCTGGGCATTGTCGACTGGGGCATGAGCGTACAGCAGGCAGTGGACTTCCCCAATATCATCGCCAGAGGCGAAAGCGTGCGCGTGGAGATCAATGTTGAACCGGGGCAGACCCTGGCCGATCAATTGCGGGCCGACGGCTACAACATACAGGAAAGCGATGGTGAGAATTCCGGTCTGCACGTTATCCTGGTAGGTGATGAGGGGCTGATCGGAGCTGCCGACAGGCGCAGGGAAGGCACCGTCGCATCAGGATTCCTGCAATGAAACCCAGTCCATGAACCCTAAGCAGATATTAAGTCCATGAATATCAACCATTACCTGCTTTGCTGCGCGCTGTTGTCGGTCGTGCTCTTGCCAGCACCGGCACCAGCTCATGCCCAGCAGCAACAACCCTCCATCACCCAGTTGCTCAACGAACCCTTTCTGGATGATTATTACTCCAACGTTGTCTACGGCTATGAAATAGTCACCAACACCCAGGACAATGCCAGCCGTTATGTAGGCAACCGCCTCAACTGCAGCAATTGCCACCTCCAGGCCGGGACCCAAAAAGATGCCCTGCCGCTGAACGTGGCAGGCATGTACCCCAAATGGCGGGCAAAGAACGGCAAACGCAATGGCATTGGTCTGCGCATCCGTGAATGTTTTCTGTACAGCCTGGACGGCATCATGCCTCCCGAAGATGCCCCGGAGGTGCTGGCCGTATCTGCCTATGTCACCTATCTATCCCAGGGGCAGGTCATGGGAGCGGAGCCGGAGGGCCGCGGGGTTCCTACCCTGCCCAATACCGGGTATGACCCCAATCCTGCCAATGGCCGGGCGGTCTACATGGAACAGTGTGCCAGTTGCCATGGTCAACAGGGTGAAGGCGTGGCTGGCATGCCCCCAGTCTGGGGCCTTAATTCCTACAACAAGGGCGCCGGCATGAATCGTATTCCTGAAGCAGCGGGCTTCATCTGGGCCAATATGCCACTGGGCAACGGCAAATCCCTGACCCACCAACAGGCGCTTGATGTCTCGGCTTACCTGAACCTGCAAATCCGTCCAGCTGACCCCAGGGCCAGCAAATTCCTCAAACTACTGGAACATCTGATAAATTGATCGGCAAACTGTTCACAGAAGCCATCCCCTCATTATCCTGGGCCAGTAAACCGGCCCTGTGGCGCACCGAGGTGTTTGCCGGCTTTGTCGGCGCCATCCTGGTCATCCCCCAGGGCATCACCTATGCCTACCTGGCCGGCCTTCAACCTGAATATGGTTTGTATTGCGCCATTTTTGTTACCCTGTTCTGCAGTCTTCTGGGCACTTCTTCCATGATGAGTGGCCCCAATACTGCCGTGGCAATTCTTATCGGCACCGCCGTCCTGCCCCTGGCTGGGCGGGGCAGCCCCTTGTATGTCGACTTTGTATTCCTGCTTTGCATGATGGTGGGCTTGATCCAGCTGCTGTTCTGGCTGTTGCGTGGAGCCCGCATCTTTCAGTATCTGTCGCCGGCCTCAATCTCAGGTATTTCTGCCGGTGCCGGCTTTCTGATCATCATGGCCTCACTGGACAGCATCCTGGACCTGTCCACGTTCAAGACGAACTTTTTTTATGAAAAGCTTTACATCATTGGCAGCGATGCCATTGATCTGATCAACCCATACAGCCTGGCCATCGGGCTGGTCACGATTCTGGCCGGTTATATCGGGCGACGATACTCACCGCGTTATTTCATCATCATTGCGGTCATCGCAGGGTATCTTTGTGGTCTGCTCGTTGCTTTCATCTGGCCCCAACCCATCACCGAACTGGAGTATCTGGGTCGCATGCCCTTGCAATGGCTGCCATTCAGCGTTCCGACCATCAATATGGAATACCTGATGATCGGTGCTTCATTTATTCCTTACGCCATTACCATTGCCTTTATTGGCCTGGCACAGTCACTGGTTATCGTGCGGGAACTGAAAATGGAAACAGATCAGAATATCAATCTGAACAAGGAAGTCTACGCGCAGGGCATGGCTAATTTCCTGGCCCCTTTTTTTTCCGGCTTCGCGGGTGCCGGCAGCTTCAACCGGTCACAAGCCAACCGAAACCTGGGTGCCAGCACCCCTCTGTCCGGCATTGCTGCAGCAGGTTTCGTGCTCGTTCTGGTCACCTTCCTGGGCCCCATATTGACCTATATGCCCATGGCAGCCATGGCTGGCACCTTGTTCATCGTTGGTGCGGATATGATCAAATGGAAGGATGTAGTCCATTATTCCAAGGTTCGCTCTGAGTTGGTCATTTATTTTTCCACCTTTATCAGTATCATCTTCTTCGATCTGACAGCAGGCGTTGTAGTCGCAGTATTTCTATCTGTCAGCGTCTTCATGCTGCGCATCAGTCAGCTTGAACTCAAAGAGGAGGTTTCCGGTTCAGGTATATTGCTGAAGGTAAAAGGAGCTTTATTTTATGCTTCGGTAGCGCACCTGACAGAAAAATTTCAGCGTCATTACGGGCAGAACATGACCGTCGATCTTCAGTACACCACTCATATTGATCAGTCCGCAGTCGATTTCTTTATCCGGGAATCAAGCAACATGGCGGCTCATGGCGCCAGGTTAACTCTTCTGATCAACGACAAACAACGCGAATTCCTGAAGAGTCTTGGGGCAAGCAGCGATATTGAACTTGTCTCTCTGAACAATTGAATGAAAGGAAGAGGGTTGCAGTTCTTTGTCAATGCTGACTGAGATCACGCATGCGGAAATCAAAAGTGAGTGTCCCGAAGCTGTTGTCGGCATCTTCCGAAGGAAACAGCTTGCTGTCATCTTCTATGGTATCCGAGCTCAACCAGAAGTTCAGATGCATACCCCAGCGTGGACGTTCATGGTGCAGACCAAAGACCAGTTGATGGACCCATGTTTCAGAATCTATGGTGTTGTTTTCTGTCCACTCATTGTCATTGCGAAAAAGATTGCCATCCCGCGGCATGGCGTGAGCGAAACCTGTCGTCCGGGCAGTTAAGGAAACATAGGTATAACGCTCTGTGGGGGTGCGCAGCGAGGCATCAAAATCCAGACCACGACCAAGCGGCATGGGTTTATACAGAAATCCTCCAGGCGCTTTTCCGAAAATAAAATCCACACCCACCTGGCCATAGGTAAAGAAATTACCCAGAGCTGCATCCCCAGTGACACTACCACTGAAACCGGGTATATCCCAGAGTTTGCGTTTTTTTGTGTAGTAAAAATTTATCAGAGGCTCGAATTCAAGTTGATTGCCCCACCCCTTGGGATCTTCCGAACCAGTCAGTTTGTGCGCTGCTTCCTGAGATTCCTCCCCCAAGGCAGCCTCGCCGCTCCAGCCAAGCAGGAGTCCAAAACCGGTAAAGCGTTTCTCATCAAACGCTACGTATGAGTTGGATACGCCAAGCACGCCCAGGTAAGGGACATCATTGAGAATTATCTCACCTATGGAAATCTTTTCAGGGGTTTGTATATTCTGGCCAACGGCCCAGATTTCCCGATAGCTCAAGCTGCGATCATCAGGCAATAGTCGCCGCGCCAACACTTTACCGATGGCCGGTGTGCCCTGCGTATCATCCAAATCCGCAGCGATGGAAGAAGAGAGTCTGAATTTAAAGCCGCTGGTAAATTGATTGTCGGAACCGAAAAAGGCATCATTATGCCATTCAAATTGCCATGCGCGTCCTTCATTCAAGTAAGGTATTTGCCCGTCATCGGCCGCTTGCGTAAATGTAATTGGAGCTGCGCAGCACAGCATCAGCAAGAGGCGTCTGGGAGTATAAAATACGGGCATCAAGTTTCCCTCATCGATGTGAAAGAATTGCGAAAGAATAAAGAGTATTGTTCCTTCATTTGCAGGCAGCTTCCTAAAAGACCCTGACAACAAGACGCTTCAATTCAGCTGGAGTTACGTCTCGCTCATTCAAGAGAGTACACAGCGGGCCGGATCAGACACCCTTACCGGGCAAACAACTCCTTATCGATATCCCTGAATGCCTTGAACTCCAAGGCATTCCCGGTAGGATCCAGGAAAAACATCGTAGCCTGTTCTCCGGGCTGCCCCTTGAACCGAATATACGGTTCAATCAGAAAACCATCTATAAAACCTTTCACCTTTGCTGCCAGGGCTTGCCAGTCAGTCATGGCCAACACGACTCCAAAATGGGGCACGGGCACCCCATGGCCATCCACAGGATTGGATAGGCCGTTGAGCTTACCCTCGGGTCCGATAGCCGGGTTCAGATGCACAACCAGTTGATGTCCGAAGAGGTTGAAATCGATCCATTGTGCCGAACTGCGCCCCTCCGGCAAACCCAGGTTGTTGCCATAGAACTGTCTTGCCTCGTCCAGATCACGGACCTGGATTGCCAGATGAAACGGTGTAAGTGCCATGATGAATCCTCGGATTTGAATCGCTCAGTCGTGAGTCGCTGGTTTGGTGCGCAAGGCCTTGATTCTGCCTTGCCTGACTTTCTGCTCCACCCTTTTGCGTCTGGCGCTCTGGCTAGGGCGGGTTGAACGTCTTGGTTTTACCGGTCGGCCAACCTCGGCAATCAATTCCTGCAAACGCCTGATCGCATCTTCCTTGTTCTGCAGCTGAGTGCGGAAAGACTGTGCCTTGATGACAATCACCCCGTCTTCAGTAATGCGCCTGTCCTGACAGGCAAGCAATTTGTCCTTGATCTGCTCCGGCAGACTCGATTGCCTGATATCGAAACGCAAATGAATGGCTGTGGCAACCTTGTTGACGTTTTGTCCGCCCGCCCCCTGTGAACGGATAGCGGAAAACACCAGCTCGGTTTCCGGTACTGCCCAGTCAGCCATGATTTGCTCCCAACCGGTCACTGTTTCGAGAAAAGGCATTGTACCTTGCCGGGCCAGCAAGAAGAAACGGTACGAATCTTGTCACTCCCGGCTGGAAAAGCTTCACAAACCCTGCACAAATTCTGGGCGGCAATTGACCACAGCGCCCCATGATGCACCGGACAAAACCCGCTCCCGCCACAAGCTGATTTGAGATATGGAGTTAAGCGTTTGATTTTAAAATACTTATAAAAACTGGCCTGATTCTTGATTACATTCCTGATGTACACCTCCTGTACGTTGATTTTGATTCAGGACGACTGCGCTCTGCGTTTTCGGACCTCTGGGTAATGATGCCTGCACTCCTTTTTGGCGTGCAGGCTTTTTTTTGCGCGTCTTTCAGGAGACTCTTGTCATGAAGATCAGACCAAAACTGCTTAATGGCCTCATGCTCTCATTGGCCATACTGCCGTCACTGCTTATTGCCGAAGGAGACCAGACTGTTGCCCGCCTACTGACCGAAGGCAAGACATCGATCAATTTGCGCTATCGTTTTGAAGAGGCAAACCAGGATAACTCCCTGCGCGATGCCAGTGCCTCTACGCTGAGAACCCGGCTTGCCTACCAGACACCTGAAATCAGCAATATGGCTTTTTTGCTCGAAGTGGATAATGTCATGACTCTTGGCGCCGACAGATTCGATTCCTTCCAGCTGGATCGAAACCGTGGCAGGTATTCAGTGATTGCCGACCCGGAAGGCACTGAAATCAATCAGGCCCTGCTGCGCTATACGCCAGGGGAAAACTCCGTATATACCCTTGGCCGCCAACGCATCAATCATGGCACGCAACGCTTTCTCGGCGGTGTCGGCTGGCGCCAGAACGAGCAGACTTTCGATGCCTTCAGCTATCACTACAGCAAAGAAAAAATCACTGTGGATTATAGCTATCTGTGGCGGGTAAACCGTATCTTCAATGGTTCCCGCAGCAGCAGCCAACTGACTGATTTTGACAGTAACTCCCATGCGCTGCTCGCCTCCTATGCGCATACCCTTGGCACATTCAGCGTTTTCGTCTATGCCCTGGATTTTGACAATGCCGCCACCGCATCCTCACTCAGCACAGGGATAAGCTACAAAGGAAAAACTGGCCCGGTATCACTCTATGCTGCCTATGCCAGTCAGAGCGATCTGGCTGATAACCGCCAGAATTATCAGGCTGATTACTATCTCGTAGAAGGCTCCCTGTCACTGGGCAAAATCATCCTGAGTGCAGGTTTTGAACAACTTGGCAGCGACAATGGCAACAAGGGATTTTCCACCCCACTGGCCACCCTGCATAAATTCCAGGGGTTTACCGACCTGTTCCTGAATACGCCAGACCAGGGCGTCGAAGATAGCTACCTGAACTTGACCGGCTCGATCGACAAACTGCAGCTCAGCGTTGCTTATCATCAACTGCAGGCAGATGAAACCGGGGATGATTACGGCAGTGAGTGGCAGTTCCATGCTGTTTATCCATTCTCCCGGCGCCTTGGTTTCGAACTCAAATATGCCAATTATCAGGCTGACGGTTTTGCTGTAGATACAGAAAAAATCTGGTTAAGCCTAAACATGGCATTCTAATTGCTGCTACACAATACTGTATTCTTGTCGTTGATTGTTACCCATGCAAAAAAGCAGTACACCCAAGTCCCCAGGTACCGTCCGGGTCATGCTGGTTGATGATCACCCGGACCGGGCCAGTCTGGTTGAAGAACATCTCAGCGCTGCCGGCTTTGAGGTGGTGGCCATGATTGCCTCTGCGGCGGGGTTGTTGCACCAGATAGAACAACATCGGCCTGATGTGGTGTTGATTGACCTGGAGTCGCCCGATCGTGATGTGCTGGAAAGCCTGTCGATAGTCAGCACTCACAGCCCCACCGCAATGATCATGTTCACTCCGGAGGATGACCCAGATTATATCCGCCAGGCGGTGGCGGCCGGCGTCAGCACCTACCTGACCGAAGCCATTAACCCGAGCCATGTCAAACCCATCATCGATGTGGCCATTGCCCAGTTTCGCAATTTCCAGGATATGCGCGCAGAGCTGAACAGCGTCCGCAGTCAGCTTGAAACCCGGACTGTCGTCGAAAAAGCCAAAGGTTTGTTGATGCAACAAAAACGAATCAGCGAGGACGAGGCCCACCAGTTGCTGGTTCGCCTGGCCATGGACAGCAATCAAAAACTAGCCACTGTCGCACGTACAGTTGTCGCTACCTTATGCTCAATGCAAACCAGGAAATAACCATGTCCCACCATGACCTTGCCCGGCGCTTGCCTGCACCAGAAACGGAAACACTGCAACTGGGCTTCATGCGCCTGACTGACAGCGCACCATTGATCCTGGCACAGGAAGCAGGATTGTTTCATGATTTCGGGCTTGATGTTCATCTGGTCAGGGAGGTTTCCTGGGCCAATCTGCGCGACAAACTAGCCATTGGTCAGCTTGATGCGGCGCAATTGCTGGCTCCTCTGCCATTCAGCGCAGCCCTGGGAGTGGGGGGTATTCGGGCCGAATTGCTGACCGGCCTGTCCCTGAGCCTGAATGGCAATGCGCTTACCTTGTCCACCCTCCTCTGGGAACAACTGGCAATCCCGCAGCGCGCACAGCTACCCGATGCCATCGCGGCAGCCAGGGCGCTGGCACAGCATATCCGCACGCACAAAACAGTACCCGTTCTGGCGACTGTCCATTTATTCTCCATGCACACTTTCCTGCTGCGTCTTTGGCTACAGGCTGGAGGTATCGATCCCGACCATGATATCCGCCTGATCGTACTCCCTCCAGAACAGATGTGTGACAGCCTGGCCAGGGGCAATATTGATGGTTTCTGCGTTGGCGAACCCTGGAGCTCGGTGGCAGTGGCCCAGGGCATTGGTACTGTGGTCAGCAGTGGCTACCAGATATGGAACAATGCGCCAGAGAAAGTTCTGGCCGTCAGCTCAAGCTGGCATCAACAGCATCCGGTCACACACTTGCGTCTGCGCCTGGCCATCATGATAGCTGCCAGGAAACTGCTCGATGTCGAGCAAAGGCTGGCAATGGCTGAAATCATGGCACATGCAAAATACCTGGATCTGCCAGCAAGAACACTGTTGCCCTCATTGAGCGGACACTACCGGTTTCATAAAACCGGGAAGCCTGTTGCAGTCCCGGATTTCCATGTCTTTGCCTCGTATCAGGCTGGCTTTCCCTGGCGCTCACATGCCGAATGGATGATCAAACAGATAGGACAACTGTCAGGCAAGCCAGTATCTGCCGAACTGTCGGCCAGCCTGAGCAGACAGGCTTACCGCACTGACCTTTATCGCGAAGCTGCTGCTTACCTGGAGGAAGCAGCACCTGCCGTTGACTACAAGGTTGAAAACACACATACCCATGCCTGGAATCCAACAAAAGACATCCGGCTCGGTGCCAACAGGATGATAAGCAACGGGGCATAAAATAAACCCAGCGCGCCACTTTGGTGCGGTCTTTCAGGTTTTATTGTTGTCCAGTGCAGAATAAATCGCATGGAACCCGGCCTGGCCAGGAAAATCACGAGTTGGCACGCCATGTGCATTGTATTGATCAAGGCTTTGGTTACTTTGACTGAGCCAACGAGAATGGAAAGATACTCCCTCCCGTCTTCCATTCACGGGTAATGTTGCCCACGTAGCTGCCAAGCAGCTCGTGGGCTTTTTTTTGGGCAGCAATTATCGGTATGGAGAGATCATGAAGAGCCTGGCAACGTCATTTGATTCATTGCGAAACATTCTTCTCGCCTGTGGCTTGCTCGGTATAAGAATCGTGCAGGCTGATGTCGGTTTGCCTGAAAAAGATGAATTGACCCTTGGTTTCATCAAACTGACTGATATGGCACCTCTTGCCATAGCCTATGAGAAGGGTTTCTTTGAAGATGAAGGTCTGTACGTCACCCTGATGCCTCAAGCCAACTGGAAAGTGCTGCTTGACGGGCTTATCGATGGTCAGCTCGATGCTGCCCATATGCTGGCCGGACAGCCACTCGCTGCAACCATCGGCTATGGTACCGAAGCCCATATTGTTACCCCGCTGAGTATGGATCTGAATGGCAATGCCATCACTGTGTCCAATGAAATCTGGACACACCTGCGGACACAGCTGCCGATGGCGGAAGGGAAACCGGTACTGCCCATCAGTGCCAGGTACCTGAAGCCTGTTGTCGATAATTACCGGAACAATGGCATTCCCTTTAATATGGGCATGGTATTCCCTGTCTCCACACATAACTACGAATTGCGCTACTGGCTGGCAGCGGGTGGCATTCATCCTGGTTATTACGCGCCCCACAAGGGAGATACTTCCGGCACACTGTCTGCAGAAGTCCTGCTGTCGGTGGTCCCCCCACCGCAAATGCCGGCAACCATGGATGCAGGCACCATCCTCGGGTACAGCGTAGGGGAACCCTGGAACCAGCAGGCCGTGTTCATGGGGATTGGCGTCCCCGTAATCACTGACTATGAAATATGGAAGAACAATCCGGAAAAAGTCCTGGGTTTGAGCAAGCGCTTTACGGAAGAAAACCCGAATACCACCATCAGGCTGGTCAAGGCCATGTTGCGGGCAGGGAAATGGCTGGATGAAAACAACAACGCCAACCGGGAGGAAGCCGCCAGAATTCTTTCCCGCAGTGAATATGTCGGTGCCGATTACCAGGTCATCGCCAACTCCATGACGGGTACTTTCGAGTATGAGCCTGGCGACAAGCGCCAGATACCCGATTTCAACGTGTTTTTCCGCCACCACGCCACATACCCGTACTATTCAGATGCCATCTGGTATCTGACTCAAATGCGACGATGGGGCCAGATACCACAGACACAAACTGATGACTGGTATAAACAGATTGCCAAAAGCGTCTATCTGCCGGAAATTTATCAACAGGCTGCTGAAGCCCTGATCGAAGAAGGACTGATGTCCAGCGACGATTTCCCCGACTTTGCCGTGGAAACCGGATTCAAGCCTGTGCAGACCGAATTCATCGATGGCATTCCCTTCGATGGCAACAAACCCAATGCCTACCTGAACTCACTCACTATCGGATTGAAAGATGAAACTCTTTGAGTTGAACTGGCAAACTGGCGCGATGTTCAAGCGCAGGATGCTGCGAACCCTGACCCTGGTCGGTATTGGAATGCTGACATTCGCCGGTCTTTGGCAAATCAGTGCCAACCGCATAGACACCTCCCTGGGTCAGTTTCCCGGTCCGGTTCAGGTCTGGGAACAGATACAGAACCTGCGGGCGGAACATATCCGTGAAATCGAGCGCGAAACTGCATTTTACCAACGCCAGAGCGAACGCAATGCGGATATTCTGGCCCAGGATCCCACGGCAGAAATCCGTATCCGCAGTTATACCGGAAGGCCAACCTTTGTTGACCAGATCATCACCAGTCTGATTACCGTCACTGTCGGTTTTTTACTTGCCATGCTTGTTGCCATCCCACTGGGAATTGCCTGTGGTTTGAGCGAAACCCTGTACAGCGCCGTCAACCCAATCATTCAACTGTTCAAGCCGGTATCGCCACTGGCCTGGCTGCCCCTGGTTACCATGGTGGTAAGCGCGATGTATGTGGTTGATCAACCTCTATTCAGTAAATCCTTTGTCACTTCCGCCATCACTGTAGCGCTTTGCTGTCTGTGGCCAACTGTCATCAATACCATTGTTGGTGTGACCAGTGTTGATAAAGACCTGATCAATGTCAGCCGGGTCATTCAACTGCCAGCCCTGCGCCATATCCAGAAGATTGTGCTGCCCTCGGCCATGCCCATGATTTTTACCGGGATGCGCCTGTCACTGGCCACTGGCTGGATGGTACTGATTGCAGCCGAGATGCTGGCCCAGAATCCAGGGTTGGGAAAATTCATCTGGGATGAATTCCAGAATGGAAGTTCTGATTCATTGGGAAGAATCATGGTGGCAGTTCTTGTCATCGGTCTGATCGGTTTGTTGCTGGACAGGTTCATGCTGCTCCTGCAACGCAGGATGAGCTGGGATAAAACTACCGTATTGCGGTAAGGAGAGATTGAATGCAGGCCTATCTGGAACTTAGCAATATTGGTATGAGTTTCAATACTGACGGCAAGGTGTTTCAGGCCTTGTGCAATGTCAACCTGAAGGTGGACAAGGGTGAATTCATTTCGTTGATTGGCCATTCCGGCTGTGGTAAATCCACTGTGCTCAATATCATTTCCGGCCTGTATCAGGCCACGACTGGTGGGGTTATTTTGCAGGGCAAGGAGGTCAACTCCCCAAGCCCTGACCGGGCAGTTGTCTTTCAGAATCATGCTCTGCTGCCCTGGCTCAGCGTGTACGAGAATGTTGCCCTGGGCGTAAAACAGGTTTTTCGCAAGCGCAAGACTCGGGCCGAGATGGCGGCATGGATTCTGCACAATCTGGAATTGGTGCATATGCAGCATGCTGCCGATAAATTACCTCACGAAATTTCCGGTGGCATGAAACAGCGTGTCGGCATTGCCCGCTGCCTGGCCATGCAACCGAAGGTACTGTTGATGGATGAACCTTTTGGTGCACTTGACGCTCTGACCCGGGCGCATCTTCAGGACTCATTGATGGAAATCCATCGCAATTCAGGCACAACTGTCGTGATGATTACCCATGATGTTGATGAAGCTGTATTGCTCTCGGATCGCATCGTCATGATGAGCAATGGCCCGGCCGCCAGCATTGGCGAGATTTTGAATGTGTCTCTGCCACGCCCGCGTGACCGCCTGGCCCTGGCTGAAGACAGGGACTTTATTCATGCCCGGCATGAAGTGCTGCAATTCCTGTATTCCCGGCATAAATTTCCAGCTGCAGACAATCATGAAAAAAAGCTATCCGCTCCTCTCGGCATGACTGCCCAAACCATCAATAACCGGAACAAGGCCGCATAAACAGCCTTTCCGTTTCGGTAAACAAACACATGGGGGAATTTTGGCAATGACAAGTCAGCGTATTCTGGTAATAGGTAATGGCATGGTAGGGCACTACTATGTCGAACAACTGCATACCAAGCGCCCCGATCTGCACATCACTGTGATCGGAGGCGAACCTCGTCCGGCCTACGACCGTGTCCATCTTTCCGAGGTTTTCAATGGCAAGAATCCTGAATCCCTGGCTCTGACCACCCGTGAACACTATAAGCAACTTGGGATTGAAGCCCATTTCGGTGACCCGGTCACCCATATTGATCGTGCCGGAAAAACTGTCACCACTTCTCTCGGGCGCACTTTCAGCTACGACAAACTGGTGCTGGCAACCGGCTCCTATGCTTTCATCCCGCCGATTCCCGGCAAGGAATTGCCCGGCTGCCTGAGCTACCGCACCATCGATGATCTGGGCGCCATCAAGGCACATGCAAAAGATGCCCGTAAAGGTGTTGTCGTCGGCGGAGGACTGTTGGGCCTGGAATGCGCCAATGCGCTCAAGAACCTGGGGCTGGACACTCATGTCGTCGAGTTTGCTACCGGCCTGATGAATGTGCAACTGGACCAGGGTGGCAGCCGCATGCTGCAGGCAATGGTGAGTGAGACGGGCGTTCACGTCCACACCAGCAAGGCAACCCAGTGCATAGGCCCCGGTACTGATCATCGCTTGCGCATGGACTTTGCTGACAGCACCTGTCTGGAAACCGATATGATCGTATTCTCGGCCGGTATCCGTCCCAATGACCAGCTTGCCCGGACAGCCGGACTGGAAGTCGGCGAACGCGGTGGCATTGTCATTGATTACCATTGCCGCAGCAGCGACTCTGATATTTTCGCAATTGGAGAATGTGCTCTCTTCGGTGGCCGCATTTTCGGTCTGGTCGCTCCGGGGTACCGCATGGCTGATGCGGCAGTCAGCCAGCTCACCACTTCACCGCATTCCTTCCAGGGCGCTGACATGAGCACCAAACTTAAACTGTTGGGGATTGATGTGGGATCAATCGGTGATTCTCAGGGTAATGCCACCCCGGATGCCATCACCCTGCAGTACGCCAACGATCGCGAACGAGTCTACAAGAAACTGGTGCTCAGTGCCGATGGCAAAACCCTCAAGGGTGCCGTTCTGGTCGGAGATTGCAGCGACTACGATTCCTTGCTGCAATATTACCTGAATGGCATGGCTTTGCCCGAAAATGCCGAATCACTGATTCTTCCCGGCGATGCCAGCGAACGTCCAGTGCTTTCTGCCGGGGCCTTGCCTGCCACAGCAACCATTTGCTCCTGCCTGAATATTTCCAAGGCCGCGATTGTCTCCGCCATTGACAGTGGCTGCCATTCGGTTGCCGAGATCAAAGAGCTGACGGGTGCCAGCAGTGGGTGTGGCGGGTGTGCCGCATTACTGAAATCACTGGTGCAACAGGAGCTGGAAACGCGTGGGGTGGAGGTCAACAATCATCTGTGTGAACATTTTGCCTTCACCCGGCAGGAACTCTTTCACCTGATACAAGTGGAGGAGATCAAATCATTTGATGTGCTCATTGACCAGCACGGCAAGGGTCGGGGCTGTGATATCTGTAAACCTTCCGTTGCCTCCATTTTTGCTTCCCTGTGGAATGAACACATTCTTGACAGGCGCCACGTGCCTTTACAGGATACCAACGACACTTTCCTGGCCAATATGCAAAAAGATGGCAGCTATTCGATTGTTCCGCGCATTCCGGGCGGCGAAATCACTCCGGAAAAATTGATTCGTATCGGTGAAATTGCGCGTGATTATCAACTCTACACCAAGATAACCGGCGGCCAGCGTATCGATATGTTTGGCGCCCGTCTGCAGCAGTTGCCAAAAATCTGGCAGGAGTTGATCGATGCCGGTTTTGAAACCGGGCACGCCTATGGCAAGGCCTTGCGCACGGTAAAATCCTGTGTCGGCAGCACCTGGTGCCGTTATGGCGTCCAGGACAGTGTAAGCATGGCCATTCTTATCGAGAACCGCTATAAAGGCATTCGCTCCCCGCACAAGATCAAGTCGGCTGTTTCCGGTTGTACCCGGGAATGTGCCGAGGCTCAATCCAAGGACTTTGGTGTAATCGCCACCGAGAAAGGCTGGAATCTGTATGTGTGTGGCAACGGCGGCATGCGCCCCCGTCATGCCGACCTGTTTGCCACCGATCTGGATGATGCCACCCTGATCAGCTACATTGATCGCTTCCTGATGTTCTATATCCGTACCGCTGACCGGCTGCAGCGTACCTCGGTCTGGCTGGACAATCTCGACGGCGGACTGGCGTATCTGCAGGATGTCATCATCCAGGATCGGCTGGGTCTGGCAGCAGAGCTGGAGCAACAAATGCAGACCTTGCTCAATACCTATCAATGCGAATGGAAGACCACGCTCGGGGACAAGGAAAAAATGCGGCGCTTCCGCGAGTTCATCAACACCGACCAGGCAGACAGCACTGTCATTTTTGTGCAGGAACGCGGGCAGCCAAGACCGGCACGCAAGGATGAAAAAGAGGCAGTGTTCAGTGCCTGAGAACCCTGCCAGCAAGCAGAGAACCGTCAACAGCGAGTACCCGATATGAAAACCTTCCGGCAAACAGACCAGAAAATCACCTCAATTGCCTTGATCAAAAAATCCGACCTGCAGGAAAACTCCGGGGTTTGCGCCATGGTAAACGGCATCCAGGTGGCGATTTTCTATCTGCCCAGGGAATCGCCGCCGCTGTATGCCATAGGCAACTGGGATCCACTGGGCCAGGCCAATGTGTTATCCCGAGGTATCGTTGGCGATATCAATGCTCAGCTTTGTGTTGCTTCTCCGCTTTACAAGCATCACTTCTCACTATTAAGCGGAAAATGTCTGGAAAATCCTTCTGTCTGCGTGCCTGTCTACCCGGTCAGATTGGCAGGCAGTACGGTCAGCATTGATACTGGAGTCAGTTGAGTGTCAGCGGCTTCTGCAATCAATACCACCTGTCCCTATTGTGGTGTGGGCTGTGGCGTGACCGCCTTCCGGCAAGCTGGTCCCGACAACTCTTGTTTGACCCTGAATGCGGTCAGAGGCGATGAGTCACATCCGGCCAATCAGGGCAAACTTTGCGTCAAGGGTTCAGCATTGGCTACAACCCTGGGCTCCCAGGGCAGGCTGCTACATCCCAGACTCCATGGTTGCAGAACAGACTGGGATACCGCTCTGGACGTGGTTGCCTCTGGGTTCAGGCGCATCATTGCCGAACATGGTCCTGATGCCGTGGCGTTTTATCTCTCCGGGCAACTGTTGACCGAAGACTACTATGTTGCCAATAAACTCATGAAGGGCTTCATCGGCTCTGCCAATGTGGACACCAACTCAAGACTTTGCATGTCTTCGGCCGTGGCCTCGTACAAGCGTGCCTTTGGCGCCGATATTGTGCCCTGCAGCTACGAGGATCTGGAAATCTGTGATCTGTTGTTGATCACCGGCTCCAATGCCGCCTGGACCCATCCAGTCCTGTTTCAAAGAATCCGGGCAGCAAAACAAAAACGTCCCGAGATGAAAATTGTTGTCATTGATCCCCGGCGCACAGCTACCTGCGAAATTGCGGACCTGCATCTGGCCCTGGCACCAGGCAGCGATGCTTTTCTGTTTACCGGTCTGCTTGCCTATCTTGACCAGCACCAGCGTCTGGATGAAACCTATATCCAAAACCATACCCGTGATTTTGCCCAGGCTGTGGCTGACTGTCCCGATATCGAAACGGTGGCAACTGCCACTGAACTCGATGAGTCGGTGTTGATACAGTTTTTCCGCTGGTTTGCCGACACCGACAAAACCGTGACGTTCTACTCGCAGGGTATCAATCAATCTGCCACCGGCACGGATAAGGGCAATGCCATCATCAACTGTCATCTGGCTACCGGGCGCATTGGCAAACCGGGCATGGGCCCCTTTTCGATCACGGGACAACCCAATGCCATGGGTGGTCGGGAGGTTGGGGGGCTGGCCAATCAGCTTGCTGCCCACATGGATTTTTCAGCCGAGAATATCGACCGCGTGAGTCGCTTCTGGCAGGCTCCGACAATAGCCCGCAACCCTGGGCTCAATGCTGTCGCCCTGTTTGATGCCATCGCCAGCGGCAAAATCAAGGCAATCTGGATCATGGCCACCAACCCGCTGGTCAGCCTGCCGGAATCATCCCGTATGCACCAGGCGCTGCAAGCCTGCGAACTGGTGGTTGTCTCTGATTGTATCGAGGATACTGATACCAGCCCATATGCCCATGTGTTGTTACCCGCTGCCGGCTGGGCCGAAAAAGACGGAACCGTGACCAATTCCGAACGCTGCATCTCCCGCCAAAGACAGCTCATTCCGCCACCCGGCGAGGCACAACCGGATTGGTGGATTGTCACCCAGGTGGCAAAGCGTCTGGGCTACACCGATGCCTTTCACTACACCTGCCCTGCCGATATTTTCCGCGAACATGCCGCGCTTTCAGGTTTTGAAAACACCCTTGAACAAAACGCCTTGCGGGCATTCAATATCGGTGGACTGGCTGAACTGAGCAACGCGGAATACGCATGCCTGCAACCACTGCGCTGGCCGGTTAGCGGCCAGGACTACCACTGCACCGAAACCCTGCTTGCCGACGGGCGGTTTTATACACCTGATCAGCGTGCTCGTTTTGTCCCGGTGCAGGCAACTTTACCGAAACCGAGAGAGCTTGACCGCTACCCCTGGCTGCTCAATACCGGGCGTCTGCGCGATCAATGGCATACCATGACCAGAACCGGGAGAGCTGAAAAACTGATGCTACACAGCCCGTTCCCATTTGTTGCCCTCAGCACCAGAGATGCCCTGAGCACCGGCATACGAGAGGGTGACCTGGTACGCATCCATAATCAGCACGGCGAGTTGTTGCTGCAGGCCAGGATAGATCCGGCACAACGCAATGGTGAATTATTCATTCCAATACACTGGACACAGCAATTTGCCTCGGCAGCCGTAGTCAATACCTTGATCAGCTCGATTGTCGACCCTGTTTCGGGCCAACCGGAAAGCAAGTATGCCGGTGTCCAGATACAACACCTTGCTGTCGATCAGTGGCTCCTCTGTGTCAGCACCACACCGGTCGACGTCACCGCGTTTCCCTATTGGGCCAGAATCCCGTTGACCGCAGGCTGGGCCTACCTGTTGGCACTTGCCGCCGGGACCGACACAGACGCAGATCCTATCCAGTGGGTCAGGAACTGGCTGCATGAGCTTGGCATCAGTGGTGAGAAAATTGAATTCTTTGATTCCCGCCAAGGGCGTCTGCACTGCATCATCACTGAGCAGGACAAACTCGGCTTTGGACTATTCACCAGCAGGGAACCCGGCTCACTGCCTGGCCCGGGTTTCATGCAGACCATTCTTCAGCATCAACCAGGGCCAGACTCCTGGCGGCTGGTAAGCCAGCAACATGACGACGCCAGCAATAGCAGAATAATATGCAGCTGCCTGCAGGTTCAGCAGTCGGCCATCATCGACTCGATTCAGGCAGGCGCCAGAACCGTGACCGCGCTTGGCAGGCAGCTTCGCTGTGGCACCAATTGTGGCTCCTGCGTTCCCGAACTGGTAGAACTCTTGCGCATCCATTCCAATGGATGAATTCAGCCCGTCGCACAGAAAACTCGGTTTGTCTCTCCGCTTGTCTCTCGGTTTATCTCTCGGATTTCCACCCCACCACCCAGCACCAAGGCTGCACGGTGCTGGCACAGCTCCATCCCTGCCCGGCGCCTGCTCCCGGGAGTGCAGCCAGGGTGTCATGGCCGTATTCAGGTTTCCTTGATTCAATACCCGGTCTGGGGTAATGTCGTGTTTCGACACACCCTGGCGCAGCAGCATAACCAGGGAAAATACCCATAATAGAAATTACTGATATCAGTTTTTCTCTGATCACGGCCCGGTACGGAACATATGAAAATGAACCTCTCAAAAAAGTTCATCTCGTCCTCCCTGACCCTGTTATTTGCTTTTCTTGCCCTCGGCACAGCCCTGCTGTGGCAACCCACGACCGGTCTGCTGGCACAGGAACCGATCCGTATTGCCTTCATCGACCCGCAATCCGGCACTTTTGCCGCTCAGGGCACCAGCGGCTCCTATCAAGCTCAGTTTGCGGCAGAGTTCTTTATCAACTCCAAGGGGGGTGTGCTGGGTGGCAGACCTTTCGAAATCGTTACCCTCGACAACAAGAACAGCGCCCAGGATTCCCAGATTCAACTGCGTCGAGCCATCAGCGAAGGCATACAGATCGTGTTTTCCGGCAACAGTTCGGCGGTAGCCAGTGTACTGAGCTCCTCTATCGAGCGCCACAATCGACGCAATCCTGATCAGCGCGTCATCTATTTCAACCACTCCGCCGTTGACCCCGTACTGACCGAAGAAGAGTGCAGCTTCTGGCATTTCCGCTTTGACGCCCACGCAGACATGAAACTGGATGCCATGACCACTCATATCGCGGCCAACCCGGATATCACGAAGGTCTATATCATTGGGCAGGATTATTCATTCGGCAAGGTGGTCTCGGAATCCGCTGTCCGGTTTCTGCAGGAAAAGCGTCCTGATATAGAGATTGTCGGCAATGAGCTGCATCCCATCGGACAGGTCAAGGACTTCACCCCTTATGTCACCAAAATAGTTTCCTCCGGAGCCAATGCGGTCATCACCGGCAACTGGGGCGCGGACATGGTCTCACTGGGACGCGGAATCATCGATGCCGGCCTGGATGTGCCAATCTATACTTTTTATGCCGCCTATGACGGCATCACCTCGACGCTTGGCAAGGAAGGCGTCGGCAAGATCCGGCTGGTTCATAATGACAGTGCCAATCCGATTACAACGGAAATACGCAAGGAATACATCCGCGCGTTCAAACAACGCTACCCCAACAACGACATCACCCAGCCGCGCATTGCCAATGCCATCATGATGCTGGCCGCCGCCATAGAAAAAGCCGGCAGCGCGGACCCATATGATATAGCCATTGCCATGGAAGACATGCGCATGATGACCATGTCCGGTGAAGAGATATGGATGCGTGCAGATGATCACCAGATATTCCAGTCGCTGAACATTTCCGTGCAAACAGACCAGGATATCGAATTTGATGCAGATAACTCCGGCTTCGGGCTGCGCACTGAATTTACCGTACCCATGGCTGAAACAATAACAGAAACAAGTTGCAGGATGCGGCGCCCCTAGCGCCAGACTGCCCTGACCCAAGGACCTTGAATACTGAACCATGATTGAAGTTCTGATATTTGCCACGCTGAATGGTTTGGTAACCGGATTGTTATTGTTCATGCTGGCCAGTGGCCTGACACTGATCTTCAGCATGATGGGTGTACTGAATTTTGCGCACGCCAGCTTTTACATGCTGGGAGCGTATTTTGCCTACTCCATCAGTCTCTATCTTGGTTTCTGGCCCGCCTTGATCCTCGCCCCGCTGCTGGTTGGGGTACTTGGCGCCCTGATCGAACGCTATGGGCTGAGGCATGTGCATAAATCCGGACATGTCGCCGAATTGATCTTTACCTTTGGCCTGGCCTTTCTGATTGAAGAGGTAGTCCAGTTTTTCTGGGGACGGGCGACCAAGGATTACCGCCAACCCGAAATTCTGGACTTCCCTCTGTTCACCCTGTTTGGTCAGAACTTTCCCGCCTACAAGGCGTTCATGATCTTCATCTCGGTTGGCATCTTCATCGGTCTTTACTTCGTACTGACCCGAACCCGCATTGGCATCATCATTCAGGCAGCCATCACACACCCGCATACGGTTGGCAATCTGGGCCACAATGTCCCCTTTATCTTCATGATGGTTTTTGGCGTGGGGACTGCACTGGCTGGCCTGGCCGGGGTGATTGCCGGACCAGTGCTGACCACCTTCCCGGGCATGGCCGTTGTCCTGGGCAGTATCGTCTTCGTCATTGTCGTCATTGGCGGGCTTGGCTCATTGATCGGCGCACTGGTCGCGTCCCTGCTCATTGGTCTGTTGCAATCCTATGCCATCGCGGCCGATGTTGGTATGCCGGAACTACTGAACCTGCTGGGTATCTCCTTCGAAAGTGGCCATTTCCTGGATGATCTCTGGAATCTGAGCCTGCCGCAGATCGCCCCACTACTGCCATTCCTGCTACTGGTACTGGTACTGATCTTCAAACCCACAGGTTTGTTTGGCAAGAGAGAAACCTGATGCTGAAAAGTGCTGTCGTCTGGATACTTTTTGCTGTGTTACTGCTGCTTCTGCCACAACTGGCAGACTCGGTGTTTGCCATCTCCATCTATAACCAGATGGCCATCTCCATTGTGTTTGCACTGAGCTACAACATGCTGCTGGGTCAGGGCGGTATGCTGTCCTTTGGCCATGCTGTCTATTTCGGCCTGGGTGGCTTCCTGGCGGTACATGCCCTGCGCCTGATCGAATATGAAACCCTTTATTTTTCGATCACCTTCATTCCTTTGATAGGAGGTCTGTTCGGTTTACTGGCAGCCCTTTTTATCGGCAGTTTTTCCACACGCAAGGCCGGAACCGTCTTTGCCATGATCTCACTGGGCGTGGGTGAACTGATTGCCGCCTCCTCCCTGATCCTGGTCTCTTTCTTCGGTGGAGAAGCCGGAATCAGTGGCGATCGTACCTTTGGCCCGCCCCTGTTCGGAGCCGATTTTGCCCAGGACCTGGAAGTCTACTACCTCGCCGCTTTCTGGACTTTCCTCTGCGTATTGTTCATGTACCTGTTTACCAAGACCCCTGCGGGGCGGCTGGCCAATGCAGTGCGGGATAATCCGGAACGGGCCGAATTCATTGGCTACAGCGCCCGCAAGGTCAGATTCATTTCATTCTGTGCGGCCGGTTTTTTTGCCGGCGTGGCTGGCGGCCTGTTCGCCATCAACTATGAAATCATCACTGAGGAAAACCTGAATGCCGCCACCTCTGGCCGGGTACTGCTGATGGCCTATATCGGCGGACTGGGCTTCTTCATTGGCCCAATCATCGGTGCCATTGTGCTCACTCTGATCAATTCGGTACTGAGCAATTACACCGATCTGTGGATGCTTTATCTGGGCCTCATGTTTGTGCTGACCGTGATGTTCCTGCCCAGAGGGCTGACCGGTTTCATGATGATGCATCGCATGGCCTGGCATCTGGGCAAACTCCGCCTGTTGCTGTTGCCCTATACCATTACAGCCATCCCGGGCAGCCTGCTTTTTCTGAGCCTGGTTGCCATGATCGAAATGTCGCACACCAATAACAGTGAGTTTATTTTCCTGGGCATGGGCTTTGACCCTGCCGGCTGGACCAGCTGGCTGAGCCTGCTTGTTGTTGCTGCCATTGCCTTCATGGCGCTGCGCCTGTCCCTGCCTGGCCTGAAAAAAGCCTGGGCGGAAGCCAACTCTCAGGAGACTGAACACTGATGGCCATCCTGTCATTGCGCAATGTCTCGAAAAATTTCGGGATCACCCAAATCATTCGCGGCGTAAGCCTCGATATCGAACAAGGTGAAAAACATGCCATCATTGGGCCCAATGGAGCTGGCAAATCAACCCTGTTCCATCTGATCAGTGGTCGCTACGAACTCACTTCGGGAGAGATTTTTTTCAAGGACAGCCCCATACACAACAAACCACCTTATGAAATTGCCCGGCTTGGTCTTGCCCGCAGTTTTCAGGTCACCAATATTTTCCCGATGATGAGCGTGTTTGAAAACATTCGCTGCTCGCTGCTCTGGGCCATGGGTTACAGGTATTCATTCTGGCACATGGTCAACCGGGAGCGACGTCTTACCGAGAAAACCGAACAGACACTGGACCAGATCGGATTGCATGACAAACGCAATTTCCCGGCAGGCGAGCTGGCCTATGCCGAGCAACGAGCCCTCGAGCTGGGTGTGGCCATAGCCAGCGGCGCCGAGATGATTCTGCTGGATGAACCGGTTGCAGGGATGAGCATGACCGAAGCCAGGAATGCAGTCGCCCTTATCCGTAAAATCACTGAAGGCAAGACACTGATCATGGTCGAGCATGATATGAATATCGTCTTTGATCTGGCCGATCGTATTTCCGTACTGGTCTATGGCGAAATCATCGCCACCGATGTACCTGAACGTATCCGCAGTAATGCCCGGGTACAGGAAGCCTATCTTGGCGAGGTGACCAGTGATGCTTGAGGTTCGGGATCTGCATGCCTATTATGGCAAAAGCCATATCCTCCATGGCGTCAACTTCCATGTCGGCGCCGGCGAAATTGTCAGTCTGCTGGGGCGCAATGGTGTCGGCCGTTCCACCACCGCCAAGACCATCATGGGAGAAGTGGAACCCAAAGGCTCGATACTGTTCAAGGGACAGGAGATTGCCGGCAAGCGCAGCTTTGAAATAGCTCAACTGGGTATGGGTTATGTCCCCGAGAGCAGAGATATTTTCCCAACGCTGAGCGTGCGCCAGAATCTGGTCCTGGGCATGAAAGGCAAGCGCTCAAGCGGACGCTGGACCATGGAGGAAATGTTTCACATGTTTCCCAATCTGGGTGAACGTGCCGATGTACCCGGAGGTGTCCTCAGCGGCGGGGAACAGCAGATGCTGTGCATGTGCCGCACCCTGATGGGGGATCCTGAACTGATCATCATCGATGAACCCACAGAAGGCCTGGCACCCAAGGTAGTGGAACAGATTGCTGAGCTGCTGCAGGAAATCGCCAAGCGCGGGGTCTCCATTCTTCTGGTGGAGCAGAAACTGACCATCGCCATGAAGATATCCCATCGGCTTTACGTCATGGGTCATGGCAAGATGGTTTACGAAGGCAGCCCACAGGATTTGCTGCAACAGGACTCCATCCGCAAGGAATGGCTGGAGGTTTAACCAGGAAAACCATCACTCTGCGGGGGTGACTTTCAATGTTTTCCCGACTATTTATTATCCTGTTTTTGCGCAGTCTGTTGGCCTCTGTTCTGTTGTTCTCGCCAGCATCATCGTTGGCCTGGGATGCCGCAGCGCATCGGCTCAGCGCCTATCTTGTCCATGACAGTCTGCAAACCCGGCAACGGGACCGCCTCGATCAGATACTGCAACATCATCCGCGCTACCAACAAGACTTCCTGGACCAGATGCCGGACTGGTTGCGCAGTGAATCAGCCACAGAACAACAGCGTTGGCGCCTGGGCCAGGCAGCGGTCTGGCCCGATCTGGCCAGAGGTTTGCCCCGTGCCCTGGCGGCAGAATTCAATCACCCCGACTGGCACTGGCTGGACGGCCATTGGATGCCCGCCACCAGCGGAGCAAGCCTTGCTATTGATGGCAACGTTTATCTGGGCAGGGAGCCGCTGGCCCAATTACTGGACAGAGAACCGCAAAACTCTCTTCGTGCGCCAGGCAACATCATGCAGGCTCTGTCTGCCATGCAGCGGCAGTTACTTGATACAGACATGGCAATGGCTGACAGAGCAGTGGCCTTGTGCTGGGTACTGCATCTGATAGCCGATCTGCACCAACCCCTGCACAGCGGCGCGCTGTTTTCAGCGCAACGCTTTGTCACCGGCGATCGCGGTGGCAATCTGATCAAGACCAACCTGGGTAATCTTCATGCGGTCTGGGATCAGGCCCTGCGGGGAGAGCGTTTCACCCAGCAATTGCAGAGCCTGCAACGCATCCAGTCGGCGCAGACAAACAGCCAGGAAACCATCCCGGCGGACTGGCTTATGGAGAGCCGACAACTGTTGCACGAACAGGTCTACACTGAACTGGTGCGTGCTCATGTCCAGCGGCATGAGCGCAGCGCAGAACTGCCCGAGCTGCAACTTCCGGACAATTATCTGGACACCATGCGTCGGATCGCCAGAGAACGCGTTGCGCTGAGCGCAAGCCGAATGAATACATTCCTCAGGCAGCTGCAATGAAAGCTATCATCTCGCCCTTTTTTAGCCCTTTAGCCCTTTAGCCCTTCAGCCTTTTGCCTCTACCACCTCTGCCGGCTCAAAAACACCCTTGCGTGCATAGATATCCGCCACGGCCAAGGCGGTCAGGTTCAGAATGCTGCGCCCTGAGACTGACGGAATCAGAATATGGGCCGGCTTTTCCAACCCACACAGGAACGGTCCGATCAGGCGGGCATTGGTCAATGAGCGGATCAGTCCCAGGGCTATGCTGGCGGCATCCATATTGGGCATGATCAGCACATTGGCCCGCCCCTGAATATTGGCCCCTTCGTACACCGTAGCCCGCAATTCAGCATTCAATGCTGTCAATGAGTGCATCTCGCCATCAATCTGCACATGCGGCAATTCTTCGCGCAGACGCCGGCCAGCCTGCTTCATTTTCAGGGCCTGCTGATCTTCATAGGTCCCGAAGTTGGAGTGCGACAACAGCGCCACCACCGGGGCAATATCAAAAGCGTGCTGGACGAAATTGATGGCATCCTTGGCAATGCCGACTATCTCATCTTCAGTGGGATTGATATTGACGAACGGGTCTGCCAGAAACAGCGGCCCGTCATCCAGCAGCAACACACAGATTGATGACAACCGGCCATCACTGCGCGCCGTTGGGATAATCGGTTGAATATCGCGCAGATGTTGATCAAACCGGCCGACCTTGCCACAGATCATGCCATCCGCTTCATCCATTGCCACCATCAATGCAGCGAGCACGGTATTGTTGGTGTGTACGGCATTCTTTGCTGCCTCTACAGACACACCATCCCGCCCAACCTGGTGGTGGTAATATTGCCAGTAGCGTTTGTGCACATCCGCCTGTTCCAGATTGAAAATTTCAAAATCAAGATCGGGCTGTATGCGCAAACCAAGCTTCTGGATTTTCTCGGCTATGATGACCGGCCGCCCTATCAGTATCGGTTTGGCCACCCCTTCATCCACCACTGCCTGCAGTGCCAGCAATACGTCTTCATTCTCGCCTTCGGCATAGACGATGCGGGCAGGGTGTTTGCTGGCGAGATCGATATTGGGCTGCATGAACAAGCGGCTGCTGCTGACATAGGCGCTCAATTTACGCTTGTAGGCCTGCAGATCTTCAATCGGTCTTGTCGCCACACCGCTTGCCATGGCAGCCTTCACCACAGCCAACGGCACTTCTTCTATAAGACGGGGGTCAAACGGTTTGGGGATCAGGTAATTACGGCCAAACTTGAGCTCTTCATCCACATAGGCCTTGGCCACTGTTTCAGAAATTTCCCGATGGGCCAGATCAGCAATCGCATAGACGCAGGCTTTTTTCATTTCTTCATTGATATGTGTGGCCCCGCAGTCCAGTGCGCCGCGGAAAATAAAAGGAAAGCAAAGTACATTATTGACCTGATTGGGATAATCCGATCGACCAGTGGCAATGATAGCGTCAGGTCGCACAACTTGAGCATCTTCCGGCATGATCTCCGGAGTTGGATTGGACATGGCCAGAATCAATGGATCACGCGCCATGGTCTTGACCATATCTGCTGTCAGTACACCCGGCCCGGACAAACCCAGGAACAGGTCAGCATCACGGATTGCATCCGTAATTGTTCTATCCTCGGTCTCGACGGCAAATTTCTCCTTCCAGGGGTTCATGCCCTCTTTGCGCCCCTGATAGATCACACCATTGCGGTCCAGCATGCGCAGGTTTTCAGGCTTTACCCCCATACTGAACAGCAGCTCGACACAGGCTATGCTGGCGGCCCCGGCACCGGAGACGACAAGTTTGATATCGGCAAACTCCTTGTCGACGACACGCAGCCCGTTGAGCACAGCTGCAGCGGCAACAATCGCCGTGCCGTGCTGGTCATCGTGGAATACCGGAATTTTCATGATTTCGCGCAACTTGCGCTCAACCAGGAAACACTCCGGTGCCTTGATGTCTTCCAGGTTGATACCCCCAAAGGTAGGCTCCAGCGCGGCAATAATGGCAACCAGCTTATCGACATCGGTCTCATTGATCTCGATGTCGAACACATCGATATCGGCAAACTTCTTGAACAATACGGCCTTGCCTTCCATGACCGGTTTGGCAGCCAGCGGACCGATATTTCCCAAACCCAGAACAGCCGTGCCGTTAGTGATGACTGCCACCAGATTGCCCCGCGAAGTCATGCGCGCAGCTTCAGCCGGATTCTCTGCAATGAGCTCACAGGCAAACGCTACGCCCGGAGAGTAGGCACGTGACAAGTCCCGATTGTTGGCCAATGGCTTGGTGGAACGGATGGCCAGTTTACCGGGAGTGGGCTCTGCATGGTAACGCAAGGCACTTTCTTTGAAGGTATCATCTTTCATCATGCATCCTGTCAGGGACAAACATCAGGGAAGGAAAACGAACAACAGGCGGCCATTGTACCGTTGAACTGCTGCCAAATTCCAATGCGGCAGACTTGATGCCTTTTATTGTATTTGTCTTGTGCTTGTCTTGTGTTTGTCTTGTGAGGCAAAACCTTATTTCAGTTTGAGCCCTATCTTTTCAATTCTGCCGTGATTCATTGCCGCTACAGTCCAGATAAAGCCCTGCCACTCTATTTGATCGCCAACTACGGGCTTGCCGCCCATTCGGGTCGTGAAGAAATCCCCCAGCTTGAGGCTGGCATCGCTATCGTCCACGCTGAATCCATAAACCGGAACAAGATCCCCCAGGCATGACTGGGCATCCAGAATAAAGTCTCCAAAAAACCACCGATCTGTACTGGACAACGGCGCTTCACTGAACAGTTTGCCAAGTGCCGGCAGATCTTCCTCATGCCCTACTATACAAAGAATATCTTCGGCCTGCAGGCGTGTGCTGCCGGAAGGATGCAACAGCTGATTGCCCCGAAACATGGCCGCTATACGCGTACCCTCTGGCATTTTCAGGCGCCTCAGCTCGGTATTGATACACCATTTCTCAGCACCCAGCCGATACACAAACAACTCCCAGGCACTGGTTGGATGAATTTCCAGGCCAGAACGCGAAACCGGCATGGCCTGCGCTGGAACCTCCACTTTGGCCAGCCGGGTGACAAATGGCAGCGAACTGCCCTGCACCAACAGGGAAACCAGCACCACAAAGAAGGCGAGATTGAAGAACAGCTGCGCATTGTCCAGACCAGCCATGACCGGGTACACCGCCAGAATGATAGGCACGGCACCTCGCAGCCCCACCCAGGAGATATACCACCTCTCGCGCCACTTGAACCGCCTGAACGGCAGCAGGCTCAACAGCACGGCCAATGGACGGGCTACCAGTATCATCCACATGGCCAGAATCAGCCCTGGGATGGCAATGGGCAACAACTGACTCGGTGTCAGCAGCAAACCCAGAACCAGAAACATGCCTATCTGACTCAGCCATGCCAAACCATCCAGCACACTGAGAATGGAAGAGCGGCTGCGAATGGCATTGTTGCCCAGTAGCAAACCGCACAGATAAATGGCGAGTATGCCACTGCCACCCAGGAAATTGCTGATGGCAAAAATGACCAGGCCTCCGCTCAGCGCCAGCAACGGATAGAGGCCGTTGGCCAGTTTGCTGTTGTTGATCAGTTGCCATAACAACCAGCCCCCACTCAAGCCCAGCATCCCTCCCAGGCCAAACTGCTGCAACAGCGACAACAGAAAGGCGCCATTGAACTCCTGCTTGCCGCTGGCGATCATCTCTATCAGCAGCACGGTCAGGAACACAGCCATTGGATCGTTGCTGCCAGACTCGATTTCCAGGGTGGCACCCACGCGCTCGTTGATATGACGCGGACCCAGCAGGGAAAACACCGCTGCCGCATCCGTTGAGCCGACGATGGCACCAATCAGCAATCCCTGCATGAGGTGCAAATCAAACAACCAGGTGGCCATCAAACCAGTCAGCCCAGCGGTCAGAATGACACCAACAGTAGCCAGAGACAGAGCCGGCCCCAGAGCCACCTTGAACGTACTGACCCGGGTCCGCATGCCGCCATCGAAGAGAATGATTGCCAGGGCCAGATTACTGGCCAGATAGGCCGCGGAGTAGTCATTGAAGATTATCCCGCCGATGCCATCCTCGCCGGCCAGAATACCGACACCAAGAAAGATGACCAGAATGGGGACGCCAAAGCGCGAGGAGACCGCACTGACCAGCACACTCAGGCTGACCATCAGGGCACCAACAAGAAACAGATTATTGATGGTTACTGCATCCATCAGCACTCTCCCGGGAAGAAGAGTCTCATTCTGCCCCAGGCAGGGCAGATAAACCAAGGGAAGCTCTGCTCAATTGTGCAATACCCAAAAAATACCTGCTCAGACCCCGATCAGACTCTGTTCAAACAGAGCGCAACATAAGCCAGCTCAATCACAAAAACCTGATCGAACAATCTCAGTCTTGCTTGAACGGGTGTTGGAGAATTATGGTTTCCTCACGGTCTGGCCCAGTGGAGATGATGGCAACCGGAGCTTCGATAAGCTCCTCTATACGGCGAATATAGGCTAGCGCGTTGGCCGGCAATTCATCAAGTTTTTTGACGCCGACTGTCGATTCCTTCCACCCTGGCATTTCCTCATAAACCGGCACCAGGTTCTGGTAACTGTCCATATTCATCAAGCTGGTAGAGGCATTCACATCAACACCCTGGTACCCGATACCTATCTTGATGCTGTCCAGACCATCAAGCACATCCAGTTTGGTCAGACAAATCCCGGACACGCTGTTGATGCGGATTGCCAGCCTGACCGCGGCGGCATCGAACCAGCCGCAGCGACGATCGCGCCCGGTGGTGGCGCCTTTCTCCATACCCACTGCAGCCAGATGTGCCCCGGTGGCATCAAACAGCTCTGTGGGGAATGGACCTGAACCAACCCGTGTCGTATAGGCCTTGGTAATCCCCAGGATATAGTCAAGATACAAGGGCCCGTAACCGCTGCCGGTAGCTGTTCCCCCAGCGGTGGTATTGGAAGAGGTCACATATGGATAAGTGCCATGATCAATATCCAGCAAGGAACCCTGCGCCCCTTCAAACAGAATATTATCGTTGGCCTTGCGATGCGCATGCAGTATCTCTATGGTATCGGCCACCATCGGTCTTATCTGCTCAGCCTGAGCCAGACTCTCTGCCAGAGCTGCATCGTAATCAACCGCTTCCACCTTGTAGTAATTCGTCAGCAGAAAATTGTGGTATTCGAGAATCACCCGCAAGCGTTCGGCGAAGTGCGTGGCATCAAGTATCTCACCAAGGCGTATGCCTCGACGTCCCGCCTTGTCTTCGTAGGCCGGGCCAATGCCACGCCCGGTGGTACCAATCTTGCCCAGCCCCAGCTGCTTTTCCCTGGCTTGATCAAGCGCTACATGGGAAGGCAGTATGAGTGGGCAGGAGGCGCTGATTTTCAGCCGCTCACGCACCGGAATTCCTTTTTCCTCAAGCCGGGTAATTTCTTTCAGCAATGCGGACAGACTGACGACTACCCCATTGCCGATGACGCAACAGACACCTTCACGCAGAATGCCTGAAGGCAACAGATGCAGGACGGTTTTTTCTCCTTTGATCACCAGAGTGTGACCAGCATTGTGTCCACCCTGGAAACGGGCTACAACCGCAGCCTGCTCAGTTAAAAGATCAACGATCTTGCCCTTGCCTTCATCACCCCATTGGGTGCCCAATACGACTACACTTTTACCCATTTGCCTGTTTCTCACCCGCTTTGAATTCAATTGTTGGGACGTTTCTCAGAGCTTAACCACTCGCCACTGCCCGTCCTGCTTCTTTAGCTGCCGGTTGCAACCACTGTCGCGAATCTGCTCAGCTGTCATCCCGGCATCGAGTCCAGCCAAAACTTTTTCCCCTTCAGCCCGCAGGCTGGCAATTTTCTGCAACAGGGCAGGGTCATCATCCAGTGGTGCAAAAATACAGGCTCTATCTGACACCTTTAAACTGCTGAGTCGGGCCAGGATCTTGAGATCCGTATCAAACCCGGAGGCAGGACGCGCACGTCCATAGGCCTCGCCGATGTCATCATAGCGGCCACCCTTGGCAATTGCCCGGCCATAGCCTGGGGTATAGGCAGCGAAGACAACCCCGGTGTGATATTGATAACCTCGCAGTTCACACAGATCAAAGCCCAGTTTCAAGCCGGGTAGACGTGCCTTGACCCCGCTGGCAATCTTGTCCAGCTCAGTCAGTGCCGAGCGCACCGGGGCCGGAGCTGTTGCGAAGTTGCTCAAAGCGTCGGCCAGCACCTGTTCGCCGCCATTGGCGCGGGATAATTCCCGCAACATCAGGCGCAGATCATCTTCTGCAATCAACCGCTCCAACAAACCATCAACCTCTTCATAGGCTTTGCGTTGCAAGGCATCAAACAGCAGGGTTTCATCATCCGTACTCAACTGGGCAGCCTGCACTAGACTGCGGAAAATACCCACATGGCCCAGGACCAGTTGCACCCGTTCGATACCGGCGACTATCAAGGTTTCATGCATCAGACTGATCAGTTCAATATCGGCTGCTTCCCCGGAGTGACCAAAAAGTTCTGCACCCAGCCGCAAGGGCACCCTGGAGGTCAACAAGCCACGTGGACGGGTGTGTAATACACTGTCGGCATAGCACAGCCTGACTGCACCTTCGCGTTTCAGTGAATGGGCATCCATGCGCGCAACCTGAGGCGTGATGTCGGCGCGAATTCCCATCATGCGTCCGCTCAGCTGATCGGTAATCTTGAAGGTGTGAATATCCAGATCATGCGAAGAACCTACCAGCAGGGAGTCGAGGAATTCAATCAACGGTGGAATGACCAGCTCATATCCCCAGCATTCATAGGTATCCAATAGATTGCGTCGCAGAGCTTCCAGCTTGCGTGCTTCTCCAGGCAGAATTTCCTCTACACCGTCAGGCAATAACCAACGATCCACGGCTTTCATAATCGTTTTCTCTCATCTTTTTCAATGCAGCTTTTACTGCAACAAACCTTTTCACTGCAATAATTCACTGCAACAAGCAGTGTGCACAGCAAATCGTCCTGCAGCCCAAGGCAAGGCAGGGCGAAGACTGGCGGGAGTTATACTTTGGTCAGCCCTTATTGCAGATTGCCATTACGCAGATATTTGAAATAATCACTTTCCGGATCGACGACCATGATATCGCTCTTGGAGGAGAAGGTATCCTGGTAAGAGTTCAGGCTGCGAGTGAAAGAATAGAATTCAGGATCCTTGGAAAAGGCGGCAGAGTAGATGGCTGACGCCTGAGCATCTCCCTCGCCACGGATCCGTTCCGAGTCACGATAGGCTTCTGCCAGAAGAATAATTTCCTGCCGATCGGCATCTGCTTCAATACCGATGGCCAACTCATTACCGCGGGATCGCAGTTGCTGTGCCTCACGCTGACGCTCGGAGGTCATGCGCTCGTATACCGATGAACGAACATCATCAGGCAAATCAATCCGCTTGACCCGGACATCGATGATTTCAATACCATATTCATTGGCAGTGGTCAGATTGAGCTCATCGGTCAGCTCGGTCATCAACAGGTCACGCTGCCCGGAGACAGCCTCCTGCAGATCACGTTCACCGAACTTGTTGCGCAAGCCATCATTGATGCGCTGTGCCAGCAATGTTGCTGTGCGTGACTCATCACCGGATGTGGCCGTGTAATAGCGCTGCACATCGACGATCCGCCACTTGGCGTAGGAGTCCACCAGCAAGGCCTTCTGCTCCAGAGTCAGGTAGCGTTGCGGAGTGGAATCAACTGTCAGAATGCGACCATCGAATTTTCTGACCGTGTCTATCCACGGCAACTTGAAATGCAGCCCCGGGGGAATATCAGCCACGGTTACCTCACCAAAGCGCAGCATGATCGCCCGTTCGGTCTGGCGCACCACAAACAGTGAATTGCTGGCCAGTGTCAGTATAAGAAAGACAACAGCCCCTATAACGAAATTTTTCATATTAGCGTCCTCCTCTGCCAGCCGCACTGGTCTGGGCACGACCGCCGCTGCCTGCAGCAGAAATATCCCGACTGACCTGGTCTGACAATTCACGCAATTGCTGCGGCGTCAGCTGCAGATTGCGTGTCGTGGGAATGTTTGCCTCGGTTTGAGTCATGATCTTGTCAAGTGGCAGATAGAACATATTGTTGCCACCTTCCACATCCACCAGAATCTTGCTGCTGTTGCTGAGCACAGCCTGCAGGGAATCGATGTACAGCCGTTCTCTCATGACTTGTGGGGATTTCTGATACTCCTGCAGCAACTGGTCAAAACGAAATGCTTCACCTTCTGCCTGTGCAATCACCTGGTTACGGTAGGCATTGGCCTGTTCGATGATGCGCTGCGCTTCACCACGCGCCTCGGGAACCACCCTGTTGGCATAGGCCAGGGCCTGGTTCTGGGCACGCTGTTCATCTTCACGGGCTCGGATCACGTCATCGAAGGCAGCCTGCACTGCGTTGGGCGGCTGGGCATTCTCGACATTGACCTGGGTAACCAGGATGCCGGTCTGATAATTGTCCATGTAGCTCTGCAGCCTGATCCTGACCTCAGCCGCCACATCGGCACGCCCCTGGGTCAATACCCTGTCCATGGTGGTGCCACCCACCACATGCCGGATAGCAGACTCCGAAGCATGGTCGAGACTGATCTGTGGGGCCCGTACCTGGGTGACATAAGCCACCGGATCCTGCACCACATATTGCACGGCGATGGAAACACTGACGATGTTTTCGTCGGTGGTCAGCATGTCATTGGTGTAAGAGCGTGTATTGACTCGGGAAATATTGATTTTTTGCACTTCGTCAATGAGCGGTGGATTCCAGCGCAGACCGGGAGTAACCACTTCATTGCGGATTTTGCCGAAACGAAAGACCACACCGCGCTCGGATTCATCCACTGTGTAGAAACCCATGGCTGCCCAGATTACGGCGGCTATAACAACCATGACAGCTATCAATCCACCAGATAAATTACCTGCTGCCCCGCCAGAACCACCGCTGCCGGCAGAACCGCCCCCCTTCTTGCCTCCAAACAGTGAATTGAGCTTTCCGGTCAGGTTTTTGATCACCTCATCGATATCAGGTGGCCCCTGATTACCATTACCACGGCCTCCGCCACCCCCCCAGGGATCGTTGTCCTTACCTTTGTTTCCAGGTTCATTCCAAGCCATTGGCTTCTCCATACCCCATTCATTCCGCGTTGATTCTAACGAATTCTGTCTCAATAACCCAGTTTTTTGGCTGCTGGTCAGCCAAGAGTGGCAATCTCTTCTTCCAGCATCAGTCTGTTATAGTCGAAACGGGGCAGGCGGATCTGCAACTGCACACTGCCTTCCGTGTCCATCGATTCGCTTTCCACGGCTCCGCGGGCATACAGTCTTGCCCGCAGCCGCCCCTGTTGGGGGGTCAATGTCAGCGTCTCCTCGACAAAATCCTGACCCAGCAATTCACTGATGGCCTGCAGCAACAAAGGCAAACCTGCACCCGTTACTGCCGAGACCCAGACCCGGCTTGGCTTGCCGTGCTCATCGCGCTCCAGACGGGCTTCCTGTTCCGGCAACAGGTCAAGCTTGTTGAACACCTCCAGGGTCGGTACCGTATCAGCCCCTATTTCAGCCAGCACCTGCTGCACCTGCTCGATACAATGCTCGCGCTGTTCGCTGGCACAATCAATGACATGCAGCAACAAGGTGGCCTGACTGGTCTCCTCCAGAGTGGCCCGGAAGGCTTCCACCAGCTTGTGGGGCAGATGACTGATGAAGCCGACCGTGTCTGCCAGCACAGCAGCGCCATAATTGGGTAAGGTCAGTTTCCTGATGGTCGAGTCCAGGGTCGCAAACAGTTGGTCGGCTGCATAGATGTCCGACCGGGTCAACTGGTTGAACAGTGAGGACTTTCCGGCATTGGTATAGCCCACCAGGGAGATCGCAGCAATTTCAGCCCGCTGGCGGGAACGTCTTCCCTGGGAACGCTGGGCACGCACTTTGAGCAGGCTCTTGTTGATGCTCTTGATCCGTTGCCGGATCATGCGCTGGTCGAGTTCCAGCTGGGTTTCCCCGGCGCCGCGCAGGCCAATCCCGCCCTTCTGTCGATCAAGATGCGTCCAGCCTCGCTTCAGACGGGTGACTACATGTTGCAACTGAGCCAGCTCAACCTGCAGCTTGCCCTCATGGGTGCGTGCCCGTTGCGCAAAAATATCAAGGATCAGCCCGGTTCTGTCCAGCACCCGGCACTTGAGTGCTCTTTCCAGGTTGCGTTCCTGGCCGGGGCTCAGGGAATGGTTGAAGAGTACAAGCTCGGCCCCATGTTCAAGGACGGCAGCGGCGATCTCCTCCAGCTTGCCAGAACCAACAAAGCAGGCGGCATCCGGAGTTTTGCGAGAACCTGTAATGAAACATGCAGCCTGCGCACCCGCCGAGAGAACCAGCTCCCTGAACTCGGCAGGGTCTTCCTGTTCACGTTCCGAATCGAGAACAATATGGACGAGAACAGCGACTTCTCCACTTTCTGGGCGTTCAAAGAACAATCAACTACCTCGTATCCCACCATCAGATGGGTATTCATGGACTGCCAGGGAGCCTCTGCACAAGAAGCCTCTGAAAAGTCCCCAGCTCAGGCTGTATTGCCCGGAGCATCCCCTTCATCTTCTTCACCGGTACCGCCCTGTTCACCCGCACCTTGCGTGGGTATCTTCACAGATCGGGCCGGAACCACTGTTGAAATGGCATGTTTGTAAACCATCTGGTTTACCGCATTCTTGAGTAGAATCACGAACTGGTCGAATGACTCGATCTGTCCCTGCAGTTTGATTCCGCTAACCAGGTAAATCGAAACCGGAATACGCTCTTTACGCAGCACATTCAAGAAAGGGTCTTGTAGTGAATGCCCCTTTGACATTTATTTTCTCCTTAAAAGTTAATAGGAAAACCGGCAGACTACCGATTTACTCATCCAGATAAACCAACTATTGCGGCGGCTTCAAGACTTTTCAATACCTGATCCAGCAATTGGGGATTGTCGCTGTCGTAATTGCGCAGATTTGGCCAGCTTCTGAGCCAGGTAATCTGCCGTTTTGCCAATTGCCGGGTGGCAATGATACCCCTTTCTCTCATCTCGTCATAGGAGATTTCACCACCCAGGTACTGCCAAACCTGCCTGTATCCCACACTGCGCAAGGCAGGCAGGCCAGCGTGCAAATCCGGTCGTCGATACAGCATTTCAACTTCAGCCAGCAATCCAGCCTTCAGCATTTTATCGAAACGTTTGCTGATTTTTTCATGCAATACGCTGCGTAGACCCGGCTGGATGGAAAAAAAGTGCAAATCAAAGGGGGGTTGTCCATCTACCCCCTGCTGCCGATGCCAGTGCGACAGCGATTTCCCGGTCAATAAATAGACTTCCAGCGCTCTTTGCAGGCGTTGCGGATCATTGGGGTGGATGCGTTGTGCCGCTGCTGGGTCTACCTCGGCCAGACGGCGATGAATGCCCGCCCAGCCTATCTGATCCGCCTCCAGCTCTATCTGCTGGCGCAGCCGGGGGTCTGCCGCTGGCAGAGGAGCCAGACCATCCCGCAGCGCCTTGAAATAGAGCATGGTACCGCCGACCAGCAAGGGAATTTTGCCATTTTGCAAAATATCAGTTATCTCCCTGATCGCATCAGTGCGAAAACTGGCTGCCGAATAACTCTGCGCCGGATCCAGAAAATCAATCAGCCGATGTGGTGCCCGGGCCAGGGTTGCCTGGTCTGGTTTGCCTGTGCCTATGTCCATGCCCCGGTAGATCTGCGCCGAATCCACATTAATGATCTGCAGAGGAAGCCGTTGCACCAGCTCAACGGCCAGTGCTGTTTTACCGACAGCGGTAGGGCCGGCCAGGCACAACACCGGCCTGCTCGGCTTGATGGCCGATGACTGGCCCATCAGCCCGGTTGAAATTTGTATCAATTTGACTCTACCTGTCTCGCTAACACATGAAAGTAAAAATTCCTGGCCTGTGCCTTGAAATTCATTGGCATGACCCTAGATATCATACCAGCAGATGCTCGATAGAGGTCTGCCAAGCACGCCCAATCATGCTGATGGGCTTAACCCGGGGCCACTGTCCCCACAACATATTGCTTACGAGGATATGCATCATGAGAACTTTCGATTTTGCTCCACTGTACAGATCAACCATTGGTTTTGACCACCTGAGTTCACTGCTGGACTCGATCAGCCAGCGCGAACAGAGTCAGCCCAGTTATCCGCCCTATAATATCGAGTTGATCGACAAGGACAAATACCGCATCACCATGGCTGTGGCCGGTTTTGTCGATGCGGAACTGAATATCCAGTCAGAGCAGCAGACATTGACTGTGCGCGGCAAGAAGGAAGAAAGCGAAACCGAGCGCAACTATCTGCATCAGGGTATTGCCGCCCGTGACTTCGAGCGCGTCTTCCAGCTGGCTGACCACGTCAAGGTCACTTCGGCCAGCCTTGAAAACGGCTTGCTGCACATTGAGCTGGTGCGTGAGGTTCCTGAAGCCATGAAACCACGCCAGATTAGCATTGGCAGCAACAGCAAGCTGATCGAAAGCGAAGCCTGATCCGGCTCTGGACTCTGCCCGTCTGCACTGGCGGGCAGACCAACCCGGCAACGGCTATTGCCCCCGCAGAAATAATTTATCCAGTTGCTGCATGGACAGGCATACCCAGGTGGGCCTGCCATGGTTGCATTGACCGCTGCGCTCGGTGCGTTCCATATCACGCAACAGGGCATTCATCTCGGCGATACCCAGCTGTCGGTTGGCCCTTACCGAACCGTGACAGGCCATGGTAGAGAGCAGGTCATCCTGGTAATCCTGGATGCGCTCACTGTGACCATGTTCGCGAATATCCGACAACACATCCCTGACCAGCTGTTCAATATCTGCCTTCGCCAGAATGACGGGCACCTGCCTGACGATGAGAGATTCAGCCGCGGCCCGCTCGATTTCCAGGCCCAGGCCGAGCAGACTCTCTGTCTGCTGCTCGGCGCAATCTGCCTCGCTCCGGCTGACCGCGATTGACAGTGGAACCAGCAGGGGCTGGGTCTTTATCCCTGCATTTGCAGCAGCCAGTTTCATGTATTCATAGGTAATTCTTTCATGGGCCGCGTGCATGTCCACGATCACCAGCCCTTGCCGATTCTGGGCCAGGATATAGACACCATGCAACTGGGCCAGGGCATAGCCCAAGGGCGGCATCTCCTGATCTGCATAAAGTGCCTTGTAGGACTCGGCCTGCTCTGCGGTCATTGTGGCAGCCTGGGGATACCGCCGTCCTGTTCCTGACAGCCCTCTATCAGAATGAAATTGTCCAGACTCTTTGTTGCCCGGCACAGAACCGGCCAGGGCAGCCGATACAGACTCCGGAAAATAAATTTCTCCGCTGTCCCGATCAACTGCCAGGCCCATGCCAAGCTGTTCCCGGAATGTCTCCTCCTCTCGCGAGTCAGGTCGCGGCTCTCGCGTGTTCGCTGCAGAGGCCGCAACACCATCCTGCGGCCGCAGATCAGCGATGGCCTTGTGCAAGGCCCGAAAGACAAAATCATGTACCAGGCGGCCGTCCCGAAAACGCACTTCATGCTTGGTAGGATGCACATTGACATCGACCAGGGCTGGATCAAGTTCCAGATACAGCACATAGGCGGGATGGCGACCATGGAAAAGCACATCGCGATAGGCCTGCTTCACCGCATGTGTCACCAGCTTGTCCTTGATGATCCGGCCATTGACATAAAAATACTGCATATCCGCCTGGCTGCGCGAGAAGGTGGGCAAACCGACCCAGCCCCACAATCTGAGACCGGCGGCCTCGATGTCGATACAGGCCGACTGGGTAACAAATGCCGGCCCACAAACCAGACCGACGCGACGCTGTCTTTCCTGCCCGGTCAAGGCCTGTTGCAGTTGATGGATGGTACGCTGATTGTGTCTCAGGATAAGTGCCGTATCAAAACGGCACAACGCAATCCGTTTGAAGACTTCATCCACACGGGCGAATTCGGTGTTTTCCGTGCGCAGGAATTTACGACGGGCAGGCGTATTGAAAAACAGATCACGCACCTCTACTGTGGTGCCCTGCTGGTGTGTTGCCGGTTTCACGCTTACGGCCATATCCTGACCTTCCGCTTCAACCTGCCAGGCGCTGTCCTGGTTTGCTCCTCTGGCTCGTGAAGTCAGCAGCAACCTGGCAACCGAGCTGATGCTTGCCAGCGCTTCCCCCCGAAAGCCCAGGCTGGCTATTTTCTCCAGGTCTTCAAGTTCAGCAATCTTGCTGGTCGCATGCCGGCTCAGTGCCAGGGTAAGATCTTCTTTCTCAATGCCACTGCCATCATCACGAACCCTGATCAATTTGCTGCCGCCCTGCTCTATATCGACATCCACCCGCGTCGCACCGGCATCGAGGCTGTTCTCCAGCAATTCCTTGACCACGGAAGCAGGGCGTTCCACCACTTCTCCCGCTGCTATCTGATTGGCAAGTCTCTGGCTTAATAATGCGATGCGCGGCATGAACCACCTTTATTACGCAGACTGGTTGTTTTGATAATGGATTGCTGTTCGGTTCAATAGGAAGGTATTTCCAGTTTCTGACCCACTCTGATGGTATCACCCCGCAGGCGGTTCTGCTCGCGCAGGCGCGACAGGCTGATGCCGTATTGCTGGGCTATGCCGGACAGCGTCTCTCCCCGGCTGACCCTGTGCTCGGAAATCACCGGCTCCGCCAGGGCGGTGAATGCCGCGCCACTGCCAGGAATGCGCAATTGCTGCCCGATATGGATCACATCACTGTCCAGGCCATTGGCCGCCCGCAACTGCGCTGTGTTGATACCATGGCGTTGGGCAATCACCGACAGACTGTCACCCCGCTGAACCATATAGCTGGTTTCCGTGGCAATGCCATTGCGTTTTTGCCAGGCAACCAGGGTTCCTTCCGGCGGGCGATCCTGAAAATAATTCATCACCCCCTGCACGATTCCATCCGCCAGACGACGCTGATAGCCTGATGTCGTCAGTTTGCGCGCTTCTTCCGGATTGGAAAGATAACCTGTCTCAATGAGCAAAGAGGGAATATCCGGAGAGCGCAGCACCCAGAGATTACCCTGCTGGGTTTTATCCCGTCGCAACCTGGCCACACCACTGAGCGAATTCAGGATATGGGAACCCACTGCAATGCTTTGTTCAATACTCCAGGCCATGGACAGGTCAAGCAGGGTAAGTGCCAGGTCATCCTCAAAATTGCGCAGGCTGGTATCTCCGGCCACCCCACCCATCAGATCAGCACCGTTTTCTTTTTGTTGTACCCGGCGAATGTTTTCATCCTCGGCAACCCGCTGGGACAATGCGTAGATCGTCACGCCTTCAGCTCTGGTCGTGCTGAAGGAATCTGCATGAATTGAAAGGAAGATATCAGCCCTGTTCTGGCGTGCGATCTGGGGCCGTCGCTGCAACTCCACATAATAATCACCCTGTCTGGTCAGGATGGGTTCATAACCGGGAATCGTCCTGAACCGGTCATGAATGGCTTTGGCAATGGCCAGGGCCACCTCTTTCTCCTTGATTCTGCCATTATAGCCAATAGCTCCCGGGTCTTCTCCGCCATGGCCGGCATCAATGGCCACGATGATGTCGCGCCGTTCCTCATTGGGCTGAGGGGGGGGCACCTGAACTTCAACAGCCGTCTGCGGCACATCATCATAAAGATCCAGCACCAGGCGATCGCCAAATTCACCATTGGGCGGCAGGGTGAAACTGCTGGGCCTGACCTCGGCAGCCATGTCCAGCACCACTCTCAGATCATTGCCATTGCGGGCGGCGCTGCGCACCGCATTAACTGGACTGTTCTTCAGATCCAATACAGCGAGGTTGCCACTGAGTACCGCATCGCTGATATCAATGACAATTCGGTAAGGATTCTCAAGTGCAAAAACACTGTACTGCACTTTCTCATCAACATCGAAAACCAGCCTGGTGTACTCGGGAGCCCGCCACAGTCGCACATCGCGAATATCTGCAGCCTGCGAATCCTGCGCCCAGATCAGTACACAGCATAGCAAACCCATAACGAGCATCTTGCTCGAACCATTGCCCCATGTGGCTGTAGATTTTCCACAACGCAACTTTATGCAGCCTCTCTATTTTATCCAGCCTCTTCTGCCGATTTCGCTGCCAATTCTATAAGCCTTTGCTCAATTTTCCTACCCGCATCGGTCAGGGCCTGCCAGGCAAGCCTGCGTCCCGTGCCCTCGGTATCCAATATCAGCAATAGATCCGCCCCAGGCAAGCAGGAGGCGCCGTTTTCCGGCCATTCTATCAGACACAGGTTTTCTGCCCGCAGATAATCCTCAACGCCGAGGAATGCCACTTCTTCCGGATTGGAGAGGCGATACAGATCAAAATGATAGATGGCCATCCCATCCCATTCGTAAGGTTCGACCAGTGTATAGGTGGGGCTTTTGACTGCCCCCTGATAACCCAGACCGCGCAGCACCCCTCTGACCAGAGTGGTCTTGCCGGCACCCAGATCACCCTGCAGAAACAGGCGGCCCGCAACGCTTTCAACTGCGCCATGAGGCTCACTGAGAGCTTTCGCCAGCAAGCGGCCAAAAGCCATCGTCTGTTCTTCATCAGCAAGAAATACCGAGTTTGTGCCAGCCTGCAGGCGAAAACCCTCTCCACCTGACTGCTGTTTATCCGTACCCATTTGCTTTCACCTGTTGATTACCGTCCTGATCAATGGCAACAATGCTGTGGCCAGCAAGCCACGCTCAGTCTGTCTGCCACCATCCTGCACCGCCAGGTCAGCGCATTCACCATGCACACAGACTGCGGCCGCGGTAATCTGGCCAGGGCTGTAGCCCAGTGGCAGAAACTGTGCCAGCAAGGCGCCTATGATACCGCTCAACACATCGCCCATACCACCGCTGGCCATGCCTGGGTTGCCTTCGGTACAGACCCTGATCTGCAGGGTTTCACCATCGACAAAGGCAAGCAGACTACCTGCCCCTTTGAGCACACAACAACCGCCGAAATCATGCTGCAGACTGCGGACAGCAGCAAACCTGTCTGCCTGGATATCCATAACGCTGGCATTCAACAAACGGGCAGCTTCGCCAGGATGAGGAGTAAGTACCCAATGCTCCCGACGCAAGCCTGCCTGTTCCGCACCTGTCCCTCCGGTTTTCTCTCCAGCCCTCTCTTCGGCTCTCTCTCCAGCTCTCTCTGCGAGCAGGTTCAGCGCATCCGCATCCATCACCACGGGCCGGTTCTTGTTGCCATACTGCAGGGCCAGTTGCAGCATTTCCCGGGACCATCCGGACTTGCCCAATCCCGGCCCAATGACAATGACATCAGCACGCAAAAACAAGGCCTGCAGGGACTGCACCTCGGCCTTTACCGATTGCACACCGCGCACCATTATTTCAGGACGACGACACAAGGCTGCCGTAACATGCTCCGGCCTGGTCAGCAGACAGACTGTGCCGGCGCCACTGCATACTGCAGCTTCCGCCGACATCAGGGCCGCACCACCCAGGCCCGTATCACCACCAATCACGATGACATTGCCAAAATCACCCTTATGGGCATCACGTGGTCTTCTTTTGAATAAAGTACCTGTTGTCTTTATATCTGCCCTGAGCGTGTTTGTCGTGACGGGCTGCACAGATAAGTCTTCCAGCCCCAGATCATGAAAGATCAGGTCTCCGCACAATGCCGGACCACGTCCGGTAAACAAACCCTGTTTCAAGGCTATGAAGGTGATGGTCAGATGAGCACACACGGCGTCGCCAGCCTCGCTGACGTCGCCACTGTCACTGGACAGCCCCGAAGGCAGATCAAGTGCAGCAACGGGCAGCCCTGCCCCGTTGATGCACTCGATGGCCTGACGTATCGTCGGTGTCAGCACGCCCCGGCTGCCGGTTCCCAGCAGGGCATCAACCAGTACGGTCCCAGCAGCTGGCGTCTCTGCCAGCAGCTCATGTACCGAGGCAGCTTCAAACTCGCGCAGAGCAGCTCCCCTGGCCTGGGCCAGACGCAGGGCCTTGTTTGCATCTTCCTTTGCTGCGTCAGGAATCCCACAGTGAAAAACAAGCGCTTTCAGGCCTTGCTCACGGGCCAGTGCCGCCAGCAAAAACCCATCGCCACCATTGTTCCCACGACCGGCAAAAATCACTAATCTGCCGGTATCCGGCCAGCGCTGCACAATGGCATTGAGACTGACCTGGGCTGCCCTGCGCATGAGTTCAAACCCGGGTATACCGGCGGCGATTGCCCGCTGGTCAAACTCCCTGACCTGTGCGGCTGTGTAAAGCGCTTGCGGAAGCGTCATGAGCTGCATTCACTCCAACCGATGAATCAGTTTGCGCACCAGTTGCAGAGAGGTTTCCAGCTCTTCGACAGGAATGTCCTGGGTGTTGTCTATCGCCCAGGGGTCCTGAATCACCCGCAGCGCATTGTAAACCTGCTGGCCTTGCTCGGTCAGCACAACCAGGGCAGAACGTCGGTGGCGGGGATTTTTTTCATAGCGCAGCAAACCATCTGCCACCATGACATCGGTGATGCGTTGCACCGCCTGGCGTGATTGTCCCAGTGATCGTGCAATGCCAGGGACGGTAACGCCATTGCTGGACAGTGCGATCACACCAATAGCTTTCCAGCGGGCACTGGTCAAGCCCACGCTTTCGGCCATCCGATCCCCTTCGGCGAGCAACAGACGGCTCAATCGGAATATGGCCAGCACCAGATCCAGAAACAGCTTCCGCTTAGGCGAATGCCCCATGTCATCGCCCCTCTGGGGCGTAGCGATTGACGGGGGAAGGCCCGAAAGACAACCAGGTCAGATTGTTGACCTGCCCCACGCCGGGTTTTTCCCAGTCACAGACACCCGCTGGGAAAATAGTTTCCAGCCGCTGTTTTTCCTCGTCAGTAAACTCTACCCGATAATCCTCGAAATCCAGCGGTTTCAATTCACACTTGAGCACGTCATTGCTCAAGGGGCCACCCGCGATCAGGCGCAAACCTGCATGCGGCGGGTACAGGGTATTGCAACGGCTGCCGGTATTGTCATACAGGGAATTCGTATCATAGACCGCAGATTCCACAATTCGCTCCCCTGCCTCGGTGAAACAATCATCCTGCAATTCCGCCGGCCTGGCCCTGACGATGCGGTCCAGCAGGGCATCATTCGAATTGTCCTCGGCCAGCGCTGCCAACCATTGGTCCATCAGGGCCAGGTTCTCATCCGCCAGTGAGATGCTGGATCCATGCCTTCTGATAACGTAGTTATCGGCATGTCCGTTATCCCGTATCAGGCGGGCACGCGTGGTAAAGGAATAGACGCTGGCGTGAAAATTGCCCTGATCATCCAGATACAATCTGTCATCAATGATCGGGACTCTTGCCAGGCCTGCGCCGCCACTGCTGACGCGGCCGGTTTCATAGGCAATGCGAATGGCCTGTTCATCACCTTCGGTACGATTCGCAGTCGGATTGAAATCGATATCCCAGCCGCCAATCTGCTCATTCAGGTCCAGGAACAGTTGTTTGTCGATGATCCCGGCGTTCAGGGCGGCCAGCCCATACTGAACGCCGACATTGTCATGTGGGCTGCGGGCAAACATCCGTTGTTGATTGATTTCCGGATAAAGCTTCTCGTCAAAAATATTCTTCATACCGTCATAAATGGAACATCTGACTCCATCAGGATTTTCCAAAGGATCGTATCTGCTGGCCACAGGTATTTCTGCCGAACAACCATGCGGGGCGACCCTGTCCGGGCGACTGCCCAGGGATTGATCGCACAGATACCAGTTCGGCCAGCCACCGAGGGCCGCCTTGACCTCATCACTCAAACCAAGCGCCTCATCATTGACAAAATTCCTCAACAGCAGACTGCACTCCTGGGAATCAGTCATATAGGTCACCGCATCAGAAAAGGTCATGGCGGGGATGATGCCGTCGAGTATGCCCGGATAGGCTCCGGCTATCAGCAACTGCTGCATGGCGCCACCCGAGGCACCGTTGCCCATGGTGTAACGTGGCAGACCATAGGTTTCAATGAAATGCTCTTTGACCATCATGGCAGTTTCTGCGGAAATTACATCATTGCACCCACCCTGCGCATTGACATTCAGTGTTGAGGAAGCGACTGCATACCCTTTGCCAAGCACACTTTCGCGCAAGACCCCAGCCGTTGTCGTCCCCTGAAAATAACCTGGATCGCAGCCGCCGCCAAAATTATAGACCAGGCGTTCATTCCAGGCCGGAGCTGGATTCAGGGCAGAAGGCTCGGCCGTGTCCGGATCATGCAGCAAGGCCAGTTGATAGATTGCCCGGTTGATGGTTCCGGTTTCCAGCCGCACGATAAACGGAACCTGTTCGCCCTCATTGGTCACCGTCATGGCCACATCCTGCGGCCGCTCTCCGCTTTCCGGCCAGGGCAGGAAGCCACTTGTCTCGCCGACACTTCGATACACGTAATCGATGCGGGTAGGCAAGGAACAGTCCTCATCCAGTGCTTCATCATCCAGGTATTCGCCATTGCCTATGGCAAAACGGCGAGGATTACCCTCGTCATCCGGACTCAGTTCCGCCAGACAAAAATAGGGGGTTTGCTGTTCGCCGGACAGGACCGGTCCGCTGAGCGGATAACTGGTCACTGTCAGTGAGGCTGCCTGCTCCCCACTGCGCAGCTCCAGCAGATTGTCGCCTTCTCGCAGCCCTTGCACCAGAACCTGATAGTCCTGCAAACCCTGCCCGGAGGTTCCGACCGGAGCAAACAAGGCTGTTGCGGCTTGCCCATTGACACTCAAGCGTAGTTGCCCGGGCTCGGCGACAGAGGTCGTCACGGCCAGCAACACCTCGCTGCCAGTTACCAGATGCGGCTTTGCGGACAGTGTCTGCAGGCTCAGCAGTATCTGCCCATCGCCCTGCTGATCGCTACAGCTGTTGAGGAAAAGACTGGAAAGCAGAAAAATGACACTCAATTTATACATGATCAACTCTCATTCAAAGTTCATCTCAGAAGTGGTTGTTTTTGTTCTTCGTCCTGTTGTTCCAGCTCAGACGCAGCATCCGGCAATTCCCTGCCGGGCCCGCAAAGCCGGGCACTTGCAGCGAATGTAACGCGATTGCCTGCGGGCATGCAAGCAAGCTTCCGGCAGGATGCAGGCACACAATGGTTGAATTATCCCCTGTCTTGAACCACACTACCTTTTTAACTGTATTGGTCAAGTTGATTTGATGCCCATGAATGCCCGCTGTTTGCTGTCATTCGCAGCGCTGCTGTCCAGTTGTCTTGCAGCTTCCTCCGCCGTTTCGGACCCGGATCTTGAGGATAACGCCGGTGAATTCGCCTTTGTCCGCCTGCAGTATGACAACTATTACCAGGGTGGCTTTGGCGGCGGCTCCTGGCGTACCGACTTTCCTTCTGCCGATGCCAACTTCCTGCGCGGAGTCGCCCGTCTGAGCAATGTCCGGGTGCTGCCTGAACCCATTGTGCTGCGTCTTGACGATGACGAAATTTTCAACTACCCATTTCTTTACGCGCTGGAAATGGGCCGCAATGGTGGCCCGGCCTTCAACCCAAAGGAACTGGAAAACCTGCGTGAATACCTGCTTCGCGGCGGCTTCCTGCTGATCGATGATTTCTGGGGAACCCGGCAATGGAATGCATTTTATGCCTCCTTCTCGCAGGTGTTTCCTGACCGGGAAATCATTGAACTGCCCCCGGACCATGAAATCTATCGCAGCTACTATGATATTGACGGGGCACAGATGATTCCGGTTATCGGCAACCCGGAGAACTATCCCGAACAGGATGTGGACCGGGCCAGCAACCATGCCATCCTCGATGATTCAGGCCGGGTGATGGTGCTCATCAACTGGAACTCGGACATGGGTGATGGCTGGGAACATACCTATGACCCGTCCTACCCGACACGTTATGCCAATCTGGCTTATCAGCTGGGTTTGAACTACCTGGTCTATTCCCTCACCCACTGAAAACATCTGCGCCCTGTCCATGCTAAGAACCAAAGTCCTTCTTCAGCTGTTGCTGATCATGCTTATTACCCTGTCGATCTTTGGCACCTCCTATTATTTCCTCCTGCGCACGTATGAAACCATGGAGGCCGGCTCGCTTGAAGTCAACCGTCAGCGTGCCATCAATGCCCTGCAGGGTGAAATCGACCGCTTGAGCGAAATCAACGAAGACTGGTCGGCGGCTGGCCTGACTTACTTCCTGATGTCAGAGCCCCTGCTGATGAATTATCTGGAAGGGCTGATTGATGCCATGACCGGCAGTTTCGCCATCCAGGAAACAGCTCTGTTCGATGATGCAGGAGAACTGATTACCGCACGCCGGTCCTCTGCAGAAGGGGTTGATATCAAACTCGATGACAACGATGAACTGGTCATGGCGGCGATGACCCACCCCTTGTTGTCAGCTGCTGGCAAGGCGAATGTCAGCTTTCAGGGCCTGGCCGAAATCAATGGTTCCCTGCGACTGCTGAGCCTGCAGCCCGTACTGGCCTATCCCGGTGCGCCGGCAACAGGGGCCAGAATGCTTGCGGCCTCTCCCCTGGATGAAGCCGCCATTGCCGGCCTGGCTGACATCGTCAGACAGCAAATTGATATAGTCATCCTGGACTCGCTGGCGCTTGATCCGGATACCGCAGCCCTGCATGATCGGCTGCTCGATGCTCCGGATTTGACCGTATCAAGACCTGTCGGCAATAACCGGGTGGAAACCTTTACCCTGTTGCAGGATTTCAGCGGCGAGTATTGCATGGTGCTGAAAATAACCTCCAACCAGGCGTTTCTAGCCCAGGCCAAACGCGCCATGTTGATCAACGGGGCCGGTGTTGTGCTGCTGTTCATCCTGCTGATCTCCTTTTTCCTGCTTTTCCTGGATAAATCTGTACTGCGCAGGCTGCAGGCCATGAGCCTTGCTACCCGGGAAGTCAATGAACACTCTCTTGACCAGAGACTTCCGGTTGCAGGCAACGACGAAATCAGCGCTTTCAGCCTGGCATTCAACCGCTTGCTGGATTCCCTGCAAAACAAGCAGAACAATCTCCTGTACCAGGCCAGTCATGACAAACTCACCGGCCTGTTGAACCGCCATCATTTTGAAATCGAACTCAAACGCAGCGTTGCCGCAGCACAGGAGCAAGAGCACGAAAATCACTTGCTGTTCATCGATCTGGACCGCTTCAAGATAATCAATGATTCCTGTGGCCACCTAGCCGGCGACAGAGTACTCAGCGAGCTCGCCGCAATAATGCAGGCCAGGCTCCGCACCCGGGATAGCCTTGGCCGTATCGGCGGTGATGAGTTCGGGGTCATTCTCAATGATTGCAAGACAGCCTATGCCTTCCAGGTTGCCGATAAACTGCGGGAAGCCATTGCCGGCTTCAGCTTTCAGGCCAATGGCAGAAATTTTACCTTTGGTGCCAGCATCGGTCTGGTCTCACTGAATGCGGCCGACATCATCTCTCACACCTATGCCCTGACGCTGGCTGACTCCGCCTGTCGGGTCGCCAAAAATACCGGACGCAACAAGATCTACCAACACCAGCTTCACGATGCAACGCTGAGTCTGCTACTGGAACAGACCCAATGGGTCAACCGTATCAACGCAGCCCTGGCAGAAGACCGTTTTGCCCTTTTCCAGCAATTGATCCGTCCGCTTGATCCGCAATTGAACCCGTGCCAGGGCGTGGAAATCCTCTTACGCCTGCAGGAGGAGGAAACCTGCATTGCCCCTGGCGTATTCCTGCCTGCCGCCGAACGTTACGGTCTGATGGGGCTGATCGACAAATGGGTGCTTGAACACTTTCTGCAATGGTATGCCCAATATGGGGACAGCTGTGAGCAGATAGCCCTCTTCACTATCAACCTGTCAGGCCAGTCTTTGAGCGACAGCACCTTTCCAGAGTATCTGCATGGTCTGATCAGCAATGGACCCAGGCTGAAACATCAACTCTGCTTTGAAATCACCGAAACCTCCGCCATCGAAAACCTGAACAATACCGGCCGGCTGATTACAACCCTCAAGACACTGGGTTGCCTGTTTGCGCTGGATGATTTCGGTGCCGGCATGTCGTCCTTCGTTTACCTTAAAAATCTGCCCGTAGACTTCCTGAAGATCGATGGCAGTTTTTGCGTCAATATGCATACCGACCCTGTTGACGAGGCCATGGTCAAGTCGATCAATGACATCGGTCATGTCATGGGCCTGAAAACCATCGTCGAGCATATCGAAACCCGTGCAGGGCTGGAGAAAGCTGCCGCGCTTGGTGTTGATTTTGCACAAGGTTATTTCCTTGGCAGACCTGAACCCCTGCAAAAACTGCCTGGCCAAAAACCCGATCAAGCCGCTCAAAAAGCAGCTGCAGACCTGAGGGACGAACAGTAGTCTTCCTGTGAAGAAACCGGGGTAAACCAGATGTAGTCAAAATCACCCTGCCCGGAAATACTGTCCAGGTACAAGGCCGGGTCGCTTACCGATGCATCGACTTCGAGCCAGGCCACACTGAGGACATCCTCACCACCATACTCGGCATTCCGGACTAGGTAAGCGGGGACTCCCAGATCCCGGCGTATATGAAAATTACCGGCCAGCAGTACGCTGGCACCCGCCTTGCCTGCCTGCCCGGCAAGCTGCTGACCCTGCTGCAGGCTCCTGGCCATGCGCCAGTCCCGCGCCTGCTGAACCCTGAGCATGGCAGGCAATTGCGACTCCGGCAGCATATCGCAATGGCTTGCCCTGATTTCGGTCTGCAGCAGAGTAAGCTGTTCCCCCATCAGTATGTTCGCATAGGGGCTCTCCGCAAAGTCTGCAGAATCCGCAGACGACCCAGTGTAATGTGCCATCACCTCTTCAGCCGAGAGATTGGCGGCCAGCAAGGGCAACTGATGTTGCAGGGCAAGCATGATCGAGGGTGCGTAATACTCCCAGGTCCAACCTTCATCCCAGTCAAGCGCATTGCGAACCTGACCGGCTGTATCCAGCCCGGCATCGATTACCGATGTCAGCGCTGCAGATTGGCTGCTATCCAGCATTTCAAGACTGATGGCAGCCACCTCATCCCGCTTGATCAACTCCTGCAACAAACGGTGCCTGAGTCGATGGTGATCCGGATTATCGTGTTTTTCTCCCAGCAGCAGATACGCGGCTGTGGAAAGTTCCTGCAGCAGTGTTTTTTCATCAATGAATGCACCATCGGCACTGCGCAGTATCCTGCCGGTGAGTACATGATTGCGCTGATAAGCCGATTGCCAGTCTGCTTCGGGCAACACATTCTGCATTGCCCCGCTGCAGGCAAGCAGCAAGACAAGCGGAAGCAACAGCATGTATCTTCCAGGTCCCTGCCGGTAGCGGGAAAAACCAGACATCTTTCACTCATCTCCGGGTGTGTCAAAGGCAATCATCCTGGCCTCACCAAAATCGGCCAGTGCCCAGTGCTCCCCGGCAAGGCTCAGGGTGAGCAGTCCACAGGTGGGGATGTTGTCAATGGCAAGATTCGCCAGCGAATTGGCAAAATCGGTCAAGGCGGGATTGTGGCCAATCAGCATGATGGCATTCGCCGTTTCATCAAATTGCTGGACCAGTTGCAGGAGATGCCTGGCACCGGAAAGATAGACGCGGGGTTCAAACCGGAGTTGTTCCGGTCGCAATTGAAAAGCTTTACTGACTATCTCTGCCGTCATGCGTGTTCGCAGCGCCGGACTGCTCACTACGAGGTCAAGCCCGGCTCCTGAATCCAGCAGGCGTTGCGCCATCACGGGCGCATCACGCAAGCCACGTTGATTGAGTGGGCGGTCGATATCCTTGCAGCCCGGTTGCGCCCAGCTGGATTTGGCATGCCGCAACAGATACAGAGTTTTCATCGAGCGCTTGCGCCTTTCACCGTTCTGATAATCCTGCCCCGCTCAGCTGTCCATGCTCTGTAACCCTGTATGACGGGTTCAGGCGTTTGCTTCTTCGGCCCGCACACGTTGATCCATATCGGCCAACGCCCAATGTGCGGACTGGAAAGCACTTTCCATCCAGGCAGAATGACGACTGATCTGGTCTCCAATGAAATAATGGCGTCCATTCAGTGGTGTCTGCAAGGTGCTGTAGGCTTGTTCCGCCTCATCATTCATGAACCCCCAACGCGCCGAACAGCCCAACATGTGATCCATTCGGTGCCAGCCGATGGTAACAGGTTTTTCAACCAGTTCGCGATAAGCCGGATGTACCTTTTCTCCCTGGGCATAGAGCGCTTCGACCCGATCTGCCTGGGACATACGGGTGAAATGCATACCATTGCCATAATCATAGGCAGCCAGCACTATGCCTTTCTGGCTGTGAATGCCGTGGGTTGGGTACCATATCTGGCGAATGGGCTGATTGGTCCAGGTGATGCCTCCGTAGATGCCTTCCTTCTCCCAGAACCGCTCTTTGGCCTGGAACGCAGCCTTGTAGGCAACTCCGCGGCGAATGAACTTCATGGACCGGGTGTAATCATCCGGGAAATTGTTCTTGATACCCGACATCAGGTGCGTCGGTATGCAATTGAAACAATAGTCCGCTTCAATGAGCTGTTCCTGCCCGTCCTGCTCGAATACCACATCGACACCATTATCCTTCATGGTCACCGAGCGCACCGGCGCCTTGAACTTGACCAGACTGCCCAGTTCGCGCGTGAAGGCATAGGGGATTTTGTCCATACCGCCCACGGGCGTCATCAATATCGGGCCGGTCTCGCCTTCATTATCACTCATGACGCCGCGCAGGATATTGGCTTGCATCAGGTCACGGAAATCAATCATCTCCTTCTGCACGGAATGGCCCAGGTAATCGAGTTTGACGTAGCCAGCCCGGCTGCTGCCGGTAAATTTGTTGTTCTCGTCAAGATCACCAAAAGTGCGCAACAGCATGACGATGCGCTCGGCTTCCGCATCAGTGAAAGGCTGATCCAGCTGAGTGGCCTCCAGGCCTTTTGCCATCAACTCGGCCATGAACCCACGGGCACTGGTGGTGAATTCCGCATTACGGATGGGCTTGCCCCCCATGATGTTGTCATCCTGAATATAGGCCATCTTGTTTTCATTGATGAAAATCTGCAGGGACACGCCCAATTCCTTGCAGTAATGCAGTGTATTCGAATGCGTACTGGGAATCCTGGCAGCACCGGCGTTGAAATACAGGTCAGGATCATTGTCCCATTCGCAGATCTGAGGATTGCCGATCTCGTCAATCAGCGTACCGGAACGGATAGTGAATACTCGCCCTCCGGGCCGGTGCGAGGCTTCAAGAACCGTACACTCATAACCGGCACGATTCAGTTGATAGGCTACCGACAAACCTGACAGGCCCGCACCCAGCACCACTACCTTGCGTCGCCTGCTGGCCGGTTGCACCAGCTCAGGCACTGCGGCCATACTGGCAGCGGGTAACAGCCCGGCAGCAGCTCCTACACGAAGTACCGCTGCAGTGCCGCTGCTTGCAGCAACAAGATTAAGAAACTCTCTTCGGGTGACTGGAATGGACACGGTAGCTGACTCCTGCGCAACTGTTTGTAAACATATCGATGAAGCGTATAGATTAGGCTGAATAAAGTCCTCCCAAATTTATTCTGAAAACCTACTAATTTTTCGGCCTGTCGGGGCAAAAGTCCCTGTTTTCGCCCCGCTTCAGCTTGACCGCCAGTAAAATCTACGCTCTACTTGGAAACCTGTGAGTATTGTTTTGGCAGCTGGATTCTTCGAACAATTCGAGGCATGATTTTTGTGCGAACTCAAGTATTTGTAGGAAATTGCCGTGACCAACGCTCGAACCGATAAAATAAGAGTGGGTGACTGGGAAGTTTCTCCAGCAACCTGCACCCTCGTCGGTAATGAAGGCCATGAAGTCAAGGTGACGCCACGCAGCATGGACGTGCTCATCTATCTGGCTGACAACGCTGGCGTGGTCATCAGCCCGGATGAGCTGCTGGGACATTTCTGGCATGGCACCATGCCCTCGGATCATGCGGTCCACAAGGCTATCGCTGAACTGCGCAGCGCCCTTGGCGATGACGCCCACAACCCGCAGTACATCAAGACCTTTCCGAAACGTGGCTATGTTCTTATCGCCGATGTCGACATTTCTGCCAGAGGGCCTGCAGAGACGGAAAATACCATCAGGCACATTGCCAGCGACAAAAAAAGACTGGCCTTCAGATGGACACGGGACCTGCGACCGGTCTATGCGCTGGTGGTCCTGGTGCTGGTTTCCCTGGCCTACACCCTCACCCGTGAAATACCCGCAGTGGAAAGTGAAGATTCCATCCGGCTGGCGGTATTGCCTTTTACCAACCGCGAGCTCAATACGGACAATCAGTTTCTCGCCGACGGGCTGCGCGAATCACTGATCCATGGTCTTTCCAAACTAAGCCATCTGGAAGTTCTGTCGCCAGGGGATACCACCGTCATTACCGGTTCACGCCGCAACAATAAAGAATTCAATGTCAATACCTCGGCCGATCATATCCTGCAGGGCAGCGTACAGACCGCTGAAGGGCGCCTTCGGGTGACCGTGCAACTGGTCCGTACCAACGATGGGATCCTGCAATACTCAGACCGTTTCGATATGCCCCTGGATAATCTGTTTGGCGTACAGGACGAAATAGTCTCCAATGTTGTCCGCGCCCTGAGCATTCATCTGGATGAGCAGGAGCGGGCGCAGATGCTGGACTGGGGAACAAGCAATGCCCTGGCCTATGAGAACTTCCTGCGTGGGGAGTTCTACAACAATCAATTCAATCCCCGGGACTGGCACCGCGCCATCGATTATCACATGGCTGCCGTCGAACTTGATCCTGACTTTCTCAATGCCTGGCATGGCGCGGCCACAGCAGCAAACAATCTGGCCGTCTACAGCACCCCAAAGAAAATACGGGCACTCAGCAAACACATTGACTATATCCACGATCAGGTAGCGCAACTGGCACCGGATGACAGTGATGTACTCAGCTCACTGCGCGAAATCCGCTTGCGGGTAAGTGGCAACAATCAACTGCAGCAGGAAATTCATCTGCGTGAACAAATACTTTCCGGTTCACCTCCTGATTTTGCCATTGCGCATTACGCCCTGTTCCTGGTCGGCGCCAGGCTTTATGATGAAGCGCAACAGTTTCTGGAACTGGCTTCAGAGGTTGGGCCGTTCGAAATTTCACCCGATGAAGTCTGGAGTTACCGCAGTTCGGTGGAGCCTCCCAAACAGATGGTGGTATCCGGCAAGATCCAGTTATTGCAGCGTCCTTACCATATCGCCTTCCTGGGCACGGTTGCCACAAACCTGGCCCTGACTGGTGATTTTGAAGAAGCTGAACGCTACCTGGCCAGACAGCAGGCCGTCGACGAGGAAGGCATTCTCAGCCATCTGACCGAAGTCATCATCCGAATTCTATCCAATAACCTGGATGGAAAACCGGAAGACCTGCTCAGACCGGGACAGAATTATGTCTTCAACAACGGCGTGATCAGTTTCATGACTGGCAATATCGAAGCCGGAATTGCCTATTGGAGCCAACAGGAACCCCTGCAAATGCGCCGCCTGTTCAATCTGGCGCACGCGGTCGAAAAGTTCTTTCCCGACAAGGTGATTGATGACCCACGCTATCATGCCCTGCTGGACGAGCTGGGGGCCGGTATCAGCTGGCAGCGCACCTTGATGGAAGGCATCATGGCCATGGAACCGGTGACTGGCGTTTCCCTGGGCGCCAAAGCCCGTGCTGCCTATGACGACAATACCTTCATGTCACGCAACAACCTGTGGACGGAAGAAACATGGGCCATGTTGCAATCCCATAAACCCGCCATCAATTAATTCTTTTTTCAGCACTCCCCCCCGCCTCCAAACCACCAGAGTTTGAGGAGGTAATAAGAATGTTTTGGGGAGGACTTTCGACATCCTGCTTATGATAATAATACAGTTGTCTATCGGGTCCCTCACAGGGCCGGATCAGGAACTGAGCTTTATCCGCCAGGAGTACAAATACAATGAAACGAATCAAGGCCATGACTGCCATGGCACTTTGCTCAATGGTCACATTCAGCACTCTCAGCAGTCATGCAGCAGAAGAGCCGCTGATGGATCCCAGATTCTGCCAGACCTGTCACGGCGTTGACGGTATTGGCAACGAAGGCATTCAGGCACCAAGAATCGCCGGCATGGAGCCATGGTACCTCAAACGCCAGCTGCACTCTTTCAAGGATGGCCTGCGCGGGACCCATCCACAGGATATCGAAGGCATGGAAATGCAGCCCATGGCTGCAATTCTGAGTGATGCCGAAATAGATGAGGTCACCCGATGGGTTGGCAGCTGGCCCTACGTACCTGCAGAGCCGACCCTGCAAGGAGATGCAGATCGTGGCCGTACCCTGTTTACTCCTTGCGCCTCCTGCCACGGCAATCAGGCCCAGGGCAATGAAGCCCTGAATGCACCTGCCCTGCAGGGCCAGAATGACTGGTATCTGCTGACCCAGTTGAAAAACTTCAAGGCAGGCTACCGTGGCGCAGAAGCGGGTGACCGTTTCGGTGCCCAGATGCGGGGCATGGCACAAATGCTCGCTGACGAGCAGGCCATGATAGATGTCATCAGCTATATCAATACACTTGGGAAAAAATAATCAACAATTCGCAGCTCAACGCTACAAGGATTCATACCATGACCAGACTGACCAGATTACTGACTGCAACCACCAGTTCACTCCTGCTTATGTTCGCCGTGAGTGCCAGCGCTCAGGATGAAATTGTCCGGCAAGGTGAAGGCAGATTGTTCTACAACAGCATAACCATTCCCCCCGGCGCCGAAACCCTTTACATGAGTGGCAGCGGAGCATCGCGCCAGGAAGATGGCACCTATGGTGATACCTACCAGCAAACCGTCAATACGTTTGAAAAATTCAAGGCTTCGCTGGAAGAGCTGGGCTGGTCCATGTCAGATATCGTCATGGTTCGTGTCTACGGTGTCGCCGGCCCGGAAGGCAAATTTGACTTCGCTAATTTCAATCGCGCCTACACGGAATTCTTTGGCACCGAAGAAAACCCGCAGAAACCAGTGCGTGCCGTCGTGGAAGTAGCCGCCATGGTGGTCGATGGCTGGTTGCTGGAAATAGAGATTCGTGCCGCACGCGTCAAGCAATAAGCATCGCACTGCCCAGGCAGTGCAATAACAGAACACACCCGGGTGCACGCCCCCCAACGTGTCCCCAAAGCGCCCGGCATCTGCCGGTGCGCTGGTGTGTCTCGATAAGCTCAGTCAACCCCACCCCTGCCGCTTTCCTGCTTACCGACCCCTGCCGTGACTTGCGTGACTTGCATTAGTCATTTCCAATCGCAGCTAGTAAAATGCCCCACTTCCTTATCAGTCTACAGGAATCAAACCATGCGATGTTTCAAGCCGGGGCAGGTATTTGTCCTACTTCTCATGCTGCTGGGTAGTCAGACACTTTCAGCTCAATCGGCCTATGAGTTCTCTTCCGAACTGGAACTGGGAGCCATCTTTACTTCCGGCAATACCGAAGATGAGAATATCAAGTTCAAGGGCACTGTTTCCGCTTTGCGTGATGCCTGGGAACACTCTCTGTCCCTGGACGGGTTCAGGTCATCCAAGGAAAATGAGCTGGCCGCACAACGGATCTATACCGTTGCCAGCTCAAACTACTCATTCCGGGCAGATCACTTTGTCCAGGCCCGCCTGGCGCACGAAGATGACCGTTTCAGTGGTTTCGACAGTCAATCCGACCTGTCTGTCAGTTATGGTCAGTTGCTGCTGCGCAATCGGACCAGCATGACCCTGGATTACACAGTAGGTGCAGGTATTCGCACTTCCCGCGCACCTGAGGATGATTTCAACGAATCCATTCTCCGCTTCAGCACCAACTACAGTTGGAACCTTTCCGAGAATGCCCAGTTCCGGCAGACGTTCAGCATCGAAAGCGGAGACACCTCCAGCATTTCCCGTTCTGAAACCTCGCTGCAATCTGATATCATGGAAAACCTTTCGATGAAATTCTCAATCAAGGTAAAACATCAATCCGAAGTGCCGGTGTTTCGCGAAAAAACTGATACAGAAACCTCCATAACCCTGCTCTTGCGCTTGTAATATTTTTTGAGTAAATCATATGACCCCTGTCGTAAGGTTCTATTGGCTTGTCGTACTTCTTGCCCTGCCTGCAAGTCTGTTCTGGTTGCTGGAGTCATCGGCCTGGCAGTTGACCCTGACAGCCCTGTCCGCTTCTCCTTTGGCCTTGAGTACTACCATCCTGTTGCTGATCTTCGCTGCCACCGGGGTCTACGATCTGTTCTACAGTGACAGCAATCTGCGCAAGAATTTTCCGGTCTTTGCCAATCTGCGTTATCTGCTGGAGAGCATCCGGCCAGAGATTCGCCAGTATTTCATTGCCAGCAATCTTGAAGAAGCACCTTTCAACCGTGAGGCAAGGGATCTGATTTACCGGCGCGCCAAGAAACTCAATGACACGCTGCCGTTTGGCACCGAACAGAATATTACAGCTCCCGGCTACCTGACCACCTTCCACTCTATCAAGGCCTGTTCAGTGCCCGAGGAGAAAAAACGCGTTCTGATCGGCAACTCACAATGCAAGCAGCCCTACAGTGCGTCAATACTGAACATTTCAGGCATGAGCTTCGGCGCCCTCAGCGGCAATGCCATCAGGGCACTCAATCTCGCTGCCGCCCGTGGTGGTTTTTTTCAGAACACAGGGGAAGGCAGTATCAGTTCCCATCATGTCATCCACGGCGGAGATCTGGTCTGGCAGATAGGCACGGGTTATTTCGGTTGTCGGAATCCGGACGGTTCTTTCAATGACGAGGCCTTTGCTGCAACTGCTTGCACAGCACAGGTGAAAATGATCGAGGTGAAATTATCCCAGGGCGCCAAACCCTCACATGGCGGCGTGCTTCCCGGCGTCAAGGTCACCCCGGAAATAGCCAGGATACGTCTGGTCGAGGTGGGCAAAACAGTCGAATCCCCCGCCTGTCACCCTGCTTTCGACAACCCTCTGGGCATGATGCAGTTCCTGGCCAGATTACGTCAGCTCAGCAAGGGTAAACCGGTCGGTTTCAAACTGTGTATAGGTAAGAAAAGCGAATTCATGTCCATTGTCAAGGCCATGCTGGAAAGCGGCATTTTCCCGGACTTCATTACTATCGACGGTGCCGAAGGCGGCACTGGTGCAGCGCCAGTCGAATTTTCCAACCGGGTCGGCATGCCCTGTCTGGAGGCCACCTACTTTGTCCATCAGGTGCTCACTGGTGCGGGCATTCGTGATCAGATCAAAATAATCAGTGCCGGGAAAACTGCTACCGGGTTCGACATTCTTTGCAAGATTGCCCTGGGCGCTGACGCGGTCAACTCGGCGCGCGCGATGATGCTGGCTCTGGGCTGTATCCAGTCCAAGTCCTGCAACACCAATAAATGTCCTACTGGCGTTGCCACCCAGGACCCGGTTCGGGCCAAGGCCCTGAACGTAGAAACCAGAGCACAACGGGTTGTCAATCTTCACGAAGGAACCATTCATGCCTTTTTTGATCTGTGTGGCGCACTTGGTTACAATGATCCTGAGTTGTTGCTACCCTCTGACCTTCACCAACGCTGCGAGAATGGTTTCCGTAATTTCGACCAGATCTACACTCCATTGAGCAGCGGCCAGTTATTGACAACCAGTATTCCGGATATTTATCTCAAGGACTGGCAAAGCGCCAGCTCTTCCAGTTTCTGAATCAGGAATCTTGCCTCCATGGACTATTATTCTCCAACCAGTATTGCTGATGCCATTCGACTGCTGTCAAGTCCGGGTGCCTGCGTACTTGCCGGTGGCACAGACCTGATCCCGCAGATGCAGGCTGGCCGTCGGGACCCTGCCTTGATTATCGATATCAAGAAAATCCCGCAAACCCGTACCATCAGCCAGCATGCCAATCGCTTTAGCATTGGTGCCGCCGTTACCGGAGCAGAATTGAGCGAACACCCGCAACTTCATGCCTGCTGGCCTGGCATAGTGGAGGCATTCGACCTGATCGGTTCCAGTCAGATCCAGGGCCGGGCAACTCCGGGAGGCAACTTCTGCAACGCCTCTCCGGCCGCCGACTCAGTGCCGGCTTTTATTGCAGCCAACGCCACTTGCCGGATTGTCGGCCCACAGGGAGAACGCGAATGTCCTGTCGAACAGATCATTGTTTCTCCAGGCAAGACCTGTCTGCAAGCGGGCGAGTTTATCGTCAGTTTCATGTTGCCAGAGACCTTGCCCTATAGCGCCGATGCCTATCTGCGCATGACCCCCAGAACCGAAATGGACATTGCCATCACTGGCGCAGCGGTCAGGCTTACTCTGGATAAAGCCGGGGTCTGCCAGACTGCGCGGGTGGTATTGGGCGCAGTTGGCCCTACCCCTTTATTGGCAGAAGCAGCTGCGAAACATTTGCCCGGCAGCAGACTGGAAAAAAAGACACTGCAACTCTTTGAGGAAGCCGTGCGTGAGCAATGCCGCCCAATAAATGATAAACGTGGCACTATTGAATATCGCACAGCAGTAGCTGCAGTGCTGGCTCGCAGAAGTGCACTGATAGCGTATGAGCGGGCACTGGCTCGAACAGAGGTGCAGCAATGAAACATCATATTTCAGTACTCATCAATGAGCAGAAACATGAACTGCTTTGCAACTCGGCAGAGACATTGCTGGATATGTTGCGCAACCAACTGCGCCTGACCGGCAGCAAGGAGGGCTGTGCTTCCGGCGATTGTGGCGCCTGCAGCGTATTACTGGATAAACGACTGGTATGTGCCTGCCTGGTGCTGGCCGCAGAAACCGATGGCAAACAGGTGGAAACCATAGAAGGGATGGCCGGGGCGGACAAACTCCACCCCCTGCAACAAAAATTCCTGGAGCATGCGGCCCTGCAATGTGGCATCTGTACACCCGGCATACTGATTGCAGCCAAGGCCCTGCTTGCTCGCAACCCCAATCCTACAGCGACTGAAGTACGTTACTGGCTGGCAGGCAATCTTTGCCGCTGCACCGGTTATGACAAGATCATCCAGGCAGTGCTCGAGGCAGCAGCAGAAATGGCTTCGGTTCAGGAGCAAGCCTGATGAACCGGAAACAGACATATCAATGGGTGGGCAGCCGACCCATACGACCCGATGGCATTGACAAGGTTACCGGCAAGGCTGAATTTGCCGCTGACTTCTCCCTGCCCGGCATGCTGCATGGGGTGATTCTGCGCAGCCCGGTTGCCCATGCCAGAATTCTTCGGATTGATACGGCTTTGGCTACTGCCCTGCCGGGCGTCAAGGCCATCATTACTGCCGCCGACATGCCTGTCATTCCAGAACAGGACGCCGTGGTAAATCAGCAACCACCTGATTTTCGTGAGCTATCGGACAACCTGATGGCGCGGGACAAGGTACTGTATGAAGGACATGCCGTCGCCGCCGTGGCGGCCACCAGCCGTGAGCTGGCCTTGCAGGCCGCGCAATTGATCCAGGTAGAGTATGAAGTCCTGCCGCATGTCATTGACGTCAGGCTTGCCATGGAACCAGATGCCCCTTTGCTGAACGAGCAGTTGATCACCAAGGGTATCGACCCCGCACCCGAATACCCCTCCAATATCGCCAGTCGCCATGAGCAGGTGCTGGGCGATGTGACTGCCGGTTTCGCCGAGGCGGAGATCATTCTCGAACGCGAGTTCACCACGCAACCAGTGCACCAGGGTTATATCGAACCCCACGCCTGCACGGCCCGCATCAACGTCGATGGCGAAGCGCAAATCTGGTGCAGCAGCCAGGGCCATTACATGGTCAGGGCCTATTGCGCCCGCCTGCTGCGCATGGATATTTCCCGCATCCGGGTTACCCCTCTGGAAATAGGGGGAGGGTTCGGCGGCAAGACGACGGTTTATCTCGAACCCATTGCCTTGCTGCTAGCGGCCAAAACCGGGAAACCTGTCACCATGAAGATGAGCCGGCAGGAAGTATTTACCAGCACAGGCCCGGCCTCCGGCAGCTATATCGCCATGAAAATTGGTGCACGCAAGGATGGCAGCATCATTGCCGCAGAAGCCATACTCTGTTATCAGGCCGGAGCCTACCCGGGATCACCGGTCAAGCTGGGTTGCATGACTGCCTTTGCCCCCTACCGGATACCCAATGTGCGCATGATTGGCTATGACGTTCTGGTAAATCGCCCCAAAAGCGCTGCCTATCGGGCACCCGGCGCACCCATGGCGGCCTTCGCTGCCGAGAGCCTGATCGACCTGCTGGCCCAGGAGCTGCAACTGGACCCGGTAGCCCTGCGTCTGCTCAATGCTGCTGAAGAAGGAACCCAGGCTCCCTACGGACCCCGATTCAAACAGATCGGTTATCGGCAGACTCTGGAAGCAGCCCTTCAACATCCGCATTACTCGGCCCCACTTGCTGCCAATCAGGGCAGAGGCATCGCCTCCGGCTTCTGGTTCAATATTGGCGGGCAATCCAGTGCTGCCATCCACCTTAACGAGGATGGGACTGCCATACTTGTCACTGGCAATCCTGACATCGGTGGCTCACGCGCCTCGATGGCCATCATGGCAGCGGAGGTTCTGGGCATGGACTACCGGGACATCAGTCCGGTGATTGCCGACACCAGCAGTGGCGCCTATTCCGACCTTACCGGTGGCAGCCGGGTGACCTTTGCCGTAGGCCTTGCCGTCATTACTGCTGCCGAAGATGTCATTCAGCAGCTCAAAGCCCGTGCAGCCCTGCTGTGGGACGTTCCCGAAACTCAGATAAGCTGGGAAAGCGGCAGCTTCCATACAGAGTTACAAGGTAAACCCCAGCGCATGAGCATTGCCGACATCGCCGCAAAATCGGCACAGACCGGCGGCCCAGTTTCCGGCAAGGCCACCATCAACGCCCAGGGTGCCGGACCCGGTTTTGGCACTCATCTGTGTGATGTGGAAGTTGATCCCGAAACCGGACAGGTAAAGATCCTGCGCTATACGGCGATTCAGGATGTCGGGAAAGCCATCCATCCAGCCTATGTGGAAGGGCAGTTGCAGGGGGGCGCGGCCCAGGGTATTGGCTGGGCGCTCAATGAAGAGTATCTGTATGATGAGTCCGGCAAATTGCTCAATCCCGGTTTTCTGGACTATCGTATGCCAGTGGCTTCTGATCTACCTGCAATCGATACCGTGCTGGTGGAAGTACCCAACCCGGCTCATCCTTTCGGCGTACGGGGTGTGGGTGAGGTACCCATCATCGCGCCCCTGGCTGCGGTTGCCAATGCGGTTGCCCGTGCGACAGGCGTACGCCTGACTGATCTGCCACTCTCTCCACCCCGGATACTGGCTGCTATCGAGGCTGCAAAGCGGTCTGGATAGCACGCCTTTAAAAAAACGACTTTGAGAAAACGATCTTCCTATGGCCCGAATATTTTTCAATCAGGCCCAGCAGGCCAGAACCGGAATCAACACGGTGGAGTTGCCGGCAAGCAATATTCGTAACCTGAAACAGGCCTTGCTGGATGCCTTCCCGACACTTGACGAGAGCATGCTGCAGGGTGCCATTGCCATCGATGGAGAAATCATTGCAGAACCGCTGCTGGAGCAACTGCAGCAAGACTCAGAGATCTATTTCATTCCTGCCATAGAGGGTGGTTGAGCTGTGTTGAGGGCGCAGTCGAAAGCCAGGCTGATAAACAACCTAGGGAACCTCTGAATAAGTCTATGGTCACTCTGCGGGAGTCTGGCGCGCGCTGC
>JAVVEG010000016.1:13972-75604 GCA_032251455.1 Pseudomonadales bacterium | reverse complement strand
GCAGCGCGCGCCAGACTCCCGCAGAGTGACCATAGACTTATTCAGAGGTTCCCTAATGTTAATCAGATCGAGAAAATTTACCAGCCCGGATTCCTTCACACCAGGCTTAGTAGTAGTATTCCGGTCTGAGTGCATGGTCCAGGATTGCAAAGTCCAGGACCACAACGCCCGGGATCACCACAAAGATAAGGACACGCACCACTATGCATTTCCCCGGAGCCCATATTCTGAGCGTTACCCAGTTTGAACGTGAAGACGTTGAGCTTATTTTCCGTATGGCAGACCGTATGGTGCCTTACGCCCATCGCGAAAGAATGACCAAGGTGCTCGATGGGGCCATCCTCGGCAATATGTTCTTCGAACCCAGCACCCGTACCCGGGTCAGCTTTGGTTGTGCCTTCAATCTGCTGGGTGGTGAAGTGCGCGAAACCACCGACGTCAAAACCTCATCGATCACCAAGGGTGAGTCACTTTACGATACCGCGCGGGTACTCAGCGGCTACAGTGACATTATTGTCATGCGCCACCCCCAACCTGATTCGGTTGCCGAGTTCGCCCGCGCCAGCCGGGTCCCGGTACTCAATGCCGGGGATGGCTCCAATGAGCATCCCAGCCAGGCCCTGCTGGATCTGTACACCATTCGCAAGGAACTGGCATCACGCCAGCAAAGCATCGACGGCATGCACATTGCCATGGTTGGCGATCTGAAGCACGGCCGTACCGTCCACTCCCTGTCCCGTTTATTGCGGCTTTTTACCAACATCACGCTGACACTGATTTCTCCACCGGAACTGAAAATGCCGGAAGAAATCGTTGAAGATTTGCGGCAACGGGGGCTTCAGGTGACCGAAACCGAGGATATGGAGAAAGGGCTTGCCGACAATGACACCGTTTATCTGACCCGTATCCAGGAAGAGCGTTTCAGCAACAAAATGGAAGCCGATATCTATCGCGGCAGGTTCCGGATGAATCAGGCCATCTACACCCGCTACTGCCAACCCAATACCGTCATCATGCATCCCTTGCCCCGTGACTCCCGTGTCGAGGCCAATGAGCTGGATAATGACATGAACCAGCATCCCAACCTGGCCATCTTTCGGCAAACCGATAACGGTGTGCTGATCCGCATGGCCCTGTTTGCCCTGACCCTGGATGTATGCGATCAGGTCGACAAGAGTTCACGCCCGGTCACCTGGTACACGGAGCGCCGATTCTGACAATTTGACGACAAGTTAAGACGATAAGGTAAATAAGGTAAAAAGGACCCGCATATGGGCTTCAAGGATCTACTGCAAACAATGATAGAACGTGAGGCTTCAGATCTGTTCCTGACCTCTGGCGCCGCCCCAAGCCTGAAGGTTTTCGGCAGAATCTCCCCACTGGGCAACCAGGTTCTGCCTGCTGACACCGTAAAGAAAATTGCCTATCAGATCATGACAGCCGAGCAGGCCAGCGAGTTTGAAAAAAATCCGGAAATGAATCTTGCCATCGCTGATCCGGATATAGGGCGTTTCCGTGTCAATATCTTCAAACAAAAGGGGCACTTGGCCCTTGTCATCAGAAACATCAAGACTGAAATACCCAGCTCTGAAGCACTGGGTTTGCCTCCCATACTCAAACAACTGGCAGTGCTTAGAAGAGGATTGATACTTTTTGTCGGCGGAACCGGCTCAGGTAAATCGACTTCACTGGCCGCATTGATTGATTATCGCAATACCAACTATGACGGCCACATCATCACCATAGAAGATCCGATTGAATTCGTTCATACCCATAAAAAATCCATCGTCAACCAGCGCGAAGTGGGTATCGATACCTCCAGTTATGCCGAGGCACTGCAGAACACCCTGAGACAAAGCCCGGATGTAATTCTCATCGGCGAGATCCGCAACCAGGAGACCATGGAACATGCGCTGACCTTTGCCGAGACCGGCCACCTGTGCCTGTCCACCCTGCATGCCAACAACGCCAATCAGGCGCTGGATCGCATCATCAATTTTTTCCCGGAAGAGCGCCACAAGCAACTGTTCATGGATCTGTCGCTGAATCTGCAGGGTTTTGTCTCACAGCGGCTTATTCCGACCGTGGATGGCAAGCGCACAGTCGCTGTTGAAATCCTGCTTGGTACCCCCCGGGTCTGCGATCTGATCAAGCAGGGCAAGGTGGATGACATCAAGGAAGTCATGGAGAAATCGGAAAACCAGGGGATGAAAACTTTTGATTCCGCCCTGTTCGAACTCTACAAGGCAAGCAAAATTTCTCTTGAAGAAGCCTTGAAAAATGCCGACTCCCGAAACAATTTGCGACTGAAAATTCAGTTGTCCGAAGGTCTGTCGAACATACCTGAGGATGCTGAAGAGGATGACAGCCCGTTTGCCGGGCTGTCACTGACCCCGCTGGATGATGACAAGCGCTGAAATCATCTACAGAGCACTATCCCGCTCAGCTTGCGATCCTTATATCTTGCCCACCAGATCCAGTGAAGGGGCCAATGTTGCTTCCCCTTCCTTCCATTTGGCCGGACAGACTTCACCCGGGTTGGAGGCGACATACTGAGCTGCCTTGATCTTGCGCAGCAACTCACTGGCATCGCGGCCAATACCACCGGCAGTTATTTCCACAATCTGGATGCGACCTTCAGGATCGATGACAAAGGTAGCCCGCTCGGCCAGACCTTCCGCTTCGATCATGACCTCGAAATTGCGGCTGATGACGCCGGTTGGATCTCCCAGCATCGGGTAGTCGATCCTGTTGATGGTCTCTGAGCTGTCATGCCAGGCCTTGTGGGTAAAATGGGTGTCGGTTGATACGCTGTATATCTCCACACCCCGACTTTTGAATTCTTCATAATTGTCGGCCAGATCACCCAGTTCGGTGGGGCAAACAAAAGTGAAGTCGGCGGGGTAAAAGAAGACAACAGACCATTTCCCTCTCAAGTCAGCCTCGGACACGGGCACGAATTGACCTTTATGGAAAGCGGTGGTCTGAAAAGGTTTTACTTCGGTATTGATCAAAGACATAACAGAAACTCCCTGGGTTGCAGTATTAGTGCAGCATTGTTGCAGCCTTGGCGGCTGGGTTTTGAACACAGGGAGAATGATAGAGAAAAGTTTATATTTATTGAAATTTATTATTTTTTATTTATTGATAGATAAATTGAATCGAACAATGGATATTGATCAATTACCTTTTCAGGATGCTCCGACCGATGTGCGCAAGACCGGATAATGCCAGGCCAGTGCTACAGCCCGCAGGCAGAGATAAGCGATGAAGGCCAGCCAGAGTCCGCTACTCGCCCACCAGGCAGTCAGGGGCAGCGAGAGGAGCAAAAACAGCAGGCTGGAAACCACAGCGGCATTGCGCATTTGCCGGGTTCGGGTGGCACCGATGAAGATGCCGTCCAGTTGAAAGGCCGCAAACGACAGCAGCACATACAAGGCTGCCAATGGCAACATGGCCTGAGCAGCAGTACGCACGGCAGCAAAGGCGGTCAGCTGTGCCACCGCCCAGCTTCCACCCAACACTATCAGCACGGCCAGGCCGGCTGCACTCACCGCGGCCAATTCGGTCGAGCGCCAAACGGCCTGATCAAACGCAGCCAGATTCTTGCTACCGCAGGCCCTGCCGACCAAGGCCTCGGCTACATAGGCAAACCCATCCAGGAAAAATGCCGAAAAGGAAATCAGTTGCAACAGGATGTGGGTGGCAGCGAGTACCTCATCCCCAAAATCAGCACTCAACGCGATAAACCAGGCAAAACTGAAAACCAGCAGCAAGGTTCGGATCATAATATCGGCATTGGCCGTCAACATCTGCCTGAACCGCCCCGGGTGCAAAACCCGGGCCCTGGGGAAAAGCGTTATCGCCAGCCCCCCGGCATCCCTTGTCTGTAACAGCAAACGCAGCACCAGCCCCATTGCCAGCACAACACTTATCCACTCCGCCAGCACCGTGCCCAGGGCTATGCCGGCAACCCCCCAGTCCATGAAAGCCACAAACCAGATATCCAGCAACATGTTCAGACCATTCAGAACGAGTTGAACCAGCAGCAGGGATTTGCTGCGGCCCAGCCCCACCAGCGTACCCATCAAGGCAAACAAACCCAGTGCAGCGGGTGCTCCCCAGATCCTGATGCGGAAATAGTCGGTGGTCAAGGCTTCCACCTGGTCACTGCCATTGAGCAAAAACAAAGAGACCGCAAGGATGAAGCTCTGCAGCACTAACAGCAGTACTCCAAGGACAAGAGCCAGCAGCAAGGCTCGCCACAGCGCCGCACGCACTTCCTGCTCATCACCAGCGCCCGCCGCCTGAGCAACAAAACCGGTCGTGCCCATACGCAGGAAACCAAAGCCCCAGTACACAAAACTGAATATGACGGCTCCAAAGGCGATTGCGCCCAGCCCAGCCAGGCTGCCAAAATTTCCAATCACAGCGGTATCGACCAGGCCCAGCAGGGGCACACTGGCATTGGCCAGAATAATTGGCCAGGCCAGCTTGAGTATCCCGCTGCGGCTGATCTGGGTTGTTGTGCTTGTGGTTTTGGCTGTCGTTGTCGTCATCTATGGTGTTGTCATCTATAGTGTCGTTATCCGTAGTAGCTCTCTTTTGGCCCAGGTCCTATAATCAGCCCTCATGCGACTCGACAAATTCCTCAGCCACGCCACGCCACTTTCCCGGGAAGAAGCACGTCGCAGTATCCGCAGCAATCAGGTCAGCGTCAACGGCCAGATCATTACCGACGCCAGCTTCAAGCCAGACACCGACGCCACCGTCATGCTGGCAGGGCAAGCCCTCACTTTGCCGGGCAAACGCTATTTCATGCTGCACAAACCGGCAGGCTATGTCTGTGCCACACACGATAGCGATCATCCCACGGTGCTGGATCTGCTCCCGCCTGAACTGAACCAGGATCTGCGCATTGCCGGCAGGCTCGATATCGATACCACCGGCCTGGTGCTGCTGAGCAATGATGGTCAATGGCTGCACCGGATCAGCAGCCCCCGCCAGGCTTGCCAGAAAACCTATCTGGTCACCCTGTCCCAACCGGTGACACAGGAGACCCTGCAACAACTTGAGACCGGCATTTTATTACGCGGAGAAAGCAAGCCGACAAGGCCTGCGCAGGCCCAGCTGCTGGCTGAGAATCGGGTGGAGCTGAGCATCAGTGAAGGCCGTTATCACCAGGTCAAGCGCATGTTCGCTGCCTGCGGCAACCGGGTCACGGCCCTGCATCGCAGCCAGATAGCGGGTATCTGTCTGCCCTCAACGCTGCAGGCTGGTGAATTCCGGGCGCTGACCGCCAGTGAAATCACCATGATGGATAAAAACCATGCACACTAGCGCCCTGCTCCGTTCAGCCCTGGATGCTGCCAGCCACCAGTCTGTGCTGTGGCTGCTGGATGAAAATACCGATACTGAAACCCTGGCAAATATCACCCCTGCCCCGGGCTTGCAGGTATTGACCAATCGGTATGATCTGTACCAGGTGCTGAGCGCCAAGGGACATACGGTCGTACTCAATGATTTTGACTTCTCCGCCTTGCCGCAGACGGCTTACCAGCGCATCGTGTACCGGATATCCAAGGAAAAAGCGCTGGTGCATCACTGCGTGAATGCCGCTTTCCGTCATCTGCCTGATGGCGGCCAATTGCTGCTGCTGGGCAGCAAGAGCGAAGGTATCAAGACTTTTGCCAAAACCATTGCCCAGGTATTCAATACACGCGCACAAATTGACAAAAAAGGGACTTCTTATCGGGTTACTGTCAGCAAATCAGGCAGCACAGAAACACCCCGCTGGCTGGATGAGCAGCAATACCCGCAACTGCGCGAGCTGAATGGCAAGGACGGGGTATTTCTCAGCAAACCCGGCATTTATGGCTGGCAGAAAACAGATCGCGGCAGCGCTTTGCTGGCGGCAACAGCCACTTCACGCTATGCCGATGCCACCCGTATCGATAGTCTGCTGGACCTGGGCTGTGGTTATGGTTACCTCCTGCTGGCAACCCAGGCGCTACCCTGCACCAGGCGCCATGCCACGGACAACAATGTCGCTGCCGTCACCGCTGCCGCCGCCAATTTCAGGCGCCGTGGGCTTGAGGTCACGGTCAGTCTTGACGATTGTGGCAGCAAACTGCAGGAACGCTTCAGTCTGATCCTGTGCAACCCGCCATTTCATCAGGGTTTCAAAACCAGCCAGGCACTGACCCGCCGGTTTCTGCAACAATTGCAGAAACTGTGTCAAGCCAGGGGCGAAGCCCTGCTGGTGGTCAATCAATTCATCGCCGTGGAGAAACCTGCCCTGGAACATTTCCATACTGTCGAAGTCCTGCTGCAGCAGGACGGTTTTTCCATCATCAGCCTGCGCCATCCCAGGCAAGGCGGGCTTTCATCATAAGCCCATGACCTGATAAGCAAGGAGATTCAGCTTATGACAACACGTTGCTGGTGGCCCGGAGAAGACGCGCTCTACATTGATTATCACGACAAGGAGTGGGGTGTGCCCGTGCGCGATGATCGCAAGCAATTCGAGTTTCTGTGTCTGGAAGGTCAACAGGCGGGCCTGAGCTGGATCACGGTACTGCGCAAGCGTGAACATTACCGCAGGAAATTCCATGATTTTGATCCCATCCGGATAGCCGCCATGACCGACGCTGAGCTGGAACAATTGCTGCTGGACCCTGGTCTGATCCGCAACCGCCTGAAACTGTTTGCCATTAGGCATAATGCCCAGGCCTTTCTAGCCGTCCAGCAGGAATTCGGCAGCTTCAGCAGCTATCTCTGGTCTTTTGTCGGCGACAGGCCTATCGATGGCAAACGCAAAAACCGGGGCGAGGTGCCGGCCACCAGCAAAGAAAGTGATGCCCTGTCCAAAGCCCTCAAGCAACGCGGCTTCAAGTTTATCGGCTCGACCATCGTCTACGCCCATATGCAGGCCAGTGGCATGGTCAACGATCACCTGCAGGATTGTTTCCGCTACCACGAACTCGCAACACCTGCTGACTAATCGGTTTCTCCACTAATTTTCAGAAATCTGACAAAAGCCTGAAAAAAAAGCTTGCATCAATCCGTTTTGGTGTTATGGTTATGTACAACACCATTACTGAAACACTGATACCGAGAACCCAGGTACCCAATGCAAACACCCTGGAACGACAAGGAACCCATCTACCACCAGCTGCGCGACAGACTGGTGGCGCTGATTATTGACGGGGTTTTTGGCGACGGGGATGCCCTGCCCTCGGTCAGACAGATCGCCAGCGAGCAACGCATCAATCCCATCACTGTTTCCAAGGCCTATCAATTGATGGTGGATGAGGGGCTGGTGGAAAAGCGGCGCGGTCTGGGCATGTTTGTCATCGCCGGTGCCAGTCAGGCCGTGACCGAACTGGAAAGAATCCGCTTCAAGGAAAAGGAATGGCCTGCCATCCAGGCCCGCATGAAACAACTGAATATCACTCTGGATGAGTTGCTCCCGGGACACCATGAGCAGCAGTCTGACGACAATGGAGACAGCAAACCATGAACCCTCTGATCAGCGCCAAAGGCCTCAGCAAGTCCTATGGCAAATTCAAGGCTCTGGATGCGATCGATGTCGAGATCGCCCCCGGTGCCATCGCCGGCCTGATTGGTCCCAATGGTGCAGGCAAAACCACCGCCATGAAAGCCATGCTGGGCTTGTGCGATTTTACCGGTGATCTCCAGGTTTGCGGACATGACCCCAGAGAACAACGCCACCTGTTGATGCAGGATGTCTGCTTTATTGCCGATGTCGGTATTCTGCCCAAGTGGATGCAGGCACGGCAGGCTATCGAGTATCTCAGCGGCGTGCATCCGCGCTTTGACCGAAACAAGGCCCAACAGCTTCTGGCCAAAACCAGCATCAACCCACATAGCAGGATCAAGACCCTGTCCAAGGGCATGGTTACGCAGTTACACCTGGCACTGGTCATGGCTATTGATGTCAAGCTATTGATCCTGGACGAGCCAACCCTTGGCCTGGACATCATGTACCGCAAGGAGTTCTATGATCGCCTGTTGAGTGATTATTGCGATCAGGAAAAAACCGTGCTCATCAGCACGCACCAGGTGGAGGAAATCGAGGCCTTGCTGACCCATCTGCTGTTCATCCGCAAGGGGCGTTTGATTCTGGACAGCAGCATGGATGCGATACCTGACACCTTTCATGAAGTTCTGGTGGCACCAGAGGCAACGACACACGCCCGTCTCTACAATCCCCTGCATGAGCGCAAGCTGCTGGGCAGAATTGCCTTCATCTACCACAACCAGGATCCTGAGGTATTGCGCTCATTGGGAGAAGTCCATACTCCGGCAATCTCTGATTTGTTTGTTGCCATGATGCAAGGAGCACAGGAATGAACACACAACACCACCGCAGACAGATGACCAGCCTGATCCAGCGTGAATTCTGGGAACACAAATTCGCCAGCTTTTGGGTGCCCATCATTATTCTGGCAATATCCCTGTTGGTCTGGCTTCGCTTCAATCTGGGCAGCGCCTCTTTTCTGGTCGATCAATTAGCAAACCTGGCCCTCCTGCCTGCTGCCGAGGCGCGCGCACAAGCCACCCTGTTGGTCGCGATGCCGACTTTGCCCTTTGCATCCAGCCTGCTGATCGTGATTCCCATTTACCTGCTGATGTGCCTTTACGAGGATCGCAAAACCGGCAGTTATCTATTCTGGTATTCCATGCCGGTTTCCAACACCAAGACCGTACTCTCGAAACTCATTACCGCCGCACTGCTCATGCCTGGAATATCATTATTGATCTACCTGGCGCTTTGTCTTGGCATCATTTTTCTGTGCACCTTGACGCTTTTATTGCACGGCGAACCCCTGACAGCGATTGGCATTCTCCTTGCTTCCCTGTCACGCTGGTCTGTGCAGCTTTTCCTGTTGATGATCTATCTGGCCTTCTGGTTGCTGCCCCTGTATGGGTGGCTGCTGCTGATTTCAGCCTTTGCCCGATCAGTGCCCGTTTTCTGGGCCATTGGCCTGCTGCTGATGCTGGCTCTGGCCGAGCGGGTCATCCTGTCAAGCAGTTACTTTTCAACCTGGCTGAGCAGCAGAGGACTGCCTTACTCGGAAATTTTCAACAACTACACCAATCTCTTTGCAGCGATGCCCTGGTATGAAATGAGCTATGGTCTGCTGCTTGGTTCAATCCTGCTGGCAGGGGCCATCATGATGCGACGCTTTCCCGATTGAACGTCTGCTGAGGACATGAGCATGAAAAAAATGATCCTGAAAAGCCGCTATACCTTACTGGGCAGCATTATCCTGCTCAGCTTTCTGATCATTATGATGGAAGGCATTATCACCGGCAGGGAAGCTGGAAGACTGGATTTTGACAACCCCTGGATAAGCATTGATATCAATGAGCAGTAACAGGAAGGTCGTGCCAAAGAAGCTGTTCCCTATCAATTTCACAGAGGTGAGAAACATGAAAACGTCTGCACCAGAATTGAAAAAACTGCAAGAGCTGAAGAAAATGCTGCCCTTGTTCTTCTTCCTGTTGTTGCTGGTCAATACCAGCATGGCTGCCGATGCCGGCACGGCCCTGGAAGATCACCCGGGCTACGTCGATTTCAGTGGGCTTTCCCTGTTTTCCCCCGGGCAGAGTACGGTGGAAGTCAATCTCAAACCGGTATTGCTGGGTGTCATCGCCAGTGTCGTCAACCATCAGGAGCCGGGGCTTGCTGAACTGTTGAGAAATCTGCTCAGCGTCAAGATCAATGCGTTTACGACTTCAAGCCGGAATCAGGACGAGGTACTGGAAGTCATAGCCATTACCGCTGATGAACTCGATCAGCGCGGCTGGGAGCGTATTGCACAGGTTCGGGAATCCCACGATCATGTCGATGTCTATTACAAGATTGCTGCCAATGACAATTTGATCCAGGGCATTACCATGATGATCTCCAAACCGTCGAGCACGGTATTTGTCAACATCGTTGGCGAGATCAACCCGGATGACATCAGTACTCTGACACAGCATTTTGATATCGACCGGCTATGATATAAACCGGCTATGATATCGACCGGCTATAGACAAGCGTTCGGTAAGCCTGCACTCTACAACTGGACTGAAGCAACTGGACTGAAGCAACTGGACTGAACAACTGGACTGAAAAAGAGGGATTCATGCTTGACCTTGCAGACTATGCACGTCATGACGCCACAGGCCTGGCCGAGCTGATTCAAGCGGGACAAACCAACGCCACCGAGTTGCTGCACTGTGCCCTGGCCAGGGCCGATGCCCTGAACCCGGAGCTCAATGCCATCGTCAGTTTCGATCGTGAACGCGCTCTGGCTGCGGCCGGGCAATGCGAACCACCCGATGCCGGGCACCCCTTGCGCGGAGTCCCTTTCCTGATCAAGGATATCAGCGCCGTCCAGGGGCTGGCACAAACCCGTGGCAGCAGACTGTTTGCAGGGGACACCGCCACACAGGACAGTCTGTTGACCCAGCGGCTGCGCGAAGCCGGCCTGATCATTTTCGGCAAGACCAACACCCCGGAACTGTGCCTGACCATCACCACGGAATCTGCCCTGTTCGGACCTTGCCATAACCCGGCAAACCCTCGCTATTCCACGGGTGGCTCCAGTGGGGGTGCCGCCGCGGCAGTGGCCGCCGCTATTGTGCCTGCAGCTCACGGCAGCGATGGTGGTGGCTCAATCCGGGTGCCTGCGTCCTGCTGCGGCCTGTTCGGGCTCAAGCCGAGCCGGGGCCTGACCGTGAGCGAAGAAGAGATGGGTGCCAGTTGGAGTGGACTCAGCGTCAATCATGTTCTGACCCGCAGCGTCCGCGACAGTGCCGCCTTTCTCGATATACTGCGCTTGCAACAAGCAGGCCTTTACCCACTGCCGCCTTTCCCGCACTCCTATGCCCAGACCCATGGCGATGACCCAGGCACACTGCGCATTGCGGTGCAGCAGGAACACCCCGCCGGCGCAGAAATTCATCCGGACTGCCGGCAGGCTTTGGAAAAAACCACCCGGCGTTGCCGTGAACTGGGCCACCAGATCAGCATGGCTGCCCCACCGGTCGACTATCGGCAGTTGACCCAGGCCATGATTACCGTCATCAACGCGCATGTTGCTGAAACCATCAAGCCCCAGCTCGACCGCCTGGCACTCGATCTGGCAGAGGCCCCTCTGGAAACAGCAACCCGCAGCATGGCCAGGGCCGGCATGCAGGTCAGCGTGCTGGAATATCTTGGCGCCCTGAATAGCATCAAGACTGCCGAACGGCAGATGCAACTGTTCCATCAGGACTATGATATTGTGCTGTCACCCGTTCTGGCCCAGCCTCCAGCCGAACTGGGCTGGCTGGACATGAATTCAAACGACATGAAAACCTACGCCAAACGCTTCGCCGCCTATGGTGGGTTTGCCGCACTGTACAACGGCACCGGACAACCCAGCGCCTCGGTCCCCGTACACCACACTGCCAAAGGCTTGCCCATTGGCATCATGATCAGTGCCGCCTGGGGCATGGATCACCAGCTTCTGCAACTGGCCAGACAGTTGCTGGCAGAGCACTGAAAGCCAGGTTCCGCTCCCATTGCTGGATAATTTCTGTATAATGCGCGCCTTTTCCTTACAGGAAGATTTATTAAATGAAAAAATTCCCCAACCCTTTTTATCGCTGGCGTCCACACCCCTGGCATGGCCTGGAAGTCGGACAACAGGCACCGCGTGTGGTGAATGCCTTCATCGAAATCTGCCCCTTTGATCTGGTCAAGTACGAAGTGGACAAGACCACCGGCTATCTGCGTGTCGACCGCCCCCAGCGTTCATCCTCACAACATCCCACCCTGTATGGTTTTATCCCGCGCACTTACTGCGGGGCGCGTGTTGGCGCCTTGATGGCAGAAGCCACCCGCGGTGATGGTGACCCGCTGGATATCTGCGTCATCAGCGAGCGCCCCATTTCCAAGACGGAAATCATTCTCAACGCCCGTGTTGTCGGCGGTTTGCCCATGCTCGACGGGGGTGAGGCCGATGACAAGATCATTGCCGTGCTGGAAAACGATCCCTTCTTCGGCGACCTGGATGATCTGAACCAACTGCCACCGGCACTGATCGAGCGGATGCGGCATTATTTCCTGACCTACAAACTGGTGCCGGGTGAAGAAAGCAAGGTGTCGATTGGAGAAGCCTACGGTTACGACCATGCCAAAGTGGTCATCGAGGCCGCCATGGAAGATTACGATACGGAGTATGGTGCCGAGTCCTGAGCAGAGAGGTCCTGAGTAGTCCTGCGCGGCAACAGCTACGCAAATCCTCAGCGACAACCGTGCCTGACCGCCGTCACCTCTGCCATGACGGAAATAGCAATTTCCGCCGGAGTTTTGCTGCCGATGGCAAACCCTATCGGCGCATGCAGGCGCTCAATCTGCTCTGTACTCAAGCCCAGTTCAGGCAGGCGCAAGCGCCGGTTGGCCGAGGTTTTGACCGAACCCATTGCCCCCACATAAAACGCATCCGTTTGCAGAGCTTCCATCAGCGCCATGTCGTCCACTCTAGGATCATGGGCCAGGGCGATGATGCCGCTGTAGGGGTTGCTGAAGCGTTCGCGCACCAGATCATCGGGCAACTCTGCACTTAACTGCACCCCATCGACATGCCAGTTCTCCAGATAAGCCGGGCGTGGATCACACAGGGTCACCTCATAATCCAGTGCAATGGCCATCTCGGCCACGTACCTTGCCACATCGCCTGCACCCAGCAGCAACAAGCGGTACTGTGGGCTGAGACCGTGAATCAGTTGCTCATCACTGATCAGCACTGCCTCATCCGCGGCACTGTCGCGCCAACTGATGGCTCCGGAAGACAGCTCCAGCACTCGGCTGACCCGGCGATGATTATCCAGCGCATTCTGCAAACTGACAAACACCTCAAGGTTTGAGGCCAGCGGTTGAATATATTCCAGCAAGACATGCAGCTGTCCGCCACAAGGCAGGCGCAGACGGGCGGCCTCTTCGGCACTGATACCGTATTTGACCAGCATCGGTTTCCCACCCTGGGCGTCATAATCCTGTTTCAGGCTGCCATCACGCAGCTGCTGCAGAAAATCCTCTTCAATACAGCCGCCGGAAATCGAACCCGCCAGCTCCCCATCCAGGGTACAGGCCATCATGGCACCAACCGGACGCGGCGAAGAGCCCCAGGTCCTGGTAATGGTACACAACCAGACCGGCTTGCCGGCCTGCAGCCAGTGCACGATGTTCATGATGATGTGTTGCTGACTGCTCTGCATGTGTTTTTACTGCCTTGCTTGATTCAAAATCGTGTTGGTACGCTCAATTCAGACGGCCTGATATTTCCAGCGACCGCGCATGAATAGCGCGACGCCTACAATACTCATCAGTGTCTCTGCTGTAAAGATGGACCAGAAAACGCCCTCTGGCCCCCACCCGGCCAGCATGGTCAGGGCATAGGCCAGCGGAATCTGTACCAGCCAGAAACAGAAACCATTGATCCAGGTTGGAGTCATGGTGTCGCCAGCCCCATTGAAGGCCTGCACCACCACCATGCCAATGGCCATGGCCACAAAGCCGTAAGCCATGATCTGCAAACCTTGTATGCCATTGCTGATGACTGACAGTTCGCTGGTAAAAAACTCCATCACCCACTGCGGCGCAATCAGAATCAGCACAGCTGCCAGGGCCATATAGGCCAGATTATACTTGCCTATCTGCCAGACCGTGCTCTCGGCACGCTCAAGCTTGCCGGCACCCAGATTCTGGCCGACCAGGGTGGCCACGGCATTGCTCAGGCCCCAGGCTGGCAGAATGACAAACATGATGATTCTGACCGCAATGGTATACCCGGCAATGGCATCGCTGCCAAACTGGGACACCAGACGCATCAGAAAGACCCAGCTGGCGGTGGCAATCAGAAACTGGGCAATTCCTCCGGCTGAAATTCTGCACAGGCTGACAATCACCTGCACCCGGGCGCGCAGGTCATGCCAATGCAGTTGAATCCGGCGGTTGCTGGCGCACAGATAATACAGTTGGTACAGCACCCCGACACCTCGGCCAATATTGGTTGCCACCGCTGCCCCGGTCACGCCCATTTCAGGGAAGACGCCCCAGCCATAAATCAGGCAGGGATCGAGCACGATATTGATGCTGTTGGCCAGAACCAGCGAGCGCATGGCAATGCTGGCATCACCGGCGCCACGAAAGATGGCATTGTTGAGAAACAGAAAGACAATGGTAAAACTGCCGCCCAGCATGATGGTCGTGTAGTTTGTCCCGGCAGCAATGACGGCAGTGTCTGCCCCCATCAGGCGCAGAATATCGGCAGCATGAAAAAGTCCAATAACTCCCACGACCAGGGCGACAGCGAGCCCCACCCAGATCGCCTGCCCTGCCACCACTGCGGCAGCCTCTGGCCGGTTCTCGCCAATCCGGCGGGCAACCAGTGCCGTCGTGCCCATGCTGAGCCCAATGGCCAGGGCATACAACAGAGTAATCACTGCTTCGGTCAGCCCTACTGTGGCGACAGCCTCTGTGCCCAGTCCCGCCACGAAGAATATATCGACAATGGCAAAAACCGATTCCATGGCCATTTCCAGAATCATCGGCACAGCCAGCAGAAACGTGGCCCTGGCAATGGAGCCTTCGGTATAGTTGATGCTTGAATTGCCAAGCAAAGCCTGGCGCAACAGGCTGAAGCCCGTGCGTATTTTTTCGGGGAACATGAATCCTCTTACAGGAAAATACTGCCGTCAGCGTGCCTCTGATTCGTCCTTTTCGGCCACCCTGGCACCGGCCAGAATTCCCGGCAGGGCATAATTGCCTTCATGGCAGGCGTATTCAAAAAGTCTTTCTCCGGACCGGTTCATGGGCAACTCCCCACTCCAGGGCTGGGTATAGTTTTCCGGGTCATTCACGGTGAACTGATAGAGAATGACATCGTCACTGACACGGGTAAAACGCTCGGTCACCTGCATGTCCGCCGCCCCGTAGAAGCGATGGTCAAGCGAGGAACGCATGCTTTGCTGCGGATGAAAATTGGTGGTTTCCACTACCAGGGTATTGCCTTCGTAATGGCCGATGGAATCACCCAGCCAGGGGTTGAACGGCGGGTTCTGATGGCTGTCGTTGAGCCGGATGATCCTGGCATCATGGTTCATCTCTGCCAACAGCACGACATAGTCTTTGCTCTGGATGATCTGCGAGTTGTTGTTGTACAGCACCGGCAATTTGGGCGGGCCTGCGGTTGAGCCAAAACCGACAACACAGCGCTCGCCCAGGGGGCGCACTTCCGGCCCGTCATAGGATTGTCGCCGGATCATGGCTTGGCGCAGATTTTCCCTGCCCTGTTCGCTGTAGGGTAACTGGCCATTGGCCGGATCGACGATGATGGAGGTCCGTATCTCGCCATTGACTACAGCAAGCCTGTCTCCCGGATCCATCCAGAAGGTGTTGTAGCCGCCCACATTGTTGCCAGCCTCGGGCGCTTCCCGATTCGGGTCACTGGGTTGATTGCTGGCCGCATTGCGGGCCGCGACCCGACTTTCGATTATCGCCGCCTCATCAGCGGTAATGACCAGCTTGCCGCCGAATCGTTCCGCCCGTTCCAGATCGGTTTGGGTGGCAATTGACCAGAGTCCCTGCAGATCCGGCTGGCCGAATTCATTCAGCGGCGGTGTCCAGGCTGGCTCTGCCGCCATGCCGGCAAGAGGCAGCAACAAGAGGATTGGGCCAATATGCAAGAAACCAGGCTTCATGACAGCCTCCTTGGGAGTGAATTCACGCTCTTTATAACTCTGCTGATCGCGGGATACCAGTATTATCCGTACAGGGACATCTCGTCCCTGTCCTCGCCCCTGCCCGCTGTCAGGGCGAAGGCGCAATGGTCTGCCGCTGCTCTCCAAGCCCTTCGATGCCAAGCCGCACCACATCTCCGGGACGCAGGTATTGCGGTGGCACCATCCCGTCACCAACACCCGCCGGCGTTCCGGTAAAAATCAGATCGCCCGGGCTCAGGCTCATGAACTGACTGATGTAACTGACCAGATGCGCCACCCCAAAGACCATGTCGGCAGTATTGCCCTGCTGTCTCATCTGCCCGTTGACCTCGGACCAGATGGCCAGGTTCTGCACATTTTTGACAGCATCCCGGCTGACCAGGTAAGGCCCTACCGGGGCAAAGGTATCGGCACTCTTGCCCTTGACGAACTGGCCGCCCCGGTCTCTTTGGAACGCCCGCTCCGACACATCATGCCCCACTGTATAACCCGCTATGTAGTCGAAGGCCTCTGCTTCGGCAACATAGCGGGCATGGCGGCCGATCACAACAACCAGCTCGGATTCATAATCCAGACGATCACCCCCACGGGGTTTGATGACCGGATCAAAGGGGCCGGAAAGGGCAGTGATGGCCTTCATGAAAATCAATGGCTCGGTAGGTAACTCGGTAGCCATTTCCGCAGCATGATTGACATAATTGAAGCCGACCGCAATGATCTTGCCGATGCCGCTCAGCGGCACTCCAAGCCGGGGATTGCCCGCAACTACCGGGAAATCATTCAGATCCAGTGCGGCGATTCGATCAAGATTGTCCTCGGTCAGTTGCTCGGGTGTCCAGTCGGGCACTACGCTCGACACATCATGCAAACGCCCGGCTGTATCGAGAATGCCCGGCTTTTCGGCGCCAATGGCACCGAAACGAACCAGGCGCAATTCTGCGGCCTGCAGGGTGCCGGCTATACCAAGCAGCATGGCCACCAGCAATATTTTCTTCAACTGTCTGTTCATGTTTTACTCTCATCATTCAAGGGTATATCAGGACTGTGCAAGTCTATCGCAGTCCCGAGGCTTAGGCGACGGTCAGCATTAGGCAATTCAGGCCAATTGAAAAGGCAGTGCGGCTTGTTCCAGTGACAACAAATGCTCCTTGGTCTCCAGACCGCCGCCAAAACCAACCAGCTTGCCGGTACTGCCAATAACCCGGTGGCAGGGAATGATGATGGGAATCGGGTTGAGGCCATTGGCTGCGCCCACTGCCCGACTGGCCCTGGGTTGACCAATGCTGTTGGCAATCTCTCCATAGCTGCGGGTCTCTCCATAGGGAATGCGCTGCAGCTGCTGCCAGACCAGCTGTTGGAAAGCCGTGCCCTGGGGTGCCAGCGGCAAATCAAACTGCTGTAGCTCACCGGCAAAATAGGCGCTCAGTTGATCCTTTTCCCGTCTGAACATCTCATTGCGACGCAGCCAGTCCGGTTGATGCTTGCGCACTGCCTTGCCAGTGGGGAAACCCAGGACATTGAGTGCCTGGCCATCACCGGCCAGCAAAAGATTGCCTATCGGGGATTCCATATAGGTGTAATACACGGTTTTCATCAGACCGGCTCCTGTTTGTCACGCTCATGACTGAGCATTTTACTGTAATCATGCCAAAGACTGAGCACAGCATACGCCCGCCAGGGACGCCATGTACTGGCTCTTGCCTGCAGTTGTGCCGGGCTCAGCGGCTCCCCACCCCCTGCGCTACGGAGCAGAATCAGATCGGCGGCCGGCAGGGCATCGGGATCATGCAATGCCCGCAGGGCAATATAATCAGCCGTCCAGGCACCAATACCCGTAATACGGCACAGCCGCTGTTTGACTTCCGGGTCGGGCATGCTGCCGTCCAGCCTGATGTCTCCGTCATGCAGATGTCTGGCCAATGATTGTATGGCAGCAACGCGGGTGCCGGTGATCCCCAGGCCATTCATGTTTGCCGACGCAAGTACTGCGGGTGTGGGAAAAAGCAGAGCCAATGATGACGCAGCAGGCTCATGCAAGGTCTGGCTCAAGGGCTTGCCCAATCGTTGCACCAGTCTGGACACAAGGGTGGTGGCAGCCCTGACGGAAACCTGTTGTCCCAGAATGGCTCTTACTGCGACCTCGAACCCCTCCCAGGCCCCTGGCACCCTGATCCCCGGATAACGGCTGGTAATGAGCTTCAACTGTTCATCGTGGGACAAATGCTGCTCTATCTCATCACTACAGGCATCCAGATCAAACATCTGTCTGACCCCTTGCACGATACTGAACAGATGAGGCGCCAGTTCCGTGTTGAACTCAAGCCTCAGATGATGCTCGTGAGGGTGGAAACAGACCCGAATCACGCCAGTGACATCCGCCATTGCAACAGTGCGGGCGTACTCACCGCTTGCCGGATTCACGGATTCCACACCGGGAATTGCACGATACGCCAGGAACTCAAGCATGGCCCTCCAGTCGAATGGCGGCCGATAGCTCAGACTCAAACCAAGGCAGTCATCAGCACTGGAGTCCTTGCTGCCTGACTGCCGGGCTGCCTTGCGCAGTTGCATGGGGCTTCTCTGCCAGGTGTTCTTGATGACACTGTTGAAACGCCGCACCGAATTAAAACCGGCAGCGTAACAAATATCGCTCATGTCCAGAGAAGTCTCGTCGATCAGTTTCTTGGCGAAGTGCAGGCGGCGGGTATGAGCAATGGATGTCGGCGAGGCACCCACATGTCGCTGGAAGAGCCGGTGCAGCTGCCGACTGCTGATCTGGCAGAACCTGGCCAGCTCTGCCATATTGGTATCTCCAGGGGCACCTTTGCCAATCAGGGCCAGTGCCTTGTTGACGATGGCATCTGCACCCGGGTTGGCAGTTGTGCCAGGGGCCGATTCCGGACGACAACGCAGGCAGGGCCGAAACCCGGCCTCGGCGGCGGCCGCGGCGCTGTTGTAGATCTGGATGTTTTTCTGCAGGGGGACGCGTACCGGACATATCGGACGACAGTAAATCCCGGTGGTCAGCACTGCAATAAAGATTTTCCCATCGAAATGCGGGTCGCGGCGCTGTCTGACCTGTTCATAGATTTGAGGATCGAGCAGCAAGGGCTTCCACTCCGTTTTTGCCGGAAATCGTGGAAGCCACCATAACACAACTGCTGCTCAATTCTGGCCGTTTTCGGACATCATGTCTTCAACAGATTATTGCGCTTCCTGGGCAGCAATAGCCTGGGTAATGACATAGGCCCTGATGGCTTCGGCATCTCCTTCACCCAGCACATTGGCGAAAGACACCATGCCGCCGGATTCAAGTTCTCCGGAGATCACTACCGCTGCCCACTGCTCTGGCGTGGCCAGTCTGGGGCTGTAGCGCAAGTCGGGGAAACTGCCGGCAGCACCGTTATTGACGGCAGCAGGACCATGACAAACACTGCACAGCCGACCATATACCTGCTCGCCCTGAGCAATGGTTTCATGAGAGGCGTTTGTCTGCGGAGGATTCAACACCCGCTGCCCGGCATCAGTTTGTTCCTGAATGATCGCAGTTGGCAGTCTTGCCGTGCCGCCCTGGCGGAAAACCAGCAGGCGGGAATTGTTGGTCGAGGCCGTTGTGGTCCGACCGATGGCGCCGGGACCTGTTTCAGGCAAGGAACTGGAGCCGGTGAGTACGGCCAGGTATTGCTGGCCATCGATGCTGTAGGTCATCGGTGCCGCCACCGTCACTGCCTGAGTGAGCGCTGCCCACAGACGCTCACCGGTATCATCGCGATACGCCACCAGTTCACCGACTGCATTGCCCTGAAAAACCAGGCCGCCCGCCGTGCTCAACACACCTGCCGAAGAGGCAGCCACCTGTCGGTCAACCCGCCAGACTTCCTGTTGACGCACCGGATCCCAGGCCATCAGATAGGATTTGCGATCCGGGACATTCGCACCGGCTGAGCGCACCAACGCACCACCTGCCGCAAAATCAGTACCCGTATTCCAGCCGCGCTCGGAACGGATGAAGTCGGTCTCCGGCACATAACCCATGTACTGTTCGCGCGCCGGAATATACACCAGCCCGGTGCGTTGGCTGTATGACATTGGATGCCAGTTGTGACCTCCCTGTGGACCGGGCTGGATGATGGCGGGCACGCCGATCTCATCATAGCGGGCCCCCGGCATCTCCACCGGCCGCCCGGTTTCCAGGTCGATATGGCTGGCCCAGTTCACCGGAACAAAGTTTTCTGCGGATATCAGGCGGCCGGTAGCCGCATCCAGTACATAGAAGAAACCGTTCTTGGGAGCCTGCATGACCACCTTGCGCTGCTGCCCACCGATGGCGATCTCAGCAACGATGATCTGCTGGGTTGCGGTATAGTCCCAGGTCTCACCCGGCGTGGTCTGATAATGCCAGACATAGCTGCCATCATCCGGATTGATCGCCACAATGGCAGTCAGGAAAAGATTGTCGCCGCCGCCCGGGCTGCGCAGAGACTGATTCCAGGGCGAGCCATTACCCACGCCCAGATACAGCAGATTCAGCTCGGGGTCATAGGCCATGGCATCCCACACCGTGCCTCCACCACCTTGCAACCACCATTCTCCGTTCCAGGTCTCGGCGGCCCATTCCAGTTCGGGTTGCTCGAAGCCGTCAGCCGGGTTGCCGGGAATGGTATAGAAGCGCCATGCCTGTTCCCCCGTATTGGCATCATAGGCAGTGACATAGCCGCGGACACCATACTCGGCGCCCCCGTTGCCGATCAGCACATTGCCCTTGATGACACGCGGAGCACCGGTAATCGTATAGGGCAAATCCGGGTTGACCGTCAACACGTCCCAAAGTTCGGCACCGGTTTTGGAGTCAAGTGCAATCAGCCGACCATCGATGGTGCCGACAAACACCTTGCCATCCCAAACGGCAACGCCGCGGTTGACCACATCACAGCAGGCATCCACACCTTTTGCCCGCGGCACCTCGGGATCATATTCCCAGAGCAGCTCGCCCGTGAGCGCATTGAAGGCCTTGACCATGCTCCAGGCCGTGCTCACATAAAGCGCACCATCGACAACAATGGGCGTGGCTTCCTGGCCACGACTGGTATCAATATCGGCAAACCAGGCCAGGCCCAGTCCGGTGACATTTTCCGTAGTGATCTGGTTCAGTGGGCTGAAACGCTGTTCGTTGTAATCACGCCCGGTTGACATCCAGCTGCCCGCATCGGCATCGGCGGCCACCAGGCGCGCTGCATCAACATGAGCCCCGAAATCGGCCACTGCCGGTGCGCTGACTGCCGCTTGATCCGCAGCTGGGGGCTGGGCAGACTCCTGCTGACCACAGGCAACCAAACCCAGGCTCAGGCCAAGGCCCAGACCCCACTTCAACACAGTCATCGTCCCAAGCTTGCACTGTTCTTGTTTCATTTTTTTCTCCCAATACGGAACTGAGCTTGAGCGGTGTTCATCTCTCCGCCCAAATTTATTGTTTCAGTCTGAAAACCAATACCACATTGCCTGGCAATTGACCAAAGGTGGCGTAACCTGAACTGACTATCATATATCTGCCGCTGAGTACCGGCCCGGTGGCATCAAAAGCGCCACCTTTGGCTGCCACACCATTGATCGTTGCATAATCCTGCAGGCTGTCGTATTCCCAGATGATAGCACCGGTCTTCTGCTCATGCACAAACAGATGTCCATTCAGGCTGCCACTGACCACAAAATCATCCGAGGCCGTCGCCGGGGCGGAATAGGCCTCCATGCAGCCTCTTTGACCTTCGGCGCAGCGCAGTACCGGTTCGGCATACCAGGTGCGCTCACCTGTCTTCATGTCAATGGCATGCAGCCCGGGTTGACGGGTCGGCCCTTCATCACTGATACCGGTCCGGTCGGATACCGGCACGAACAGGGTATCCCCGACAAAGCTCATGCCCCAGTGGACCCCGCCCAGCGCTCCGCCCTTGCCAATCGAGGTCTGCCATAATACGGCGCCCTCATTATCCGGGTCCAAGCCATACACCACCGCCCCCTTGGTACCGGCAACAAGAATATCGCGCCCGTCAGACAGTGTGGCCTTCAGGACAGGGGCCCCTATATCCACGTCGGGGCCGGCCTGGGGACAGTTCGGATGGGGTGTGCCACGGCTCAGGGTACAGGCCATGGTGAAGGCATCCTGTGCTGTGCTCTGGAATACCCAATCCATGTTGCCGGTGTCCATATTGAAGGCGATGACGGAATCACTGGTGGCACTGGTCGGCCGGGTATAGTTCTGTCCGGTGCCGACATAAATCCGGTTGCGCTCGGGATCGATGGTGGGAGCCTGCCAGATCGGCGCTCCGGAAGGGGCCAGAATGGGATTGCCGGCACTGTTTGTGCCCACCTCCCTGGCCTCCTCCATGATATAGGTATGCCAGAGTTTCTCGCCGCTGTTCAGCTCATACGCGGCCACATTTCCCCGAAAAGTACAGCAGACATGATCCGGCCGGCCAGCAGCACTGACCTCGGCCGAGGATACCGGCACAAAGATACGTTCCTGGTACACCACTGGTGAACCGGTACTGCGGGCATAGGGATTGGGATCCACCCGGTCACTCCACAGGCGTTCACCGCTGCGGGCATCCAGCACATAGACTCGATTGCCGGTATCGGCGAATACCGCCAGATGGCGATCCTGCGTTGCTGAATAGGCCACGGTGACGGCTGTACGCACCTCGCTGGCAGCAGGGAACGACCAGTGCAGACAGCCACTGTCAATGTCCAGGGCATAGACCGTGCCGCTGGGACTGCCCATCAACATGACACTGCCCACCACTGAAGGCTGGGCCCTTGCTGCCGAGGCCCCTTCCAGACCGAACGCCCAGGCCAGTTCCAGTTGATCGATGTTATCCAGAGTGATTGCAGTACCGGCTGAGGACTGATAACGCTGATTGTTCAGGCCATTGCCCCAGCCGTTCCAGTTGCTGCTCAGGCTTAGATCATAAACCGGCATGGGCTGCGTACAGCTGCTCAGCGCACCGGTAAGACTGACATCATAGCTGCCCCCGGAGAGAAACTCTGCCAGCAGGATTTTCTGCCCATCAGTCATGGCACTGCCTTGCGGCTGCATGATGCCTTGGGTCAAGGCATGGTAGATGCTGTTGGCGGTATACCCGGACAAGGCCGCCCGTGGTGGCGTTCTGACATCGGTCGGATTGGCATGACAGACGGCACAATACTGTGTGTAAAGCGACTCTCCACTATTCTCGTTCTCGGCAGCCAGGACAGCCTGTCCCAGAATACATGCCATGACAAACACCACCCCATACAACGTTCTGAACATAGTACACCCCACCCCTGTTGATCAATTTGGCCCGATGTTAACCGAGCTTCCGGGGAAAAACCATGCGCAGGCACGGGTAAACACGACAAGACGGCAAGCAGGCGTGTCAGCTTATGTGCGTAATGCGGAAATCTGGAGATAACATGGGGTTTGGTGTATAGTTCCGGCGCTGTAACTGATATTGAAACTGCCCTGCAGACCGCGGATTACCTTAATGACCGATAAAATGACCGATAAAAACACACGTAAATTTTCCAGCCAGGTCGTCGATGGCGTAGAACATGCCCCCAGCCGTGCCATGCTGCACGCGGTCGGCTTCACCCAGGCCGATTTCCAGAAGCCGCAGATAGGCATAGCCTCCACCTGGAGCATGGTGACTCCGTGCAACATGCACATCAACAAGCTGGCCGAGGAGGTCAACCGCGGGGTGGATGCCGCCAGTGGCAAGGGAGTGATCTACAATACCATCACCATTTCCGACGGTATCTCCATGGGCACCGAAGGCATGAAATACTCACTGGTTTCACGGGAGATCATAGCCGATTCCATCGAAGCCGTATCCGGCTGCATGGGTCATGATGGCATCATCACCATTGGCGGTTGTGACAAGAACATGCCTGGCTGCCTGATAGGCATGGCCCGCCTCAACCGGCCTTCCCTGTTCATTTATGGTGGCACCATCCAGCCCGGCAAGAACCACACGGATATCATTTCTGTCTTTGAAGCGGTCGGTGGTCATGCCAATGGCTCGGTGTCGGACATCGAGCTGAAAGACATCGAGGAAACTGCGATACCTGGCCCCGGTTCCTGCGGTGGCATGTATACCGCCAACACCATGGCCTCTGCCATAGAAGCCCTGGGCATGAGCCTGCCCAACAGTTCTGCCCAGGATGCCATCTCCGAGGAGAAAACAGAGGATTGCCTGCGCGCCGGCGAGGCCATCATGAATCTGATCCGTCAGGATATCAAACCCTCGGATATCATGAGCAAGGCCGCCTTTGAAAATGCCATCCGCGTAGTCATTGCGCTCGGTGGCTCCACCAATGCCGTGCTGCACCTGATAGCGATGGCGCACAGCATCGGTATTGAACTGGGCCTGGATGATTTCACCCGCCTCGGCAAGAGCACCCCAATGCTGGCCGACCTGCGTCCCAGCGGTCGCTTCCTGATGTCTGAACTGATCCGGATTGGTGGCATCCAGCCCCTGATGAAAATGATGCTGGACCGGGGCCTGCTCGATGGCAGCTGCCTGACCGTCACCGGCAAGACCCTGGCCGAAAACCTTGCTGATGTTGAACCCTATCCGGTCGGTCAGGAAATCATTGCAAGTTTCGACAAGCCCATCAAAAAGGACAGCCACCTGGTCATTCTGCGCGGCAATCTGGCACCGGAGGGCGCTGTCGCCAAGATCACCGGCAAGGAAGGCTTGACCTTTACCGGCACCGCCCGTGTATTCCATTCCGAGGAGGACACCCTGAAGGGGATTCTCGACGGCACCGTGGTCAAGGGTGATGTGCTGATCATCCGCTACGAAGGCCCCAGGGGTGGTCCCGGCATGCGGGAAATGCTGAGCCCGACTTCTGCCATCATGGGCAAGGGGCTGGGGCAGGATGTCGCCTTGATTACCGATGGACGCTTTTCCGGTGGCAGCCATGGCTTTGTTGTGGGACATGTCACCCCGGAGGCATTTGAAGGCGGACCTATCGCCATCGTCGAAAACGGCGACCGCATCACGATCGATGCCGAAAACGCAGAAGTCACCCTGCATCTCAGTGACCAAGAGATAGAGGCCCGTCTGGCCCGCTGGCAGAAACCGTCACCGCGTTATACGCGAGGCGTACTGGCCAAGTATGCAAAAACCGTTGCCTCCGCATCCGAGGGTGCTGTGACCGACAAATACCTTTAAGATGCATTCAGGCATATCAACCCTAACGCAAGCAGACAGGCTCCAGCGATGCTGACAATCTATGAATTGAACAAGGACAAATGCCTGGTTGCTGCCCAGGATGACAAGCCACATCAGCTGAGCAATGCCCTGTGGCTGGACCTGGTTGACCCCACGGATGAGGAACGGGCCTTGATAGAGACCCAGCATCGCCTGCCCCTGCCGGAAACCGGCGATGTCGAAGAAATCGAGGCCAGCGCCCGTTCTTATCAGGACGAGGCCGGCCTGCATATCCACTCCCTGTTCCTGCACAAGGTCGACGACCGTCCCCGCAATACCACGGTAGCCTTCACCTTCAATGACAACCAACTGGTCACCCTGCGGGAAAGAGAGATTCCAGCCTTTCGCCTGCTGCGCATGCGTGCCCGGCACCGGCCTGGTCTGGCCCAGGATGCTGCCTCCATCCTGCTGGCCCTGTTCGAAATCAAGATCGATGACCTGGCGGACACGCTGGAAGAGGTTTATACCGGGCTGGAGTACACCAGCAACCAGGTACTGGAAGAAAACGACGAACCCATCGAAGATGCCATCGATGAGCTGGCCCGGCACGAGGATACCAACGGCAAGGTCAGGCTTTGCCTGATGGATACCCAGCGGGCCATCACCTTCCTGCTGCGTCATGGCAAACTGTCCGCCGAACATGCCGACACCGCGCGTGAGCTGTTGCGCGATATCGAGTCTCTGCTGCCCCATAACAGTTTCGTTTTCGACAAGATCAACTTCCTGATGGATGCAGCCCAGGGTTTCATCAATATCGAACAGAACCAGATCATCAAGATTTTCTCGATAGCGGCCGTCGTCTTTCTGCCACCGACCATGATTGCCAGCATCTATGGCATGAATTTCCGGTTGATGCCGGAATTGGAGTGGCAACTGGGTTACCCCTGGGCACTTGGCCTGATGTTGCTCTCCGGCATAGCGCCCTATATTTTCTTCAAGCGCAAAGGCTGGTTATAAAGGCTTGTTGCGCAATTTTTCCACTGCTCGACAGGTTTTCCCCGGCAACACGTATTAACGCTTTGCAACGCGTATTGACACTTCGCTAACAGCATTATAAAGGAGCGTAATACATGAAAAACCATCCCCCCGCACTGGGTCGCCGTGAACTGCTGCAACTGGGGCTTGGCCTCGGCACCGGCCTGATGTTGCCGGGCCTGATGCTGCCGGGACAGTTGCTGGCACAAAATACACCCGCAGGCTTGCTGACCAAAGCCATCCCTTCCTCCGGTGAACACGTCCCCCTGATCGGCATCGGCACCGCCAGACGCTATGATGTGGCCGCCACCGAAGAGGAGCTTGCCCCTTTACGGGAGGTCATTCGTAATCTGCCCGGCACGGGTGGCACCATGATCGATACCGCCCCCTCCTACGGCAATGCGGAAACAGTGGTGGGCAATCTGGTCGCCGAAGCCGGCAACCGGGATCAACTGTTCCTGTGTACCAAAGTAGGTAGTGGACGACAAAGCGTTGCGGCCGGTCTGGCAGAAATAGAACGCTCCTTCCAGCGCCTGCGCACCGATCGCATCGACCTGTTGCAGGTACATAATCTGGGCGGGGTCGAACAGATGCTGCCGATACTGCGCGAGATGAAGCAGGCTGGCAGAATCCGCTACTATGGCATGACCACCTCCTCGGATCGCCAATACGACGACTTCGAACGCATCCTGGCCAGCACCGAGATGGATTTCATCCAGATCGACTATGCCATCGACAACCGTGGCGCCGAGGAACGGATATTGCCGCTGGCGCTGGACCGTGGCGTGGCGGTACAAACCAATCTACCCTTTGGTCGCGGCCGCGTTTTCGATGCCTTTGGTGACCAGCCGATACCGGACTGGGCAGCAGAATTCGGCATCAGCAGCTGGGCCCAGTTTGCGCTCAAGTACATTGTTTCCCATCCAGCCGTTACCTGTGCCATTCCCGGCACGGCGCGACCGGCCTATCTGGTGGACAATATCGGTGCCTCCATGGGTCGCCTGCCCGATGCCGCCACCAGACAGCGCATGGCTGATCTGATCGATTCGGCCTGAACGCTCATGACCAATGCATTGACCCGCCTGCTGGCACGAACCACCGATATACGCCCCGGTGAAGGCCCCGCCCTGTTCTTTTCAGGACTGTATTATTTCCTGTTGCTGTGCGCCTACTACATCATCCGACCAATTCGTGACGACATGGGTGCCGCCGGGGGTGTCGAAAACCTGGCCTGGCTGTTCAGCGGCACCCTGATCGGCATGCTCCTGCTGCAGCCCCTGTATGGTGCTCTGGTCAGCAAGCTGCCACGCAGGCGTTTCGTTCCCCTGGTATACCGTTTTTTCATTCTCAACCTGATTGGCTTCTTCCTGCTCTTCCGTCTGGTGGAAGGCAACAGCGAGGTCTGGGCCGGGCGGATATTTTTCATCTGGGTCAGTGTGTTCAACCTGTTTGTCGTCACTGTCTTCTGGTCTTTCGTCAATGACATATTCCGTCCCTCCCAAAGCAGACGCCTGTTCGGCATTGTTGCCGTTGGCGGAACAGCCGGGGCACTCTCCGGCTCCATCATCACTTCCTCGCTGGCTTCGCTGTTCGGGCCGGTAGCCTTGTTGCTGGTCTCAGCCGCCCTGCTGGAAGTGGCTGCCCGGGTTTCTGCCTACCTGGGACATAGCGAGGAGAAACTGGCACTGGCAGGCATGCTCGATGAGGCGACAGCGCGCGGTGAGACCGATACCCAGACTGCCAGCGATAACCGCCAGGCAGAGGCGGCCGCAGTGGCTGCCAGCAAAGAAAACGAGATCATAGGGGGTGGCATTCTGGAGGGGATTGCACATGTGCTCAAATCCCCTTATCTGCTGGGCATCGCCGGGCTGATGCTGATGTTCACCATTGTTTCCACTTTCCTTTATTTTCAGCAGATAGCCATCGTCAACGAGGTGTTTGGCGATGACCGGGTGGGACGCACCCAGTTGTTTGCCAATCGCGATCTGATCACCAATGCCCTGACCCTGTTCCTGCAGATATTCATGACCGGGCGCATTCTGCGCTGGTTTGGCGTGGGTATCGCGCTGGCCTTCCTGCCGGTGGTCAGCTTCATCGGTTTCGGCATCCTGGCGGTGGCACCGGTTCTGGCTGTGGTCATCGTCTTTGATGTGCTGCGCCGGACCAGTAATTTTGCCATTCAGCGGCCCGCCCGTGAGGCCCTGTATACCGTGCTGGCCAGAACCGATAAATACAAGGCCAAGAATTTCAATGACACCGTGGTCTACCGGGTCGGGGATCAACTCGGCGCCTGGTCCTACACGGCCATCTCGGCTTTTGGTTTCAGCCTGTCAGCCCTGGCCCTGACCATGCTGCCCGTATCCATCGTCTGGTTCAGCATTGCCCTCTGGCTGGGGGCACGTTATCGGCAGAGTTAGCAGCAAGTTAGCCGCAGAGTAATGACAAATAAGCGGCAGCCGGTATACCATGCGCTGAGTTGATACCCCCTTGCTGTACTCTGGAGCGCCGCTTGAATCTGATACTGGTCTTGCTTGGTTTGGCTTTGTTGACTGCAGGCGGGGAAGGACTTATCCGGGGAGCGTTGACAGCAGCCAGCCGTCTGGGTGTCTCCCCACTGGTTGCAGGCCTGCTCATCGTTGGCTTTGGCACCTCTGCGCCCGAAATGGCGATTTCTATCGATGCCGTGCTCAATCAGCGAGCCGGCATAGCAATCGGTAATGTGGTTGGCAGTAATATCGCCAATATCCTGCTGATCCTGGGCGTCTGCGCCTTGATCACCCCCATAATGGTCAGCCCAAAATCCCTGCTCAGGGATGGTCTGGCCGTATTGGTAGCCACCGTGTTGTTCATGCTTGTTGCTGCCGATGGCGACATCAGTTTGCTTGATGCCAGCCTGCTTTTACTGGCGCTTGGAATCTACTTTTTTATCACCTATCAAACCGAAAAGAGAATCAGCAATCCTGCCGATTCCGTGCTTGCTGCTGAAGCCCAGGAAATGTCTGCGCTGCCCGCCTCCTGGACAAGCACACTGGTTTACATCATTGGGGGTTTACTGTTGTTGATCTCTGGGTCAAGGATCTTGCTGACCGGAGCCAGCAACATTGCCGTCGCCATGGGAGTGCCAGATGAATTGATTGGCCTGACTCTGGTGGCTATTGGCACCTCTTTGCCTGAACTGACCATCTCGGTGCTGGCGGCCTTGCGCCGCCATGCCGATGTTGCCGTGGGCAACGTGCTGGGCAGTAATCTGTTCAACATCCTGGGCATTCTTGGTGTTACCGGACTCATTGATAAGGTGCCGGTCACCACGACCATTCTCCAATTTGATCAATGGGTGATGCTTGCTGCCGCTGTTGCCCTGCTGGTTTTTCTAGGCACCGGAATGAAGCTCAGCCGTCTGGAAGGGGCACTCCTGTTGGCTGCCTATGCAGGCTATGTCAGCTTCAGTTTCCTGGGCTGACATCACCTGCGCAGGCGATCGACAGGGAATCCGGGCCGACTCAGTCAGTGATGGCGCCGTAAGTAATCGCCTTGAAGGCATTGCGCAGGGGTACACGTACATTCATGTGCTGGATCATGACCACGCCAATCAATTCTTCCACCGGATCGATCCAGAAAATAGTACCTGCGGCACCACCCCAGTAATACTCACCCGGGGAACCAATACTTCCCGTTGCTGCCGGATCTTCCAGTATGGCAAAACCCAGGCCGAAACCGGTACCCCTGGCAAAACCCGGCAACTCATGTCCGCTACCCGGCTCAGCGAAAATGCCAGGCAGATGATTGCGGGTCATGTATTCAACGGTTTTGCTGCCCAGAATCCTGACTCCATCCAGTTCACCGCCATTGAGCATCATCTGGCTGAAACGCATATAGTCTTCCGCTGAACTGACCAGACCGCCGCCGCCGGAGAAAAAGGTGACATCACCGGTAAACTGACTGCCTGCTGGTCGGTCAATCACCTCAAGAGTCTGGGTGGCTGGGTCATAGCTGTGGTTGGTTCCGAACCGTGGCAGCTTGTCTGCCGGCACCGAGAAAAACGTATCCCTCATCTGCAGTGGTTCGAAAATCCGCGTGCGGAAGAATTCATCCAGTGACTGCCCCGATACCACCTCGACAAGCCGGCCCAGCACATCGGTTGACACACTGTAATGAAAACGGGTCCCGGGCTGGTACTGCAGGGGAATCGAGCTCAGCCGGCTGATCATTTCAGCCAGATCCTGGTTGCCCAGAATACTGGCATCGCGGTACTGACGATCCACCACGGTATCACCGAACACACCATAGGTCAGACCGGAGGTATGGGACATCAGCATCTGCACCGTCATTGGCCGCGCCGGAGCCACCATGGCTCCGCCGCTTGACATGGCCTTGAGATCGGCAAGTTCGGGCAAGTACTTGGCTACCGGATCAGTCAGTTGCAGTTTGCCTTCCTCATACAGCATCATTGCCGCCACGGTAGTGATGGGTTTGGTCATCGAGTAGATACGGAACAGGCTGTCCTTTTCCATTTCCTGCCCGGTGTCCCTGTTCAGCGTGCCAAATTCCTTGAAGTGGACTACCTCACCTTTCCTGGCCACCATACTGACCACCCCTACCAGCTCTCCGGAATCGACATACGATTGCAGCAGCGGATCCAGCCGCGCAAGCGCTGCCGAGGACATGCCGACAGATTCAGGATCTGCGTAAGAAAGATTGTCGCCCTGGGCCTGTGCCGCAGAAAAAACGGACAGGGTAAATGCTGTGATAATGCCAGTTCTTGCCCATACTGGCAGGGAATTCGACTTATACATAGACACCTCTAAATTTTTGCATAAATAAGTTGTTACATGAATAACAGGTATAAAATAGAAACAGTCAGCATTTTTTCACAATCAGGCTGCCAATAGAATAGCCAGCACCAAAAGAACAGATGACCCCCAGGTCACCAGGGGCCAGATCATCCTGATACAAGGTGAACGCGATAATGGAACCGGCCGATGCCGTATTGGCATAACGATCGAGCACGATGGGTGCCTCATCCGCACTGGCAGGCCGGCCCAGCAGCTTTTTGACAATCAGCAGATTCATGTTGATATTGGCCTGATGCAGCCACCAGCGTCGGATATCACTGATCGTGTAACCCAGCAAAGCAATATGGCTGCTGATATGTTCCGCTGCCAGGGGACAGACTTCCTTGAACACGGCCCTGCCTTCCTGATGAAACAGATTGTCCGGGGCAAACGGTGCTGTATCGTGAGCCCTGGACAGATAGCCAAAATTGGAACGTATATTATTGGAATAAACCGTCTGCGCCTGAGTACCCAGTATGTCGAAACAACGTGGGCTGACTGCAGTATCGGCACGCTCGACGATAACGGCTGTCGCCACATCGCCAAAGATGAAATGGCTGTCGCGGTCACAGAAGTTGACCTGTGGCGTGGTCAGCTCCGGATTGATGACCAACACTGCTCTGGCATTCCCCGCCCTGACCATCTCATACGCCCGGTGCAGGGCGAAAGTGGCCGCCGAACAGGCCACCAGCATATCGAAACCAAAACCGGTGATGCCGAGAGCATGTTGCACTTCGATGGCTATTGCCGGGTAGGCCCGCTGGGTATAGGCGCAACTGACGATGACGGCATCGATATCCTCAGCCTTGCGGTTTGCCGCCGCCAGCGCCTTGCGGGCCGCATGCAGGGCCATCTCGGCCTGATGACTGAGTTCATCCTCGCCTCTTGGCGGGATATCCGGCCGCATCCGGTCGATATCCAGAATCCCCTTTTTGACATAGGCATAGCGCTGTTTTATGCCACTGGCCTTTTCAATGAAGCTGGCCTCGGAACGGGCGACGGGTTCGCACTGGCCGGCCTGTATCTCGGCCTGATGTTCAGCATTGAAGCGGTCAGCGTAGGCGTTGAGCGCCTCCACCAATTCTTCATTGCTGACGATATTCTCCGGTGTCCATAGACCGGTACCGCTGATGACAACCCGATCGGTTGTCTGTTGTTGATGCATGCTGTTTACCTGTCCGCTCTGATTATTATTATCCGGCTTTTTTACTTTTTCACTGACTCATGGACTCACAGTAATGCGGATGATTTCCGACACCACTGGCGGTTCATGGGGTATATGCAGATGATCACCCAGAATCAACTGCAAAGTATGTTGTCCCGGACTCAGGCTCAGAGTGGTTTCCGTCTGCCCGCCACCAAAGTGGGTTACCTGGGTACCCAGGGGCAGGTTGAAGTCCGGTAGACTCTCACCATCAACCAGCAGATGATGATGCCCGGTGTTGGCTGCCTGCACGCCCGCAGGCGCCACACCCATGCCATTGAGCCCGAAGACAACCTTGAAGGTTGGCGGAACGGTCGCACCATTCTGGGGGGAAACGATATAAGCCGATGCACCTGCCGGTGCTGGCGTTTTTGGCATCTGCTGGGCGACAAGCGCAGCCGAAAGCAAAGCCGTCGCCATGACAGAACCCAGTAACCATTGCTTTTTCATGTCCCAATCCTCTAGTTCAAACTATTGAAAATTCATGCACTGCACTACTCATTATCCCTGCAACTGTGCTGCAACCCGTTGTACTTCATCGAGTACACGCAGAAGGTTGCCACTCCACAAGGCGGCAATCTGCTCCTCGGTATAGCCGCGACGAACCAGCTCCAGCGTGACATTGAAGGTTTCGGAGGCATCATTCCAGCCTTCCACACCACCGCCACCGTCAAAATCCGAGCTGATGCCGACATGCTCCAGGCCCATCAGTTCAACCATATAATCGATATGGTTGACGAAATCGGCCACATCGACCGGCGGAGCCACGGCGTTGACTTCAGCCTCGATACGCGGTTCAGCCAAGGCATTGACCTGCTCCATTCTGGCCTGATAAGCAGCCCGTGCGGCCTCATCAAGTTCACGAACTGCGGCCGGCGCCAACAGTTCAAAGCCGAGGTCTGTCGCTATTTCGGTCTGCAGGGCCAGCAGGGCTTCGCGGTTGCGCTGATGCTTGGCAGAGTCGATATAGGCACGAAACGCAACTGCCTGTACCACACCACCGTTGGCCTTGACTGCCATCAGTTCTTCATCATCCAGGTTGCGGCTGTGGTCATTCAAGGCACGGGCGGATGAGTGGGAAGCGATCACGGGCGCCTGTGACAGGGCGATGGTCTGCATATTGGCCTGTTTGGAGGGGTGAGAGATATCAATCATGATGCCCCATTTGTTCATCTCGGCAACAGCCTGCCGGCCCAGTTCACTGAGACCGTTGTGCAGCCACTCACCACTGGCTTCGCCAGTATTGGAGTCGGCAAACTGGCTGTGACCATTGTGCGCCAGGGACATGTAGCGGCCACCCATCTCATAAAAATGCTGCACATTGCGGATATCCTCCGCCATGGGGTAGGCATTCTCGATACCGATCATCGCCACCTTCTTGCCACTGGCAGCAATCCGGCGCACATCCTCGGAGGTGTAGGCCACTTCGATCAGATCCGGCGCTATTTCGCGGGTCAGACGATGGATGGCCATGAACTTGTCCATGGCATTGTCATGTGCCAGCGCATAGCCCATGGGGGTCATCTCACCCTGTCCGGTATAGACGATGAACCAGGCAACATCCAGCCCGCCCTCGATCATCTTGGGCAAGGTGACCTGGGTATCCAGGTCCATGGTGTAATTGTTGTCCGCAGTGAAATTGGCGGTATTGATATCGGCATGTGTATCCAGGGTGATGACACGCTCATGGATGCCGCGAGCCCGGGCAATCAGCTCTGCTTCGCTTTCCTGTGTCACTGATGCTGACGGCTGGGTTGCAGTCGCTTCCGTCTGAGGCGTCGGTGACGATGCCGGTTCCGAGCAGGCGGCAAGAAACAGGGCCAGTACCATCAGTATCAGTGGACTTTGGCGAGCATGGGAAACAGTCATGGTCATGATAAAACCTCTTCTCTGCTGTAAAAATTGTTGATGCTCCGGCAAACCGGGCCAGGCTGGAGCTTATTCGCACAAACCACCGAGGCTGGATCAGGTTTCAGCGCAAGTCAGGCAGAGTATACCCCTCTGCATCCAGTTTGGCTCTGACCACCTTCTTGTCCATCTTGCCGGTCGACGTCAGGGGAATGCTGTCCACAAAAATCACATCATCCGGCAATTGCCATTTGGCAAACTTGGTTTCGCAATGTGCAATCACCTGTTCAACCGTCAGTCCGGCACCGGGCTTACTGATGACCAAGGCGACCGGACGTTCATCCCAGCGCGGATGCGGGTGCGCCACCACGCAGGCCTGGGCAACCCCCGGCAGGGCAACAATATGGTTCTCAAGATCGACCGAAGATATCCACTCCCCACCGGACTTGATCAGGTCCTTGGAGCGATCGGTAATGATGACATAGCCTTCCGGATCGATCCGGGCCACATCGCCGGTTACCAGCCAGCCGTCATGAAATTTCTCGGGCTGGGGATCGTTGTAGTATTCCGAGCATATCCAGGGTCCACGGATCAGCAACTCGCCGAATGCCACCCCATCATGAGGCAAGGGCTGCCATTGATCATCGACTATCTCAATCTCCAGTCCTGGAATCGGCAGTCCGGCCTTGGCCTGGTTGGCGGCCCTGTCTGCATCGGACATCTGCAAATGCTTGCGTTTACCGGCGCGGCGGCTGATCGTGGCCAGCGGGCTGGTTTCGGTCATGCCCCAGCCCTGCACCATTTCCACACCCAGCGCATCCCAGAACCAGCCAATCAAGGAGGGCGGCGGGGCCGAGCCACCACAGGTCAAGCGGGTCAATTTGTCAAATTTAAAGCGTTCCGGTTCGGCCTCCATCAGGATTCTCACCCCTTGCCAGATGGTGGGCACGCCTGCCGAGATGGTCACTTCCTCATCCATGATCAACTGGGCCAGGCGATCAGGGGTCATGAAGCGATGTGGAAATACCTGTTTCATGCCCAGCATGGTCGCCACCCAGGGCAGCCCCCAGGCATTGGCATGGAACATGGGAACGATTTCGCAGACGGTATCGGTGGCGGACAGGCCCATGACATCGGTCATGGCAATGCTGATGGTATGCAGATAATTGGCCCGATGGGTGTACATGACCCCTTTGGGCTTGCCGGTGGTGCCGCTGGTATAACAAAGTCCCAGTGGCGAGTTTTCATCGATCTCGGGCCAGTCATATTGCTGGGGCTTGTCCTTGATGAACTCTTCATAATCAATTGCTGCCGGCAGTTCCGTTGTCCAGTTTTCAAAGCCGGGTTCCGCCGCAACAATGATTTTTTCAACCGTCGGCATCCGCCCCTTGAGCTCCAGCAGCTTGGGCAACAGGTCGGCATCAACGATGATGATGCGATCAGCCGCATGGTTGATGATGTATTCCAGATCCACGTCGGAAAGACGGATATTGAGCGTATGCAGAACCGCCCCCATGCAGGAAATCGCGTGATAGGCTTCCAGATGCCGGGCCCCATTCCACATAAAGGTAGCCACCCTGTCGCCGACCCGGATACCGGCATCATGCAGGGCATGTGCCAGTTGATGGGCGCGATCACGGGTTGCCGCCAGAGTCTGGCTGCGGGTTCCTTCAGCGGTGGCAGTCACCACTTCAACCTCCGGCTGCAACTGGGCACCCCGCTCCATCAAACGGTGCATCAGTAAAGGGGTTTTCTGCATGGTCATCGGCATCTCCTGCATGTCGGCATCGGTGTTTCCAACCGATACCAAGTGTTTTTGTTGTCGTAAGCTTTTTGTTGTCACAAACAGGGAAGACTAAGCCACCTTCTGGGCGAATTCAACAGCATCTGAACAGATTCAGTAATTAACCGCAGCACCTCGACAAATCCATCAGTGTGCGTCGGACGTATATTCCGCAATTGCAACCAGGCACCAGGGAGAACCCCATGAACGCAACACGCAAAACCCTGACCGGGAAACATATTCTGATCATTCTGGCAATCATCGCCTTTGCCCTGCTCATCGCCATTCCAGTCAGCCGTTACAGCAGCGAAGTGAATGGTGTCTCTGTGTTCCTGGCAGCGGCTGTGCTGGCTTTCCTGATTCAGTGGCTGGCCTTCATTCCGGCCTATCTGGCCCAGACAGAACATTTTTTCGACCTCACCGGCAGCCTGACCTCCATCAGCCTGATCACAGCAGCTTATTTCCTGTCCCCGGCACCGGATGCCCGCGCCCTGCTCCTGACCGTACTGGTCTGCATGTGGGCACTGCGACTGGGCTGCTTTCTGTTTCTGCGGGTGCGCAAGGATGGCTCGGATGGCCGGTTTGATGACATCAAACCCGTCTGGAGCCGCTTTCTGATGACCTGGACTCTGCAAGGGCTGTGGATATTCATCACCCTGGCCGCCGCCCTGGCTGCGGTCACTTCCCGCCACCGGGAGCCACTGGACCTGGTTGCCTGGCTGGGTCTGTCCGTGTGGCTGTTGGGGTTTGTACTGGAAACCGTCGCCGACGCCCAGAAACGGGCCTTTCGGCGCAACGCGCAAAACCAGCATCGCTTCATCGATACCGGTCTGTGGCGCTGGTCGCGTCACCCCAATTATTTCGGCGAAATCCTGCTCTGGATCGGTATCGCCCTGATTGCCGCCCCCAGTTTCCAGGGCTGGCAATGGCTGACCCTGATCTCTCCTGTGTTTGTGATACTCCTGCTGACCAAGATCAGCGGTATTCCCATGCTGGAGGCCAGGGCGGAAAAACGCTGGGGCAACAACAAGGAATATCAGCTCTGGAAGCAAAAAACTGCCAGACTGATTCCCCTGCCCCCCTTAAAACTGCCACAATAGCCTGCCCTGTACTGCCAGCCGGTGCAGGGAACAATGTTTTACCCCGACATCAGGCAGCAATCATGGACAGCAAGACAGCAAACCCCGACAAGACGATACGCTTGACCGAGTACAGCCACGGCGCAGGTTGTGGCTGCAAAATCTCACCAGCCATTCTGGACCGGATCCTCGCCGGCAGCGACAACAACAACGACAAAGGCAAGCCTGATCACCCAGCCCTCTGGGTTGGCAACAGCAGTCGTGACGATGCTGCCGTGTTCGGCATCGATGACGATACCGGCATTGTCAGCACCACCGACTTTTTCATGCCCATAGTCGATGATGCCTTCGATTTTGGCCGTATTGCAGCCACCAATGCCATCAGTGACATCTACGCCATGGGCGCTACCCCGATCATGGCCATAGCCATTCTTGGCTGGCCAGTCAATTTGCTGCCACCAGAAGTTGCCGGCAAGGTCATTGCCGGGGCCAGGCTGGTGTGTACCCAGGCTGGCATACCCCTGGCCGGAGGCCACTCCATCGACACCCCTGAGCCCATTTTCGGACTGGCAGTGACCGGCAAGGTTCAGCGTCAGCACCTCAAGCGCAACAACACCGCCCAGGCTGGAGCCGAACTGCTGCTGAGCAAACCCCTGGGCATAGGTATTCTGACTACGGCAGAAAAGCAGAAAAAACTGCGCACACAGGACCAGAATCTGGCCCGGGATGTGATGTGTCAACTGAACAGTTTTGGCATGGCCCTGGCCCGCATCCCCGGCGTGCAGGCAATGACCGATGTCACCGGTTTCGGCCTGCTTGGCCATCTGGTGGAAATGGCGGATGGGGCTGGCCTGTTGGCCCGCTTGCGCTTTGCCGACATCCCCCTGTTACCCGGCGTGCAGTACTACCTGCAGGAACACTGCATACCTGGCGGCAGCGGACGCAATTTTGCCAGCTATGGACACAGGATAGGTCCCTTGAATGAACTGCAGAAAAACCTGCTGTGCGATCCACAAACCAGTGGTGGCTTGTTGCTGGCAGTATCACCGGATTGTGTCGACAGCGTCCTGCAACTGGCGGCAGACCAGAATCAGTTCCTGCAGTCTATCGGCAGCATGGCACCGGGCAATGCCCAGCTGGCGGTTGAGGTGCTCTAATGCGTGCGGACACCGCCGACTACCGGCACCTGTTCCTGGAGGACATACCCCTTCTCGATGTCCGCGCCCCGGTCGAATTCAGCCACGGCGCTTTCCCCACTGCCTGCAACCTGCCGTTGTTGATGGATTCCGAGCGCGAAAAAGTGGGCACCTGTTACCAGCAGCAGGGCCAGGAAGCCGCCATCTCGCTTGGACACAGCCTGGTCAATGGCACGGTCAAGGCGGCGCGGATCGAAGGCTGGAAAGCGTTCGCCACTCAGCATCCGCAGGGGTTTCTTTATTGCTTCCGCGGCGGCCTGCGTTCACAGCTGGTACAACAGTGGTTGCGGGACCAGGGTATCGATTATCCCCGGGTAAAGGGTGGCTACAAGGCCCTGCGACGCTTTCTGATCGACTCTCTGGAGCACGGGCTGGCCAGACAACCGGCAATCGTCGTCGCTGGCCTGACCGGGACCGGCAAAACGGAATTGATCCAGGCCCTGGACAATGCCATCGACCTGGAACAGTGTGCTCACCATCGCGGTTCCAGCTTCGGCGCACATGCCAGGCCCCAGCCCAGCCAGATCGATTTTGAAAACCGGGTTGCCATTGCCTTGCTCAAACATCAGCAAAAACCGGCGCAAACCCTGTTGCTGGAAGATGAAGGCCGCCTGATTGGACGCTGCGCCCTGCCTCAGAGCCTGTTGCAGCTTATTCGGCAGGCCCCCATCGTCTGGCTGGAAGATAGCCTGGCCGCCAGAGAACAACGCATTCTGGATGAGTATGTCAGCGCCATGCTGCTCGAATATCAGCAGCTGTACCCGGACGATCCCGAACTGGCCTACAATCACTTCGCCGACTATCTGCGCAGCAGCATCACCCGCATTCGCAAACGCCTGGGCGGCGGGTTATGCCAGCAATTGCTCGACCACCTGGAAGAGGCGCTGGGCGAGCAGCGCAGAAACGGCAGCTGCCACTTGCACCAGCAATGGATACATCTGCTGTTGACCCACTACTACGACCCGATGTACAGCTACCAGAGTCAGCAAAAACCACGGCAGATTCTATGCCGCGGTGACCAGCAGACGCTGCTTGGCTTTCTGGCCGGCTTACCTGGGTCGATCAGCGCCAGCGCATATTGATCCGGCCGGTCATCTCGATTAAGGTAGAGCAAAACCCAAGAGGCCACCGTCATGCCCATGTCCCCTGCTGCCCCGCCCGCATTGTGTTCCTTGTCCCTGTTCTCTCTTGCCACCCTGTCTGCCCTCACGCCTACTCTCACCCAGGCTGATGAACAGCTGCTGCATGAAATCGTCGCTTCGGTGTCAGCCGAACGCATTCAGCAGGATATTCAAACCCTGGCTGGTTTTGGTACCCGGCATACACTGTCCGACACGGTCTCGGATACCCGCGGCATCGGCGCAGCCCGGCGCTGGATACAGGCGGAGTTTGAACGTATTTCGGCAGCCTGCGGCAATTGTCTGGAGGTATTTACTGTCAGCGACATCGTTGCCGGCACCAACCGGATTCCTGACCCGGTTGAAGTCGTCAATGTCGTGGCCATCCAAAGAGGGACTTCAGACCCTAATCGCTTTGCCCTGATGAGTGGTGATATCGATACGCGGATCAGTGATCCCATGAATTTCACCGATGATTCGCCAGGGGCCAATGACAATGCCTCCGGCATGGCAGGGGTACTGGAAGCAGCCAGGGTGCTGAGCAGGCATCGCTTTGCCGGCTCCATCATCTACACCGGGCTTTCCGGCGAGGAACAGGGGCTCAACGGTGGCGCCATTCTGGCAGCCCATGCCCAGGCCAATGGCTGGAACATCGACGCCGTGCTCAACAATGACATGATCGGTAACATCCGGGGCATCAACGGTGTCATCAACAACACGACAGCACGGGTGTTCTCGGAAGGCACACGTTATACAGAAACCACCGAAGAAGCCCGCCAGCGGCGCTTCCAGGGTGGCGAGGTGGATTCGGCTTCGCGCAATCTGGCCCGTTATATCGATGTACTGGCAGACCAGTACATACCCAACCTGGACGTGATGATGGTCTACCGCCTGGACCGCTTTGGCAGAGGTGGTCACCACCGTCCCTTCAACGAAATCGGGTTGCCGGCAGTGCGAATCATGGAAACCAATGAGAATTACCGCTGGCAGCATCAGGACATCCGTATCGAAGAAGGTGTCGCCTACGGTGATGTCATCGAACATGTCGACTTCGCTTATGCCGCCAAACTGACTTCACTCAATGCCGTGACGCTCGCCTCCCTGGCCCTGGCACCGGCACCACCGGCCAATGTCAGCATCAGCGGCCAGGTCAGCCCCGACACCACCTTGCGCTGGGAAAAAGTGCCTGGTGCAACTTCCTACCGTCTGCATTGGCGCCTGACCACAGAGCCACAGTGGACTCATTCCCGCACCGTAGGCGATGTCGCGGAATTTACCCTGGAAAATACCGTCATTGATAATTATTTTTTCGGGGTTTCCAGCATTTCTGCCCGCGGCGTGCAGAGCCCCGTGGTCTTCCCCGGTCCGGCCGGAGCGTTCTGAGGAGTCTCTGAATAAAGAACCTACAACAACTTATTCGGCCGTGGCATCGCTTGCAGCCGCAGCATCGCTTGCAGACATGACCGGTCCATAGACTCTGCAACAATCGCGCCCTGCTTTTTTGGCAGCGTACATGGCTTGGTCTGCCTGGGTGATGAGATCATCCAGCGATAGATCAGCAGTCCATACCGCAATCCCCAGGCTGATGGTTACCGTGATCACCTGGTCCTGATAAACCACCTTCATGTCCTTCACTGCCAGGCGGATACGTTCCGCAATTTGCCGTGCTTCAGTCAGTGTGGTATCCGGCAGCAGCACCAAAAACTCCTCCCCTCCATAACGGCCGAACAAATCCATGGGGCGGATACAGCCTGTTACCTCGGCAGCGCAGCGCTGCAGAACATGATCTCCAGCCTCATGGCCATAGTCATCATTGACCCGTTTGAAATGATCGAGATCGAGCATGACCAGGCAGAGATTGCCGGCCTGGGTCTGCACCCGCTGCAACAGGCGTTCAGCCTGGTAGATAAAATTTCTGCGGTTGCTTATCCCGGTCAGGTAATCCGTCGCAACCAGTCGCTGCAGACGCTGATTGGCCTGGTTCAACGCCTCATTGGCCTGCTGCAGGGAAAGAGTTCGTTCACTGACACGTTGCTGCAAAAGCCGTTTCTGCTCCCTGTTTTCTGCCAGCAATACTGCCAGGCCCACGCCAACCATCGCCATGACGGCCAGATATTCCTGCACCAGCCACACCGATATCTGCATGTCCTGCACGGGTATCGATTCGCTGACCTGCACCAGATCAACCACCGCCACAGCAGCTATCAATGCGACTGCCAATGCCGAGGCCAGGACACCCAGCCGGATCGCCACCCAGATAAGTACGGGCAACAACACAAAGGGGGTCAACCGAAAGCCCGGATAGACCGGTTCGGGAAAACTGAAAACCTTTGCCGCCAGCCAGGCCACAACCGCAAGCAGCAACACCAGCTCCACCAGCCTGGGCCACTGCACACTGGACCAACCTCTCTCCAGCAAATGCCATAAACTTACCAGGATCGGCGTCAGCAGCAGCAAGCCCAGGGCATCACCAAACCACCAGAGCCGCCACAGAATCAGAAAGCTGCTGTCATCACGTGCCAGTTGCAGATACACCAGCGCACCCAATATCGCCGCCAGCATGGCTGCGAGAATCGGACCTGAGAGCAGAAAACGCAGCACCTGATCCACGCGATTGAAATGAAACGGCAATTTGCTGGCACGCCTGGTCAACAGCGCAGCCAGACCGCTTTCTGTCACATTGATCAAGCCAAAGGCCACGCTGGCCCACAATGGATACACAGGAGTATCAATCAGCAGTTCCGCACAAAATGCCGCCAGGGCGAGTGCTGGCCACTGCCGGTAGGGTGCTGTCAGCAGACAGCTGAGCAGAATGGCATTGGCCGGCCAGAATACGGCTATGCCACTCTGCGTAACGGTATAGTTGATCGCAAACCAGGCTGCCAGATAATAGGCGATGCCAATGCCCAGCATTCGCCCCAACAACATTATCCAAAAAACTCGTTATAAACAGTTACAAAGTACGCCATGTCTTCCGGTTTCTGCATACTGACCCGGGCCCAGTCACGGAATGGCGGGAAAGGCCTGCCAATCAGGATACCCTGTTCGCGCATCAGGGCGCTGACTTCACTGATATCACGTCCGGTCTTGAAGAAACTGAAATTGGTATTGGACTTGATATGCGGGATACCCCTGGCTGCCAACATGGTTTCCACGATGGCCAGCGACTCCCTGTTCTTTGCCTTGGAAAAGGCCTGGAAATCCTGATCCCGGTAACTGGCCAGCGCGGCATGTTGACCCAGGATATTCAGACTGCCTGTTTGCAGCTCCTCCATGGTTTTGATGGTATCCGGGTGGGAATAACCAAAGCCGATGCGCAAACCCGCTATGCCATGAATCTTGGAGGCCGTTCTGGATATTATGATATTTCTGTGGCCATCTCTTACCAGTTGCAGCATCGAGCTGTAATCCGGGTTGTCCACATACTCGTAATAAGCCTCATCGATAAATACCAGGCGGTCCCTGGCCACTTCGAGCACAAAATCCCGCAGCGCATTTTTCTCGATAATCGCCGGAATCGGGTTATTGGGGTTGCACAGATACACCATGCGGGTATCAGGCTTGATGGCGCTGGCTATGGCACCCAGATCAATATCCATCCGGGCATTGACCGGCACGCGGATGACTTCCACACCCTGGCGCTCGGCGTAACGCGGCAGGGTATCGAAAGTGGGGTCAGGTACCACGATCGAACCGGAGCCCTGATTGGCAATCAGACCACCGATATTGAGAATCTCGCCAGAGCCGGTACCGACCATGATGTGGTCGACTGGAATCTGTTCGATCTCGGCCAACTGGGCTTTCAGCTCGTTGGTGATGCCACCGTATTTATTGGTGTCAACCAGGGCGGCATCGATGGCCCTGAGTGCAACTTCGGAAGGACCATAGGGATTTTCATTGGTATTGGCCCGAATGATATAGTCGGGGCGTGCTGCGGCAGCAAAGGCTCTGGACATGCCACCAGGGCGAACCCCAGGCAGACCTGACAACATGCCGGCGCCAAACAAGGCAGCGCCACCCAGCAATAACGAACGTCGGCTCAAGCGTTTTTCCACGATCATCTCCTTATCTTTGTAAGTTAGGAACGTGTTCCCTGCAAAGAATAGGCCTGTTCCGCTTCCCTGTCAGCAAAAATCTCGACCGAACATTGCCCCCTTGTGCTGCCGAGACTTTTGTTTCAGCAAGGAATGTTGTTTACTGTGTCCCTTCCTGGCAGCAGCCCCCCATTCCGGTGTCCCGCTGTCTTCACCACAGAGCCCGCACATGCCCACTGCCAGCAAGTTCAAACCTGCCACTGCTATTGCCGTGGTGATCGCCAATATGGTGGGCACGGGAGTTTTTACCAGCCTCGGCTACCAACTCATTGATATCAAATCGACTTTCGTTCTGCTGCTATTGTGGCTGGTGGGTGGTATTGCGGCACTGTGCGGTGCCCTGACCTATGCCGAGCTGGCCAGCCGCCTGCCCCGCTCGGGTGGGGAATACAACTTCCTCAGCCAGATCTATCATCCCGCCGTCGGTTTCATTTCCGGCTGGGTTTCCTTTACCGTTGGCTTTGCCGCCCCCACCGCACTGGCCGCCATGACCTTCGCCGCCTATATGGGGTCTGCCATCGATCATCTGGTCGATATCAACCGCACTGCTACGGCGCTGTTGCTGGTCGCTGGCATCACTCTGGTGCACGGCCGCAATCGCGAATCCAGCGGCGGCCTGCAGAACTGGTTCACTGTGCTGAAAGTCCTGCTCATCCTGTTCTTTGTAGGCATTACCTGGCTGTTCGTGGACACTCCCCAGACCGTCAACCTGCTGCCGGTCAGCAGCGATGCGCCGCTGATCGCCAGCAGTGGTTTTGCCGTTGCCCTGATCTATGTCAACTACGCCTACACCGGCTGGAACGCGGCCACCTATATCACCGGTGAAATTGAAAACCCGGGCCGCGCCATGCCCTTTGTATTGATAACCGGCACCGCAATCGTGGTGCTGCTCTACCTGGCGCTCAATTTCACCTTTTTGTACGCGGTACCCATGGAGATACTGGAAGGCAAACTGGAAATCGGCGTCATCGTTGCCGAACAGACCTTTGGCCAGACCGGTGCCATGCTGATGGGCGGCACACTGTCCCTGCTGCTGATCTCAACGGTCAGCGCCATGCTGATTGCTGGCCCCAGGGTGTTGCAGACCATCGGCGAGGATTTTCGCCTGTTCCGCCTGCTGTCCATCAACAATGCCGAAGGGGTGCCACAAATAGCCATTTATACCCAGGGCTTCCTCACCATGCTGTTCATTGCCACCTCCACTTTCGAGTCCGTGCTGGTTTTTTCCGGCTTCATTCTTGGGCTGAGTTCGCTGATTACCGTACTGGGTGTGTTCGTGCTGCGTGCCCAGCAGGGTGCCGACCGGCATGATGGCGAAGGAAGCTATCGCACCTGGTTGTACCCACTGCCACCGCTCATTTATGGCACGATAATGATCTGGACGCTGACCTTCATCACCCTGAACCGCCCTCAGGAAGCCACTGTCGCTGTCGTCATTATTGCGTTAGGATTACTCAGCTACCTGCTTACGGAAAAGCTGTCTGCCCAGACCAGCCCGCAATGACCAGCAATAACTGGCCATAACTGCCAATAACTGCCAATAACAAAAAGTTGGAGCCTAAGCCCATGACCAGACCCCTCTCCCTGCCCCGCCCCGACACCGTCCTGCGCTACGTTTCCGTTTTATTATTGCTGCTGTTCATCGGCTGTTCGCCAGCCCCGCAGTCCAGCACTGAAACCGGATCGGAGCTGCAACGGCTGCAGGAAATAGCCCAGCGGGTCACTCTGATCAGGGATGACTTCGGCGTGCCGCATATCTATGCCCAGACCGATGCCGACGCCGTCTTTGGCCTGCTTTATGCGCAGGCCGAAGATGATTTCCCACGAGTAGAACGCAACTACATCTGGGCCATAGGCCGGCTGGCCGAGGTCGAAGGTGAGTCAGCCCTGTACAGTGATCTGCGCGCCCATCTGTACATGACTGAAGACGAAGCGCGCGCCGCCTATGCGGCCGCACCGGATTGGCTGCAGGCACTGTGCGATGCGTTTGCTGACGGACTCAATTATTACCTGCTCAGCAACCCGCAGGTGCAACCGCGCCTGCTAAGCCGTTTTGAACCCTGGATGCCCTTCTACTTTTTTGAAGGCTCCATCGGTGGCGATATCGAGCAGATACCTCTTGCTGGCATCGAGGCGTTCTACTCCGATGTCGACTCCCGGCTCGGCTCGCTGCCCCTGGCAGCAAACCTGCCGCAGCAGCAACCCACAATACAGGCACCACAACTGACTGGCTCCCAGCTGCAGCAAAGCCTGTATGCAGAACCGGCTGGCTCCAATGGCTTTGCCATCGATGGCTCGCGGACCGCCTCCGGCAATGCCATGCTGCTGATCAATCCGCACACAAGTTTCTTTTTCCGCGGCGAAGCCCATGTGGTCAGCGAGGAAGGGCTCAACGCCTACGGTGCAGTCACCTGGGGGCAGTTCTTCATCTATCAGGGCTTCAATGAAACCACCGGCTGGATGCATACCTCCACCCGGGCCGATTTCATGGATGAATTCATCGAGCAGGTAGTCAATGACAATGGCGAACTCAGCTACCGCTATGGTGACGAACTGCGCCCGGTAACGACCGGCGAGGTCACGCTCAGCTACCGCGAGGGTGACAGCATGCGGCAACGCAACTTCCCGCTGTACCGTACCCACCATGGTCCGATCACTCACAGCCTGGATGACAACTGGGTCGCCACCCGGATCAACTGGAACCCGGTCGATGCCCTGCGACAGTCCTATCTGCGCATGAAAACGGCCAACTACGCAGAGTTCCGGGAAATGATGGAAATCCGCACCAACTCTTCCAACAACACGGTCTTTGCCGATGCCGAGGGCAATATCGCCTATTTCCACGGTAATTTCATGCCGGTGCGTGATCCACAATTCGACTACGCCGAACCCGTGGATGGCAGCTATCCCGCCACCGACTGGCAGGGTCCGCACCCCCTGGACGAGATGATCACCCTGCTGAATCCACAAAGCGGCTGGCTGCAGAACTGCAACTCCACCCCGTTTACTGCAGCCGGTGAATTCAGCCCGGTGCGCTCCGATTATCCGGCCTACATGGCACCCGACAGCGAGAACTTCCGGGCGGTACATGCCATTCCCCTGCTGCAGAATGCCTCGCAACTGACCTTGGACAGCTTGATCGAGCTGGCCTATGACCCCTATCTGCCCGGTTTCGAGCAACTGCTGGCTGGCTTGATCCAGGCCTGGGATGGAGCCGCTGCGGACTGGCCGGAACTGGAACCCGCCATCACGGTCCTGCGTAATTGGGACCTGCGCGTGAATGTGGATTCAATCGCCATGTCACTGGCCCATTTTTATGGCATGCAGGCTGCCCAACAGATTGATACTCCTGCCACTATGAGCCAGATGGAACAGATCAACTGGCTTGGCAGCGGCAGCGAGCCCGAACAGCGTCTGCAGGCTTTCAGCCAGACCCTGTCACAGCTTGAGAGTGCCTTCGGCCGCTGGGATACTCCCTGGGGCGAGATCAACCGCTATCAACGCCTGACCGGCGATATCAACCACCCCTACAATGATGATGCACCCAGCCTGCCGGTTGGTATGGCATCATCGCGCTGGGGGGCTTTGGCTTCATTTGGCGCCCGAGCCTATCCAGGCACCAACCGTATCTATGGCAGCTCAGGCAACAGCTTTGTCGCGGTAGTTGAGTTCGGGGAACGGGTTCAGGCTCGCAGTCTGCTTGCCGGCGGGCAAAGTGGCGACCCGGCCTCACCCCATTTTGATGACCAGGCCCAGCGCTATGTGAACCGGGAATTCAAGGTCGTGCCTTTCTATCCGGAAGATGTTCAGGCCAGAGCCCAGCGCAGCTACTATCCAGGACAGCCCTGAACCAGGTTGCCCTTACTCAAGGCTGCAAGTCGAAGCCGGGCGGCACCGTGTTCAAATCAATGCCCCACAGCCAGGGCACCAGGTAATATACAGTCAAGACTATCAATACCACCGAGAGGATATTGACCAGGAAACCGACCCGCATCATCTCTGCAATCTTCAACTTGTCGGTGGCAAAAATGATGGCATTGGGAGGCGTTCCCACCGGCAGCATGAAGGCACAATTGGCCGCCATGGCACAGGGAATCATCAAGGCGAAAGGATGCATGTCCAGGGCCAGGGCAAGCGCTGCCACCACCGGCAGAATCATCGTGGCGGTGGCCGTGTTGGAAGTGATCTCGGTCAGAAACAGGATCAGCAAAGTGGCACTGCTGATGATAACCAGCATGTGCAAGCCGTCCAGCACGGTCAGCTGATTACCCATCCAGGCGGACAGACCTGTCTCCCGGAAGCCGGCAGCAATGGCAAGACCCCCACCAAACAGCAGCAGAATACCCCATGGAATCTCACGGGAGTCCCGCCATTCCAGAATTCTGCGTTTATTACCGTCATCGTCCTGGCTGCGGGTTGGAATCATGAACAGCATGACTGCGGCCGTTACTGCAATCATGCCATCACGCAGCTCGGGCAGGATGTCTGCCCAGATGAATCCGCGGCTGATCCACATGAACGCAGCAAAGATAAAGACGGCCGCCACTGCCTTCTCCTCGAAGGAAATGGTACCCAGCATTTTGCGCTCCTGCTGAATCAGCTGCCGGCCACCGGGCAAACCCTTGATGCTCATTCTGAAAGCGATGCGGCCAAGATACAGCCAGGTGATAAACAACAACAGGATGACAACGGGCACACCAATCAGCATCCAGCTGGCAAAGGTGATCTCTACATTGAACAGTTGCCTGGCCTGGGCGGCCAGAATGATATTGGGTGGAGTGCCAATCAGGGTACCCATGCCGCCGATGGTACCGGCATAGCCGACACCAAAAATCAAAGCCTTCTCGAAGACAGGAATGTCCACCGCTTCCGGCTTGCCCTGCAGCGCATGGGCCACCTGGGCAGCAATGGCCAGCGCCATGGGCACCATCATCATCACCGAGGCCGTGTTGGACACCCACATCGACAGAAATCCGGTGGCAATCATGAAGCCCAGCAGGATACGCTGCGTACTGGTGCCCACAAAAGCAATGATGGCCAGCGCCATGCGTTTGTGCAGATTCCACTTCTCCATGGCAGTCGCAATGAAAAATCCGCCCATGAACAGGAAAATGATATCGTCGCCATAGGCTGAGGTCACCGTACCGCTGTCCAGCGCACCGGTGATCGGTAACAGCAGGATAGGCAGCAAGGAGGTGGCCGGAATGGGAATGGCTTCGGTTATCCACCAGGTCGCCACCCACAGCGTGATTGCCAATACGGACCGGGCTTCCGGGGTCAGGCCTGGTGGCGCAAAAAACAACAGTGTGAGCGCAAACAGCGAAGGGCCCAACAACAAACCAAGGCTTTGGGTACGGCTATACGAATCTGTCCGCTTCTGCTCGGGCCCACACTCGTTGGCAGGCAAATTCTTATTTTTCATAACGTGCGCTTGACCTCTCCCTGCCAGTATCATAGCTATGGCATTCTTGTTCCCAGGCAGGGGGTGAGACTAATCAGCCAGGCTGGGAATGTCCAGTGAAATCCGGGCGCTGAAATCCACCCCCCTGCAGTCAGGTCTCTATGCACTGGGCACGCATGAACGCTATAGAATCTCAAACCAGGAAATCAGGATAATGTGGAAGAAATTGTTGTGGCTGGTGTTGGGGCTTACCCTGACCGGTCTCCTCGCCATCACCGTAGTTGGGTATCTCATCTATCAGCAAGCACCCTCGGCACCTGCTGCCGGACAGACTCTCGTGCTGGCCATGCCACCCGGGCAGACCAGCAGTTATCCGGCCTATGCCGGTGAGCACCCTCGCCTGCAGCAACGGCCAGCGGAAACCTGGGACTTCCCCATTCGCCTGGGTGAAACCGGCCCTGCCGAAGCCCTGTTCGCAGGCGAGAAACAATACCCTTTCCTGTGCGGGCGCGACAATTCCAGAGACTGGCTGGAAAATGCCAACGTGCAGCCGGAACCTGATAACCAGCTGGGTTATGGCATTCCGATTCATGCTGTGCATGAAAACCGGGCTGATCCCAATACAGTTATTGGCTACAGCATGGACTGTCTGTTTCCCAGCCAGGCCCGCTACTATTACAACAAAAAAGGCAGTACAGATTTTTTCCCACTGGAAGAAGCGGACGGCGATATCGAACAGATCACTGTCAATGGTGAACAGATCGATTTCATCGTGCGTCTGGAAACCGGCACCATCAACCGCTTCTTCTACGCCATTGCGGTACTGCGTGGCGAGAATGAAACCATTGACTCTCCTGAGTCGGACTACTGGAATAAGCGGCTGATTTATCAGTTCAGTGGCGGGGTCGGCATCGGCAGACAGCAAGGGAATTTTTCCACCCGGAATATTTTCCGGGACCGCTATGAGCAACTGCGTCAGGGTTATGCCGTGGTGTTCTCCAGCGCCAACGATACCAGCAATCACTATAATATCTGGTTGGCCGAAGACACTGCCCTGCGGGTAAAGACACAGTTCACCGCCCTGTACGAAGAGCCCCTGTATACCGTCGGTATTGGCGGGTCGGGTGGTGCCCTGCAGCAATACCTGCTGGCCCAGAATCACCCGGGCATCATCGATGCCGCCATTCCATTGTATTCCTATCCCGACATGGTCACCCAGACCATTCATATACTGGACTGCGAACTGCTGGAATACTATTTTGATGCCACCGCCGCTGATGAACCGCTCTGGCAAACATGGGAGAACCGACGCTGGATTGAAGGACTGAATGCCAGCTCCGCCGTCAGCAGCCCCTTCGCAGCCCTGGTTGCCATCCAGGCATTGAGTGGTGGCAATCCTGCTGATGCCCTCAAGGCCTGGCGCGGCAGCAGCGAATGTGCCAACGCCTGGCGAGGACTGACCCCCTTGATCAATAACCCCAAGTTTGCGCTGGAGAGCGTCGATTACGCCCCGGCGGTTGCCGACTCGGTACAATGGACACACTGGGATGATTTAAGGGAATTCTATGGCCGCGATGCAGCCGGTTTTGCCAACTCCCCGTGGGATAACATTGGGGTACAATACGGGCTCCAGGCCCTGCAACAGGGCTTGATCACTCCCCAGACCTTCCTCGATCTCAATGCCAAAGTCGGCGGCTGGGTAACACAGGATGCCATGCAGGCAGAGAAATTCTGGTTCCTCACCGGAGGTGCGCTTTTCCCACCGGAAATAAATCTGTGGGGCGAGCACAACATGACCGTAAAACCGTTCTCCCAGGGTTTAACCGTAGCGCCCCGCAGCCAGGGTAGCCTGGCGGCCATACAGGGGATCTATCGTTCCGGCCATGTCTTTCTCGGCATTGCCGACATTCCCATTATCGACCTGCGCCACTATCTGGACCCGGTGCTGGACATGCACCACTCCAGCGCCTCGTTCTCGACTCGCGCCCGTATGATCAAGGCGCAGGGACACGCCGACAATCAACTGATCTGGATGACCACAATACCTCATGATCCGCAAGCCGAAGCTTTTGCCCTGATCGATGAATGGATGAGCAATATGAGGCAGTACCCGCTACGTTCTGTGGTCGCCAACAAGCCAGCCCAGGCCAGTGACAGTTGTTTCTCTGCCAAGGGGGAACTCATCGCCGCCGGTGCTGATGTCTGGGACGGCCCCTGGAATGGCAAACCGGCCGGGGCCTGCATGCAGGTTTACCCCGCCTACCAGACATCCCGGGAAGTGGCGGGGAACGCAGTAAGTGCCGATGTCTTCAAATGCCACCGCCAGAGCGTAACCCAGGCGATTGCCACTGGTGTTTATGGCAGTATCGATATGCATCCTTACCTGCAGCAATTACAGGCCATCTTCCCCGAGGGGGTCTGCGATTACAGCCAGGGAGATGCGGGTCTGCCTGCCGGGCTGATGCAGCAAATACAGCAACAGCAGTGAGTCTGGAGAGTTTGCCCGCGGCGCGATCGGTGTCGTCCGCCTGTCGTCTGTGCGTCTTCCGTGTAGAGTTTCCGGTGCAGATCGAATATAGTCTATGCCACCATCGCAAGCTCACAGCCATTTCCTCTAAAAAGTATGGAAACGAACTTAACTCCCTATACCGCTGTCACTTCAATTCCCGCCAGATCGGTATTGGTTTTTGCACCTCATCCGGATGATGAAGCCATCGGCTGTGGTGGCTTGCTCGCCACCTACGCCCAGGAAGAAATTCCTGTCGATGTCATTTACCTCACCTCCGGCGAGTTTGGCGACCACGGCAAGGCTGGGGCTGCCACCCGCGAGGCAGAAAGCCAGGCAGCCGGCAAGAGTTTATCAGTCAGACAGGCGCATTGGTGGCGGGAACCTGACCGGGGCGTGAAGTACCATGAAGAGCTCATCGAGAAGACTGTCGCAGCGATACTGACATCAGGCGCAGATCTGTTGCTGTGCCCGGGGATCAACGAGATTCACCCCGATCACCGCAGCACAGCCTGGCTGGTGATAGAAGCGGCACGTCGCGTCAATGCACAGGGCCAAACCGTCAGGGTGGCACTGTACGAGGTCGGAGCACCGCTGCATTATGTCAATACGCTGGTGGATATCAGTGCCGTGGTGGAAGCCAAGCGCAGCGCCATACGCTGTTACGCCTCACAACTTGCCCTGTCTCCCTATGATGAACTGATACTGGGCCTGAACCAGTTTCGCAGTTACACGCTGGGCAGCTCGATACACTATGTCGAGGCCTATCGTTTGCTGGAAGCAGACGAATTGCGTCAACCGGATTTGCTGGCCGAACCGGAACTGCAACGCCAGGAACGGCTGAACCTGGTATCGATCCGGCAGGATTGTCCCAAAGTCACGGTATTGATTCGCAGCATGGGGCGTGCAAGCCTGGCCCGGACGCTGAATTCTGTGGCCTTGCAGACCTGGCCCAACGTGGAGGTCCTGCTCCTCAATGCGCGCGGCAACGGGCATCCCAAAGCAGCAAAAACGGCAGGCGGTTTCCCCGTGCGTTTTATCGACAGTGACACCGGTTTCAGCCGCCCCGCTGCGGCCAACCAGTTGCTGCAGCAGGCGGACAGTGAGTTTGCCCTCTTTCTGGATGATGATGACTGGATAACGCCAGAGCATATCAGCAGCCTGATGGATGCGTTAAGAAAGTCACCTGCCGCTATAGCAGCCAGAAGTGATGTAGAAATGGGCCTGTCAAACGGCAACTCCTGGCAAACAGAACATATCTTCACTGGCCACTTCGACCGTTACCGCCTGCTGTTTGAAAATTATTTGCCCATTCACTCAGTGCTGTTCCGCCTACCCGACGCCCGCGATAAATATAACTGCCGCTTTGATCAAGAACTGGAAGTATTCGAGGATTGGGATTTCTGGTTACAACTGACCCGTCATGCCGACATGGTATCTACCGGCCACCTGTCCGCGTATTACTGCAAGAACGAGGCCGACGGCAGCGATGTATTTGCACCTTCGGCAAGCAATCAGGAACAGCTGAGAAAATTGCGGGCCAAATGGTTCGGCGCACTTGATGCTGAAGATTTTGACCAGCTGCTTAGCTATGTTCAGCAACAGTACCGAAACAGAAACGCAGCTGAGGTGCAGTTAGAGGCAGCAATCGCTCACAGCAAAGAATTGGCAACTGAGCTTGACGGACTGAGGCAGATCACGGCTGCACGCGATAATGAAATCGTAAATTTTAAGCAGCACGTGACCCGACTGGAAAGTATGCAGGAAGCAAAGGATACCGATCTGATAAAGCAAGCTGCTCTGCTGAGAGAACAAGAGGTTCATCTTGCAGAAAAAGACACACTTTTGGCAGAACAGGATTCCTTGCTGAGAAAGAAAGAGGTTGATCTGGCAGAAAAAAACTCCCTCCTGGCAGAGCAGGAATCGCACCTGGCAGATAAGGATGCTCAACTGGCCAAAGAGGAAGCCCATATTGCTGAACTTGCCTCTGAACTAAACCATACCAGGGCCGAGCTGGCAGCCTTGCAATTTTCCAGCAGGCGACGGCTATGGCTCTTGCGTAAACTGATAAAACCCACCAACTAATTTTATGCTCATGTTCACCAAGTATTGAGCCAGGGAAGCTGGATTGCATAGTGATGTCACTTTCGTCTGATTGTTGTGTTTTTACCATCGTTTCAAGAAATTATCTGCATTTTGCCATAAACCTGATGCACAGCGTGGCCGAGCACATGCCCTCCGCACGCCGGGTTGTGGCCATTTGTGATTCAATCGATGGCATCCCTGTTGACGAGCTGCAATTTGAAGTAATAGGTATTGAATCCCTGCCAATCCCTCATCTTGATCGTTTGCTTTATCAGTACACTATTCTTGAACTGAATACAGCAATCAAACCCTTTGTTTTCTCGCATCTACTCGATTCCGGCAAACTGGACAAAGTCATTTATTTTGATCCGGATATCCAGCTGTTCTCATCAGGTGATACGCTGCTGAGCTCTCTTGACCAGGCCAGCATTGTATTGACGCCTCATTTGACTGATTTCATCCACGATGACGGCCACCCTTCCGAAGTCTCCATCATGCAAAGCGGAACCTATAACCTGGGCTTTCTGGCACTCAGGCGTTCGTTTTCAGCACAGAAACTGCTGACATGGTGGCAACAGAGGTTGTCGCGCCTGTGCGTGGTTGATATCCCCAACGGCTTGTTTACCGACCAGAAATGGATGGATATTGTGCCTGGAATTTTTGCCGACAGCCTGATAGCAAGATCGCCGGGGTGGAACGTCGCCTATTGGAATCTTATGCACAGAACCATCGAAAAAAATGAGAAGGAAAAGTACCTGGTAAACGGAGAGCCTCTGTTCTTTTTCCATTATTCAGGGTATGACAGCAAAAATCCTTCCATCAGCAAACATCAGGATCGCTTCAAGCTTTCCAATCTGAACGCGGCAACACAAACTCTTTTTAAACTGTACAGCCAACGGATAGATGCCAGTGGACGTGACAAGTTTGCGGCATTTCCCTACGCCTTTGCCCAGATGAGCAGCGGTCTGCCGCTACCTGATTGCGCTCGGCGCTTCCTGCGCGAGAACCTGGATTGGGATCAGCAAATTCCCGACCTGCGCACTGCGGCTGGTGAGCAGTTTGTGATTGATCTGCTGAACGAGAAAGTGGATGCCGGGCGACCATTGATCACCCGCCTGGCCTGGAGTGTGTACTGTACCCGTGAAGACCTCCAGCAGGCATTTCCCGACATTCAATCAATGCACAGACAAGCCTATGTTGACTGGTACCTGGAAAATGCTGAACAACAGATTGGTATTCCAGGCATTTTGGTGGATTCAATGCGGCCCGATAAAATGTCTGTGTCCAGTAATTCCTCTCCAGGCACCAATACTGGCGCCGACGCAGAAAATGTTGCAGGTGACCACAATCTCCCCTGGTCTGCCAGCTTTGGCAAGATGCTGTACAAGGCAGCCTGGGCCAGTCGCCATCTGGTTCGTCCTTTCCTGAGCAAATCCCTCCGCCATCGGATACGAATGAGATTGCTGCAGAGAGCTTATCAAGGCGAGCTGGCACAACGTCCTGTGGCTATGGCCAAGGCTCAATCCACAGACTCACCTGCCGGTATCAACGTGATCGGTTATCTGCGCTCGGAAAGTGGTGTGGGCGAATCAGCGCGCTCCATGCTGCGTGCACTGCAGGCAGTTGCAGTGCCACATTCAAGCATCAATTTTGATGTGGGCAATATTTCCCGCCAAAGTGAAGACCCTCAAACAAACTCACTGGAACGGCTGCACTATGCGATCAATCTGTTTCACATCAACGCAGATCAGGCATGGGTTGCCTATGACTCCCTGGGGGATCAGTTTTTCGCGGGAAGACGCTGTATTGGTTTCTGGGCATGGGAATTACCCGAATTCCCGGATGAATGGCTGAGCAGCTTCCAGCACTTTGATGAAATCTGGGTCCCCTCAACATTCTGTCAGCGCGCAGTGGCGGCAAAATCTCCTGTTCCCGTTGTCTGCATTCCGCATACGATTGAGATTCCCGCAAGTCTCAATCCGGACAAAGCACGATTTGGTCTCAATCCTGAAGCGTTCAGCTTTCTTGCCATGGCCGATATGCTCAGCGTGCCAGAACGCAAAAACCCCATGGGCGCAGTCGAGGCCTTCATTGCAGCATTTGCTGGCGATGATTCAGCAGAACTGCTGGTCAAACTGTCCAATCCCGAAATTCGACCCGAGATTACCGCTCAATTGCGGGCATATGCTGAAAAGCATCAAAACATCCACTTGCTGGAAGGCTATCTGGGCCGGGAAGATGTCAACCGCTTAATCGATTCCGTAGAGTGTTTTGTCTCGCTGCATCGCTCCGAGGGTTTTGGCCTGGTTATCGCTGAAGCAATGGCACGCGGCAAGGTCGTCGTGGCAACCGGATGGTCCGGCAATATGGACTTCATGAACACAGGCAATTCAATGTTGGTTGACTATCGCCTGACAGAATTGGATCAGGATTACGGTCCGTATCGGAAAGGACAGCGCTGGGCAGACCCGGATATCAGGGATGCTGCCGTAAAGATGCGTCAGATCAAAGAACACCCTGAACTGGCGGCTGAAATTGGCCAGCAGGCGCGCCTGACTTGTCAGACACTGCTGGCCGAAGCAGTGGTGGGCTATCAGGTCAGGCAACGGCTGCAGGCTATTTTGCGCAGATAAGGTATACTGCTTCTGGGCAAAGCGTGAATGCGACGAGAATGCGTATGAAACAATCAACCTATCTACTTACTGTGGGATTATTGTTATCCATCGCTCCATCGGCTGGCTATCCAGCGGATGCCCAGAACAACGATTCATTGCCTTTCGCTGAAATGAATTCCCTCCAGATTCCACGCGTTGACGTAGAGGGGTTTGGACCGCTACGGGTTGTTTTGCAGCGGGAAAACGACACCTCCCCGCTTTTCCAGCTGATCGAAGCCGAGCAAGCCAGCCCTGGTCTGATACCCGGTGCCACCTTCGATATCACGACCGGATTGCTCGAGATTCCCCTGGCCAAGGTCGACAGCGAATTTTACCAGGCAGAGATGCAATTGCTTCCCGGCGACCAGTTTCAACTGGCCAGCGCCGATGCGGTAAACACCGCAGCCGGAGAACCCCTTGTTCCGTTTACCTTCGAGCAACTTCGCAGCGGCTCCATCGAGCGGATACTGCATTGCTCAGGACCGCTCTTCAACCCGGAAGAGCACGATGGTTATGTGGACACCTTCGTTGAGACCGCTCCCTTCATGGTCCGGCTTGACCTGAGCCTGACCCCAAGCAACCGCTTCACCCCGGAAGAAAAGCTGGAGATACTTCGAACGCACCTGGAAACCTACTCAATCGAACTGCCACATCTGTCACTGACCTTCACCAGCACTCTGGCCGACGGGACCGTGGACGGCCTGGACGACGATCTGGCAGCCGGTGAGCTCGACGATCTGGTCATTGGCATCGCGGAGATCGTGCGCGACGCAAAAGTGCCCTTCTTTATCCGCATCGGCCCTGAGTTCAATGGATTCTGGAATGGTTATGCTCCGGATACTTTCGCTGCCGCCTTTCGTCGCGTGGTAGACCTGTTCCGGGAGAACGGAGCCGATAACGCCATCTTCAACTGGAACTACAAGGCGTGGCAGGGAGACCCGACCCCTTATATGGAATTCTACCCCGGCGACGATTACGTCGACTGGTGGAGCATTGACCTTTTCACCTCGGATTTTGACGTTGCGTCGGTGAAGATTCAGGCAGATGCGTTCCTGGCCGATGCCGCCGCGCGCGGCAAGCCAGTGATCATTCCCGAGTCCGCGCCGGCCACGCAGGATCTGGAAGACCCCGCCGTATGGGAGCAATGGTTCGTCCCCTATTTTGAACTTGTGCGCGGCGATGCCAATATCAAAGCCTTCTGCTACAGCAACCGCAATTTTGCCAAGAACGACGTGACGCTCACTGACTGGGGCAACCTGCGCATCGACGAGTCCGCGGCACTGGCACCGCTCTACCAGGAAGAACTACGCCGGCCGGTGTACCAGCACAGGATCGACTTCTAGGGAGCCTCTGCGCTTGTACATCACTATGGGTTTGAAAGACATCACCAGTTCGCCCTTCTGATTGAATACCTTGTTCTCAAGAAATACCGTGCCCATATCCGGGCGTGAACGGGACTCGCGCTTATCGGCAACAGTGCTTTCCAGATGCAACACATCGCCCGGGAACACAGGCTTTTTCCAGCGCAATTCATCGATGCCCGGAGAGCCCAGTGAGCCTGAGCCCGCGGGCATGCCATCCACAACCAGACGCATGACCATGGCACAGGTATGCCAGCCCGAAGCACAAAGACCACCAAAGTGCATGGCCTTGCCAGCCTCCTCGGACAGGTGAAAAGGCTGGGGGTCGTATTTACTGGCAAAGTCGATGATTTCTTCAGCGGTCACTGCGTAATGCCCGTATTTGCTCACCATGCCAATTTCAAAATCTTCAAAGTATTGAGCTTGTGTCATAAATCCTCTGCTTGCTTTACCTGTTCCAATACGGCTGTTGGCGACCAGCGCCAGCGGCCAACAAGCGCGCAAAGATAACGCATTTTGACCTTCCGGGCCATCCGAGCCATCCGGGTTGGCCAGTTGGCGGCAAGCGGCCAGGACATAGCCTGTCGCGTATGAAATGACTATTGAAACTTATAATAAGTCAGCTTATTATATGCTCCATCATGGATATTGACTTCAATCAGAGTTTTGGTTTCGCGGTGCACGACTGCGCCCGCCTGCTGCGCTTAAGTTTTGATCGACAGGCCCAGGGAACCGGGTTGACGCGTGCCCAATGGTCTGTATTGGCGCATTTGCGCCGCAGTAACGGTGTCCAGCAAAAGACGCTGGCACAATTGATGGATATCAAACCCATCACCCTCGCACGTCATCTGGACAGACTGGAAGTGGATGCCTGGATTGAACGCCGCGACGACCCTGATGACCGGCGCGCAAAGCGCGTTTATCTGAACCCCAAAGCGGACCCCATGATCGAGATACTCGGCAAATTAGGGCAAAAGGTACGCGTACAGGCCATGCAGGGCATCACTGCGGAGCAGGAAGCCATTTTCATGCAGGTGCTGCTGCATATCCGCAATAACCTGTGTGCGGCAAATCATGGCGTTGTCCCGGGTAATACCGATGAAAAATCGTTGCAAAAGGCAAAATCGTTACACAAGGTTGTCAAGAAATGAAAGCAGATGTAGTCATCAGAAATTTTCTGTTGCTGATTTTAGGGCCGGCAGTCATTGCCGGGGTGTCGCTTTGGTTCTACCTGCAGGGCGGGCGTTTTGTCAGCACCGATAATGCCTATCTGAAAAGCGAAATAATTACTGTCAGCAGTGAGATTGCTGGCCGCGTGACGGAAGTCATCCCCCGCGACAACCAGCGCGTCAGCAAGGGTCAGCTCTTGTTCCGGCTGGATGATCAACCCTATCGCATCGCCCTGCTGAAGGCTGAAGCCAATCTCATCGGAGTCCGTGCCTCCATAGAGAGCGAAAAAGCAGATTTCCACAGCGATCAACTGGCCATCGAGAGCGCGGAAACCGATCTGGAATATCGCCGCAAGGAAATGGAACGCATCCGCCATCTTGTCGATACACGCTCCATACCGGAAGCGCAGTTTGACCAGGCCGAATATGCCTGGCACAACGCCAGGAATGCACTGCAGAGCCGCAAGCAGGAACTGGAGGTTGCCCGGGCGCTGCTGATGGACCCTCACCTGCCCACCGAAAAACATCCCCGTTATCTACAGGCACAGGCTGAGCTGGAAAAAATCAAACTGGATATCAGCCACCTGGAAATTATCGCCCCGGCAGATGGGGTTACCGTGGACGTCGCCGTGCATCCGGGCGAATACGTGCTTGCCGGCTCAACCCTGGTCAGCCTGGTTGATGATTCCGCGCTATGGCTGGAAGCCAATTTCAAGGAGACCGATTTGACCTGGGTACGCCCCGGACAACACGTCACTGTCACCGTGGACGCCTATCCCGGCGAAACCTGGGATGCCCTGGTTGAGGGGATCACTCCTGCCACTGGATCTGAATTCTCGCTGTTGCCGGCGCAGAACAGTTCAGGCAACTGGATCAAGGTGGTGCAGCGAATTCGCGTCTTCATTACCCTGAATCAGGGCTCACATACCTTACCTCTTGCTGCCGGCATGAGCGCTCAGGTGGAAATCGATACTGAACATAATCGCACCCTGCCCTGGCTGGCGACGAATTAAGCTGTGATGTGATTCATGAACAAGACCACCGCAGAACTCAACCCGGCAGAAATCCCGTTCCGTGGCCTCATCACTGTGTCGATCATGCTGGCCACGATCATGCAGGTGCTCGATACGACCATTGCCAATGTCGCGCTCCCGCATATGCAAGGCAGCTTAACTGCAACCCAGGAGCAGATTACCTGGGTCCTGACTTCCTATATCGTGGCTTCGGCCATCATGACCCTGCCCACCGCCTGGCTGGCAGGAAGGTTCGGCCGCAGAAGGGTGTTCCTCATCACCGTGAGTGGATTTACCCTGGCCTCGATATTGTGTGGCATGGCAGGCTCAATTGAACAAATGGTTTTGTTCCGCATACTGCAAGGGTGTTTTGGAGCGGCTCTGGTACCCTTGGCACAGGCTACCATGCTGGACATCAACCCCCGCGAGAATCATGGCAAGGCAATGGCACTGTGGGGCATGGGGGTCATGATAGGCCCAATTCTTGGTCCAACGCTTGGCGGCTGGCTGACTGAATCCTACAGTTGGCGCTGGGTGTTTTATATCAACCTGCCTCTGGGCATCATTGCCTTCCTGGGCATACTCTTCTTCATGCCAGATTCGCAGCGAGTCAACAGGCCATTCGACAAATTCGGTTTCCTGATGTTGACCGTGATCATAGGCAGTGCGCAATTGCTGATGGACCGTGGCGAGCATGAAGACTGGTTCGAATCCCGAGAAATAATCTTGTATTGCGCATTGGCCGGGTCGGGTTTGTGGATGTATATCGTGCATTCCCTGCGCGCACAACATCCCTTTCTTTCGCCAGCAATTTTCAAGGATCTCAACCTGGTCACCAGCCTTGTGTTCATTTTCTTTATTGGCATCATCCTGCTTGCCACCATGGCACTGCTACCGCCCTATATGCAAAACCTGATGGGCTATCCCGTGCTGGATGTCGGCATCATCATGGCTCCGCGCGGCATCGGCACCATGATTGCGATGATGATCGTCGGCAGAATCAGCAACCACGTAGATGCCCGCACACTGATTATTTTCGGGCTGGGATGCACTGCTACCTCCTTGTATGCAATGACGGGGTTCAGCACTTATGTGCCACCTGATACGTTGATATGGACAGGCATGATGCAGGGCTTCGGTCTGGGGTTTATTTTCGTGCCACTGAGCACCGTAGCCTATGCCACTCTGGCACCACAGTACCGAGCCGAGGCGGCCAGTATATTCAGCCTGTCACGCAACATGGGCAGCAGCGTTGGCATTTCCCTGGTCATGACCGTACTTGCTCGCAATATGGCGGTGAATCATGCCTATCTGACTGAAAATGTCACCGCCCAAACGCTAGGGTTTGGCTGGAACATGGTGCCCCAGGGTTTACTTGAGGGGGCTGGTGGCGTTTTGCTGATGCTCGATGGGGAAATCACGCGCCAGGCAGCAACCATTGCCTATCTGGATGATTTCAAGTTGATGATGTGGGTAGTCCTGGCCGTGTCACCACTGGTACTGCTCTTGCGCAAACCCAAGGGCCTGACAACAGCCTGATCACTTTGACAAGAGCGCTGAGCTGCAGGCTGTGAACTTTATTTCTGGCGCGTTCAGGCGTTGCAGGGCCCAGTTACGGCTGGCCTGGTAATCCTCCGGCAAAGGCAGGGCCTGCAACCAGTCAGCCAATTGGGCGGGGTCGTCGTGAGTCATGTTGATATGGCCCATCTTGCGGCCGGGATACAGGCTTTTGCCGTACCAGTAAAGGCGTGCGCCAGCTACCTGCAGGCAACTCAACGGGTGTGGCAGCCCCAACAGGTTGATCATCAGGCTGGTACCCGTTTGGGCTGGCTGCGGCAGGGGCCAGTCCAGCAATGCCCGCAGGTGCAACTCAAACTGACAGAGCGAGGCACCATCCTGGGTCCAGTGGCCGGAGTTGTGCACCCGGGGGGCAATCTCGTTGATCAACAAACGATCGCCGACCAGAAAACACTCCATGGCCATCACTCCGACGTAATCCAGGTGTGTCATCAGGCGCGTGAGCATGTCTTCAGCCTGGGCCTGTACCGCATTGAAGCGCTCGGCCTGGCTCAGACTTAAAACCAGCACGCCATTCTGGTGCAGGTTTTCGGTCAGGCGATAAAACACACACTGACCCTGGCGTCCACGTGCGCCGACCAGGGAGACTTCGGTATCAAAGGGGATGGCAGCCTCGGCTATGGCCTCGCTTTTCCAATCGGGTAGAGCGTGAGGCTGTGTAACTTTGAAACGCTGCTGGCCCTTGCCATCGTAGCCACCGCG
>JAVVEG010000016.1:0-13872 GCA_032251455.1 Pseudomonadales bacterium | reverse complement strand
GGCGGCTCGGCACTTTGCGGGTCCAGCAAATCCACCTGCAGACCCAATCGGTCTCCGGCCCGGGCCAGCATCCAGCCCAGTTGACCTTGCCCCAGTACAGCCAGGCGTTCAGGCATCTTCAGACAGCTCCAGTTGATCGTTATCCAGAACCTGCCGGGTTTGCTCCCCGCGAAACGCCTCCAGCCGCCCGGCCAGATCGGCATCCGAGAGCGCCAGAATCTGGGCCGCCAGCAAACCGGCATTGGCAGCACCCGACTCACCGATAGCCAGGCTGCCTACGGCCACACCGCGCGGCATCTGGACGATGGACAGCAAACTGTCCAGACCCTTGAGGGCACGGCTTTGAATAGGCACGCCCAAAACCGGCAACAACGTCATGGCGGCAATCATGCCCGGCAGATGTGCGGCCCCGCCAGCGCCAGCCACTATGATTTTGTAGCCTTGGTCTTTGGCTCCCTGGGCAAACTGGTTCAACTTCAGCGGCGTACGGTGCGCGGACACCACCTCTGCGTGCCAGCTCACCCCAAGCTGCTGCAACATTTCAGCGGCACACTTCATGGTGGGCCAGTCTGATCTGGATCCCATTACAATGGCAACGTCAGCCGTCATTGGACTGTCTCCTCGATTAGCCGTGGCGGATGTTCACAAACAACACAAGTGAATACCCAACAGGGCTGCAGGGGCATCTGAAAAAAGGCGGCAATCATAACATCCCGGCGCGCCGGTGTCGCGTTTTCGGTCTATTCTTCTCGTTGCAGTGGGAGGGGAACCGGTTACAGGGAATGGATACTTAGCGGGAACAGCCCAACAGTTCAACACGCAACTTGGGCGCGATAGTGTCTTCACCCAGCCAGATATTAAAAAAGTAGTGATTCAGCAGTGGATCGGCAATTTCCCCCAGCGCTTCGCCGTTGAGGTAGAAACGGGACACACCGTGCAATCGGATCCCGGTAAGCTGGTCTCCTTTGCTGACATCGGGAATCAGGTTTTCAAGCAGTTGCTGCCATTCTTCAAGCCTGGCTTGCTCAAAGCTGCCCTGTGCGGCAATCAACTCAATGGATTTCTCGGCGATGAGCCGGCCGAGCAAATCCCGCTCATACTGCAATTGCAGAGCAAAGGTTTCACCCGCTTCATACCGCCCCTGCTCGGCGTACAGCCGTGCGCTGTAGACCTTCCAGAAAGCTCGCCGATATAGCCCCTCACCAACCAGCTTTGCCTGCTCCATGTATCTGGCAAGAAACTCCGGTGGCTGATCAGGGCTTGACCACCCAGGGCTGGCCAGCAAGCTCAGCAGCATGACCGCAACGCAGAGGCCTGAATGTTTCTTCGAAAGTATCATGGTCTTTGATAAGCAGAAGGGGTTAGAGCGGATTGCTTGATCACTGCAGTTTGGGTTCCATGCGGCCACGAGGGGTGCGACTGGAAAAACTCCCATTCTCCATGCGCCTGCGGTCAAGCACATAGCCCTTGATGGCGAACTCGCGCAGCACCTGGGTGGCCCACTGGCGGAATTGGGTGGCACCCCAGTCATGGTCCGCCCTCATGCGCGTGAATGCCCCGTCTGCCACGAGGCGGACAGCACCTCGGCCTGCTGCAGTACCGTCTGCACCGCCGCGTCCTGCAGGTCGGGCGGGTAACCGTACTTGCGCAGAATGCGCTTGACCAGCACGCGCAGCCGCGCGCGGGCCGATTCACGGTGAGCCCAGTCGACGGCGACGTTTTCGCGCAAGGACACCAGCAACTCGTGAGCGATCACGCGCAGCTTGTCGTCGCCCATTACCTGCAGGGCAGATTCGTTTTCCGCCAGCGCGTCGTAGAAGGCGATCTCCTCGTCGGAAAGGCCCTGTTCTTCACCTCGGTTACGCGCAGCGCGAATGTCCTGGGCCAGCTTGATCAGCTCCTGCAGCACCTCGGCGGTGGTGATGGCGTTGGCGTGGTAACGGGCAATGGCGTCTTCCAGCCGTTCGGTAAAGGCACGGGTCTCGACCACATTGGTGCGGGTGCGGGAGCGGATACTGTCATTGAGCAGTTTGCGCAGCGCTTCCAGCCCCAGGTTCTTCTCCATCTGCTGTACTTCGAGCAGGAATTCGTCGGAGAGGATGGAAATGTCCGGCGTCTGGATACCGGCGGCGGCGAGGATGTCGACGATCTCGGTGGACACCACGGCGCGGCTGACAATCTGCTGGATGGCCAGCTCGCGATCCTGCCGTGTCGCACCGGCACCGGTGGCCGTCTTGACCAGCGCGGCACGGATGGCCTGGAAGAAGCCGACTTCCTCGCGGATGCCGCGCGCTTCGTCCGAACTCGCGGCCAGCGCGAAGGCCTTCGATAGACTCAGCACGCCATCGGCAAAGCACCGTTGCGCCTGCTTCTTGGCCTCTGGCGTCTTTTCCGCAGCTGCCCATTGCTGCTGCTTGTCGAGAATCCATTCGATGGCGCCTGCCATCATGGCCAGCCGCTCGCCCGGCGTGCCGCCAAGGCCGGTGCGGTAGTCGAAACCGTAGAACATGTCCCGGACGATCTCGTACTTCTCCAACAGTACCGCCACCGCCTCGGCTTCGTCGATGCCGGTTTTGTCCTGGTCGGGCTTGGAATACTGCGCGAGAGCCGACTTCAGGTTCTGGGCGATGCCGATGTAATCGACGATCAGGCCCGCTGGCTTGTCGCGGAACACGCGGTTGACGCGGGCGATGGCCTGCATCAGGCCGTGGCCGCGCATCGGCTTGTCGATATACATGGTGTGCATGCTGGGTGCATCAAAGCCGGTCAGCCACATGTCGCGCACGATCACCAGCCGCAGCGGGTCCTGCGGATCACGGGCACGCTTGGCCAACAGATCACGGCGCGCCCTCGGTCCAGAAGAGCCGCCGATGTGCTGCTGCCACTCGACCGGGTCGCTGGCCGCGCCTGTCATCACGATCTTGATGCTGCCGGCGTTGTCGTCGCTGCTGTGCCAGTCGGGCCGAAGCTTGATGATCTCGTCGTAGAGCGCCACGCAGATGCGCCGGCTCATGCACACCATCATCGCCTTGCCATGGAGTGCAGCGACTCGGTCCTCGAAGTGCTGCACCAGGTCGGTGGCCACCAGCGCGAGGCGCTTGTCGCTGCCGACCAGCGCCTCCACGGTGCTCCACTTCTGCTTGGTGCGTTCGGCGCTGGGTTCGTCCTCGTCCTCCAGCAGTGCTTCGATCTCGGCGTCGATGCGCGGCTTCTCGTCCTCGTCCAATTCGATCCGCGCCAGCCGCGATTCGTAGTAGATCGGCACCGTGGCGCCGTCTTCCACGGCGCGGCTGATGTCGTAGATGTCAATGTAGTGGCCGAACACCGCCGGCGTGTTGACGTCGGTGGCCTCGATGGGCGTGCCGGTGAAGCCAATGAATGAAGCATTGGGCAGGGCATCGCGCAAGTACTTGGCAAAGCCGTAGGCGATCTCGCCGGTCTTGCTGGCCACCTTGGCCTTGAAGCCATACTGGCTGCGGTGCGCCTCGTCGGCGATGACCACGACATTGGAGCGGTCGGTTAGCGCAGGGAAATCGGTTTCGTCCGCCGCCGGGGAGAATTTCTGCAGGGTGGTGAAGATCACGCCGCCGGAAGCGCGGCCCAGCAGGGTGCGCAGGTGCTCGCGGTCCTGCGCCTGCACCGGCGTCTGCCGGAGCAGGTCCCTGCACATGGCGAAGGTCGCAAAGAGCTGGTCGTCCAGGTCGTTGCGGTCGGTCAACACCACCAGCGTGGGATTGGCCATGCGCGGGTCGAACACCAGCAGGCCCGCATAGAACACCATCAGCAGGCTCTTGCCGGAACCCTGGGTGTGCCAGATCACCCCGGCCTTGTGGTCGCCCGGCGGTTGGTCCTTGACGCTGGGCAGTCCGTAGACGGACGGGTCCTCGGCCACTCTGAATTGATCGGGCCGCTGGCTCGCCCGCAGCGTCGAGATCACGGCTTTTTTGACGGCGTGGAGCTGGTGGTAGCCGGCGATGATCTTGATCAGACCGCCCGCGCCCTCACCGAATACCGTGAAGTGACGCAACAGATCGAGCAAACGCCGCTGCTCGAACACGCCCTCGACCAGCGTGGCCATCTCCGGCGATCCCTTGGGCTCAATGCGCGTGCCGTCGGTGGTGCGCCAGGGCATGAAGCGCTCCAGTTCCGCCGAAAGCGAACCCACCCGCGCCGACAGACCATCGGACGTGACCAGTAGCGCATTACTGTGGAACAACGCCGGGATCTGTTGCTTGTAGGTCTGTAGCTGGTTGAAGGCCCCAGCCAGGGTGGCATTCTCGCCGCCGGGGGCTTTGAGTTCGATCACCGCCAGCGGCAAGCCGTTGACGAACAACACCACGTCCGGGCGGCGCTTGATTTGCCCTGCCACCACGGTAAATTGCTGCACGGCCAGCCAGTCGTTGTTGGCCGGCCTGCCGAAATCAATCAGCCGCACCTTGCCCGCCGTCAGCGTGCCGTCCTCGGCGTAGTACTCCACGTCCGCACCTTCGGTCAGCAGCCGGTGGATGCGGCGGTTCTCCTCCAGCAGGTTGGGCAGTTCCGATTGCGTCAGGCGGCGAATGGCGTCGGCCTGCACCTCGGGTGGCAGTGCCGGGTTGAGCCGCGCCACGGCTGCGGTGAGTCGCGCCTTGAGCACCACCTCGTCGTAGGCATCCCGCTCCGGATGCTTGCCATCGGGACCGATAATCTCGTCCGAGGTGCAGGCATAGCCGAGCGTGGCCAGTTGTTCCAGCAACGCGGTTTCCAGTTGGGCTTCGGAAAGAAAGGCCATCTTTAAGACTCCTTGCGCTGCTGCAAGCACTGCCGGCCCTTGCCCGTCAGGCGGTAGCCTTGTGTCGGGCTGCGCGGTGCGTCCGGCTGGGTGCGTTCGATCCAGCCGCCGTCCAGGGCAGGGTTGAGGTAGTTGTCGCGAAAACTGGGCCGATGCGAAAGTCCGAGGATCTGCATGAGCGCCTTCGCCCCTTTAACGCCCGCGTCGAGCGCGCTCAACAGCGCCATTACTTGGTCGGTTACTTGGTCGGTTACTTGGTCGGTTACCTGCGAGGAGGCGATGGCGCTTAAAACTGTATCCAGCATGAACGCCACAAACGGGGCGGCATCGCTCTGCTCAGTGCTTGCTTGAAGCGCCGCGTAATACGCTGCCTGATGTTCATGCACCAGACTCTCCACCGGAATGTCCATGAACAGTGGATACCAGCGGGCCAGTATCAGCGTTTGCCACAGGCGGCCCAGGCGGCCGTTGCCATCGCTGAACGGATGAATAAATTCAAACTCGTAGTGAAACACCGAACTGGCGATCAGCGGATGGGCATCGGTTGCGTCCAGCCAGCCCAGCAACTGTTCCATCAGCTGCGGCACGCGTTTGGCTGGCGGCGCCATGTGAATCACTTGCTCTCCCGCCATCACGCCCACGCCGCCACTGCGCCATTGCCCGGCATCGTCAATCAGCCCGGTCATCAGGGTGCGGTGTGCCCCGAGCAGGTCTGAGGCCGATGCCGGCTGCCAATGGCTGAGCTGGTCATAGGCCTTGAGCGCGTTACGCACTTCCTGGATTTCGCGCGGCGGCGCCATCACCCGCTTGCCGTCGAGTATGGCGGTGATCTGTGCCTCGCTCAGGGTATTACCCTCGATGGCCAGCGAGCCGTGAATGGTGCGGATACGATTGATACGGCGCAGGCGCATATCCCGCGCCGATTCCAGCCGCGCCGACAACTGCCCAAGCTGCTCGGCAATCTGTGCCACCTGGTTGATGATGGTCGGCGTGACGGTACAGGGGGGCTGGTAGGGATTGCTCATGCCGTGCTTGCTCCGTTCAGCGGAACACAATGCTCCACCGGCCGGGCCAGCAGGTGCTGGTTCAGGCGCAGATACCACAGAAACAGGAACGAGCCGGTACGCTTGTTGCCGTCACTGAGCGGGTGGTTCTTGATGACCAGATACAGCAAATCCAGCGCCTGCTCGAATTCGATGCCGCGCTCTGTCAGGCGTTGCTGGTTGAGGGTGTAGCCTTCCACCAGATGCTGGCGCAGCACGCCGATGGCCCATTGGCGGAAGCGGGTGGCGCGGCTGGAGTTGACCCGATAGCCGACGGAAATAATGGCGTCGAGGTTGTAGAATTCGGTCTCGCGCTGAACCTCACGGCCGCCTTCCATTTGAACTGTTGCATTTTTTGCAACAGTTGCCTCGCGGCTAAGTTCTTCTGTGGCATAGATATTTCGCAAGTGCCGTGAAATAACGGACTTATCTCGTCCGAACAGCTCGGCGAGTTGCTGAAGGCTCAACCAGACCGATTCACCCTCCAGCCGCACCTGCACCGGCTGGTCGCCGGACTCGAAAATCACGATGCTATTCATGGGTTCCTTCCTTGGGTGTTGTTGCGCCAGATCTCCGTTGTCCTGTCAGCACGAATAAATACAGGGAATTCGTAAGTCCCTGAATCATCCCAATTATGAATCGTGCTCTTGCAGCGCCAGTGCAATGTGAGCTGTACGCGGGTGTATTCCCGCGAAAGATTACAAATCCAATTCGTTTGTTGATTGGTCAGGGTGATTTCTGGAAGTACAATGCGCCCAAATCCTGCGGCGGGCACAGCAAGTTTTGTGTTCAGCGCAGTATCGAGCAGATTGGAGCTGTCAATGCCACCTTGTAACCGAGACACGTCCAATTCGACAGTGAATGGCAGCGCGTTGTAAACCCTCACTTCCAGATGGACGAGCGCGTGAGATGGTCTGGTAGAAAGAAGTTCGAAGCAAGAATGATTACCCGACACGTCGACTTGCAACAGTGTCTTACACTTGCTTGCCGGAAATACTTGGCCTAGCAACCATCCGGACAACCAAGGAATGCGTGCCAACAATTGCCATCCCAGACGAGCGGCAGAAAGCACGGTCGCCACCCCATTCATGGTGCATGCTCCTCTATCACTTCTTCACCAAAAGCATCACCCATCATCATCTTGTAGTGTGCCGAATGCTCTGATTTGTCAAAGATGCCTCTGAATACTTTCAAATAGTTATCGACGGTTGCATGATCAATAGTGACGTACAAGTCGTCATGAGCAAAGTGGGAGCCATCGTTTACCCAAGAGAATAGCGATTTGCAGATAAGCTTTTCCTTGCCCTCAAACATGGTACAAAGCCTGTCTGGATCAACCCCGCCAAGAATCTTGAAGTAGTTTTCCAGAATCCGGCGTAGTGTGTTCTGAATAGTCAACGTTGACTTGTCCTGTCGCCTCACCTCTGCCCATAGCAATTCATAGGATGTCTTGATGGGGTTTGAATCATGTTGCTCAGCCTGGGAGACTAGATGGGCCTTGCGAACCACCCAAAAGGTTTCTTCGTTCATCGCTTTGCCGGTTCGCTTCGGGTTGAACGTGACCTCCTTATGGAAGTAGACATTGTGTGTGAGTACAAATACCTGTTTGATATGGCCGGCGCCTGACCTAACTTCCTTAAAAAGGCCCTTGATTAGACTGCTGACTATAAACAAGATGTCGCTATCCAGACTGGATACCGGATCATCAATCACTATCACGCGATCCGTGGTCATGCCGCTTTCGGAGTCACTGCCTTTCAGCAGGTGATAAAAATACAGGAAGGTGACAAAGGTTTTTTCGCCCTCGCTGAGCGTGCTTTTTGCTTCGGAGCCATCCGCCCGCACCAGTTTATAAGACGTCCCTTTTGCGGCTTTTGCTAGAGAGAACCCGCAAAAACCAAAAGAGCGAAGCAGACCATTTATGGCGTCAATCGTTGGTTGAACACTGGTTGTCTGTTTCTCTAAAGATCGAATATCAGACTCTTTCGCTGCTTTGCTGGCATTGGTTGAAGAAATTTGATCTTCAAGGCTCTTAATCGCCTTCTTTATTGCATCAGCGTTCTTTTGAAAATCGTCAAGATCAGCCTTTAATTCTTGCAGCACAAACCTCCAAACCTGTGCGGTCAATGTGCGTTTCTCTTGAGCCAGGTTGGTTACCATGGCGTTATGGGTATGGATTTCTGTATTCGCAGCATCAATTAATGATTTGATCTGGGTGATTACGTTTCTCAGAGACTCCAGCTCTACGACTTGGCTGGCTTCTTTCTTCTTCTCAGCAAGGCGCTGGATGTTGATGGTGATTTTTGAGTCGAGTAGCTGCTTATCCGCTTTCAGTTTGTCAACATCAAGAAACCGTGATTGAGCGGAAATGATTTCTGCAATTTGTTGTTGCAAGCGCTCCGCATCGGTTTTGTAGTTGCTATTGAGATCATCAATTTCCTTGCTGTCAGAGATGAATGATTCATCAAAATAATCTTCCAGGCTTTTGGCAAATGCTTCATCTGTACTCTGTTGGCAGAAAGGGCAAGTGTTCTCGTTGATATCAAAGTAGCTGCGACCTTGACGCACCCAGTCGCTGTTTCCCAGTTTCTTGATCATCGCAGCGATATCGACATCTTCCTTGCCAATAACGCGCTTTTTCAGAATCGGGTTGGTTTCATGCGCGATTAATATTGTTGCGTCGATGACGGGAACAGATTGCTCAGTTGTGGGTGCCTCGCCAAATACGGATGCGCATTTTTTTTCTATGTCGTCCAAAGAAAAAATGGCAGACTGGTTGCTGGCCAGCTCTTGCAGTATTTTACTTTTGAAACTCTCTTTGTTGTTGCGATACCCTTCAAAAGCGCCTTGAAGCTTGGCATCGTGTTTCTGCTTTTGCGCCCAGCATTTTTCCTTGAGCGTATTTTCCAGTGCGTAAAGTTCGCCTTTTTTGCCGCTGTTGCCATCATCACCCTGAAGCGTATTGGTAAGGTTCTGAACCCTTTGCTTTAGCTCATCAAGGTCGGTCTTTGCCGCCTTGATCTTGTTCAGGGTTTCAGTCTGGTTTTCGCCCAGCGTAAAAACGCCTTTCAACTCATTCGATTGGTTGAAGTTGCGTTCTACAAAATCACAGTTATAAACCATCACCTGAAGTGGCGTGCCACCTTTCCAGCTAATGGTGCAGGTGGGATGTCCGAGCTGATCAGCAACAACCCGACTGATGGTTGTTTTGCCGCTGCCATTTGAGCCGTACACAAAGTTGATCTGTGAGAGGTTGTTGAGCGTCGCGGCTGGTCCTGTGAAACTGGCAACACACGAGAGGGAGATTGATTCAATCATGCGAGGGCTCCTTCCATGAATCTTTCCACATCCTCGATGCGCAGCTCGCCGGAGATCAGTTTGGGCAGCAGGGTGTCGCGGAGTTGGGCGAGGGTGCGGGATTCGCGCTGATTGTCGGCGACAGCGCGCAGAATCGGCGCAACCTGACGGTTGAACGTCGTCAAGATATCAGATTTCGGGATAAGCACATCGACCTTTGCAATCTGGGAAGGTTGTGCCCGCTGGCGACTACCCGTTGATCCTGTTACATGCCTAAGAACTTCTTCCTGCATTGGCATAGAATCCATAAGGCAGAAGAGGAACGGTCTGTTCTCGCTATCAAGCGGAACAAACTGCATGAACTCTGTCGAGCAGATGGCGCGATCAGTCGAAATTGTCGGCAACCAGATACGAGGTGTCTGTGGGTTCAGCTTCGATACTAAAACTGCATCGGCATGTACGATGTACTTGTTGCTCTTGATTGACTCGCCCAAATCCATTACTGGCATTCGTCCTGCATCGAAAGCTGGGATGCTGTAATGCTCGAACGTTTCCTCTGGTGATTTGTTTGGAGATACGCTGGTTGTTACGAGTGACGCAAAGGCGCTTAGAGGAGCCATCTCCCACCCCTCCGGTTTGCCTTCGTCGTCGAGGCGGTCGGGGAAGAGCTGCCAGAGGTCGGCGGGGAGGTAGGGTTCGCCTTGCGCTCCGGCTCCTGCCTCTGCTCCAGGCCAGGGCAAGTCGGACGCCTTCGGCGTCCTTGGTTGCCCGCTGCGCGCGCCATCCTGGCGTGCTCGCCCTTCCATCTTGGCGCGGACGGGACCGAAGTCGACGAACCAGTCCTTGAACAGGGCGCGGGCCATGGCTTCCAGGGTCTGGTTGCGGCGGCGGTTGAGTTCGATCTTGTCGTCCAGTGTGCCAAGGATATGGGCGATGGCGCGTTGTTCAGAGACAGGCGGGAGATTTACCAGATGATTCTTGAGTATCTCCGTTTTCAGGTTCGTAAATACCGATCCATTTCCCTGTGCAACTAGCTTGGGGCGCTCATGAAGTAGCAAGTAGTATGCGAACTGCTTATCCAGATTGCGCAGGTTCCGCAGGAGCAGCCATCCATCGTGGATGCATGCGTAAATTCCCATGAACTTCGGAATACCTGGGGTAGCGCTGTTGGAAAGGATCAAATCACCAGGATTAACTACAACGCTTCTGTGGCGACCCTCGGGCTTAATGTATTGCCCAGTTTCGGTGATGTACCTCGACTGCGCAGAATTTGCGTCGGAAATCTTTACCCAAGGAATGCCGCTCTCTGCAAACCAGTCATGAATTGGACGTGGTGATGCGCCTCGTGTGATATCACAAAGCTGTGAAAAGATAACTTGATTCCACTCACCACCCATACCCAAGCTCCTTCAGGCTGGCCGCAATCGCCGCATCCAGCCGCGCCGCTTCCTGCTGCTGCTCCCGCCACTGGCTGCTCAGGCGCTGCATCTTGTCGGCGAAAGCTTCGCCGTCGTCTTCGGCGGTCTCGGCACCGACATAGCGGCCCAGGGTGAGCACATGGCCGTGCTTGCGGATCTCGTCCAGCGTGGCGGATTTGCAGAAGCCGAGAATGTCCCCGTAGGGGCGCGATTTATCGCGCCCAGATTCGTTGGATGCTTTGTTGAGCGCAATGAATTGCGCCCGTACCGGGGCGTCGGTGTTGGGCGCAGTGAATGGCGCCCCTACGGCCAACAGCGTCATCTGGTGGATGGCGATGCGCAGGTCGGCGGTGGTCTGTCTTTCGCTCATTCGTCCTCCCCTTGCTCTGCAGCCCAGGCTTGCAGTCGCGCGGCGATCTGCTCGGGGCTGGGCAAGTCGTGCTGGTAGTCGGCCGGAAGCTGCGGCGTAACGGTGTAGGTGGCGATGCCGAGCGGGCGGTTCATGTTGCGCAGTGCGTACTCGACCACGGTGCGGGTCTTGTCGCGGCAGATGACGAATCAACGCCTGCTCCAGGGTGTCCATGCGTTGCAGAAGGACGGCGTGGTTGGCCAGCATGCGGCGCAAGGCAACAAAGGCGCGCATGATGGCGATATTGACTTCAATCGCCCGGTCGCTGGTCAGCACCGATGACAGGGCAGCCACACCCTGTTCGGCAAATGCAAAGGGTAGCGCACCGCCCAGCGCGCCTTTGCCGGGTATCACAGATTGTGATACCAGCTCATCGACCTCGCGTTCATCCAGTACCCACATGAAATCAGCGGGGAAGCGCTTGGCGTTTCTTTTGACGGCTTGTTTGAGTGCCCGCGTTTCGACTTGATACAGGGTGGCCATATCCCGATCGAGGATCACTTGCTGGCCGCGCAGCTTGAAAATCAACCGGTGCAGTGTCTCCTCGCGCAGCACGATAGCGCTGGGTTCCTTAGTTGCCATACCCAAGCTCCCTCAGGTTGGCCTCGATCGTCGCATCCAGCCGCGCTGCTTCCTGCTGCTGCACGCGCCACTGGCTGCTCAGGCGCTGCATCTTGTCGGTGAAGGGCTCAAAGTCGTCCTCGGCCGCTGCCGCACCGACATAGCGGCCCGGGGTGAGCACATGGCCGTGTTTGCGGATATCGTCCAGCATGGCGGATTTGCAGAAACCGGGGATGTCCCCGTAGGGGCGCGATTTATCGCGCCCAGATTCGTTGGATGCTTTGTTGAGCGCAATGAATTGCGCCCGTACCGGGGCGTCGGTGTTGGGCGCAGTGAATGGCGCCCCTACGGCCAACAGCGTCATCTGGTGGATGGCGATGCGCAGGTCGGCGGTGGTCTGTCTTTCGCTCATTCGTCCTCCCCTTGCTCTGCAGCCCAGGCTTGCAGTCGCGCGGCGATCTGCTCGGGGCTGGGCAAGTCGTGCTGGTAGTCGGCCGGAAGCTGCGGCGTAACGGTGTAGGTGGCGATGCCGAGCGGGCGGTTCATGTTGCGCAGTGCGTACTCGACCACGGTGCGGGTCTTGTCGCGGCAGATGACGATGCCGATGGGCGGGTTTTCGCCCTCGAAGCGGTGCTGCTGGTCGAGTTGGTCCAGATAGAACTCGATCTGGCCTTTGTGCTCGGGTTTGAACGCGCCGATCTTCAGTTCTATGGCGACCAGGCAACGCAGGCGGCGGTGGAATAGCAGCAGGTCGATGAAGTAGTCCTTGCCGTCCACTTCCAGCCGGTACTGGTTGCCGACGAAGGTAAAGGCTTCGCCCATCTCCGTGAGAAAGGCGCGCAGGTGTCGGATCAACGCCTGTTCCAGTTCGCGTTCGGAATGCTCGTCGGCCAGGCCGAGAAAGTCGAAGGTGTAGTGATCCTTTACCGCCAGCAGGGCTTGCGCCTTGATGCTTTCCGGCACGGTGACATCAAAGTTCGTCTGTCCGGCCAGGTATTGGCGATAACTGTGATTGTCGAGCTGGTGTTGCAGGACGTTCTTGGTCCAGCCGAAGCGGGCGGTGGCGCGCAGGTAGAACTCGCGTTCCAGATCGTCCTTGCTGCGGGCCATGATCAGCAGGTTCTTGGTCCAGCTGATTTCTCCAACCAGCGGTTGGAGTTTCGGCTTGTCGCAGTATTCGTTGTAGAACTGCCGCATCAGCCAGAGGTTTTGTGCCGAAAACCCGTTGCGTCCGGGGAATTCGGCCTGCAGGTCGCGCGCCAGCGTCTCCACCACCGACTTGCCCCAACCCTGTTCGCTCTGGCGGTGGCTGATGGCTTCGCCGAGCCACCAGTACAGGGCCAGCAGTTCCTTGTTGGCCGCGCGAAGCGCCTGATGCTGGCGCTGGCGGATTTGGGCTCTGATTTCATTCAAAAAATCGCTGTAGCCCGCAGGCTTCGTCAGTTCAGCCCCCATGCCCAAGCTCCTTCAGGTTGGCCTCAATCGCCGCATCCAACCGCGCCGCTTCCTGCTGCTGTTCGCGCCACTGACTGCTCAGGCGCTGCATCTTGTCGGTGAAGGCTTCGCCGTCATCCTCGGCGGCTTCGGCGCCGACATAGCGGCCGGGGGTGAGCACATGGCCGTGTTTGCGGATCTCTTCCAGGGTAGCGCTCTTGCAGAAGCCGGGGATGTCTTCGTACTGGGTCGCTCCCGGCATCCTGCCTCCCGCGACACTGGCACTTCCCTGTGCGGCGCCCGCCTCTTTCTCGCCCCGCCAGGCGTGATAGGTGTCGGCGATTTTCTGGATGTCTTCCTCGGTCAGTTCACGCCGGGTGCGGTCCACCAGTTGCCCCAGGTTGCGTGCATCGATAAACAGCACCTCGCCGCGACGGTCGCGCAGGGTTTCCTTGCCGCGCTTGCCATTGGACTTGTCGCGGGCGAGGAACCACAGGCAGGCGGGGATCTGGGTGGAGTAGAACAACTGGCCGGGCAGGGCCACCATGCAGTCCACGGCGTCGGCTTCGACCATGGCCTTGCGGATCTCGCCTTCGCCGCTCTGGTTGGAGCTCATCGAACCATTCGCCAGCACCACGCCGGCGGTGCCGAAGGGTGCCAGGTGCCAGTGGATGTGTTGCAGCCAGGCGTAGTTGGCATTGCCCGCGGGCGGGGTGCCGAATTGCCAGCGCGGGTCTTCGCGCAGGCGGTCGCCGCCCCAATCGGAGATGTTGAAGGGCGGGTTGGCGAGGATGTGGTCGAAGCGCAGGTCGCGCAGTTCGTCCTTGTGGAAGCTGCCTTCGTTGTTCCAGCGGATGTCGGCGTCGATACCGCGCACGGCCAGGTTCATCTTGGCCAGGCGCCAGGTGGTGTAGTTGCTCTCCTGGCCGTAGATGGCGA
>JAVVEG010000015.1:49336-85013 GCA_032251455.1 Pseudomonadales bacterium | reverse complement strand
GTAGTGTGCTTCTGTTCAAATAGCTTTCCGGGCTTTCCTTTTCGGGCCTGGTCGGACTTGCGCTATGATGGCGATTCACCACCACAGATAGTATGCTTACGCCCCATGGATCCCAAGCCAGATATTTCCCTGAACAAGTTATTGGAGCTGATGCTCGATGTAGTCTGCATTGTTGATGCAGAGGGCCGCTTTATTTCCACCTCCTCCGCCAGCGAGCAGATTTTTGGCTACACGCAGGAGGAGATGGCAAAAAAGTCTGTATATGATCTGGTTCATCCGGATGATCTGGAGCATACCCGCGCGCGTGCGCTGCAGGTACAGCAGGGGGAATCCAGCACCCAGTTCGAGAATCGTTATATTCGCAAGGACGGCAGCATTGTTCACCTGATGTGGTCGGCACGCTGGTCGGAAGAGGACAATCTGCGCATCGCTGTAGCCAGGGATATCAGTCAGCGCAAGCAGGCCGAACACCTCAAGGAGGCAGTTTATGCGATCTCCGAGGCTGCCAATGTTGCCAATGACCTGCATGCCTTGTTCAAGCAGATTCATGAGATCATCGGCAGGCTGATGCCGGCGAAAAATTTCTTTGTTGCCCTGTATGACACACCAAGCCAGATTCTCAGCTTTCCCTATTACGTGGATGAAAAGCACAATGCACCGCCGCCAGGCCGGCTTGATGCCAGCACACGCAGCGCGACAATCATTCGCACCTCCAGGCCGGTGTTGCTGTCAACGGTACCCGGCAGTGAAAGTTCGGGGATGGGGCATATCGATGTGGGCGATGGAGCCAGATCCTGGCTGGGGGTTCCGCTGAAATCGGAGCGTCAGGTAGTGGGTGTGCTGGCAGTGCAGAGCTATCTGTCCACGCAAAAGTACTCCGAGGCCGACCAGGAATTATTGCAGTTTGTTTCCGGCCAGATTGCTGCCGCCATTGCCCGCAAGACCATGCTGACGCGGCTGGAGTACATGGCTCAGTATGACCAGTTGACCGGCCTGCCCAACCGTGAATTGTTGATAGATCGCATGCGGATTGCTCTGGCCCGGGCACGTCGTGACAAGGGGCAAGTAGCACTTTTATTCATTGATCTGGATAAATTTAAAGTGGTTAATGATTCGATGGGACACGCTGCCGGTGATCATCTGCTGCAAAGTGTTGCCGGTCGCTTGCGGGAAGGGGTGCGCGATACCGATACCGTGGCGCGGCTGGGAGGGGATGAATTCGTCGTCCTGCTGGAAGGCAAACTCAACGAAGAAGATGTCATCGTCTTTGCCCGGAAAATGAGATTATTATTCGACACCCCATTCATCCTCGATCAGAAAGCCATCAAACTTTCCCCGAGCATAGGCGTTGCGTTTTATCCCCGACATGGTGCCGATGAAACACAGTTGCTCAAACATGCAGACAAGGCAATGTATGCAGCCAAAAAGCAGGGGGGCAACCGGGTGGAAATCTGGACCTGAAACCGTCCTGGCTGCAAATGAGAATATTGTTCCTGGTTGGGAATAAGGGTACGCTCAAATAAAAATAAATTTACCAGGGATTCTTTGAACAAGAAAAATATGGAAACTCAGCAGCAAACAGTCGATGTGGACACTTTGTATGTCGATCTCGATGGCACCTTGATTTTCAGCGACGTGCTGGTCGAGTCCTTGCTTGAATTGATTAAAAGTAATCCATTGATGTTACTCCTTCTGCCTTTCTGGCTGCTTAAGGGCAAGGCCAATTTAAAATATCAGATTGCCCGGCGCGTCAGTTTGCGTGTTGATCTGTTGCCGTACAATCACGCCTTGTTGAGTTATTTGCGGGAGCAAAAGCAGCAAGGCAAAAGACTGGTGCTGATGTCGGCAGCAAACCAGTTACTGGTCACAGAAGTGGCCGGGCATCTAGGATTTTTCGATGAGGCGGTTGGCAGTACACCGCATGAAAATTTCTCCGGGCGCCTGAAATTGAATCGTATGCAGACCATGGACCCGGGCTCCACCTTTGCCTATGCCGGCAATGCCGCCGTTGATCTGCATGTGTGGCAGGGCTCTGCCGGGGCCATCCTGGTCAATACCGGCGATTACCTGTCGCGCCGCGCTGCTGCAGTCACTGCTGTGGTGGAGAAATTCGACAGCAGTTTCGCCAGTCTGCACGGGCGCCTCAAAGCCATGCTGACAGTGATGCGGCCGCACCAATGGTTGAAGAACCTGTTGCTGCTGGTGCCCTTGCTGCTCTCACATCAGCTGGGCAACACTGGGTTGCTGTTGCAGGCATTGCTTGCCATGGCCAGCTTCAGCCTGTGTGCTTCCGGCGTGTATGTGCTCAATGATTTGCTTGATCTGTCTGCCGATCGCCAGCATCATCGGAAATGTCGTCGTCCCTTTGCTGCCGGCACCTTGTCGCCCCAAACCGGCCTGGTACTGGGTCCGTTGTTGTTGCTGCTGGCTTTTGCGCTGGCCCTGCCATTGCCGATAAAGTTTCTCGCTATCCTGGCGCTCTATTATTTTGGCACCTGCCTGTACAGTTTTGTGCTCAAACAGATTGTGCTGGTGGATGTCATAACCCTGGCCACTCTGTACACATTGCGGATTATTGCCGGTGCGGCGGCAGTGTCCGTGCTGCCCTCTTTTTGGCTGTTGGCGTTTTCGATGTTTCTGTTCATGAGTCTGGCTTTTGTCAAGCGCTATACCGAGCTGAGTTATCTGCGTGAGCAGGGGCTCACGCAGACGGCTGGCAGAGGCTATCAGGCCAGGGACCTGGACATGATGGCTATTCTGGGTTGCAGCAGCGGCTTCATGGCAGTGATGGTATTTGCGCTTTACATCAATAGCGATGCGACCTTGCTGCAATACCGTGCGCCGGAAATCCTGTGGTTCATCTGTCCGTTATTGCTGTATCTGATCAGCCGTATCTGGTTGCTGGCCTGGCGCAGTGAGATAGATGATGATCCTGTGGTATTTGCCTTGCAGGATGGCGTCAGCCAGGCAGTTGCTTTTGTCGCCATCGTACTGCTGTGGATGGCGAATCTGGACTGGCAAATGGTGTAGGCGGAGCAGCGATAGATTTATTCAGGTTCTCTCTGGGGTTTACCCTTGCTGAATGCCTTGCTCAAACCTTCCAGTAGGTTCATGGGCAGGGGAAAGACTATCGTTGAGTTCTGTTCGCCAGCAATCTCTGTCAGTGTTTGCAGGTAACGCAGTTGCAGGGATTCGGGTTGCTGTGCCAGCAAACCGGCAGCCTCCACCAGTTTTTGCGAGGCTTCAAACTCACCCAGGGCATGGATGACCTTGGCGCGTCTGGAGCGCTCGGCCTCGGCCTGCTGGGCAATTGCCCGAATCATGCTTTCGTCGATGTCGACATGCTTGATCTCGACATTGGAGACCTTGATGCCCCAGGTATCAGTCTGTTCATCGAGAATATCCTGGACATCCGTATTCAGCCGATCCCGCTCGGACAGCAATTCATCCAGCTCGTGCTGACCCAGAACCGAACGCAGGGTGGTTTGTGCCAGCTGGCTGGTAGCTTCCATGAAATCCTCAACATTGATCACCGCTTTTTCCGGGTCTACCACGCGAAAATAAAGCACTGCATTGACCTTGACCGAGACATTGTCGCGGGTGATCAGATCCTGTGAAGGAATATCCCAGACATGGGTCCTGAGGCTGACCCGGACCATTTGCTGGATGCCGGGAATAATAAGGATCAGTCCTGGCCCTTTTACTGTCTGAAAGCGGCCGAGCAGAAAGACGACGCCGCGCTCGTATTCGCGCAGAACATTGATGGCGGAGAACAACAGGCCCAGACCGAGGGCCAGCAGCACAATGAAAAAAACATCCATAACTTACTCCTTTTTGCGAACTTTCAGGACAAGACCGTTGATATGAGTGATTTGCAAGCGGTCACCTTTGCGCACGGGGCTGTCGCTCTCTGCAGTCCACTGTTCACTGTGGGCGAAAACATGCCCGCGATGCTCAAAATCATCCAGCGCAATGGCATCCATGCCCAGCATGGCTTCGGTGCCGGTTGTTACCTTCTGTCTTCTGGCTTTTATCAGGGCGCCAAGAATGAGCAATACAAGCAAGCCGGTTGCCACTGCAAAGGCTGCAATCAAGGCCAGCGATATCTGGTAACCAGGCAACTCGGTATCCATCAGCATGATGGAACCCAATATAAAGGCAGCCAGCCCGCCAATGCCGAATACCCCAAAGCTGGGTGAAAAGACTTCCACCACAATCAGGGCAATGCCAACCAGGATCAAGCCCAGCCCGGCATAGTTGATGGGCAGCATCTGCAGGGCAAAACCGGCGACCAGCAGGCAGATTATCCCGGTGATGCCAGGCAGGCCCATGCCCGGGTTGTAGAATTCGAGAATCAGGCCATAAATACCGATCATCAACAGGATATAGGCGACATTGGGGTTGGTAATGACGCTGAGAAATTCATGCCGCCAGTCAGGAGGCATGTTGATGATATCCGGGTTATTCAGGTTCAGGCTTCTTTGCTGTCCAGCAATGGTGGTGGTCTGTCCGTCGAGCTGGCGCAACAGTTCATCCAGGTCGCGGGCAATGAAATCGATGACGTTCTGGGCCAGGGCCTCGGCAGAGGAAAGATTGGCCGCTTCACGCACGGTGGCTTCCGCCCATTCCACATTTCTGCCGCGCAATTCCGCCAGGCCACGGATATAGGCAACGGCATCATTGATGATTTTGCGATCCATGGCCGAGCCGGGTGTTGCTGTATCGGGCGTTTCTGACTCTCCCTCTTCATTGCCGGGTTCCGGAAAGGGAAACGGCGAGCCTCCACCGCCCAGGCTGACAGGCGTCGAGGAACCGATATTGGTAGCCGGCGCCATGGCAGCAAAGTGACTGGCCAGCGTGATGTAAGTGCCCGCACTGGCCGCGCGGGCACCGCCGGGAGCGGTCCAGGTAACGACAGGTACAGGTGAGGCGAGAATGCTGCTGATAATATCGCGCATGGCCATATCCAGGCCGCCGGGCGTATTCATGCGGATGACCACAAGCGCAGCCCCGGCCTCAGCCGCACCCTGCAGAGAGCGCACGATATAATCGGCGCTGGCCGGGCCAATGGGCCCTTCCAGCTCCAGCAGCCAGACGCTTGCAGCCGATGAGGTGGCCTGGGTCTGGGCCTGGGTCTGAGTCTGGGCGTATGACAGGGTTGCCGGGAACAAACACAGCAGGACAAGCAGCAGTGCTGGTGCAAAGGGCAACCGGAAGCGTACTGTATTGTTCATATTTTTGATCATACGCCTGTTGGCAGTGTGCGTCGACTATACTGGCAGGTTCCAGCAATGGCCATGGCACTACATCCATTGTGTTCGTTGCAATCAACATGATGAAGCAGCACAATGAGCCAGGCGATAATCAGGAGAGAATGGTGTCAACGGAGCAAAGAATTGCACTTCTCATCGATTGCGACAATGTCAGTCATCAGGCAATTGAAGGCGTGCTTGAGGAACTGGCCAAATACGGTATGGTGAATGTTCGCCATGCCCATGGGGACTGGAATAACCCTTCATTATCATCTTGGGTAGACAAGCTTCATCCGAATGCCATCAGGCCCATGCAGCAGTTTGCCTACACCAAAGGCAAAAATGCCACAGACTCGGCCATGATTATTGATGCCATGGACTTGCTCTACAGCAAAAGCGTTGATGCGTTCGCCCTGATGACAAGCGATAGCGATTTTACACCACTTGTTCTACGAATACTGGAAAGTGGATTTCCTGTTTATGGATTTGGCGAGAGCAAGACACCGAAACCTTTTGTGGATGCCTGCTCGCCGTTTATCTACATAGAAAATCTCATCCCGGAAAGAACAGAGAAACCGGATTCGCTTCAGGATTCTGTCCGGAAGGGGAGAAATGAACTCAGGAAGGATACAGGCCTGGTCAAGCTGCTGAGAACCGCAGTGGAACAAACATCCGAGGACGACGGCTGGTCCCATTTGGGAAGGGTTGGCAGTTACGTTTCCAATAATAGTTCATTCTCTCCTGTCAATTATGGCTATAAAAAGCTGGGTGATCTGATAAAAGCCAGCGAGCTGTTTAGCGTTGAAATGAGGAATAATGGTTCGGCCATGTACATCAAGGATGTGCGTAAGTGAATGGCACGGTTCCGAATCAGTTTGCTTTTTCGGGCATAACTTTGCTATACAAAGTACTTGACATAATTTTAAACAAGCTGCACTCTTGCTAGCCATGAACACCTTGCCCAGATCCAGCTCCGACCCCATTGCCTTGCATCAGCGTGCCGAGGATAACCTGCGTTTTATCCGGGCCACAATGGAGAGTACTACATCGTTTACCGGGGTGTCGGGCCTGGGTTATGTCGTGGCAGGGCTGTCGGCTTTGCCCGCCGCCTGGCTCGCCGCGCGGCAGGTGGACGAAGCGGGATGGCTCGCAGTCTGGATGCTGGAGCTGGTGCTGGCCAGCAGTCTTGCGTTTGCCCTGACGGCATATAAGGCCGTACAGCAAGGCAGGTCGCTGGCGTCTCCCAGTGGCCGGAAGCTGCTGTTTGCTTTCCTGCCGGCAATGGTGGCCGGCGGCCTGGTGACGCTGTCATTTTATCTGTCCGGCCATGTGGGGCTGCTGCCAGGCATCTGGCTGAGTCTGTACGGAGCGGCAGTGATGACCGCAGGTGCGTGGTCCGTGCGGGTGATCCCGGTGATGGGCTCCCTGTTCCTGCTGTTTGGGGCCGTGACCCTGCTGACGCCGGTGTCCGCAGACCTCATGCTGGCGCTGGGCATGGGCGGCCTGCATCTCCTTTTTGGCAGCTATATCTGGAGGCATCATGGTGGCTAGTTCCCGTTCCCCGAAGGCAGATGCTGTGCAGAAGGCAACTGTGAGCCCCCCCGCCGCATCGCTTGTCAGGAAGCTGGGCAAGAAGGAGCCAGGAAAGAAGAAGCCGGCGACCAATCTGGACCAGTTGATCCACGAACGCACCCGCCTGGCACTGGTCAGTGCGCTTGCAGTCAATACAAAGCTCACCTTCAAGGATATGAAGACACTGCTTGCCATCTCTGACGGTAACCTGAGTGCGCATGCCCGCAAACTGGAGGATGCCGGCTACATCACCTGCAGCAAGCGCTTTGATGGGCGGGTGCCACGGACCGAATACAGTTTGACTGAGCAGGGACGCGAGGCTCTGCAGAAATACGTTGCCCACATGGAGGCGCTGTTCACGGCGATGAAGAAAGGCTGAGAGAAGTATTTTTTTGTTTATTAACTTTGCAATACAAAGTACTTTCAATTAATAAATCTGGCAGAGCAAGTGCTGCCGTTGCGCACGGACTGACAGAAAGGAGCAAGCAATGTCCACAACAACCGCCATGACAAATCCCGGGCACGATCGTGTCGCTACACACACCTTGCTTGCTGCCTTGGTACTTGGAGTTGCCGGTGACATCCTGTTCCGGGATGTTGGTCCATTCGGTGTTGGATTGAGCATCTGGGTTGGGTTGCTCGGTCTCTCTGCGGTTGCGCTCAATCGCCATGCCCGGCCCAAGTGGCGCAGAACACTTATTGTCTGGTCGTGTGTGGCTTTCACGGCGACGCTGAATCCGGTGTTGCGGGCGACAGAGGAACTGATTCCTTTGACCTTGCTCGTGCTGTTGTTGTGTGCGGCCTCCCTGCTGATGCAGGCAAGAGGTGTGCGGCTGCTGGCTGCCACCATCACCGATCATTTGCGCTGTGTGCTGCGGGTTCCCGTTGAGGTAGTGCTCGGTATCCTGCCTATTCTGGGTAAGGTGTCACTGTTTGGTGCCGGCATGAGTTTGCGGGTCAGGGGTATTCTGCGCGGCCTCATGCTGGTGACACCTCTGATGCTGATATTCATTGCTTTGTTCTCCGCAGCGGATGCGGTGTTCGAGCGTTATGTCTCAAGGCTGGGAGATGTGTTCCTGTTCGACACGCCCAGGCATATTCTCATGGTGTTGATGATCGGGTGGGTAGCGGCGGGACTGTTGGCCTGCACATTTCAGCGGGACAGTAACGAAGCCATGTCGGCCAGATCTTTTCCTGCAGGTAATACCCCACGTCTCCCACGAAAAGTTGGTGATGAAGAGACCGCCGTCATCATGGGCTCGCTTGTTGCGCTGTTCGTTGTGTTCGTGGTTTTGCAGGCAAGCTACCTGTTCGGTGGCCGTGAACTGATCGAGCAGACCAGTGGCCTCTCCCTGGCTGCCTATGCACGTCGTGGCTTCTTCGAATTGCTCGCCGTGTCAGCGCTTACACTTGCAGTGCTGCTGTCGATGTCCATCCTCCAGTGCAATCAGCGACTATTCCGCCCGTTGGCAGGGGTGCTGGTGGCATGTGTGTTGCTGATTCTGATATCAGCCGTACAGCGGCTGGGGCTTTATATTGATGCATTTGGTCTCACCTTTTCCCGTGTTTTTGCGCTTGCCTTTATTCTGTGGCTGGCGTGCAATCTGCTGTCGTTTGCACTCACCATCCTGCGTGGGCACAGCGACGGCTTCGCATCCGGGCTGGTGCTGTCCGGGATCGCCATAATCATGCTGCTGGGGGCTGCCAACCCTGCCGCAGTGGTGGCGCAGGTGAATCTGGAACGGACCATTGCGGCAGGGCAGCGCCTGGACACCCATTACCTGATCAGCCTGGGTGCCGATGTGGTGCCGCAACTGATGAAGCGTTTCGATGCGCTGCCGGAGGCCGAACAATGTCAAATTGCCATCGCGCTCTACCACCGTTGGCATCCCGAGAAGAATGAGGATGCCAAACAGGCAATGCAGGACTGGCGGGGCTGGAACGCGAGCCGGTCGCGGGCCCGCAGACTGGTGATGGCGCGAGAGGATCAATTCCAGCAGATCATAACGGAACAGCGTGCGCGAGCAGGGGGTGTAAGTGTGCCACGAAAGGAAGGCCCAAAATTTTGACTTGATGAGACAGGGCCCTATGCTGCACGATGGAGCCCATTCAAGAATAATAAGCAGGAAGTGGTGACAGCAATGAAAAGCGTGTTCATGATTTTTCTCGCCGGGATAACAATGATGACAGAATTACAGGCTGCTGAAGCGCCCATCGTGCCGTTTACAATTGCCATTCCCGAGGCACAATTGACCGATCTCAGGGAACGCCTTGCCCGCACCAGGATACCGGATCAGCTACCGGATACTGCCTGGGAATACGGTACGGACATGAACTATCTGCGCGCACTGTTGAACTATTGGCAGGAGGACTTCGACTGGCGCGCCCAGGAAGCTGCGCTGAACCGGTTTGATCAGTTCAAAACCCGGATCGACGGGCTCGACATTCATTTCATCCACCAGCGCTCGCCACATGCCAACGCTGTCCCCTTGTTGATCTCACATGGCTGGCCAGGTTCCTTTGTCGAGTTTCGGGAACTGATCGATGCGTTGACTGATCCGACCGCACACGGAGGCTCGGCCGAGGATGCGTTCCATGTCATCGTGCCCTCCCTGCCGGGGTTCGGTTTTTCCGACAAACCGACTGAGCGGGGCTACAACCCGGAACGCATGGCGCATGTGCTGGCCAGCCTGATGCAGCGGCTGGGTTATCAGCGCTACGGTGCACAGGGCGGTGACTGGGGTGGCATCATCACGCGCATCCTGGCTGCCCGCTACCCGGAACGGATCATTGGCCTGCATTCCAATTTCATTCTGGCTGGTCCGCCTGCCGATGCGGCGGTTCGTGAGTCCGTGCCGGCCGGGGAGTTGGCGCGTCGGGAGGAACGGCAGGCGTATATGGCCAATGAGGTCGGCTATCAACAGATACAGGGTACCAAGCCTCAGTCGCTTGGTGTGGGTCTGAATGATTCGCCAGCGGGGCTGGCCGCCTGGATAGTGGAGAAGTTTCATGGCTGGAGTGATATTGACCAGCGGGAAGAAGGGGCGCTGAACGAAAAATTCAGCATGGATGCCCTGCTGACCAATATCAGCGTGTACTGGTTTACCGGCACCATTACCTCATCGGCCAGGATTTATTATGAGAACCGCAATGCGCAGTCCGCAGCACCGGGGTATGTCAGTGTGCCTACCGCCGGGGCTATTTTTCCTGCTGAAATCTACCAGACCCCAAGGCTGTGGGCAGAACAGCAATACAATATTGTGCGCTGGACGGAAATGCCCAGGGGCGGGCATTTTGCGGCAATGGAAGAGCCCGAATTGCTGTTGGCAGATATTCGGGCCTTTTTCAGGACCTTACGCGGCAGATAGCGGGTTTACGTTTTTGGGGTAGTGTTGGCGGGGTTTGTGGTATTCTGCCTGTCCAATTCCGATCAACCCGCCTGGTTCAGGCAGGGTGATTGGCGTAAGCGTCATTGAATCGAATTCATGCAAACTAAGGAGGAGACTATGCGTCGTTCATTTTTTCAGCTTGCCGGTGCGGGCTTGCTTCTGCTGGTGGCGGCATCATCCGTTGTCGCCCAGGAGAGAACCTATTACGCGGCTCATCACGATTACCGGGCAGTGCCGGTGGTGGAGGGGCTGGTACACCCCTGGTCCATGGCCTGGCTACCCAATGGTGATATGCTGATCACGGAGAAACCCGGTCGCCTGCGGATTGTGCGCAATGGTCGCTTGCTGCCAGAAGCCGTTCCTGGCACGCCGGAGGTGCATTACGAGGGGCAGGGTGGTCTGTTCGAAGTATTGCCTCACCCTGATTTCGCCGAAAACAACTGGCTCTACCTGAGCTATGCCAAGCCGGTGGGCGACAGTGATTCCACCACGGCCATTATCCGCGGCCAACTGGTAAACGACCGCCTGACCAATGTGGTGGAAATCTTCGCCGCCCAGGCCAGCGGCCGCAGCCACTACGGTGGCAAGATGGTTTTCGATGCCGACGGGTATCTGTTTCTTAGTGCCGGTGACCGTCAGGCACCATCAGTTGGTGATCTGACTGCGCACCCTGCCCAGGATCTGAGCAATCACCACGGTGTGATTGTGCGCTTGCATGATGACGGTCGGGTACCCAATGACAACCCCTTTATCGGTCAGGAGGGTGTGCTGCCCGAGATCTGGAGTTATGGTCACCGCAGCCCCCAGGGCCTGGCTATTCACCCGGAGACAGGTGACCTGTGGATGACCGAGCATGGCCCCCAGGGCGGAGATGAATTGAATCGCATCATCCCCGCTGCCAACTATGGTTGGCCGGTGGTAGGGTTCGGCGTGAACTACGTATCCAGCTCACCCATTCATGAGCGTCAGACGCTGACCGGCATGCAAACCCCAAGCCGTATCTGGGTGCCCTCCATCGCCACTTCGGGCCTGATGATCTACACCGGTGACAAGTTCCCCATGTGGCGTGGCAATATCTTTGCCGGCGCCCTGGCCGGCGAGCAGGTGGCCCGGCTGCAGATGAATGAGGACTATCGCAGTGTGGTCGTCGAGGAAACCCTGGCTTATGGCATGGGTCGCGTGCGCGATGTACGTCAGGGCCCGGATGGCTATATCTATCTGGCGATTGAGGATCGTGCCGGTGCGCCGACCAACATCGTGCGCCTGGAGCCGCTTGAATAAGCAGTGGTCAAGGTGTACTCGCTTGCTTGTGCTTACCGGCACCAAGAGGTGCCGGGATGCACTTGCAGAAGCCAGCAGGGGTCATAGTAGGTGGTCGTTCAGACTGAAGGGCTAAACTGCCTCAGTTTGTCGGGGTTTCGCACTACATAAACTGCGCGGATCATGCCGTTTTCCACCAGAAATGTCATCACGGTATGGAGACGGCCGGATTGGTAAAACAGCAAACCCGATCCCTGGTTGACCGTGCGCAATTCGACATGTTGGTCTTCATGCGCCTGCTTACGACGCAGCCCCATTAACAGGCGGGCAATTTTATCGCGGGAAAAAATCGGCCTTCTTGCGGCCAGCGCCTTGCCGCCATGGTCGGAATAGAGAATGGCATCCCGGGCCAGCACCTGTTCAAACTGGGTCAGATCCTCCTGTTCAATCGCCTGCTGGAAGTGTTGCACCAGCTCCGTCTGCTTGCCCCGGTCCGGCTCGATGCGTGGCTTGCGATCTTCGATCTTGCGCCTGGCACGGCTCAGCAGCTTTCGACAATTGGCATCACTGAGTTTGAGGACGGCGCCGATGTCCCGGTATTCATAATTAAACACCTCTCTGAGCAGAAACACCGCACGCTCGGTTGGCGACAGGATTTCCAGCAACAGGAGAAAGGCGGTGTGCAGTGACTGCGCGATATCGACAGGATCTTCACTGTCATCTATGAAATCCACCGGCTCGGGCAGCCAGGTGCCTGCATAGCATTCCCGTTTGACATGGGCGCGACGCAGATAATCGATACACAAGCGGGTGGTGACGGTGGTCAGCCATGCCTGGGCCGATTCCGGCTCTGTTGACTCCTGCGCCAGCCAGCGCACGCAGGCCTCCTGCAGAATGTCTTCGGCATCCGCCCGGCTGCCGAGCATGCGATAGGCAATGCCCAGCAGCCGGGGGCGGCTGTTTTCAAACAGCTGGAGATATTCCTGTTGTGGCGCTTGCATTCAGTCCGCTGCCGCCCGGGCCGGGGATTGCGGTGTCGCCAACATGGCGCAAAACCCGTCGGCCTCAATCCCGAGGGGGATATTGATCATATTGAAATAGTGCTCTATGGCCAGTACCAGCGTGATTTCGGCGATAGCGGTATCGTCATGATGTGCCTGCAGGGACTCAAACACGGCGTCCGGCACTGCCTTATGGCGCGTGGCATGGCTGACATAGGCAAGCGCCGATCGCTCCTTCTCATCAAACAAAGGACTTGTTGCAAACGTTTCAATGGCCGCCAGTTTCTCTGCTGTGATCCCGGTTGTCACTGCGCTTGCCGAGGCGATATCGATACAGAAATCACAATGATTCAGCCGGGCCACGAGAAGCTGTACCAGCAAGCGTAATGAAGGGTCTAAGGTGCAGCCGGAGTACAGGTAAGCAACTATCGCTTCGCTCAGCGGCAGGCTGGCGGGCACACGGGCGGTGACGGTCTTCAGCGGACTGATGACCAGCCCGTAGCGTTCGAGTGATTGGGAATACGCATCCTGAACCGCCTTGGCGGCAGGCTGTTCAACAGGGGCTAGTCTCATGGCAATTTACCTCATTGTAAAATGAACTGGTTCAGCCACTCAGACGGATTAACAGCCGCCGTTGTGACCGGCCGTCACTACTCGGGCAGTACGATGGGTGTGCCCTGGGGTTTTAGCATAAAGACGAGCAGTTGCGCCGGTTCCGTCTCGCTGAGATTTTGGCCCACCGTGTGCACGTCATCCGGGCTCTCATAAAAAGTCTCCCCTTCACTGAGGGTGACGGGCTCAGCGCCACGCACTCCCATTTTGATCGAGCCCTTGGTCACATAGATGAAGCTATGACCGGGATGTCGATGAGGAATTCCCGCCTCGCCCGGCGCGTAGGTCACGCTGAGTACCTGCACCTCCTGGTTCTGCAGTATTGTCGACAACTCCTTCACAAAGAGTTCCGATACCTCAGCGCTGTGGCCTTGGGACGCGATAAGCAACAGGGGCAGCAGAACTGCCCCCAGGGTTGTATATCTACTCATAAAGCACCTCTTGCGTTGAATTGACGCGGCAGTTACCGTTTCCGTGCCGATGATACGACACAGACAGGCCTAAGACGAAACCGGGCCGGGATTTGTGACAGGTAGTGTATTTGCGGCAATTCTAACCGGATGTTTGCGGATTCCATGACCACAGTCGTCACGACGTATTCCCTTCAGGTACCCTCGCCACCAGCAACTTGGCCGGACTGTAGGTGGCAAAGAGCACCAACTGTCCAAACTCACTTCCAATCAGTAAGACCGTGGTTGATCCAGGACTTTCTCGGCGATGAAGTTCTTGATCATCTCCTGACTCACCGGCGCAATGCGCGGAATCAATACCTCGCGGAATAATCTTTCCACATCATATTCTTTTGCGTAACCCATGCCACCATGGGTCAGCACTGCGCGCTCGCAAGCCTTGAATGCGGCTTCTGCGGCCAGGTATTTGGCCGCGTTGGCTTCGATGCCGCAGGGCTGGCCAGCATCGTACAGGCTGGCTGCCTTGCAGGTCATCAGCCAGGCTGCTTCCAGCTCCATCCAGCACTCCGCCAGCGGATGTGCGATGGCCTGGTTTTTACCGATCGGGCGGTCAAATACGATGCGCTCACGCGCATAGTTGGCGGCTTTCTCCAGGGCCACCTGGCCGATGCCGACTGCCTCGGCGGCGACGAGAATGCGCTCGGGATTGAGCCCGTGCAACAGGCAGCGCCAACCGTCGCCTTCTTCGCCGATGCGGTTGGCGACCGGCACTTCCAGGTTGTCGATGAACAGGGCATTGGAATCGACGGCGGCGCGACCCATCTTGGGGATGCGGCGCACCTCGATGTGGTTGCGATCCAGCGGGGTGTAGAACAGGGTCAGGCCATCGGTGGGTTTCTTGCACTCGGCCAGCGGGGTGGTGCGGGTGATCAGCAGAATATGGGTGGCGGTTTGTGCGGTGGTGGTCCACATCTTGCGACCGTTGATGAGGTAGTGGTCGCCGCTGCGTTTGGCACGGGTTTCCAGTGCGGTGGTGTTGAGCCCGGCATCGGGTTCGGTCACGCCAAAACAGGTACGCTCAGTGCCGGCGATCAATGGTGGCAGGAAGCGCTGTTTCTGTTCCTTGCTGCCAAATACCACAATGGGATGCGGGCCGAACAGGTTCATATGGATAGCGGAAGCACCGCTCATGCCGGCTCCGGAGCGGGTGATGCGGTGCGCCATGAGGGCGGCTTCGGTGATGCCGAGACCGGCGCCGCCGTAGGCTTCGGGCATGGCAATGCCCAGCCAGCCGGCCTGGGTGATGGCGGCGACAAATTCCTCGGGAAAACGGGCGTCGGCATCGCAGTTGCGCCAGTACCTGGCGTCAAAGCGGGCGCATAATTGGGCAACGGCGTCGGCGATTTCGCGTTGATTGTCGGTCAGATTAAAGTCCACTGTGCTGTTTCTCCGGCTGTTATTTAGTATGCTGCGTGTTTCTCATCATAGTATGAATTCATTCATAATTGGATGCCTGGATGCCTGCTGGAAGCATTAGCAAAGCCATCATATTACTGGTCATCGGCAATGCGCTGGCCGTCGGGTCCGATGTCTTCGTCAAGGTCATGGGCGAGGACGTGCCCATTTTCCAGTTCATTTTTCTGCGCAGCCTGTTTTCACTGGTGATATTGCTGCCACTGTATCGCCGCTTTGACCTGGTCACGCCTTTTGATGGTCTGCCGGTGCATGCTTGCCGTTCACTGGCGGGCATGGTGGGAATTTTCTGCATGGTGGTGGCGCTGACTTCGTTGCCGCTGGCAACTGCCAATGCGGTATTTTACGTGGCGCCCCTACTGGTGATGTTGTTGGCGGTGATGATTTTCCGGGAAAAGTTGACCGTGCTCAGTGTGTTTGCCGTGTTCAGCGGTTTTGCCGGCATCGTGGTGATTCTGCGGCCGGTCGAATTTAACTGGGGTGCGCTGGCAGCGCTGGTCGGAGCGCTGGCCTTGGCCATCAGTGCGGTGATGGTGCGCATGTTGCCGACGCAGCAATCCACCCTGCACAGGCTGTTCCTGAGTTATTTGCTGCTGCTGCCAGTGTCTGCCGTTTTTTTTGTCTGGGAGGGGCTGGCGTTGGAGCCGCGCGTGCTGATGAGCGCGGTGGGCTCGGGGGTGTTGATTCTGGGCTATAGCATTACCGTGTTGCTGGCGTATCGGGATGTGGACGCGAATCAGGTGACCAGTGCGGAGTACACTGGCTTGATCTGGGCGGTTGCGATTGGCTGGGTAGGGTTTGCGGAGGTGCCAGATCTGTGGTTTGTGGCAGGCAGCCTGATGATTGTAGTGCCGCTGGTCTGGCTGGGACTGAATCAGCGGCAGGTAAAATTCTCCGCAACCCAATTCTCTGCCGCATCCTCACCACCTGAGGGCCCGGTGTAAACCGCTTCCTGCGGATAAGGGCACAGGGGTCTTTCATTGTCCACACGCCCGTTACTGGCATGCGTGGCAATGATGTTGGCCGGTGCCCTGTCGTTCTCAACCCAGTCGACCAGCGCCGGCAACTTGTCCCAGGTATTCGGGCCTGGCCCGCCGCCACAGTGTCCCATACCCGGAGCCAGGAACAAGCGGGTGCTGTCCATGGCCGCGCTCATCTGCCCGTTGTAGGTCGCAGTCACCATGTCTTCGAAATAGCGCACGGTCGCTTTGGCAGAGGACAGCGCATCGCTCCAGCCGTGATAGAGCAGCAGCTTGCCCTTGTTATCCTTCAGGAAACGACTCAGGTCGGGGTCCGTGGCGTCCATGATGGATTGCATCAGAGTGGCCTTGCCGGCACTGAGGTCATTGATATCGAACTCCAGCCAGGAAAATTCCGGCAGTGCCGCATTGCGCCCGGGAACGTGAGCAGGATTGCTCAGGTCTGCAATGGCTACGCCCGGGTCGTTCTCATAGAACAGGTAATTGACATGATCGCCGGCAGGGCCGACCAGCATGCCTGGAGCATTGCGATTGCGCGCATTGGGAACGTACAGATTGATCCACTCCAGTTCCGAACCCAGTGCCTTGCCGGGATAAAGAATGGTGCCCGCATCGTCGTAGGGCCCGCTGTAAAAGTCAGCGATGGTTTGAACTTGTGCCGGCGTAAAGCAACTGTCCGAGGCACTGCTATTGGTGCACATCAAGGCGGCAAGATCACGTTGGGGTTCAAATTCGCAAGCCAGCGGATTGTTGAGCAGGCCATCGCGGATACCATCTTGAGCGTCGCATTTCTGCAAGACCTGCTGGTTCAGTATCTGCAACAGATTGACGCTGTCAAAACTACCGTCTGCGTCGGTGTCCACGGCCAGATTGCCGGCAAAATCATCCTTGAACATTCGCTGCAGCCACCACACGCCAGCCGCATTCATGGCCTGATAATAATTGACCGGGGCACCCGCAACGATGCCATCGAAATCGTAGGGAAAGCGTTGTGCCTCCATCAAGCCCTGCCGGCCCCCGGTGGAGCAGCCCTCAAAATAGGAGTAGCTGGGCTCGGTGCGATAATAGCGCTGGGCCAGGGCCTTGCCAGCCATCACGGTCAGATGCACCGAGCGATAACCGAAGTCGATTTCCGCCTGTCGATTGTGGTAACCGAATTGTGAGCCGGGTTCGGTAGCGCTGTCATGGCCGGTATTGCTGTTGGCAACGGCATAGCCTTGCGCCAGGCGATGGTTGGCAAAATCGAGGTCGCCGTCCTTGCCGCCATCACCCCATTGCAGGAAGCGTGCATTCCAGTTTCCCGGCAACGGCAGTTGCACATGGTAATGGGTCGATGGCGCAATGAGCCCGCGCACATAACAATACGCGGGAGTATCGCCCTGCGCGGGCATGATTGACGCGGAGAGTATGGTCAGGTTCGGTGTCGCGGCCAGGACCTGGCAGGCTTGCTCTTCAGCGGCTGACTGCGCCTGTGCAGCATTGCCTGCCAGCAACAGAAGGCCCAGTCCAAAGAGTGGTCGGGAGAATGTTTTTGTCATTATTGGCTCCTTGGTCAGGCTTCTTGGTCAGGCCCTTGGTCAGGTAGGAAGGATTACCAGCTACAGACACTATACCGGATTTGTTATTGAATTCTGCGCAGTAGATGAATTCCCAGGAAAACTCCCAGCAGCATGCTGGCCAGCGCACTGATGCCAGCCAGGGATAAAGCCGGCACTGCCATCAGCAGCTGGTAGTCATTACCCCCCAGTGCCAGGGCCGCACCGGCCCCCATCATCATCCCCGACAGCAGATAGCGGCCAGTGGAGAGCAGATCGGGAAGAATCAGGCGGAAGCGGCGGTAATGCCAGGCGCTGATCACCATACCCACCAACATGGCCAGCAGGATGCCGATCCGGTGCAGGGAAGGCAGGCCCGCGGCATTCTCGTGGAGAATGGATAGCCCCAGATCGCGCACAAAATCACTGGGTGGCCAGACCGGTTGCAGCAAAAACATGGCCCCTGCCAGTATGCCCACGAGCATGATGCCACGCCAGGTGCGCCATCGGGTTTTATTCTGCCAATAGACCAGAATGCTGAACAGGCTTATCAGTGCAAGCGCGATATAGTTAAGCACAGTCATGCCGGAGCCGGTGCTGGCTTCCGTCTGGTAGGTGAAGCGCAGATCCAGGAATTCCAGCAACAGCCATCCCGCCAGCCAGCCCATCATCGTGAACAGCATGCGCAAATCGCCACAGGACAAGCGGCTGGCCGTGGAAATCGAGCAGGCTCCATTGAGGGCAGCGCCCAATCCGAACAGCACCCCGCCCAGCATGAATCCTGGGTGCCAGCGATAACGGGGGAGGTAATCGCTCAGATACTCTGCGGGGAGTACAGGCAGGTAGAGATAAATCCAGAAACCGGCCAGCAGAATGGCCAGCAGACGCAAGGGTCTTCCCGTCATTGATTCACTGACTCCCCGCACCAGGCACAGGCCCGTCGCCTGGGCAAGAAAGCCGATATAGGCGGCGAACAGGAGAGTAATGATTAGGCTGATCATGAGAGATCACGCCCTTGCCGGCAGAACATGATGCTTGTGTTGTGGTGGATGTGCATGACGGACCTCGTGCGGCAGAAGCTGATTCAGCTTAGACCGCAACGAGGCGCGATTGCTACAAATAGTGGGGGAGATCAGAAATTGACGCGAACACCGCCGTAGATATGACGGTCAGGTGCCGGTTCGAACGCCCGCCCGCCAAAAGCGTTGGTGCGGACATTGGAGAAGTAGTCTTCATCAAACAGATTGTTGACGCCAAAAAAGGGTGCCACGGTGATGTCGTTGAAAGCAAAGTCCCGGCCCAGTCGCAGGTTTGATACGATGGTGGAATCAACTTTTCCGGCATCGGTATTGGCATTGTCAGAGTAGAAATCACCCACATTCAAGGCATCCAGGATCAGGTAGGTCCCGGAGGTGTGCCGGTACGCCAGCTCGGCGTACAACTGGTGTTTCGGAATGCCGGGTATCCGCTCATCGACGGCTGCCGGGTTGGTATCGAAGCTGTCGAAGGTGAAATCGGAATAAGTATAGGCAGCAGTCAATTTCAGGCGATCGGTCAGCTGGGCCTGAATCTGTAATTCAAGGCCGGAGCGATCCGTGTCTGAATTTTCAAAGAAGGCGCGGTTCTCTATGCTGACGATATTGGAAATCTCATCGTCGACGTCCATGGTATAGAGGGCAAGATCGTAGAACAGCCGGTTGTTGAGCAAGCTGCCCTTGGCACCGATTTCGAAACTGTCCGCTTCCTGGGCATTGACATTGTTGAAGCCGCCCAGATTCACATTCAGATCCTGAGCTGGGGAGCCCAGTTCGGTGAAGGTGGGAGTTTCAAACGAGGTGGCAAAGTTGGTATAGAGATTGAGTGCGGGCGACAGGTTCCACATCAGGCCTATGCTTGGGCTGAACTCATCGAAATCCAGATCACCGCTCTGGTCGCCGTTGGCGATGTAGCGGTCATTCACGCTCAGGTCAAGGTTGTCATAGCGGCCACCAAAGCTGAGAATGAGCCGGTCGGTCAGATTGGTTTCATTGCGGAAATACACTCCGAGAGAATCTGCCTCTTCAAGCTGGTCAAATACCTTGGCACCCTGTACGCCGGCATTGTTGAGGAAACGCTGACGATCATCCCGCTGCACATCCACATCCACACCGATACTGAATACATTGGGTAATCCCAGCAGTGTGTCCGAGTAGGTGTACAGCGCACCCGCACCATAGAAAGTGCGGTCAAACTGTGCCACCCCGTCATCCGCCACAAAGGGGATATGTGTGCCAATGGGCAGGAAGGTCTTGAAATCCTTCATTATGGAGTAGGTGCGCAGGGTCAGCGCGTGCTGTGTGCCAAAATTTTTCTTGTAGACCAGGCCGACACGCTGCTGGTTGAAACTTTCGCCGGAATTGGAGCTCAGGTTGCGCGACTGGGCCTGCTTGCGGTCAGCTGCCACCTCGGCCCGGGTAATGCCACCGGGATCCCTGGCAAAGGGTGAATTCACCGCATTGATGATGGCGGTGAGCGTTGAGTCGTCGGCAAAGGTGTAGCGCAGCTTGGAGTTGATCAGACTGTGCTGGACTCCCGAAAAATCCCGGAATCCGTCCATCTCCAGGTGGGAGATATTGACCAGGTAGCCGAAGCGGCCCGATTCGCCGCCAGCCTTGACCTGGTATTTCTCCTGCCCGAACTCGCCAAAGGTAAACTTGGTTTCCACGAAGGGTTCGGGAGTGGGGTCCTGTGTGGTCAGGCTGATGACTCCGCCTGAGGCAGTTCCGTAAAGAGAGGCCGAGGGGCCGCGGATGACTTCGATACTCTGGGCGGAACCCAGGTCCAGATCATCGGTGCCGCTCTGTCCATCCGGCAGGGTGACGGGGATATCATCAGAAAACACCTTGATACCACGGATGCCGAAACTGGCCCTGGCGCCAAAACCGCGAATGGACACATTGAGGTCCTGGGTAAAGTTATAGCGGTTCTGCATGGTCAGCCCGGGGATGCGGGCCAGGGATTCATCGAGGCTCAGCTCCTGGCGGCCGAGTTGGATGTCATCCTGGCCGACGATGCTGATTGCCATGGGTATATTGCCCAGGGCCTGTTCTGTTCGGGAACCGATAACCACGATCTCTTCCAGAGGTGATGTCTGGGCCAGAACCGTCAGCGGGCTGCCTACGAGCATGAGTGGTATTAAAATCTGAAAATAACGTGTAACCACCATGGTTGACTCCTGAAATTCGTTAATCCGTAAAATTGAGTCTCTTCCGTCAATGAGACCCGTTTGTTCAGCGGCGCAATTCTATCGTATATGGTTCGGCATAAGAAGCCACAGAACGTGTCAAAAGGTTATTTCACCGCAGCCAGGGAAGATCAGCGGGTGGGATGATAAAAACTCAAATAAATCAATTAAATATAATTTCATGATTAACGTTAACGAACAGCATTCAAACAGTTAACTGCTTGCGTAATGTGAACGACCCACCAATAGTTCATGCTCGACTTCCACCGACTGGAGAGAATGTGAATTATGGACAGTGGTTTAAGGCTTAGTGGTTTAAAGGATAGTGGTTCAAAGCTTAGTGGACTGAAGTATTTGCTGGGTTTTTCGACCCTGGGTTTTGCCACGCTGGCATCTGCCCAGGCGTCAGACCCGATAGTCGAAGAAATACTGGTCACCGGTCAGGAGATTGGCAGGCTGCGGCTGCAGCAGATCAATACGGCGGGCAGCCGGCTGGGGCTCAATGCCATGGAGACGCCGGCCAGTGTGGATCTGATCAGTGCGCTGGACATGGCGGTCAAGGGGGATTATGGCCCCAATCAGGCAGTGACGCGCTCAGCCGGTCTGGCCACCAATGCCAATCCGGGCAATGGCGGCAGTTCCGTCTCCGCCCGGGGGTTCGTTGGCCACAACAGCACCATCAATACCTATGACGGCACCCGGCTTTATGTGACAGCAGGGACGGTAACCTTTCCGGCAGATACCTGGACCCTGGACCGGGTGGAGGTGCTGCGTGGCGCCGGTTCCGTGATCAATGGGGTTGGTGCCGCCGGAGTGACCATCAATTATGTGCCCAAAACCCCGCGACTCGGCGAAAACAGTTTTGACAGCCTGGTCTCGTTTGGCAGTTTCGATACCTCCCGCATTGCTGTTGGCGGGAACCTGCAACTGGCCGAAAACTGGGCCCTGCGCCTGGACGCCAGCCAGCACGACAGCAATGGTCATGTTGACCGAGCCGATGAAGAGCGCAAGGTGATTGCCGGCTCTGTGCTCTATCAACCGTCTACAACATTGAATATGCGCCTGAGCGTCGATTATGCGGATATCGATGCGCCCCCGCATTTCGGCACCCCCTTGATCAATGGCAGGGCCAGCGATTCCCTGAGGGAGCAGAATTTCAATTTCCGCGATGGTTTTGCCCGCTACGAGGATATCTGGACCCGCTTGCATACGCAGTGGCAGATAAGCCCCGCAGTCGTGTTGCGCAACGACACCTATTACCTGGATGCCTACCGGAAATGGAAAAACCTGGAAGAGTTCACTTTCAATCCGGAGACGGGCCTGGTGGACCGTGCCTTTTTCCTGGGGATCACCCATGACCAGCAACAGTTTGGCAGCCGCACGGACCTGCAGTTCAGCAGCAGCCTGGGCAACATGGACAACCGCCTGAATGTGGGGGTGGAATTCAACCTGATTGATCTGGACAATGGCAATAATTTCAGATCGGGCGGGTTTGATGTGGCCGACAGTGTGCCGGTATTTGGCTTCGACCCCACTCAGGTTCCGGCCGGGATACCTATCCAGCCGGCGTTCACCACGGAAACCACCCAACAGGCCGTGTTTGTGGATGACCGATTGCAGATCACTGAACGTCTGAGTCTGGTCCTGGGTGTGCGTTATGACCGGTTTGATTTCGATCGGACTGATCTGCCAGCGGGCTCGACCTTTGATGCCGATTTTGAAGAGTTTACCTGGCGGGCCGGTGTGGTCTATCAGCCCGTGCCAGGGCTCAGCCTGTATGCCCAGACCAGCACCGCAGCCGACCCGGTGACCTCACCCGTGTCCATCAGTGCCGCCAACAGCAGTTTTGACCTGAGCACAGGGCGACAATTCGAAGCCGGGCTCAAGCAACAGTTGTTCAATGGCAATGCCGAATACACCCTGGCCTGGTTTGATATCGAAAAGGACGATCTGCTGACCCGGGCACCCGGATCATTGATTACCGAACAGATTGGCCAGCAGAGCTCCGACGGGGTGGAACTGACGCTGCGGCTCAGTCCCTTGCAGAATTTGAGCCTGGAGTTCAACGGCTCGCTCATAGACGCGCAGTTTGACAGCTTCTTTTCCGGAGGGGTTTCCCTGCGGGGCAATGTCCCGGCCAATGTGCCCGAGAAAACGGCCAATCTGTGGTTGAACTGGGCTCCGTTTGAGCGCCTGCAGCTGGGTGCTGGCGTCCGTTATGTCGGTTCCCGCCAGGGTGATGATCAGAATACCCAGACCCTGCCTTCCTATGCAGTGGTCGATGCCAGTGCCAGTTGGCGCTTCTCGGCCAATACGCTGCTCACCCTGCGCGCCCGCAACCTGAATGATGAGCGTGATTTTGTGATTTCGCAGTATGCGCCGAACCAGTGGATATTTGGTGACCCCAGGGCTTATGAAATCAGTTTGCGGTACTCTTTATAAGCTCGAGGTTATAAGCTCGAGGTTATAAGCTCAAGGTTATGAGCCAATGTTGCGAGTCAATTTATGAGTCAGTGCGTGTTGACTGAAACCCACAGCAAGCGGAGAACAGGAACATGCGTCTGAAGCCCTGGCTGTATTTTCTGCATCGCTGGCTGGGGATAGGCATGTGCCTGCTGATTGCGCTCTGGTTTGCCTCCGGGATTGTCATGATGTATGTGGATTACCCGCAGCTGACGGAAACGGAGCGGGTGCAGAATCTGTTGCCACTGGATAGCGCAGCGATCCGGATGACGGTCAACCAGGCCATGCGTTACCAGGGTGCGGAGCCGGTGGTGTCCGATCTGCGTCTGAGTTCGCTGATGGGCCGGCCTTTATGGCAACTGCGCTATCACAATGGGGCCATGAGCACTATTTTTGCAGATACTGGCCAGCCTTTACGTGGTGTGGATGCGGAACAGGCGCTTGAAGTAGTCCGGCATTCCGGCTTCGGGGCCGCAGGGTTCGCGCTGGCACATGAAGGGCTGGTGGATATTGATCAGTGGACAGTATCGGCGGCTCCGGCCACATTGCGGCCCTTGCACAAGATCAGCATCGCAGATGGTCAGGGTACGGTGGTGTATGTATCGGCGGTCAGTGGCCAGATAGTGCGTGATACGCGGCGGCAGGAACGTCTCTGGAACTGGGTCGGCTCGACCATCCACTGGATATACCCCCTGGCCCTGCGCCGCCATGCCGATATCTGGGCACAGGTGGTGATCTGGCTGTCATTGATCGGCATGGTCACGGTGTTGAGCGGTGCCATTATTGGTTTCACGCGCCTGCGTATTCGTCGCCCTGACACGCACAGCAGCATCAGTCCCTACCGGGGCGTTGGCAAATGGCATCATTTGCTGGGTCTGGGCTGCCTGGTCTTCCTGCTCACCTTTCTGTTCAGCGGCTTTCTGTCCATGCAGCCCTGGGGCTTGTTCAGCTCGGGGGAACCGCTCTCGAATCAGTTGCAGCGTTACACGGCAGGACAACTGGGGGCTGACGGGAAGCTCCTGCCCGAACTGCCAAAACAGTTACCGGCAGGCGTGCGCGAAGTGCGTTGGCGGCAGCTTGATGGAGAGCCGTATATTCTATTCACGCTGGCACCGGAACGACACCTGGTCAGCCACGCAGGCCAACCGGAACCGGCTGAACCTTCCGCCCTGCACGGCCTGATTGAGCAGGCCGTGCCTGAGTTGCTGCCACAGGCCAGGGTGCAGGACAGCCGGGTGCTGCGTCAGCATGACGCGTACTATTACAGCATGCATGGACGCCACCGCCCCCTGCCAGCCCTGCAGGTGCAATTCGATGACCCGGATGAAAGCGGGTATTACATTGATCTGGCCACCGGGGAGGTCATCCTGCGCCATACCCGCAACAGCCGCCTGGCACGGTGGCTATATAACGGCCTGCACAGCTTTGATTTTCCCTTGCTGCGGGAAAACCGGCCATTGTGGGATATCCTGTTACTTATTCTTTGCCTGAGCGGTCTGGTGTTTTCGATAAGCTCGATCATGTTAGGATGGCGGCGCTTGCTGCATTGAATCGCCTACTGCATTGAATCACCTATTGCATTGAATCAGGAGTCACAGCGTGTCAGTTCGAATTCTTATTCTCGGCGGAGGTTTCGCCGGGGCTTTTACTGCACGCCATCTGTTGCCTTTTCGTCGTCGCCATCAACTCGATATCGAGTTGATCAACGCCACCAATTACTTTGTGTTTCAGCCCCTGTTGCCGGAAGTCGCCTCCGGCACCATCAGTGCCCCGGATGCCGTCACGCCCTTGCGGGTCATGCTGCCGGGTGTCAAGGTGCGGATGGCAGAGGTCAAGTCGGTTGACCGGGTGAACCGAAAAGTCAGGGTGGTGCAGGGCAGCAAGCGGGTGCCGATTGATATCGCCTATGATCATCTGGTGATTACGTCAGGGCAGCGTACCAATCTGAGTCTGATTCCGGGGATGCGGGAGCATGGTCTTACCCTGCGTGATCTGGCCGATGCCCACCATTTGCGCAATCATGTCATTCAGTGTCTGGAACATGCCGATGTCACCACCAACAAGAAACTGAAACAGAGACTGCTGACCTTCGTGGTCGCTGGGGGTGGTTTTTCAGGCGTCGAGACCATTGGTGAAATGATGGAGATGATTCGCCGCATGAGTCGTTTCTATCCCAATGTGGCGGTTGAGGAAATCAAGGCCATTCTGGTGCAGCGCGGCGATCGCATCCTGCCTGAATTACCGGAAAAACTGGGGCATTACGCCTTGCGAGCCTTGCAGAAAAATGGCATTGAGGTGTTGCTGAAGAAAGGGATTGCGTCGGTGTTCAGTGGCTCGGTGCTGCTGGACGATGACAGCAGGCTGGAAACGGCCACGGTGATTTCCACCATCGGTAATGAGGCGGGAAATCTGGCGCGCAGCCTGGGTATTCCGCTGGTGCGTGGCAAGCTGGAAGTCAATCCCGGTTTGCAGTTATCAGGGCATGAGGATGTCTGGGCGGCAGGTGATGTTGCACTGGTGCCTCTGCCGGCAACCCGCCAGAACGGTGACTCGAATGCAGATGCACAGGCTCAGCAATATGCCCCTCCCACCGCCCAGTTTGCGGTGCGTCAGGCCCGATGTCTGGCTCAGAACCTGATTTTAAGCATCACTGGTAAGCCTGTCAGGGATTTCTCCTACCAGCCTAAAGGCGCACTGGCCTCCCTGGGTAATTACCGGGGTGTGGCCGACGTCATGGGGATAAGAATTGCCGGGCTGCCGGCGTGGGTACTCTGGCGCGGGTTTTATATAGCCATGTTGCCCGGCTTTGCCACCCGTTTGCGGATTGCCTTGAACTGGTTTTTTGATTATTTCCTGCCCCGCAATACGGTACAGATCAAAACGGATGTAGACAGTGGTACCCGGCATATTCGCGTAGCCGCGGGTGATGTGCTGTTCGATCCGGGACAAATTGCCGATGGATTCTATGTGGTCATGGAAGGCGCCCTGGAATTGCGGGTTGCCGCCGGGCCGGAGGGTGGCGAGGATTTTGTCCGGCTATACCGGGCGGGTGATCATTGGGGAGAGCGCCTGATTCACACGGATCAATACATGCCGGGCAGGCTGCTGGCAGTTGAAGACTCCCGTGTTCTTGTCCTCAACGGCCGTGATTTCATCAGCTTGCGGCAATCACTGCCGATGCTGGAGTCGTATTTCAACAGCTTGCCGGAAGCGCATTACGCACCTTCGTTGCGCCGGTCCTGATCGGCTCGTTTTGCCTGGTTTCTGTCTGGTTTTTGCCTGGTTTTTGCAATAGACAGCCCCCGGCATGCGGTGTACGCTTGCTCATCGAAGTGCTGATCAAGCTGCTTTCTGCCCCGGCGGCGCAACTGCTTTGCAAAGGAGACTTTTCGTGAGCGTACTTACTCGTTTATTGTTGCCTCGTTTATTGCTGCCCCGGTTGTCGCTGCTTGCAGCACTGCTGGCTGGCCTTGCTTTCTTCAGCCAGGCTCAGACTTTTGCCCAGGCCCAAACCCAGGCCCAAAGCCAGAGTCTGGACTGGTCCCGGATCGATACCGAAACCCTGCAGCATTTTCAGAGCATGGTGCGGATGGATACCACCGATCCACCCGGTCGTGAACGTGAGCTGGCTGAATATCTGGTTTCTGTGCTGCAGAATGAAGGCATTGAGGTGCAACTGTATGCACTTGAAGCGGACCGCCCCAATGTGGTTGCGCGTTTGCGCGGCAATGGCAGCAAGCGTCCGCTGCTGATGATGGCGCACACCGATACGGTCAATGTCGATCCGGATAAATGGGTCTTTCCCCCTTTCAGTGCACAGCGCGATGCTGGCTGGATTTACGGGCGTGGCACTGTGGATGACAAGGATAATCTGGCCGCAGCGCTGATGACGATACTCTTGTTGAAACGCCAGAATGTGGAGCTGGACCGGGATGTGATCTTCTTTGCCGAATCCGGTGAGGAAGGGGCGACCCGGGTCGGCATCGAATTCATGGTGAACCAGCACTTTGCTGCCATCGATGCCGAACATTGTCTGGCCGAAGGGGGCGGTGTGGTGCGACAGGATGGCCAGGTGCGCTATGCCGGTGTGCAGACCGTTGAAAAACTGCCACGGGCCATTGCCTTGCGCAGTAACGGCATTGCCGGCCATGGCTCGATTCCCCTGGAAAGCAATGCGGTGGTCCATTTGTCCAAGGCTATTGCTGCCGCAGCAGACTGGCAGCCACCGGTCAGGTTGAGCGATGCCACTTCAACCTATTTTTCCCGTCTGGCAACAATCTCTTCACCCGAGGCGGCCGCTCGCTACCGGGCCGTGCTCAATCCCTCCTCGGCCGAGGGAGCAGCAGCAATTGCCTGGCTGAAAAGCAATGAACCACGCAACGCTGCGGTGTTGTTTACCACGATCTCCCCCACCATCGTCGATGGGGGTTACCGGGTCAATGTGATTCCGTCAGAAGCCACGGCCACACTGGATGTCCGCCTTTTGCCCGATGAAGACCCGGACCAGTTCATCGGCATGCTGCGTGCTGTCATCGACAACCCTGCTATCGATGTGCAATGGGCACCGCGAAATCTGCGCCCCGGCGCCACTACCCGGCTGAATACGGAAGCTTTTGAAGCAATCGAGGCGGTTATGCAGGAACGGTACGCAGCGACCGTAATCCCGACCATGAGTACCGGTGCCACTGACATGGCGTATCTGCGAGCCAGAGGCGTGCAATGTTACGGGGTTGGGCCAGGCATCGATGCCGAGGATGGTCCGCTGGGTTTTGGCGCCCACAGCGATCAGGAGCGTATCATCGAGAGTGAACTGTATCGGTTCGTGCGCGCCCATTACGAGATTGTGGAGCGCCTGGCCGTGGCACGCTGATCAATCGGTCCCGACGGCAGGGGAAGAGGGTACCTGCACCGAGACAATGCGGTTTCTGCCTGCCGATTTGGCCTGGTAAAGTGCTTTATCGGCTGCCCGGACCAATTCGTCCGGGCAGGAGTTCCGGTCAGGGAAGAGGAGGGCCACGCCCAGACTGGCCGTAACTACGCCACCGGGGCCACCGGGCGGGACTGCCTGTTTGATGTCGAGAGCGGCGATGGCAGTCCGTATTTTTTCACCGACAAGCACGGCTGCGTCGAGACTGTCAGCGCTGAAAACAATTCCAAATTCTTCTCCCCCATAACGGGCGGCCAGGTCTCCGGCACGGAGCACCTGGGATTTGAGCACATTACCTATCTGACGCAGACACTCATCTCCGGCCTGGTGACCATAGTGATCGTTGAACTGTTTGAAATGATCGACATCAAGCATGATCATGGCAAGAGGTTGTCCATTGCGTTTGGCGCGTGCCCATTCGTCGGTCAGGGCTTCGTCAAAACGGCGACGATTGGCCAGACCGGTCAGAAAATCTTCGGTTGACAGTGCAGACAGCTTGACGTTCAGCTCAACCAGTTCCCGGGCAATATTGCGAAACTGGTGGACAGCAGCACCCAGGCGCCCCAGTTCATCAGGGCCGGCCCTGGGCAGGGCCGCATCAAGCCTGCCGGCTGCAATCTCCTGCATGCTTTGGCTCAGCAGGCCCAGGCGGGCTATCAGGTGGCGCCTCACATGCAGATACATGAAAGCCGCCATGCCCAGCAGGGCCAGGCCGGTAACGAGGAACAACAACCACCTGTAGATTCGCCCCGCCACAGTGGTCTCATTCCCGGCCTGAGTGATGTCGTTGAGATTGTCGTTGACCAGATTGGAAGTCACGGTATCAACACGGGCAGTGATCAGCTGACTTTCTGCATTCAGTGCCAGCCCTTGATCCAGCAGGCGCAGTTCATTTTCCTTCAGAGCAACCAGGCCTTCAGAACCCAGGGCTATTTCGTGCAGCCGGGCAAACGGAGCGAGCATGAGCTGCGTCATATCACTGGGTAATTTGTCGGCTGTCCTGCTGGCATTGAGCAGGGAGGTTTCCAGAATCTGGCGGGACAGCTCCAGGGCGCTAAGGTCAGGAGCCTGTGCGGTGCTCAGGATTTGACCGCCAATGGCTTCGATTTCAGCCAGATAGCGGGCCAGAGGGATCAAGGGAGCGGTTGCCTTTGCCATGTCGGCAATCCGCTCCAGTGGGGGTGATGGCTGCGACAGCAACATGGTCATCATATCGCTATCGCCCTGCAGAATGCGTATCCGGTAAGTCAGGTGTTGCTGGAACTCCTGCAGGTTTGCTGCCAACTGGGTGTGCATCTGCTCTTGCGCCTGAATCAGGCTGATGCGTTGATTGACCAGTTGGCGCATGCGCCGAAAATTTTCAGCCAACTCCAGGCTCAGGGTATAAATTTCTCCAGGACGGGCAGATGAGTCTGCCTGTGAGAGTGCGGTCAAGGCCTGGTCGAGGGCGGTCTGGGCATTTTCGACCCGTGCAAAAACGTTGCTCCGGTCTGCCGCCCTGTTGACGGTAATCAGCACAGCGCCGGTGGCGGCCAGGGTATCTACTGCGCGAGCCGCCCGCAGCAGCTCCACCGTAACGGGCAGGCGCTGGACAAAAATTTCGTTGATCGACTGGCTGACACGGGTAGTGATAAACAGGGCAGTTGCAGCAACCAACAGCATGATCAGCGTCATGACACCAAAACCGAACAGGAAACTGGCGCGAATACCCAGGCTGGATAAACGGGGTAAGCGGGACCGGGTCGCGCTGTTGCCGACTGCGCTGTCAAGCTCCGGGTCAGTCAAGTGGGACACGTTTTCCGTCCTGCCAGATAAACCAGGAGAATTCCGGGTAAGTGGTCTGAATATCCCCCTTTGTATCGAAGGAAACAGGGCCCAGAATGGTCGTTATAGCCTGGCTGCGTATGGCTGCGGCAATGTTATCCGCCACCAGGTTTCCAGCCCGCTTGACGCCTTCTATCCAGACTTCGGTGGCGGCATAGGCCAGCAGGGTATAACCGACAGGCTCCTCTCCCATTGCCCTGATGGCGGCAATCGCTGGCTCAGAGGAAGGCAATCCGGCCGCCTCGGTCGAAAAGGTGAAAGGCACTTCTTCAGCCATCTGGCCAGCGGTTTCCCGGAAGATGGCAGAAACCAGGGTGTCCGTGGCGATCACAGCAAAAGCAGCACCCATTTGCCGAGCCTGGCGCATGAACACGCCATTGTCCAGCCCGCCACCTATCAGATAGACCACCTCGATACCCGCTTCCATCAAGGTCTGGATATCATCGATATAGGAAGTGGCGGAAGAAATGCCTTGTACCACCCGGCTTGGCTGGATGTCACGTTGCGCCAATTCAGCCATGGCTGCTTCAGCCAACCCGGTCGAATATTCGCTGGGGAAGTAGAAAATGCCGATCTTCTGACCGGCATGCTGTGTGCTCAGGCGCTCTGCAGCCATCCTGGCCTGGACATCATCACGACCAATCATGCGGAAGATGGTATTGATGCCCATTTCCGTGGCTCGGGGATGCGTGGATGCCGGAGTGATCTGCAGCACTCCATGTTCGGCATAGATCGGGGCTGCAGCAATGGTGGCAGCGGAGCAGGAGTGGCCAATGATGACATCCGGCGGGTTCTTGACCAGATCCTGAGCCAGTTTTTCTGCTATCAACCTGGTACAACGATCATCATGAGTGGATATCTGAATGGTGCGGCCCAGCAGGCTGCCATCGGTCAGGGTGTTCAGCGCCGCAGTTACGCCAACGCTCAACTGAATGCCAATGGTGAAGCTGGTGCCCAGCATGGGGCCCACAATGGCAAGCCTGATCGGGTCTTGTGGTAATTCATTTGGCTGGGCTTGGGTTTGAGCCTGGGTCTGGGTCTGGATCTGGACAACAAGCAGGGTGGTGGCCAGCGCCAGGATGACTAAACAACGGGTCAGCATGCGAGTATGAACAGAAAAAGTCAGCAACCGTTGCATTCGTCTCTCCAGTTTTCAAGGCAGGTGCGAGTCTGGAAGATTGCACGCTGCCCATTCTACAGCAGTTATCGGCGGGGAAGTTAAAATATTGAAACCGAGTAAAGTAGCCACCAGCTGCATAACAACAACCACGCTGGCATCAGCAGGCGCATCAGAATATGCTCGACGCAGTCGATCAGATTACAGTGATCATCCTTGAGGGAATTGAAATGACGCAATCAATGCTTGGCGATAAACGTATTCTTTTGACACATGCACACGCCTTCATGGGACCGTATCTGCAAACTCTGTTGACTGAAATGGGGGCCCATGTCATTGCCGATGAAGGCAGTCTGATGGAAGCCGATGCACCGGCCCGTCTGGTCGAGCGGGCCGGTGAGGTGGATATCCTGATTGCCAACCTGAGCATTCCTGCGCCCTCCAGCAGGCTTGCAGAGGTGTCGGATGAGGAATGGCGGGATACCTTTGCTGCGCTGGTTGATCCCCTGCCTCGGCTGGCTCGGGCCGTGGTTCCGAAGATGAAGGCGCAGGGGCATGGCAAGATACTGGTCATGGGCAGTGCCTCGGCACTGCGGGGCATGAAGCGTGCCTCTTCCTACAGTGCGGCCCGTGGTGCCCAGTTGGCCTGGGCTCAGGCTGCCGGGGTAGAGCTGGCGGCTGATAATATACAGGTCAATGCCATCGCCCAGAATTTTGTCGACAACCCCACCTATTTCCCCGAGAGCGTTCAGCAGGACCCCCGGTTTCAGGAACGGCTGAAGCGCGAAGTCCCGCTGGGGCGCCTGGTGACGGCGAAGGAGGATGCGCAGTTTGTTGCCTATTTGTGCAGTGATGCAGCCAACTGCTTTGTGGCCCAGGTTTTTCCGCTGTGCGGTGGCTGGGTGCAGCGTTGAATCACGGTTGCCGGTTCAGAGGTTCCTTAGGTCCTTGGGTTCCATTTGCTCCATTCCTCTGTAAACAAACGCAGGCACTCATCGGCTGCCAATTTTTCATTGAACTGATTCGTCGGCACAGTGGACAGGCCGCCGTTCTCCCAGAGCAGGGCATGTACATCGGTTGATTTGATGTTCCAGTATTCAAGTCTGGTGCTGTAGGCAAGCAGGTTTCCGGCAGTCTGGGCCTGCAGACTGCAAACCAGATAGTGTTTGTCGGCAGCACGGCGCGTGACGCCGGCAGAGCGCAGCCCGGTCTCGAACAGGCGCTGCGTGTTAAGCCTGAATTGGGTCTGGTCTTCTGCTATCCCGATCCAACTGCGGATTTCCACATAAAGATCAGCGCGGTCAAGCCCGGCCAGAGCCATGCCGTTGCCGCGGGGAAAAACCTGGGCCTGGACTGACAATGAACCCAGGACCAGACAAAACAGGCCGCTCAGCCTGATGGAGGTGCGCAGTAGGGCAAACAAGGGAGTCTCCTTATCGTACTGTTGCTGTTTTGCAGGTTTCGTCAGAGTAAACAGGTATTGGACCGCGGCGCATTATGGATTTTTTTTGTCATAATTGCGATATCAACGTATTTTATGTGCATACTTTTTCACCGTATCACTGTCAGTGCCAAGCTGGCCGTGCTCTATCCTGATGCGGGAAAAGTGGGCGGGTTTGTTCACATTGCTAAGCAGTTGCAGAAAGCGATCCGGGTCATCAAAGGGCAGCTGGCGCAAGGTCTGGTGATCCAGGTTCCACCAGGCACTGTCCAGCAGGGCTTCCCGCTGTGGCTGAGCGAAACGAAAGCGCAGGGGTCTGGCCGGGTTTCCACCCACTATCTGATAGGGGGCAACGTCTTTGGTGACTACCGCATTGCGGGCAATGATGGCACCAGTGCCGATGTTGACCCCTGCCATGATCACGGCATCATGCCCTATCCAGACATCGTGCCCGATACGGGTGTGCTCGTGTCGGGCCTGATAGCGGTGGCTGACAGCCAGATGGGTGGAAACCCAGTTCACCGGGTGGTTGCGCGGAGTTTCTCCCAGGATGACGTTGCGGCCAATGGAGCAGTAGCGTCCGATTTCACTCAAGTACTGGACACGACTGCCACTGCGGATGTAACTGTATGCCCCTATGCGCAAGGGGGTGGAATCAGGCAGGTCGAGATGAAGGCCGCTGAGACGGACATATTGTTCCAGTATCAGTATGTTGTCAGGCCTGATTCCCTGCAACCTGACAAGGACGACATCGTGCCGGGCGGCTTTTCTTTGCTGAAGCAAAAAACGGAGCTGGGTGAACACCGGCAGATTACTCCTTGACTATTCCTAGGCTCCCTAGGCTTGCGGGCGCCGGTATTATGCAGCGATGCAGAAAAGATTGCCAGTTGCTGCCTGCTGGTTTAGGCTAGGCTTTCTGAATGTATTCATAAATAGCAGGTCGTATTCTGCTCGCTATGATGTACAAGACACATCGCAATTGAATGGAGCCAAGCCATGCAAATTCAGCCTGCCGAGAGTTTCTATCCTTCCTGCCTGCCCAAAGTCCTTACTTTGGGCCTGTTGCTGAGCTTCAGTAGCCAGCTGCTGGCTCAGGAGACCTGGACACCCCCGCGCACAGCCCATGGCTACCCGGATGTGCAGGGCATCTGGGATTATTCCTCCCGCACGGCACTGGAACGCCATGAACGCTTTGAAGGCAAACTGGTCATTAACCAGGAAGAAGCAGAGCGCCTGGTTCCCACCCTGGAACAGTATACTGATGCCCTGGAGGCCACCGGTGCCGAGGCGCCAGGGCCACATAATGTGGGCGGCTACAATGCCTTCTGGATCAACCCGGGCGACTGGCTGGCAGTCATCGATGGCGGCCTGCGCACCTCCTTTATCGTGGAACCGGAAAATGGCCGTATTCCGTGGACTGAACAGGGGCAGCAACTGCGCGCCCAGCAACGGGTCAGATACGATGATGCGCAGCAGAACGATGGCCCGGAAGGACGCACTCTGGCGGAACGCTGCCTGGTCAGCTTTGCCTCCACTGTGCCGATTCTGCCTTCGCTGTACAACAACACCATACAGATCGTACAGGGCAGTGACCATGTGGTGATTCTGCAGGAAATGGCCCATGATGCCCGCATAGTCAAAATCGACGGCGATTTTCATCCTGATGGTCTGTACAAGTGGCTGGGCGATTCCATCGGGTATTACGAAGGGGATGAACTGGTCGTGGTCACCCGCAACTTCCACCCGCTGCAGGTGGCACGCGGAGGGGGTTATACTTCTGCAGATGCTGTGATTACCGAACGCTTCTCGCGCAGCAAAGAGAATGAACTGTTGTATCGCTTTACTGTGGAAGATCCGAATCTGTATACCGAGTCCTGGACCGGTGAGCTGCCCATGCACGCTGCCCCGGCCCTGTACGAATATGCCTGTCATGAGGGCAACCATTCAATGCCGGGAATTCTGGCCGGTGCACGCAAGCTGGAAGAGCTGGCTGCGCAGGAGCAGTAATCAGGCTGCCTATTCAGAGAGCCCCTAGATTTCGCGGGCTATCAGCAGCTTCATGATCTCATTGCTGCCGCCGTAGATTTTCTGGATGCGGGCATCGATATAGAGCTTGGCGATGGGGTATTCCATCATGTAGCCATAGCCGCCGAAGAATTGCAGGCATTCGTCGATGATTTCGCATTCCTTCTGTGTGGTCCACCACTTGGCCATGGCCGCCGTGGTGGCATCCAGCTTGCCAGCTGCCAGCTTCATGGCGCAATCATCGACAAACACGCGGGCAATTCTTGCCTCGGTATAGCGTTCGGCCAATCTGAACTGGGTGTTCTGAAAATCGAGAATGCGTTTGCCGAAGGCCTTGCGCTCCTTGACGTACTCGCTGGTGTACTTGAGCGCCATTTCCATGGCAATACAGGCACTGACAGCAATGATCAGGCGTTCCTGGGGCAGTTGCTGCATAAGCTGTATGAACCCGCGTCCTTCTTCCTGACCCAATAGATTGTTTGTGGGTACGCGCACGTCATCAAAAAAGACCTCGGAAGTGTCCTGGGCTTTCAGGCCGATCTTGTCCAGGTTGCGCCCACGCTTGAAGCCATCGACCAGATCGGTTTCCACCATCAGCAAGGAAACGCCCTTGCCCCCTGCAGCCGGATCAGTCTTGGTGACCACGCAGATCAGGTTGGCGAGTTGCCCATTGGTGAGGAAGGTTTTCTGTCCGTTGATGAGGTAATGCTCGCCCTGTTTGATGGCCGTGGTGGCCACTGCCTGCAGGTCGGAACCGGTTCCGGGCTCGGTCATGGCAATGGCGCCGATGAGCTCACCGGTAGCCATCCTGGGCAGCCAGCGCTGCTTCTGTTCTTCACTGCCGTAGGCATTGATATAGTGGGCAACAATGCCGGAATGAACGGAATTGCCAATACCGGTAACCCCGGCCCGGCCCATCTCCTCGGCTATCACCATTTCGTGCTTGAAAGTCCCCCCTCCACCACCGTACTCGACAGGAATCGAGGCGCAGAGGATTCCGGCCTCGCCGGCCTTGGTCCATGCATCACGATCGACGCAGCCCTGTTGATCCCATTTGGGTACCAGAGGGACAAATTCTTTGTGGTAAAAACGGCGAACCGATTCGCGCAGGATCTGCAACTCTTCATCCATCCAGGGTGGGGTGTAGTCCTCGAACATGGTGTTTCCTCTTTA
>JAVVEG010000015.1:46852-49236 GCA_032251455.1 Pseudomonadales bacterium | reverse complement strand
GCCATGCGAATGCCGGCATCCAGGCGAATGGTCTCTCCGTTCAGATAGCTGCACCGAATGATAGCAGCCGCCATCTGTGCGAACTCCTCGGGGGTGCCCAGGCGTTTGGGGAACTGCGGCATGGCGCCCAGGGAGTCTTTGACTTCCTGGGGCAGTGCCGCCAGCATCGGCGTCTCGAACAGGCCAGGGGCAATGGTCATCACACGGATGGCCTGGGCAGCCAGGTCGCGCGTAATGGGCAGGGTCATGGCCGCAATACCTCCCTTGGACGCGCTGTAGGCTGCCTGCCCAACCTGACCATCAAAGGCGGCAACCGATGCCACGTTGATGATGACGCCGCGTTCTTCCTCGGTTTCGGAAAGGGGGTTCTGCTGCATTACGGCAGCGCACAGACGCAGTACGTTGAAGGTGCCGATCAGGTTGATGCGGACAACACGGCTGAATTGTTCCAGAGGCAAGGGGCCAGCGCGGGAAACCGTTTTGCCGGCACCACCGATACCGGCGCAGTTGACGTTGATATGGATAGTGCCAAACCGGGCGACAGCCGCATCGATGGCGGTTTGCACCTGGGTTTCGTCAGTGACATCGCCAGCGGCAAAAAGTGCCCGCTCGCCCAGAATATTGGCGGCAGTGCCGGCCCGGTCACCATCGAGATCGAACAGCATGACATTGCCTCCGCCCTCGACAATGCTTCGTGCTGTAGCCAGTCCCAGCCCAGAGGCTCCACCGGTGATGAATGCGGTCTTATTGGTGATTTCCATGAAGTTTCCCCTTGATTGTCATGGCTGAGAGAATGCAGAAGCAGGCCGGTAAAATCAAGCAGAAATGAATGAGTTCAGTTTTCCTGTAAAATAAGGCAAGCTGTCCGCCCGTGGATGTAGCTGCCACCCGGCATGGTATAGTCCAACACCAGGTCAACAATGAATACAGGGTGAAGAACAGTGAGCATGGGGCCATTACAGGGTATAAAAATCATTGAATTTGCCGGACTCGGGCCGACGCCATTCTGTGCCATGATGCTGGCCGACATGGGCGCCGAAGTCATCCGTATCGATCGCAAAAACCCAGGCGCAGGCGGTGTTGCCAGCGGAGCAGCCAATCCGGTCGATCGGGGGCGGCGTTCATTGGCACTGGATCTGAAACAGCAGGCGGGCGTGGACACGGCATTGCGTTTGCTCAGCAAGGCCGATGTGCTGCTGGAAGGTTTTCGCCCTGGAGTCATGGAACGTCTGGGTCTGGGGCCCGAGCTGTGCCTGCAGCATAATCCGGCCCTGGTGTACGGGCGCATGACTGGCTGGGGGCAGACGGGTCCTTTGGCACAGGCTGCAGGCCATGACATCAACTATATTGCGCTCAGTGGTGCCCTGCATGCCATGGGGGTTCCGGATCAACCCCCTGCGCCGCCACTGAACCTGGTGGGCGATTACGGTGGCGGAGGCATGCTGCTGGCCCTTGGTGTACTGGCGGCCCTGCTGGAGCGCCAGGGTTCTGGCAAGGGCCAGGTCATCGATGCCGCCATGACCGATGGTGCCGCCAGCCTGATGAGCCTGTTTTATGGCCTGCAGGCGGCGGGACGTTGGACGGACAGGCGTGGCAGCAACCTGCTTGACGGCGGGGCACACTTTTATGGCACCTATGCCTGCAAGAATGGCGGGTTCATCAGTATCGGTGCCATCGAACCCCAGTTCTATGCCGAACTGCTGCAGCGCTGTGGCCTGGATGGTCCGGTTTACCAGGCCCAACTGGACGCCAGGCAATGGCCATTGCTGAAGACAAAACTGACTGAAGTCTTCCAGAGCCGTACCCGGGAAGAGTGGTGTGAATTGCTGGAGGGCAGCGATGTCTGTTTCGCGCCCGTGCTCAGCCTGAGTGAGGCGCCAACTCACCCGCACAATGCTGCCCGGCAAACATTTGTTGACTATGATGGCATGGTGCAGCCGGCACCTTCTCCCCGCTTCAGCAGAACACCTTCAGCCATTCAGTCCCCTGCGCCCAGGCCTGGTCAGCACAGCGAGCAGGTACTGAGCGATTGGGGTTTCAGCGCACAGGACGTGGCGGCCCTGCGCGCCTGTGGAGCCATTTAAACAGCACTGACAGCGTCCAAATGGAATCTATGCCTGTGACTGTTTGGGTATCCGGATTACTATCTGATCCCCCTGCCGCTCAGTGCTCATGCCGATCGGGCTGACGCTCTCTGGCAATGGAATCTGCCGGGCAAACTGACTGATGCGAGTACTGCTGCTGAGCAAGGTGTTGGTGGATGAAGTCTGCTTGTGCTGCATTCTGGCCGAGATCGACAGCACATTGTCCTCCAGCTCGGTATTCACATCTATTTCAGCATTCTCTGCCACCGGGATAATGACCTCAAAGGCTTCTCCGGCATC
>JAVVEG010000015.1:32696-46752 GCA_032251455.1 Pseudomonadales bacterium | reverse complement strand
TGAGTCATCGCCTGAGTCATGCCCTGATTGATGCCGGAGAAGCCGGCAACAGGCGCATTGGCCCGGATGTCGGCAAACAGACTATCCATCTGCTGCTGCATCTGTTGCAGGCGTTGCCAGGGGCCGTTGGCAGCTTGCGACGACTGCCGGGATTCCTGCTCTACCAGCGCAGCAAGCCGTTCCGATTTTGCCAGCGGGTCATCCGTTTGGGTCTGGCCGTGCAGGGGTGATCTGCTCACTTGCCAGGTATGGATGCCGAGGCTGAACAGGGCTGACAGCAATATCAGCACCAGACTCAACAGAAAACGCGGGGTAAGGTAGAAAGGAAGCTTATCGGTGTTGGCTGTCATGCTTGTCTCCTCATCATGCTATCAAGGAAGGCAATTCTATCTGTCTATATTCAAGCCAGATGGGGAGTGGAGATGAAATTTTCAAGTTCAGATGATGAAAAAATTCAGCGTTCCAGGGTATAGGTCATGTCGATACTCTGGCTTTGGCCTGAGGTGGCTTCCAGTTTGATCCGGTCGGAAATGCTGTAATCGATGGCCAGTACCGATTCGGTTTCAAACAGGCCAACGGCATAGCGCACAAAAATAGCTGGTGTGATGTATTTGCCCAGCATCAGGCTGCTGTCGGTGGTATCGCCCCGGCTGGAAATGCTCAGGGTGTCCAGCCCCAGCTGGTTGCGTACCTGGTTGGTCAATGATTGCCCCTGGTTGATGCCCAGTGTGGTGATGGCCCCGATCAGGGCATTGCCATCCTGCTGGGTGCCAATTTCAGAAAAAGGCCGTCCGGTAACCAGTACGGCAATAATATCGCTTTCGGGCAAGGCCGGGGTGGAGTAAAGCTGACTGCGGAGATTGCGCAAGGTGCCGTTCATCTGAATGCCGGCCTTTATTTTATCGGTTTGCCGAACGGCACGAATATCCAGCCCGGGATTGTCCATGCTGCCGAAGAACAGGAGTTTGCCGTGCTCAATGCTCAGGCGCTGGCCATAGGTCACATAACTGCCATTGACGATTGACAGTTCACCGTAGGCAAGCGGGGTGCGGGTGCCACGTTGATTTATTTCGAGCGATCCCTGCAGCCCGGTATTGAGGCCAAAACCACTGAAGTGGACTTCCTCGCCAAGTGTTAGTTGCAGATCGCCATGGATGGGAATATCAGCAAACGCACCCCGTTCTGCCTGGGCCGCATTGCGTACCACTGTACCGGAAGCGGGCGTGCCGACCAGGACAGTATCACCGGACACATCAACCGCAGATTCGGGCAGACTGTCCAGGACGATGTCCAGTTGGGGCAGCACAATTTCACCATCCACCGTGATACCGCTGGAGCTGGCAGTGATGCGTAAATCCGGGCTTATCTGCAGGGCCAGTTCGGGCAGGTCAGCCAGTTGGAACTGACTGCCCTGCAGGGTCATGTTCAGTTGTCTGGCCTCGCTCAGGGGGTCATTGAGGGTGCTGCGCAGGTTCAATGTGCCCTCGCCAGAGCTTGCGCTGGCCGTCAGTGTCATGGGGTTGCCGCTAGTGCCAATGCCGGCATTGGCACTGTTTGCGTTGCCGTCGGTGGCAGTCAGTGTGGCCTGAATGTCGGTCAGGGACAGTCCCAGCGCAGGGAGCTGGGCTGCGGCCTGTTGCAGATGCAGCTCGCCGATGAATTCAGGTTGTGCCAGATGGCCCCCTATTTCCACCAGGCCATCGAGCTGGCCTTGCACATTGCGCAGCTGGGGCACCAGGGCCTCCACAAAAGTCAGTTCAGCCACGCTCAGGGCAAGTTGTCCGCTCAACTGTTGCTCACGGTTCATTCCGGCATTGACATTCAATGAGCCTTGCATGCCGGTATTCCCTGTGTCCAGATTCTGTTGCTGGAAGTCCAGATTTGCCAGTAGTTGCCATTCACCACCGGATTGTCGGGCGGTCAGGCTGGCATCTGACCAGGACAGCTGTTCAATGACGTTATCGTTCTGGGGTTCATCGCCAGAGCCGGTCTCTGTCTGCTGAGGTGTTGGGGTCAGATACAGCGTGTTTTGTCCAGTGCGGATTGCCAGGTTCATATCCCAGTCCCGAGGGTTGGCATTGACTGCTCCGTTGAGATTGAACTCGGCGCCAAGCGTTCCGTTGAGGGTTGTCGATACGGGCAAATACCAGGGCAGCTGCAATTGGGGGTAGGTTTGCGGAACTGTGTCCAAGGCTCCCAGGCGCTCGATTGCCGCGGGTGTATTCAGGACTGCCAACGGGTAGTCGAGGAGACTGGCGGCCACGGTGAATTCATCATCTCTCTGCCAGTTTGCCTGCAGACAGAGCTGGCCGGGAATTCCCTCAGTGCTTTGCCAACACTGGCGGCTGACGTTGAAATGCCCGCTTGATACCGACAATTCCAGCGCCTGCTGCAGACCCCAATTGCCGTAATCCGAGTCAATCCTGGCCCGATCGATCAAGCCCTGCCACTGTAATTCAGCGAAACTGCCCCGGGCTGTCAGTTCCAGGTTTGCGTAGCTGCTGTCGATGCTCAGTTCAATCTCATGCGCCTCGGGCAGGCCGGAGAGTTTGCCTTGCAGGGCGTTGATGAGAGGCTGTTCAGCTGCTGTGGACAGGCCGGCGTTCAGGAGAGAAAACGCAAGTTGGTTGCTGTTGTTGGCATAGCTGCCAGTGGCAGTGAAACTGTCGGTGCGGAAGTTGCCCCAGGCGATATTCTCGGCCGTGCTGTCAAGGGTGATTTGTGGCGTTTCGGCAGTCCCCGTGATAGTGCCGCTGGCGTGAAAACTGCCACGGGCCTCTGGATTCAGGGTGGCAAGATCGGGTGCCTGGAGGTTGAAATTCAGCGCCACGGTCTGCCCGGGCTGGGTATCGATGCCGATGTGGCCGTGAATGTCCAACAGATTCCCGGCAGAGGCCAGACGCAGGGCATTGATGGAGAGCAGCGTATTGCTGAAAACAATATCGGCATTGCCGCTGATTGGGTTGCTATTGAACTGGCCGTTGAGCTGGTTCAGTCTGAAACTGCCTGCCGTCTGCCCGCCCTCGCTGCGCAGTTGCAGTTGGCCGGCACTGCTCAAATTGCTCAGAGTGATGCCAGCAGGCAGTTCCGGCAGCAGGGCCACCAGGTATTGGGCCGATTCATCGCTGTCAAGGGCACTATTGAAAGTAAAGTCGATCTCAGCCAGCAATGCCTGCGTCCAGTCCAGATGACCATTGAGTTCCAGCGTAGTGGCACTGTTACTGAGTTTGAGGGCAGAGAGGTTCAGCCGGCTGGCATCCAGCTGGCTTTGCAGGGTCAGCTGGGTGCTTGTCAACCAGGGCAGGCTGAGACTGGTGGACAGATCCAGCCGCAGTGCGTTCAGCTGACCGTAGGTATCCAGCTGCAGGTTCTGCAATTGCAGAGTTTCCAGGCCAGGCAGGGGCAGGGTTTGCTGTTGCAGGGTGTGCTTCAGTTGCAGTTCAGGGGGGCGTGCGGCAGGGGCATCCAGGCGACTGTGCAAACGCAACTGGCCGGCGCTGTGCAAAGCCATGGGCTGCTGCAGTTGATGCGTCAACTCGAGCGTCTGCAGATCGCCATCGAATTCCAGCAAGCCGGACGCAGAATCAATGGTGTCGCTCAAGGGGCCAAGGATCTGCCAGGCCAGGGTGCCCTGCAGCGGCAGTGTGGGTGTCAGATTCAGCTTCAGTGCGGCGTCGAGATGTATTTCTTGTATCCGCTTGGCCAGATTGCCTGCACTTTCCGGCAGGCTGAGTTGCGTGCGCAGGGAGGTCAGGTCAAGCGTCTCGCCAGTGAAAGTGCCCGCAAGGTTCAGCGACTGCAGTTGCAGGGCCAGATCATCAATATCCAGCTTGATGTTGCTCAGTTCAACGCGGTTGAGCTGTATTGCAAGCGGCAATGGCATGATGCCAGCAAAGGGATCTGCCGGGGTCTGGTTTGGGTCGCTTACCGTCTGCCAGCGAATATCGACCGCATCGACGCGCAGGGACTCCAGAGTGAATCGACCGGAAAGCAGGGGCAACAGATTCCAGTTGCTTTGCGCTGAGCCGATCAGTATCTGGTCAGTGCCCTGACGATAGGCCAGGTTCTGCAGATTCAAGCCCCACAGCAGGGTGCCTTCTATTCTGCCTATGCTCAGGCTGCTGGTAGCTGTGCTCATTGCTGCGCTGATCCGGTTCAGTGCCCAGCGGCTGCCACTGCCCGTGCCCAGCAAGACAAAGGCCACCACGAACAGAACGAGGATACCGATCGAGAGCGCCAGTCCAGACCGGGATAACAGGCGGATGCCTCTTTGTCTGATGGCGGTCATCCTGCTCACAGGTCAGGCCCCATAGTGATGTGCACGCGGAAGCTGTTGTCATCCAGTGCCCGCGCCAGGTCCAGCCGGATCGGGCCGATGGGAGAGAGCCAGCGCAGTCCTGCACCTACACTCTGTACCAGATTCATGTCATTGAAGCTGGCGAATGCATTGCCACGGTCAAAGAATACGGCTGCCCGCCAGCGGGGACGGAGCTGGAAGTCGATTTCGGCACTGCCGACCAGGAGGTGTTTGCCTCCGATGACTTGACCGTCCGCATTGAGTGACCCCAGCGCACCAAAATCATAACCGCGGATGCTCTGGTCGCCTCCGGCGAAAAATCGCTGCGATGCCGGTAGCTCATCCAGCTCATCGGCCACAGTGGTTGCCGCTTCCCCCCGTAACAACAGCCGCAGGGGGCCAAAGGAGTGGATGAATTTGGCGCTGCCATAGAACTGGATGAAACTCAGATCCGAGAACAGGCTGGCGGAGGCGCCGCTGACCTGGGCAAAAACGCGCCAGCCGTTATTCGGGAATATGGGGTCATCAGAGCGGGTTCTTGCCAGATTGATACCGGAAATGGTCAGGGTGCTTTTTTGCGGACGCGCTTCAACGGTGAAGTCTTCCCGTTGCAGGTTGGTGAAAATATTCTGCACCCAGTTTTCCCCCAGGCGGGTACGCCAACTCAGTCCCAGCCGATAGGTGTCCCGTTCGAAGGTGTCCGTATCCTCGCCAATGAGTCCGACATTCAGACGCAGGCTGTCATGGGCAGGATTCTGCAGAGGGATGATATAGCTGACATTGATTTCCTGGCGTAATTGGGAGGCAGTGGCATCCGCATTCAATCGGTGTCCGTTGCGATTAAGGTAACGGTCTTCGTAGGCAGCCTTGACTCTTGGGCCGGAGTCAGTGCTTACCCCGGCACCAGCGGAGTAGATTCGTCGCGCGCGCGGAGTCAGCTCAATGGTGACCGGAATCTGCTGGTTCTGCGCCAGTTGCAGTTGTGGGGTGACGGCCACCTGATCAAAGTATTGGCTGGCGTTGAAGGTCTCCCGCAGGGCGATCAATTGATCGGTGGAATACGGTTCTCCGGGGCTGAAGGGAATAAACCGGGAAATAAAATTTTCTGATAAGGCATCCATGGCGCTGATCTGCATCCGGCCAAAACTGAAGCGCTCGCCAGGATCAAACTCCAGGTTGACATCGGCCAGATTTCGCTGCAAATCCACGCGCAGCTCTGAGCGATTGAAGCGTGCGGAGAAATAACCATTATCCACGGCAGCCGAACCCAACAGCGATTTCAGGCGCTCATACTGGCTGTGGTCCAGAGGAGCTCCACTGCGCACGGGAATATTGGCAATGGCCTCCTGAAACACAGCACTCTGGTCAGTGGGAATAAGCACATTCACTTCGCCAAAGCGCACCTGTTCGCCAGGATCAAGCACAATCTCCAGGCTCCAGCAAGGCTCGGCAGCAGTGAAGGTCAATTCCGTTTGTAGCTGATAATAGCCCAGAGCCTGTGCTGCCCGCACGATCTGCTGCCTGACCTGAGGCCGCAGTCTGTTCAGGTGACGTTGCAGGCTGTCACAGCGTTCCTCCGCGATAGTCAAATGGGCACGGATATTGTCTTCCAGGGCTTCGGGAGCGCCCTCGATTTGAATTTGTGGTGCCTGTGCCAGGAGCTGACTGCAGAGCAGTAATGAGGACAGGGCAACTGCGCTATGGCACAGATATTTGCTGCGGAAAGGGTACTTCAAGGGCGCTTCCAATAGGAGAAATTCAGGCCGGCTGTACTAAAAGGACATGCCATGCCCACAATCTAATTCAAATACGGTACCGCTTCAAGCAAACCCGTGGACGACAAGCCTTTATTACTCGTCCATCTTGGGTATACTCGAAGGCATAGCCCGTTATCAGTTTATGCAAGGAGTTTGAACATGACTGCCAGCAGCAACAACCCGGATCCATTGCAGCAATCCACATTGCGAACTCTGCAGGTGGAAGGCAGGGAATACCATTACTACAGTCTCGTGTCTCTGCAGGAAGGTAATTTCCCGGAAGTCAGGCGATTGCCGGTCAGTCTGAAAATACTGCTTGAAAACCTGCTGCGCTACCCCGGTGTGCAGGGTGCAAAACAGGATGTGCGTGCCATGGTCGACTGGCTAAAGACAGGGCGGTCCAATCATGAAGTCGGGTTCCGGCCAACCAGGGTGCTGATGCAGGATTTTACCGGAGTGCCTGCTGTCGTGGATCTGGCGGCAATGCGGGATGCCGTGGCAAAGAAAGGGGGAGATCCGGCACGGGTAAATCCAGTCCATCCTGTGGATCTGGTGATTGATCATTCTGTAATGGTGGATCATTATGCCAATATTTCCGCTTATGCCGACAATGTTGCCATTGAAATGCAGCGCAATCGCGAGCGTTATGAATTCTTGCGATGGGGACAGCAGGCTTTCGATAATTTCAGGGTAGTGCCACCGGGTACCGGCATCTGCCATCAGGTCAATCTGGAGTATCTGGCCAAAACGGTGTGGAGTGAAGAAGTCGATGGCAAGCTTTTTGCCTTCCCTGACAGTCTGGTCGGCACTGACAGTCATACCACCATGATCAATGCCCTGGCCGTGCTGGGCTGGGGTGTGGGTGGCATCGAAGCGGAGGCGGCCATGCTGGGTCAGCCTTTGTCGATGCTGATTCCAGAGGTGGTGGGAGTGCATGTCCAGGGCTCCCTGGCGGAAGGAATCACGGCCACCGATCTGGTGCTGACGGTTGCCGAAGCCTTGCGCCAGCATGGTGTGGTGGGCAAGTTCGTTGAATTCCACGGGCCTGGCCTGACCCAGCTCAGTCTGGCCGACAGGGCCACGATCTCCAATATGTCTCCCGAGTATGGAGCCACCTGTACCTTTTTCCCGGTGGATGATGAGACTTTGAAATATCTGACGCTGAGCAATCGCCCGCAAGAGACCATCAGCCTGGTGGAAAAATACAGCAAGGAACAGGGGCTGTGGCGTGATGAGACGGTGGCAACAGTCTATAGCAGTACACTGGAGCTGGATTTGAGCGCGGTGCAAGCCTGCCTGGCCGGACCCAAGCGGCCGCAGGACCGGGTACCCCTTGCCAGTCTGCCAGCAAGCCATGCCGAATTGTGGACGCGCAAAGGCAAACGCCGGACCCAGGTCAGGGATGCCGGATACAGCCTGGCTGATGGTGATGTGGTCATTGCCGCCATCACGTCCTGCACCAACACCTCCAACCCCGCAGTGATGATGGCTGCCGGTCTGCTGGCCAGGAATGCAGTGGCCAAGGGCTTGCGGGTAAAGCCCTGGGTAAAGACTTCGCTGGCCCCTGGTTCCAAGGTGGTGACCCGTTATCTGGAAAAAGCCGGTTTGCAGGCAGCACTGGATGAGCTGGGTTTCAATCTGGTCGGCTACGGCTGTACTACCTGTATCGGCAACTCGGGTCCTCTGCCCGAGGCCATTGCCGAGGCCATTGACACGAGCGACCTGACCGTCAGTTCGGTGTTGTCGGGGAACCGTAATTTTGAAGGGCGTATACATCCCAGGGTCAAGGCCAACTGGCTGGGTTCACCGCCCCTGGTGGTGGCCTTCGCCCTGGCGGGTACCACCGATATCGATATCACCGTGGCTGCGCTGGGAGAAGATGCTCAGGGCAAGCCGGTTTACCTCCGCGATATCTGGCCGAAAACTGCCGATATTCAGCAAGCCATGGCCCAGGTTGATAAACAGATGTTTGCCACAGAGTACGCAAACGTCTTCAGTGGCAATAAGCAGTGGGATGAGATGCCGGTCGGCAAGGACAAGACCTACACCTGGGACGACAAATCCACCTATATCCGTAACCCACCCTTTTTCTCTGAACATCTTGCCTCCGCCCCCGAAGATATCTGTGATGCCAGAGTGCTGGCATTGCTGGGTGATTCTGTGACAACCGACCATATTTCCCCGGCAGGCGCAATCGCCCGCAACAGCTCGGCGGCCGAATACCTGCGTGAACAGGGGGTCGATGAGCAGGAGTTCAACTCCTACGGCTCACGACGTGGCAATCACGAAGTTATGATGCGGGGTACTTTCGCCAATGTGCGAATCCGCAATGAAATGCTGCCAGGCGTTGAGGGTGGCCTGACCCGTCTGTTGCCTCAGGATGAACAGATGAGTATCTACACGGCTGCCATGCGCTACCAGGACGAACACATCCCCCTGGTCATTATTGCCGGCAAGGAGTACGGTACCGGATCAAGCCGGGACTGGGCGGCAAAAGGTACCCGTCTGCTGGGTATTCGTGCCGTCATTGCGGAGAGCTTTGAACGTATCCATCGCTCCAACCTGGCTGGCATGGGGGTGTTGCCCTTACAGTTTGAGACCGGCACTGGCCGGGCCAGCCTGGGTCTGGATGGGACCGAGCTGATCAGCATCGCCGGGTTGTCGGAACTGAAGACCGGTATGAAACTGGAGATGAAAATCACACGCAGCAATGGCGAGGAGATCCGTTGTCCGCTGCTGTGTCGTCTGGATACGGTTGAAGAGCTGGCCAGCTTTAACAGCGGAGGCATCATGCCCTACGTAATGGAGAAACTGATTGAGTGAGAACTGGCGTAAAGAGCAGGATAGCCTGGGCCATGTCAAGGTGCCAAAGTCGGCACTCTGGGGTGCGCAGACACAGCGTTCACTGGAAAATTTCCGCATTGGTGAGCAACGCTTTCCTCTGTCTTTCATCCGCGCACTGGCACTGGTCAAGCAAGCGGCTGCGCTGGGCAATCACCAGCTCGACAAGCTGGACAAACAGCGAACAGAACTGATCTGCTGCGTTTGCGAGGAAATCCTGCAGGGCCAACATGATGATCAGTTTCCACTGTCGGTCTGGCAGACCGGAAGTGGCACCCAGACCAACATGAACCTGAACGAGGTGATTGCCAATCGCGGCAATGAACTGGCCGGTAAACCACGGGGCGAGTACACGCCCCTGCATCCGAATGATCATGTCAATCTGTCGCAGTCATCCAACGATGTCTTCCCGACGGCCATGCATGTCTGCTGCGCCCAGCGCATGACCAATGCCTTGCTGCCGGCACTGACAGGGCTTGTAAACAGCCTGGGTGTGAAGCAGCAGGAATTTGCCGACTGCATCAAATCCGGGCGCACCCACATGATGGATGCGACACCTGTCACCCTGGGCCAGGAGTTTGCAGCCTTTCAGGCACAACTGGAGTATGCCCGGACACAGTTGGAGGCGGTGATGCCAAACGTGCTGGCACTGGCCATCGGTGGCAGCGCAGTGGGTACCGGGCTGAATACCCATCCGCAATGGGCGCAGCAGGTATGCCGACAGATAGCGGACTTGAGTGGCCTGGATTTTCGTCCTACCGGGAATCATTTCATGGCGCTGGCTGCACACGATGCCCTGCTCGACCTGCAGGCTCGCCTGACTGGGCTGGCCAGCGCCCTGTTCAAGATGGCCAGCGACATCCGACTGATGAACAGTGGGCCACGCTGCGGACTGGCCGAGATCCGGGTGCCGGCAAACGAGCCGGGCAGCTCCATCATGCCGGGCAAGGTCAATCCGACCCAGGTAGAGGCGCTGACCATGGTCTGTGTGCAGGTGATGGGAAATGCGACGGCGGTCAACATGGCGGGCAGCCAGGGGCAGTTTCAACTCAATGTCTTCAAACCCCTGATCCTGATGCGGGTACTGGAGTCGATTGAACTGCTGGCAGATGCCATGAGCAGTTTCGATCAGCATTGTCTGCAGGAACTGCAAGCCAATCGGGAGCAGTTGCAGTATTATGTGCAGCGTTCACTGATGCTGGTGACGGCACTCACTCCCCACATCGGTTACGCCAAGGCTGCCGAGGTGGCCCACTATGCAGACCAACACGATTGCAGCCTCCGTGAGGCAGCGCTGGCCCTGCAGGTGATGACCGCAGAGGCGTTTGATGCAGCGGTGGATCCAGCGGCAATGCTGGAACCCAGGCGCTGAAACCAGGCAGGATATGAGCCATACCGAGTACCAACTGCAGATAAAATCTCTCTCGGATCGCCTGCTGGCGCTGCAGCGGCCGATTCGCATTCTCGACGCCATCAAGTGGCCGTCCTCACTGGAGCACCGCTTTCTGGCCAGTGACGGCAGCCGGATGCCCGCCGCCGATCTGGATTTCTATCAGCGTCAGCCATTGGGCTTTGATCCGGCTCTGCTGCGTGACAATTTCAAGAGTCTGCGCCGGGATGTGAAACGACAGCTTGGCAGTCATGACGGTCTGGGCGTTATTTTGCTGAATACCATCGACCAGTACTTGCTGGTTATCGAACTGCTCAGTTATCGGGGTACCCAGGAATTTGGTCAGTTCAGCCGTCGGCTCTACGGTTCGGCCCGGGACCATTTGCGCGGTGATCGCAAGACCCTGCGGCAACTGGGTGAACGGCTTTGTCATATCTTTTCACTGCCGGCAGCCGAGCATCTGAACCGTCCCTACGGCAAGACCATTGGCGCCGAGGCTGCCGTTGACATTCTGCGCCAGCGCCTGACGTCCTTTTTCCCGGATGATGCCCTGCGGGTAATCCTCAGCGACGGTATCGTGTCCGATGCCGCTGCGGGCGGCGACTATATCAAGATCAATCAGGACGCCGATTTTTCTACATTTGATCTGCAGGTGCTGGAAGTGCATGAGGGCTGGGTGCACGTGGGTACTACCCTGAACGGGCGTCGTCAGCCCTGGGCCAGTTGGCTCAGCGTGGGTTCGCCCCGGGTGACCGCTTGCCAGGAAGGCCTGGCGGTGTTGATGGAAACCCTGACCTTCAGCTCCTATCCACAACGGGCCCTGAAAGTCAGTGACCGGGTGGTGGCTGTGGATATGGCAGAGCAGGGTGCTGATTTTATTGAAGTGTTTCGTTTTTTCAAGGATCGCGGCCTGCCGGCAAAAGACAGTTACCGAATCACTCAGCGCGTTTTTCGCGGGGGTACGCTGCGCGGAGGTTCGGTGTTTACCAAGGATATTTCCTACCTGCGCGGTTTCGTGGAGAATGTCAATTTCATTCGCAGTGCCATCAACTCCGGTGTGCCGGAGATACTGCCAATGCTGTTTGTGGGCAAGGTGACCCTGGATGATATTCCAATTCTGTATGAACACTATCTTGAAGGAACCATAATCGGCCCCCAATATATTCCCTCGATGTTCAGGGATTTGAATGGCTTGTATGTGTGGTTTGGTTTTGCTTCCGGCATCTCGGTAATCAATATGGGGCGGGTGCAGAAGCATTTCGACAAGCTGTTCAAGACCATGCCGAAGACTGCACCGCTATACGAGAACGTGATTGATACTACAAACGCTGATTAACAGCTTTTTCGGGAAGTAGATAGATGAAACGCATCGCTCTGTTTTTGATGACAAATATTGCAATTTTGCTGGTTCTGAGCATCACTTTGCGTATTCTGGGAGTGGACAGTATTCTGGATGCTCAGGGCAGTGGGCTGGATCTTGACAGTCTGCTGGTTTTCTCCGCCGTCATTGGTTTTGGAGGCTCCTTCATCTCGCTGGCCCTGTCCAAATGGATGGCCAAGCGCTCCACTGGTGCCAGGGTAATCACCGAACCAGCCAACAGCACCGAGCAATGGTTGCTGGTCACGGTACGGGCCCAGTCGCAACGGGCTGGCATAGCCATGCCCGAGGTGGCTGTGTTTGAGTCACCGGAAGTCAATGCCTTTGCGACCGGGGCCACCAGGAACAGTTCTCTGGTGGCAGTCAGCAGAGGCTTGCTCAATACCATGACCAAGCAGGAAGCAGAGGCGGTGCTGGCGCATGAAATCAGCCATGTTGCCAACGGAGACATGGTAACCCTGGCCTTGATACAGGGCGTGGTGAATACCTTTGTTATTTTCCTGTCGCGGGTTATCGGCCATGTTGTAGACCGGGTGGTGTTCAAGACCGAGCGTGGTCACGGGCCGGCCTTCTGGATAAGCTCCTTGCTGGCCCAGTTTGTGTTGGGGATACTGGCCTCGATCATTGTCATGTGGTTCAGTCGGCAGCGTGAATACCGGGCAGATGCCGGTGGTGCCAGTCTGGCTGGCAAACAGAATATGATCGCAGCCCTGGAGCGCCTGCAGCGTGGTCAGCCCACCGCCCTGCCGGATGAACTGGTTGCGTTTGGCATCAACAACAAGGCCAGGGATACCCTGTCCAAACTGTTCATGACCCATCCTCCGCTGAGTGCACGAATAGAAGCCTTGCGCAGGGCAAGTTAGCGGATTCAGGATTGATCAAGATACCTGAGATCAAGAGTATAGGGTTTCAGGGGATGCGGTTCACTCAGCTGATAGCGGAAGCGGCCCTGGGTATGTCCCAGAGCCCAGAAGCGGGCCACGCGGCGTGCTTCAGCCTCGTTGGCATTGACCGGAAAGGTGTCGTAGTTGCGGCCACCTGGATGCGAGACATGGTAGGTGCAACCACCCAGAGAGCGTTGCCGGTAGGTATCTACAATGTCGATCCGCAACGGAGCCTGTACCTTGATGGTGGGGTGCAGGGCTGACCAGGGGGCCCAGGCCTTGAAGCGGATGCCGGCAACAAATTCCCCACCGACTCCCGTGCTGCGCAATGGCAGTTTGCGGCCATTGCAACAGACGATGAAACGCTCACCGCTCATATTGCGTACTCGCACCTGCAGACGTTCTACCGAGGAGTCGACATAACGCGAGGTCCCTTGCGCGGAGGACTCCTCACCCAGAACATGCCAGGGCTCGATGGCTGCATGCAGATCCAGTTCGATCCCGGCAACATGAATATTGCCGTAATGCGGGAAACGAAACTCCTGAAAGGCATCGAACCATTCCAGCTTGAAAGGGTAGCCCAGGTCCTTGAGATCGGCGCAGATCTGGCGCAGGTCTTCCCAGACAAAATGCGGCAACATGAAACGGTCATGCAACTGTGTACCCCAGTTGATCAGTGGGCGGGTATAGGGTTTGCGCCAGAAGCCGGCAACCAGGGCCCGCAGCAGCAAGGCCTGAACCGCGCTCATCTGCCAGTGCGGTGGCATCTCGAAGTTGCGGAATTCCACCAGGCCAAGGCGGCCGGTACTGCTGTCCGGAGAATAGAGCTTGTCGATACAGAATTCAGCGCGGTGAGTATTGCCGGTCAGGTCCACCAGAAAATTACGCAGAATGCGGTCAACCAGCCAGGGCTGGCCTGGCCCGGCTTTGGCCAGTTGCTGCAGGGCAATCTCCAGTTCGTACAGATTGTCATCACGGGCCTCATCCACCCGCGGCGCCTGGCTGGTAGGACCGATGAACTGACCCGAAAACAGATACGACAGGCTGGGATGATTCTGCCAGTAGCGCAGCAGACTGCCGAGCAGGTCCGGACGCCGCAGGAAAGGGCTGTGTTCAGGACTGGCGGCGCCAAGGGTGACATGGTTGCCGCCGCCTGTTCCGGTATGTTTGCCATCGAGGTTGAATTTCTCTGTGCTCAGTTTGATCTGACGGGCGATGTCATACAGCGGTTCAATGATCCCCTTGAGTTCTGCCCAGTTGGCGGCCGGGTGGATATTGACCTCTATGACACCTGGGTCGGGCGTGATCATCAGTTTTTTCAGGCGAGGATCCCGGGGTGGTTCGTAACCTTCCAGAATGACCGGGCACTGCAGGTCCGCAGCACTGGCTTCGATGGCAGCCAGCAGGATCACGAAATGTTCCAGTAGCAGCAAGGGTGGCAGAAAAACATGCAGCCGACCCTGGCGGATTTCGGTACCAAGGGCTGTGTGCAGGATATGCCGGGCTTCC
>JAVVEG010000015.1:20902-32596 GCA_032251455.1 Pseudomonadales bacterium | reverse complement strand
TCCTCCCAGGGCAGGCTGTCCAGGGGCAGGCGATAACCCATGGCCGAATCACCGGGCAGCAGATGCATGACCTCTTCGCGGAAGCTCCAGCGACTGCTGCGCCAACCCGGCTCGGAGCCCTGCTCTTCCCAGCCCAGCGGCAGGACAAAACCGATAGCCTTGTCCAGACCCTGGGCGAAAACCTTTTTCAGGCGTTCCCGTTCCAGAGGATCCTTGATGGCATTGTCTGTCACGGACAGGTTTTCCGGGAGTTCTGCGGCCAGATTCTCGTAATGGGATTTGTTTTCATAGGCAGTGACAATGAAAGACTGATCCAGCTCCAGCCTGTCGGCAATCTGGCGGATCAAGGCTTCGGCCTGAGCCGTGGTCGACTTGCCTGGAAGGCGATCATTGGCGAGCAGAGCGGGTTCGTGCCAGAGTGGTTTGCGATCGGTGCGCCAGAACAGACCCAGTGCCCAGCGTGGCAGGGGTTCTCCGGGATACCACTTGCCCTGGCCATGATGCAACAGGCCATCACTGCCGAAATGGGTTTTCAGCCGGTGCAGCAGTTCGCCAGCCAGCCGGCGTTTGTCTTCGCCCAGCGCAGCAGTGTTCCACTCGGCACCTTCCATGTCTTCGCTGGAGACGAATGTCGGTTCGCCGCCCATGGTCAGGCGCACATCCTGTTTGTCCAGATCCTGGTCTATGTGCTGGCCCAGTTTGTCGATCTGCTGCCACTGCAAGGGGGTATAGGGTTTGCTTACGCGTGGGTCTTCATGAAAGCGGGTGACCTTGTTCAGGTGCTCAAAACTGACCTGGCAGACTTCGGTGGAGCCAGTTATCGGTGCCGCGCTGACCGGGTCGGGGGTGCAGGCCAGGGGGATATGCCCTTCCGAGGCGAACAGACCGGAAGTCGGGTCCAGTCCTATCCAGCCAGCGCCGGGAACAAAGACTTCCACCCAGGCGTGCAGATCGGTGAAGTCTTCTTCCGGGCCAGAAGGACCATCTATGGCCTTGATGTCGGTAGCCAGTTGCACCAGATAACCGGAAGCAAAGCGGGCAGCCAACCCCAGGTGCCTGAGAGTCTGTACCATCAGCCAGGCGCTGTCACGGCAGGAACCGTATTGGCTTTGCAGGGTTTCGGCGGGAGTCTGGACTCCGGGCTCCATGCGGATGACATAATTGACGACATGCTGGGTGCGCGCATTTTCATTGACCAGAAAATTCACCAGTGCTTGTTTGCTGGCATCGGCAGCCTTTACCCAGGCTCTGAGCTCAGGACTGTCGTCCTTGATTTCCAGGTAAGGTGCCAGATCTCGTGCCAGTTGAGGGTCGTATTGGAACGGGAAAAATTCGGCACTTTCCTCCAGGAAAAAATCGAAGGGGTTGATTACGGTCATATCAGCCAGCAGCTCTACCCGGATGATCAGTTCTTTGGTTTTTTCCGGAAACACCAGTCGGGCCAGGTGATTGGAAAACGGATCTTGCTGCCAGTTGATGAAATGGTCTTTGGGTTCCACCAGCAAGGAATAGGCAGAAATGGGAGTGCGGCAATGGGGTGCCGGTCGCAATCTCACCAGGTGAGGCATGACCTGCACCAGACGATCAAAGTGATAACGGGTCTCGTGGTGTATTGCTACTTGTATGGCCATGGGGTAATGTAAGCTCCAATATGCGTATTGACTGGAAGTCCTATCAGCTCGGCGAATTTTTCGATGAGCTTATCAGTTCGCCGGGTTATCCCCGAAAACCTGCTCGCATTCTTGCCCGCTATCTGGCCTCGCTCACCAGTGAAGAACTGCAACAACGCAAAGCCGCCGCCGAACTCGCCATCAAGACCATGGGCATTTCCTTCACCGTCTACAGTGAAGCCGGCAACATCGACCGGGAATGGCCTTTTGACATTATTCCCCGGATCATCAGCGAAACACAATGGCAACAAACAAGCAAGGGACTTGAGCAGCGGCTGCGGGCGCTCAATTGTTTCATCAATGACATTTACAACAAACAACAGATTCTCAAAGACGGGGTAGTTCCTGCTGCTCTGTTGGCTGATTCGGTCAATTTTCGCAAGGAATGCATCGGCATGAACCCGGCGTTCAATGTCTGGGCAAATATCTGTGGCACGGATCTGATTCGGGACCGAGATGGCCGGTTCTATGTGCTGGAGGATAATCTGCGGGTTCCTTCCGGCGTGTCCTATATGCTGGAAAACCGCCAGGTTACCAAGCGGGTGTTTCCAGAGTTGTTCGAGAATTATGACATCCAGCCCATCACGGAATACCCGTCGCAGTTGTTTGACATGCTGGCAGCGATGTCACCACGACCCCAGGATTATCCGGAAGTGGTCGTCCTGACGCCTGGCATTTATAACTCAGCTTATTTTGAGCACTCTTTCCTCGCCCAGCAGATGGGCGTGGAACTGGTCGAGGGCAGTGACCTGGTGGTGGAAAATGATGATTGCGTCTATATGCGCACCATCAATGGATTGGAACGGGTCGATGTCATTTACCGCCGCATCGATGACCTGTTTCTGGATCCGGAGGTTTTTGATCCCGACTCCGTGCTTGGGGTGCCAGGTCTGATGCGGGCCTGGCTCAAGGGCAAGGTGGCCCTGGTCAATGCGCCGGGTGCGGGGGTGGCGGATGACAAGGTCATCTATACCTATGTCCCACAGATGATCAAATATTACCTGGATGAAGATCCCTTGCTGCCCAATGTACCCAGTTTTCTCTGTTTTGATCCGGTGCAGCGCAAACATGTGCTGGCCAATCTGGACAAGCTGGTGGTGAAACCTGCCAATGAATCGGGTGGTTACGGGATGTTGATGGGTCCGCAAGCCAGCAGAAAGGAGCGCGAGGAATTTGCCCGCAAGATAAAAGCCAATCCACGCAATTATATGGCGCAGCCCCTGATAGCGCTGTCCACAGCACCGGTACTGGGGGAGCGCGGAGCCGAAGCCCGCCATATCGATTTGCGCCCCTTTATTCTGCAGGGCAAACAAACTTATGTCACCCCTGGCGGGTTGACCCGGGTGGCCATGGTGAAAGGGTCCTATGTGGTCAACTCCTCACAGGGTGGTGGCAGCAAGGATACCTGGATTGTCTCGGATGGGGGGCGCTGAGCGATGTTGTCACGGGTTGCCGAGCGCGTGTACTGGCTGAGCCGCTATCTTGAACGGGTGGAAAATTCTGCCCGACTGCTGAATGTCTATTCAACCTTGTTGCTGGATCTGCCCAGGGGAGCCCGTATCGGTTGGCATACTCTGGTGGAAATTACCGGTTGTGATGCCGATTTTTTTGACAAGTACCAGGCTGCGGATGAGCGTTCAGTTATCCGGTTTTTGTTGGCCGACAGCAAGAACCCGGTATCGATACTGCGCTCGCTGGAGCTGGCCAGGGAGAATGCACGGACTACCCGGGAGATAATTCCTGCCGAGGCCTGGGAACAGATCAACCATCTCTACCATTACACCCGCGAGAACGCTTCCCGTGGTATCAGCCGCGGCCCGCGCAACCAGCTATTGCAACAGATCATTGCCTGTTGTCAGCAGCTTACCGGCTCCCTGGCTGGTGCGATGAGCCATAACAGTGCCTATAATTTCATCCGGCTTGGACGTAATCTGGAGAGGGCCGACATGGGCACACGCATTGTGGATGTGGGCTCTGTCAGCCTGCTGCCCGGTTTGAGCAGCGGTGCCGGTAAGGAAGAGTGGGTGCCTGAACCATACGAGAATATGATCTGGATGAGTGTGTTGCGCTCAGTGAGTGCCTACCAGATGTATCGCCAGCATGTTCTGGACCGGGTCAATGCCGAAGATGTGGTAACTTTTCTGTTGCAGGATGCCAATTTCCCGCGGGCAGTTCTGCACTGTCTGGTCCGGCTGGAGTTCTGTCTGCTCAAACTGCCCAGCAACGAGGCAGCCTGTAAGCAGGCGCTGGCAGCCCGGCGGGCAATCGAAACAGCGGATATCCCTGCGCTGCTGGATAAAGGCTTGTTGCTGTTTCTGGACAAGGTGCAGATCGAGATTGCAGCAATCCACTCGTGCATTGCCGATACCTGGTTCTTGCCTGAAACGGCTGCGCAGACACAGACTCAATCCTGAGCAGGCAGCGGCTTTCAGACCTCGTTGTAATCCATCTCGTTGTTCTGTCCGTCATTGGCCTGATTGGCATTTTTGTCCCAGGTGGAAGCCCAGGCAAAGGGTGCCATTTGGCGAAAGGCGTCTTTCAGACGCTGATCCCAGCTGCGTTTGAGTTCCCGCAGAAACTCACTGTCTTCATCAAAGCGCAGAGGATTGTCCAGAACCAGAGTGTCAGTGCGGTAGATCAGAGTTTCGATGGGCGGGCCCACGCTGAGATTACTGCGCATGGTTGAATCCATCGACACCATGGCGCAAAGCGCACAGGTATCCAGGTTCAGCTCCGGGGTCAGGATGCGATCCAGAATCGGCTTGCCATATTTACTCTCGCCAATCTGCAGATAAGGGGTGTCACGGGAGCTGGTAATATGGTTGCCTTCCGGGTATACCAGCATGATCCGGTGTTTTTTACCGGCAATCTGGCCACCGATGATGAAGCTGGCCTCAAAACCGGAACCCTTGTTGAGGTGTTTCTCCTGCTCGCTGCGGCTGATTGTGCCCAGATAATCGGCCGCTTCGCTGATGCTTTCCACAGAGAGAAGACTGATGGGAGCGCGCTCCTTGATATCACGTTTCAAGCGGGAAATAGTGGCCTGGGTTGTGGCCAGGTTGCCCGCCGACAGGATTACAAACTGGCGCTGGCCGTCCAGGCCGAAGCGAAACATCTTGCTGTAGGTGCTGACCTGGTCAACTCCGGCACTGGTGCGGGAATCAGAACAGAACACCATTCCAGCATCCACGGCGATGGCGACACAATAAGTCATAGGGACAGTTACCGGATGATTGATTCAGGCGAAAGAGCTAAACAGTACACTAGTTAAGGATGCAGGTGAACTGCTTTTTTTGATGCCGTCTTTTTTGTAGTGCAGGGGTAGCGCTGGAAGAAATTTCGGGAGGAAGAATCCCCTCTGATCCATTGGTGCAAGGATCAGAGGGGGCAGGATTTTGCCGCTGGGCGCTTAATGTTCGTCCAGTGTGTCGTCCAGATCGTTGTAATCGTCCAGATCGCTGGCATACCGGCCAGTGCTGACGCCATCATCATCCAATTGCAGTTCACCGTACATGCGCTTCCAGTCCAGACGCTCTTCTATCCGACGACGCATCTCGGTCAGACGTTGCTTTTGCACACGCTTGTCGGTCGCATTATCCTCGATTTCAGCGTCCGGTATAAATCCAACAGAGTCAAAAAAGTCTTTCGAGTTGTCGGCGATATCGTCCCATTGATGACTTTTCATAATAATGCTCTCTCATTTAACCGCTGTGTACACGTTCCTGGGTCACACATGGGTGCGGTTTATTTGACAAAATGTCCTGTAATGAAAACAAAGCATCTTTCGTTCCATCTTTCAGGCTTGCTGCAGTCTGTTGGTGGTTTGCGCCTGCGGTTGCAGGCTCCTGCAGCAGCGCATCCAGATAGGGGTGCCCAACGCTGCGAATTATCGTGATTAAATTGCAGAAAGCAATAGGTTCAGCAAATATTTTCGCAGCGTATCCGGACAGATATCCGCTTCTGTTTTCCCAGGCAGATTAAGCGGGAATCTTGTCAGCAAGGTGACAGGAAAGGCAGGGGTTGCAGGCTCTGAGCCAGGTCAGAGGCTCCCTAGCGCCTGAATGGCTTTATCGCGCAGATATTTCTTGGCTATCTTGCCGCTGGCAATGCGGTCCAGCTGCTCAGTCTGCACCAGGATATGGCTGGGTATCTTGAACTGGGCAATTTTTCCGCGCAGGAATTCCTGCAGTGTCGATGCGGTGACAGGGGCGTCAGCCTTGACCATGACTGTCGCACCGACAATTTCGCCAAGGCGGTCATCGGGCAGGCCATAGACAGCGGCTTCAAATACCGAGGGGTGCGAGGCCAGTGCGTATTCAACCTCTGCGCAGCCAATATTCTCCCCACCACGGATCACGATATCCTTGGCCCTGTCCTTGATCACCAGAAAGCCGTGTTCGTCCAGCAGCCCGATATCGCCGGTGTGGAACCAGCCATTTATCAGTACTTCAGCTGTCTCCAGGGGTTTGTTCCAGTAAGCCTTCATGACGGTTGCACCCTTGATGCAGATTTCCCCGATCTGGCCGTTTTCCAGGGTGTTGCCTTGTGTATCGACGATTTTGATGCTGGTCACAGGCTGGGTCGGACGTCCGGTGCTTTCCGGTTTGAGCAGGTAGAAGTCGCCAGTGATGGTCGCACCGATGGCATTGGTCTCGGTCAGTCCGTAGCCCAGGCCGGGCAAGGCCCTGGCCGGAAATTTGCGTTGCATCATCTTCAAGTGCTCGGGTGGGCGCGAGGCGCCACCACCCTGCACGCTGCGCAGGCTGCTCAGGTCGGTCTGGTCGAACCTGGGAGAATTCATCACCTCCCAGGTCATGGTCGGTACGCCATGCAGAACGGAAAGCCGTTCGGACTCAATCAGCTCCAGGGCTTTTTCGGCATTCCAGCGATACATCATGACGAATTTGCGCAAATAAAGAAAACTGAGCAGGAACTGGGCATGACAGCCGGTGACATGGAACAGGGGAACATTGGCCAGGATTCCAGGCACAAAATCCGGCTCTTCCTCAAGCAGTTCAGGGCGGAGTATCTCGTTGATCTCTTTTGCAAAAATCCAGCTGTAAAGCGCGCTGATAATGGCTCGGTGGGTTGACAGTACGCCTTTGGGATGGCCGGTGGAGCCAGAGGTGTACATGATGGAAGCCTCATCATCGGGCTGAATGTCGATAGTATTCAGGTCCTGTTGCGGCAACCGGGCGCCTTGGCTGACGATACTGAAAAAATCGGGCAGTCGCTTGTTGCTTGCTGCATCTGGTTTGATGGCGATGATATCGATATTGAGTGGCTGCTCCAGCGTAGCCAGCCTGTCGATACGTTCCTGGTCGGCAAACAGCAGTCGGCTGCCACTGTCTTCAAGGCCATAAAGCAATTCATCCGCCTGCCACCATGAGTTCATCGGCACCACAATGGCTCCGATCATGGTCACGGCCATATAGGCAATACACCATTCCGGGTAGTTGCGCGAGCAGATGGCAACGCGGTCACCCTTGTTGAGGTGATAGAGCCCCAGCAGGGCCTGAGCCATATCGCCAGCCAGTTGCAGGGTTTGGGCATAGGTGAAGCGTTCATTCTCATAAATCAGGAAATCCCGCTCAGGCGCCTGCAAGCCGAGCCGGTAGATGTCGGCAAGCTTGCCTGGCACGCGGGCAAACACAGGGGTTTCAACACCGTTGATCAGGGCTGATGTGACTTCCAGGGCAGAACCGGGGGCTCGGTGCCGGATCACGATATCCTTGAGTTTTGCCAGATCCTGTTCGAGTTGTTCTATGCTTGCCATGGGTCAACTGCCATTTGGAAAAGTAGAGCATTATACGTTCCCGACCCCTGGAATCAAGCTGACTGATTGGCGTCTGAACATCGACATCGTCTGCAATCAGACTTAAACTTCGGGGAATAGTTACCGGGAATAAAAAAAATGGAGCAGGGTGCTGAACCGGATCTCTACTTTCAGACTCAGATCATGCGATTTTTGTGTGTGCTGGGCTTGTTGATAGGTTTGGTTTATGGGGTTTACCACTGGTTCTGGGCACAGAAGATCATTACCTTGATCATGGTGCCTATTGTCGCGCTGGAGCTGTATGCTTTCTATCGGTTGACATACCGTGGCTATAGCGTGAATTACGCCTATTTGGTTGGCTGCGCGCAGATTGCCGCTACATCCACCTTTACTCTGTTCATGGGTTTGCCTGCCACCTACTGGCTTTTTACCAGTGCAGTAGCCAATTTTCTGATCATGCCGGCACGCTCGGCATTATTATTCAATCTAATAGCCATGCTGGCTGTCAGTTGGTTCATCATGGATGCACCGGACTTTCTGGTTCGTTTTATTTCCAGTTACCTGCTGACGAATTTTTTCTTCTATGCCTTTTCCAGGCAATTGAATGCCAGGACCCGGGATGTGAATGAATTATTGTTTCGTGACCCCTTGACCCTGGTGGGTAACCGCCTGGCCATGGACGAGGCGATCAGCATGGCCTTTTACAAACATGAACGACATGGCACCGAGGTATCATTGCTGATGCTGGATCTGGATTTCTTCAAAAGCGTGAATGATGCGCATGGGCATGCGGCAGGCGACAGGGTATTGCTGGAGTTTGCCCAGTTGATCAAGAATCGGCTGCGAACCAGTGATCAGTTGTTCCGGTTTGGTGGAGAAGAGTTTGTCATTCTGACTGAAAATACGGATCAGGCAAATGCCACTGCGCTGGCCGAGGATATTCGCGAACTGGTTTCGGCTATGAATTTCGTCGATACAGGGAGTATCACTGTCTCCATTGGAGTTGCGCAGTTGCGGCTGGAAGAGTCGGTAGATGGCTGGTTGAAGCGCGCAGACGATGCTCTCTACCAGGCCAAGGCCCGGGGCAGGGATACCGTCTGCAGCGCCAGTTGAGCTTATTCAGAGGTTTATGTTTCCTTCCTGATCTCCAGAATTACCTTGCCCATGACCCGGCGTTCTGTAAATACGTTGAAGGCATTGACATAGTCTTCCAGGGCAAATTTCTGGGTCACCAGGGGTTTGATTTTGCCCTCACGATACAGCTGCAGCAGTTCGTTGAAATTACGTTCGTAGGCTTCCGGCTCCTCCTTGCGAAAACGGCCCAGGAAAACCCCGACCATGGCAGACCCTTTCAGTAGTGCCAGGTTGGCCTTGTATTCAGGGATTCGCCCACTGGTAAAACCCACCACCAGCAGCCGACCATTCCAGTTGATGCAACGCGTTGCCTGATCGAACAGATCACCACCGACCGGATCATAAATGACATCAGCGCCCTTGTCGTCGGTCAGGGCCTTGACCTTTTCCTTCAGATCGCCATCGCCGTAATTGAGTAACTCATCAGGGTCCAGCTGCTTGACGAACTCCAGCTTTTCCTCGCTGCTGGCCGCTGCAATCACCCGGGCACCCATGAGTTTGCCAAGCTCGACTGCTGCCAGGCCCACGCCACCGCTGGCCCCGAGAACCAGCAGCGTTTCGCCCGGCTGGAGGTTGGCACGTTGTTTCAGCGCATGGTAAGAGGTGGTATAGACCATGGCGAAACTGGCGGCTGTATTGAAATCCATGTTATCGGGTATTTTGCGCAAGCCGGAAGCTGGCACCAGAACCTGTTCGGCCATGCCGCCAATGCTTGGCGTTGCCATGACCCTGTCGCCAATAGCAAAACCCTGCATGCCTTCGCCCAGTGCCTTGATGACGCCGCCAACCTCGGAGCCGGGACTGAAGGGCATGGGGGGTTGGAATTGATATTTGCCCTGAATCTGCAAGGTGTCGGGAAAGTTCAGGGAGGCCGAATAGACGTCAACCACGGCCTGGCCCTTGCCGGGCACAAGGTCCGGCAGCTCCTGTAGAAGCAGATTTTCGGGAGGGCCGTAAGAGGTACAAAGAATTGCTTTCATTGGGCTTCCTGGAAGTTATCAATTGTTGGAGAAATGGGAATTCAAGCATTTTTGACCAGCAAGCACAACTTCCTGACTCATCTCCTGACCCACTTACAGAACCCGTATCAGGGTTGGTATCTTCTCCGGGCCATGCCTTATAATAAGCCCCGGGTTCAGCGCAGGGTTTCAGCAGGGGGACGACATGGGTTTTGCCGGAAAGGAAATGCAAAGACAGGCCTGTCTGCGGGAGATGGGGATTTTCAGCTATTTCCCGCGTCAGGCGCTGTCAGGAACGCATGCCCGGCGCAGCTATGACAAGACAGTAATCACCGCCCCGGTCGATACTCCCACAAAGCCAGAACAAAACCCGGCGCAGGATATCGAGGAAACAAAGCCGGCGATCCCAATCTCAGCCCCAGCCCCAGCAGATGCCGCAATAGAAGGGCCGCGATTTGCCTTTGCCTATTGTGTGGTGGCGGCAAACCTGGCGGTAATCTGTGAAACACCCAATTCGCATCAGGGACGTCTGCAGGCGCCGGCACGAGGACTTTTAATGGCCATCCTCAAGGCCCTGGGGGTGACTGTGGCGGAACATAATCTGCGCTTCATCCCCTTTCAATGGCCGATGTATGACGGGCAGGACATGGCGTCTGACATGACAGGTGCCCGGGATGTACTGCAGGGTTTTCTGGCGCGTGAGGTTCGCGCCCGGGAAATTGGCACTGTTCTTGTGTTCAGCGAACAATGGCCAGCCTATCTGTTTCCAGATAGTTTCTCGGTGCCGGATGAACGTGCATTGATTACTCACCCCGGGTTTCCTTTCTCTGTTCTGGTGACTCATGGCCTGCATGCCATGTTGGCTGATGAAGCGCTGAAACGACCTGTCTGGGGGCAGTTGCAACAAATAAAGACAAGGCTGGTCTCCGGATGATGGAATTGCTGGATGAAACAGTCAAACCCCTGGGGCTTGTTTGTCGCCCGATGCGCCCCAGTGATCTGGATCTTGTGGTAAAGAATGAGGAGTTGTCCTATCCCAACCCCTGGTCGAAAAGAATTTTCCTTGATTGCCTGCGTGCCGGCTACGAGTGCTGGGTGCTGGCAACGCGGGAGCAGGTGCTGGCCCATGGGGTATTGTCCTTTGGCCTGGAAGAAAGTCATGTCCTGACGCTGTGTGTGCATCCGCATTTTCGTCGCCATGGGCTTGGCCGGCGCATGCTCCGGCATCTCTTGCGTCAGGCTGAGAAAAAAGGCGCTGAGGTTTGTTTTCTGGAGGTTCGGCCGTCAAATGTTCAGGCCAGAAATCTGTATCTGTCACTCGGCTTTGTGCAGGTGGGGGAGCGCAGAAATTATTATCCGGCCGACCCCGGTTCCACGCAACGGGAAGATGCCCTGATCCTGTCCAAAATGATCAGGATCCCTTGAAGGTGTCATTCTTTTCGTTGCTGCCTGGCTCTTTGGTCTTGCGCCGGAACAATCTCATGGTGTTTTTGCTGATGAATACCAGGCTGAAGGCTAGCAGCATGGCGGCAACAAGCAGCAGTAGACTGCCCAGCAATAATCCGAACAGGCTGCTCAGGGTGATGTCATAGGCTGCGGACAGCGCATACAACGATGCGGCCGCGATCAGCACACCAGCCAGCGTGGCGCGGGTCTTTCTGTTGATTTTGAATGCGAACAGTTTCACTGCGTGTTACTCGTCTTAAGAACCTTATTCAGAGGCTCCTTAGTTCAGGTGGATTGATAATCGGGGCTGCCTTCCCTGTCCCTGTAGGTCTGCAAACAGTCCGGATACTGAGAGCATCCCCAGAATACCCCGTTTTTCCCGGTCCGTTTTTTTAACAACTGGCCACATTTGCGGCAGCGCCAGGCCTGTGCAGGTTTGCCGTCAATATCGGGCAGGGTTACCGAGCAGCCTCGATTATATCCGGTGCAGAACCAATAATCGCCCTTGGCATTGGTGCTTTTGATCATGCTGCGGGTGCAGACCGGGCAGCGGTAGCGCTCATCAGGCTCGGTGGAGGGTTTGCCGTCCAGGTCGAACAGGGTGGTCTTGCAGGCCGGAAAGCCGGAACATCCCCAGAATGGGCCTTTTTTGCCGTTAATCCTGCGCATCACCCTGGCGCATTGCGGGCAGTGATACTGGCGGCCTGAC
>JAVVEG010000015.1:0-20802 GCA_032251455.1 Pseudomonadales bacterium | reverse complement strand
TCTTGCGCTGTGCCGATGCTGATGCGCAATTTGTCACGCAGTCCCGGCTGATTGAAGTACCGTATCAGAATCCCGGCAGCTTTCAAGCGCTCATACAGGCTGGCCGCCAGTTTTTCCGCCTTGCTGCCCGGTTCTGTCTGGGTGATTTCTGCCAACAGGAAATTGCTCTGGCTGGGGGCGCAGCGGAAACCAAGAGCGGTCAATGCATCCCGTACTCTGCTGCGCTCCAGTCTGACTTTTTCCCAGCTGATGGCGGCTTCCGCCTGAGCAGACAGTGCTGCTGTAGCCAGGGTTTGCGACAGGAAGTCGGTGTTATAGCTGTCACGGGTCTTGTACAGCATGGGATGCAGCAGCGATTTGGCGCCCAGGCCGTAGGCAAAGCGCAGACCGGCAAGAGAGTAGCCCTTGCTCATGGTGCGCAGGATCAGGACATTGTCCAGGGTTTTTACCAGGGCCACGGCATCGTAGTGGCAGTCAGGGTCAACAAAGTCGACATAGGCTTCATCGATGAGCAGAACACCGGAAAATTCAGTGGCCAGCCTGGCCAGCACGCTGACTGGAGTCAGGGTGCCGGAGGGGGCATGGGGATTGACGATAAACGCGAGTTTAGCCCCTGCCGCATTCAACTGTTGGGCATAATCCACCGGCAGAGACCAGTCATTCAGCAAGGGGATGCGGACCAGAGGACAACCCTGGATCGCGGCCAGAACCGGGTACAGCGAATAGCTGGGTTCGGCGATGCCGATAGCTTCGCCAGGATTGACGAAAGTGGTGATGGCCAGGCGCAACAGTTCATCTCCACCATTGGTTGCGATGATATTGTCTGGCTCCAGGCCGTGCAGGCGTGCCGCGACAGCCCGGAAATCAGTGGCCAGGGGGGGAGGGTAACGCCGCAGGTCTTCCACGCGGCAGGCCTGCAGGGCTGCCTTGACAGAGGGGCCAGCCGGATAGGGGTTTTCGTTGGTGTTCAGTTTGATGACATCGGGTCTGGTCGGTTGCTCCCCGGAGGCATAACCGTTCATGTCTTTGATGCCGGATCTTTCGTAACTCATGGTATTGGACACTGCAGGAAGGAAAAGAGGCAAGATTACCCGCTAATGTCCGTCTGATCAATTCTCGCGCAGATTGATGAGGTAGTTCTCTCTGGCCTGACTCAGACTGATGCTCTCCTCGAATCTTTCCTGGAAGGATTCCCACCAGCCGCTGGAATGGGGAATCATCATTTGCAGATCATTCATGCCCACTTCCAGACTTGTCAGAAAATCGCGATAATCGCGTTCCTGCCGAATAAGTATCCGTTGAATCCTGAGAATGGCATTGTCCGGGTCGTTGATGTCGATAGCGCTCACTTGCTGCACCAGGGTGTTTATCCGGGTGGAACTCTGAGAAACTGCGCTGACCAGCGGTGGCAGTTGGCTCTGCAAAGTCAGCAACTGTTGTGCATGTTCGGCTGATTGTTCCAACAAGCTGATCTCGGTGTCGCTAAGCTGCCCCTTGTTCATCTGGGCAATGAGCAGTTGAGTCAAGGCAAGCGATACCGCCAGCACTGCCATGCCCAGAGTCACCAGCAGCATGGTCTGGGTTTTTTTGAGTTTGAGTTTCAGCAGATCGATCGGTTCCAGCTCAACTGCCAGCTCAGTATCCTGTTCCAGTTCAGTTGCCATGATTTATACCTCTGCGGTATGGATGGAGTGGTCACAAGAAGTGGCTCCTGGACATCATATCGGCCTGCTGCGCGAGAGGTTTAATGCGGAAGTATCCGGGCGAGCTCCGGTCAGGGCTGATAGCCGGCAACCCGCCTGTTCCAGCCGGCCGTCCAGCGGCTTTCCCTGCGCTCTGGCGGCGCATTGGCAATCCTGCGCGCCAGAATTGCACGGGCACTGTCACTGAAGTGCTGCAGAAGGGAATTGTTGCCCGGATGGTCCAGCATGTATTCCAGCACCTGCAGGAGTCCCCAGCCCTGGCCCTGGTAACGTTCCTGGTCGGAGGTCCCCTCACCCTTGAAGTTCACATAATCGATGAGAGCGTACATGCCATGTGGGGGATGGCTTTGGGCAAGCTGGTAAAACAGGGTCTCGATGGCCTCTGGACGATGGCTGGCTGCCTGCAGTTGGGGCAAGGTGTCATGCAATCGGGCAAGGATGAAGTCGGCCTGGATTGACTGGGTCTCCAGCAGAAAGCTGCGCAGTGTGCGCAGACGCTCATTATCGAGATCGGCCAGGAATTCGGAACGTGTCTGCCAGGGGGAATCCAGCGCGGGCAACTGCCGGAGCCAATCGGGTATGGCGTGCCCGCGCGCCTGGTAAAAACGGATCAATGCAGGAAAACTTTCCAGATAAGGTTCCTGTTGTCCGGCACGAAACCAGATGAAATGGCCGATGCCCAGGGAAGGGAAATCCTCGCCTTCGTTCCAACTGGTTAAACAACGGGTTTTCAGGTTACACTCGTTGGCGAAAATTTGCTCGGCAATCCAGGCTTTGTGTGCCGCAGTCAACTCAGGCATCCTGGTTGTCAGGGGCTGGCTGAAGCTTGCCATCGCTGGCAGGCACAGGGCCAACAGCAAGAGTCTGCCTGGTTTATGCCTGGGGCTGGGTTCAGGTGAGCACAGGAACGCTGGTCGAAGCAGCAAGCCCCTCAGCCGGGGCCATAGGCAACGGGTGAGGCAGGCAAAGGAGTTAAAAAAGGCAAAGGGGAGTTTTGGCATTGATTTCCGTACATTAACCCCTGCAGGCAATGAAGTTCAAAGTGAACAGCAGACAGCAGCGAGTCTAGCATTGACCGCACGATGTCCCAATAGCGTAAAACAGGGTATCAGATAAATGTCCGAAGCTGCAGCCACAGAGACCCGGATTTCACAGGATGAATTTTCCCGTGGTATTTCGCTGATCTATCAACGCCTGAAGAAAAGCAAACACCTGAAGAAAGCCATGCGCGAGGTTGAAGCCTCCCTGCTGGAGCTGTTGGGGGTGAGACTGTTCACGATTTATCAATCGGTCCACAACGGCAAGGAGATACTGGCCAGTTATCGTGGTGGTGACCCCGAGGAAACCGCCTCGGAAATAAGGGTTCCTTTCAGCCCTACCTCCCTGGCAGGCTATGTGGCACTGAGTCAACGACCGATCATGGTCAGCAATGTACTGGATAGTCAGGAATTGCTTGATATTCATCCCCGCCTGCAATTCGATCGCCGGTTTACCGATGCCCGGGGCTGGGCAGTACGCTCGATGATCGTGGTGCCGATCAAGGACGAGATCTTGCTGGGAGTGTTGCAACTGATCAATTTTGAGGGCGACCGGGAGTTCACCAAGGTGGATATGCGGCATGCAATGATCGTCTCGCAGATGCTGGCGCGACAGTTTCGGGCAGAGCTGCAAAGCACGCAGGGGCCTTATGATTATCTGGTGCAGATCAAGAAGATCAACAGTTCGGAGCTGGCTGAAATCCAAAACAAGGTGGCATTGTACGGCGGCACGGTCAGCCGGGTATTGATGGAAGAATACAATATTGATGCCGACCTGATAGGCAAATCACTGGAATACTATTTCCGGGTTCCCTATATGAAGTTTCAGGCTAATCACAGCCTGCCACTGGAACTGTTTGAAAATATTGGTACCAGCTACCTGCGCAACAATCTCTGGCTGCCCGTTGCCGGCAATCGGGAAGAGGCGGTGATTCTGATCGATGACCCCAGTGATTATCAGCGGATCATGGAGATACAGGGAGTGCTCAATGCCCGCAACTATGTGTTCAGGGTGGGTTTGCCCGAACACATTCTGCAGTTCCTGCGGGATGATGAGACAAGTGACGGAGAGTCCGGCTTCGATGATGTGTTTTCCCGCCTGGAAGAGCAAAGCAGTGTCGAGCTGGAAAATACGGAAGAGGCTGAAGATGAAACCCTTGCTGCCACCTCTGCGATCATACAGCTGGTCAACAGGATCATTACCGAATCGGACAGACTGGGTGCTTCCGACATTCATATCGAACCGGGCAAGGACAACGCCCCCGGTATGGTCCGTATTCGCGTGGACGGCATCTGTCGGGAACTGTTGCGGGTGCCGCGCGAACATACCTCGGCGCTGATTGCACGCATCAAGGTGATTTCCCGATTGAATATTGCCGAGCGGCGACTGCCTCAGGATGGCAAGTGCAAACTCAAGGTGCGTGGCAAGAAGCTTGAACTGCGTGTGGCCACGGTCCCAACAGTCAATGGAGAGAGTGCAGTCCTGCGGCTGCTGGCCGCTGGCAGTGCCATGCCTCTGGAAAAGCTCAACCTGTCGGAGCCCAATTACAGGAAGCTGGTGGAATTGAGCGCTCATCCCCATGGGCTTATTCTGGTGGTGGGGCCAACCGGCTCCGGTAAAACAACTACCCTGCATGGTCTTTTGGGGTATATCAATACGCCGGATCGAAAAATCTGGACGGCTGAAGACCCTGTGGAGATCACGCAGCCGGGTTTGCAGCAGGTGCAGGTGCTGCCCAAAATCCATTTTACCTTTGCCACCGCCATGCGGGCGTTTCTTCGCGCTGATCCGGATGTGATTCTGATTGGCGAGATGCGCGATGAAGAAACTGCCAGTATCGGTGTTGAAGCTTCGTTGACGGGGCACCTGGTCTTGTCCACGCTGCACACCAATTCCGCACCAGAGACGATCACCCGTCTGCTCGATCTGGGTATCGATCCGGTCAACTTTTCGGATGCCTTGTTGTGCGTCCTGGCACAGCGGCTCATGCGCACACTCTGTGCGACGTGCAAGCAATCCTACAAGCCGGGAGTCGATGAGCTTGATCACCTGGTATCGAGTTATGGCCGCGAACAATTTGCTGATCTGAATATCGATATGGACAGGGTAACGCTGAATCGCGCTGTGGGCTGCGAGGAATGTGGCGGCACCGGTTACAAGGGGCGAACGGGTATCCACGAACTGTTGAAAGGCACCCATGAGCTGCGCAGCCTGATCTATAACAAGGCCGACCTGGATACCCTGCGGGCTCAGGCGCTGAAGGATGGTATGCGGACATTGAAGCAGGATGGCATTCTGAAGATATTCATGGGGCTGAGCGACTACAAGCAGTTGTTGCGGGTTGTTGCGGAGTAAGGGCGCCTCTGAATAAGTCTATGGCTCCTAACTGGCTCAACTGGGCTCGAAAAACCGGTACAGAAAATACTCCTGAAACTGCCAGCGACCATTATCCCAGATCAGCTTTGCGCTGATACCTCCCGGCCCGCTCTCGAAATCTGCCAACAGGGCAAACCATGCTGTGCTCTGGTTGCGCAATCGCCACACGGACGTCAGCTTGATGTCCTCATTGATGTCACGCACAGCGGTCAATTGCCCCAGTGCGGGTTGCTCGCGTTGGTAGGCGGCAAGGAAGTCGGCACGTCCGGACTCCGACCAGCTTGCGTGGGCTCTGTCCAGAATCAGCTGCGGGTTGTTGGCAGTGGTAAGTGCCTGGCTGATATCCACTATGAGTTCACGGCTGCTTTGTTGCATGGCCTCCTCGCGCAATACCTGGGCATACAGATACCAGCCTCCGACAGAAAGCAGGAGGAGTAGTGACAGGGCAGCAAGAACAGGAAGGGTTTTCATCTGGAGAGTGCCAATGTGATCATGGTGCGGAATTGCAAACATGCGCCCTGGGCGGATTATAGTACAGAAAAGTTCAATAAAAACAGTAATGAATTACATTGACTTAAGAGAAAGGATGATTTGTTTCACGGTTTTATGCACAAAAATGACTGAAATGTCATCTTTCCTGCGTAAAAATAGCGTCATTCCTTCTGAATTACTATGGAAATGATCTAACATTCTGATATATATCAATTTTTTATTTTGTATAAAAAATATCCAAATTAACTCAAGTCACCATATTTTCAGTGTTTCTGCCGTTTTTTTTCAAGTTATCAACTGACTTATCCACAGATTCTGTGGAAAAGATTTGCCCCAGATTTGTGCATGCAAACAGAGCTGTTAAAAATGTTACCAACGGTGTCATGCGTGTGTACTCCGGGAGGAAAAACCGGGATTATTTTTGTTTTTCAGCAGCAACAATGCTATTGTAAACCTGTCTTTCAAACTGCCATTCAGAGAGAAGTCATGGTTGAACTTTCCGGCGATATTCCTTTCCTGTGGCGGCTGAGCGCAGAGTCCAGCGAAGGACTTTGTGCGGTTGCCATGGTAGTGCCATTCGAGTCCGAATCAGAAGATGAGTGCAAGGATTTGACCATAGAGACCAGTGTGGTCAGTTTTCCCTCGGACAGCTCCCGCTCCGAGCATGCTGAAATGCTGGAGTGGAATCAGGATGATATCAGCCTGTTTCTGAAACTGGTGACGCATGAGCAGCAGGGGCAGCATCACGCTGTTACCGATACCGTCCGCATTGATCTGACCGACCCAGCCATCATAGAAATAATCCATGTCGTGGCAGCTGCCGGTTTTGGCATGGCCTTTACCTCCTATGGTGTGTTACGCGATTCCCTGGAAAAGTATCCGGCACATTTTTGTGATATTGGCAGCTTTGCCTCCCTGGATACGGTTGACGGGTTCAAGCGGTGTGTCGTTGTTGATCTGGACGGGGATGATGTGGTTTGTGTTCTGCTGGATGAAATCGACGTGATCTCTGTCGGTGAATTTGAGCAACTGGGTCGGCACGATCTGTTGATGGTCAAACAGGCTGATCTGTTGCATCCGGATTTTGCCGCCAGCGCCACCCGGCCACATTCAGCTGTCCTGCACTGAGTCACCTGAATTTCCTGAAACAATCTGCAGCGGCAGAGGGGCGCAGTCTGCTCCGGTATAAAAGGTCATGTGTGGATAGGGAATTTCAATACCGGCCGCATCAAAGGCTGTTTTCACTTCTTCGAACATGCTGTTGCGCAGGGCCAGGAAGTTTTCCTGGGCGGCCCAGATGGCAAACTGTATATCTATGCTGGAAGTGTTGAATCCCTGCATGATGACCAGAGGTTCAGGGTTGTCCAGACATAAAGGGTTACGGCTGGCCACCTGCAGCAACACTTCCCGGGCCAGGTTGATATCCGAGCGGTAGGCTATACCCACGACGAGATCGTAACGCCGGATGGGGAAGCGGCTTATATTGCGGACTTCGGATTTGATGATGGTTTCATTGGGGATGCGGATAAAGATATTGTCATAGGTGCGCAGCTTGACCGAAAGCAGGTCGATGGACAGTACTTCACCGGTAGTTCCGGCAACCGAGATCGTGTCCCCTATTTTGAAGCTTTCCTCACTGAGCACAAACAATCCCGAAATCAGATTTGATGCCGAGGTCTGGGCAGCAAAACCCAGCGCAACGGATACAATGCCGGCAGTTCCCAGCAACACCCCCAGTTTGAAGCCAAGCTGGTGCAATGAACTGATCAGGAACAGAATGAGTACGCCCCAGAACACTGCCTTGGCCAGCAGAATTTTGTGATGAGAAGAGATCAGCGTATCGCTTAGTCTTTTGCTGAGGCTGGACAGTAGGCGGGCAGTTACCCAGCCTGCCAGCAACAGAATGACGGCACGCAGGATGTTGCCACCCAGGCTGACTCCCGGGCTCAGTAATTGTTCGAATTCCATAAGAACCTCTTGATGGTTTCAGGGGTGGTTTCAGGGATGATTGCCCGGGGTCGGGAGCAGCTCAACCCATGAACAGCTCCATGGCACGATTGAGGAGCTGTTTCTTTTGAGGTTTGCGGGCAGGGCTGACCAGCTCGCCAGCCTCATGTTCCTGCCCTGAGCCCAGCTGAATGCGGATCGAATCGTCCCCGCTTTGCAGGGTTGCTGTTATCGCTGTGGTCAGGAAACGCGGCTTGGCTTCAACTTGCCGGAACAATGCCAATAGTGGCACCGGCACATTGATCCGGTCCAGTGGCATCTGTTTTTCGTTGTTGTTTTTGAACAGGATTGCTGTGACAGCCTTGTAATAGAGATTTTCCTGGTCCCGGGCATCCAGGCGGGCCCGGGTCGTATCGGAATAACACAGTTCGCCGATGCCGGTTTTGTTGCCAAACCAGGTGTCCGAAAGCTGTACGGTGGGTAATTCCAGCACACGACTGCCACCAATCTGCAGGGATAGCCACAAGGGGGTGCTGATATGGATTGTGGCCTTGCTGCCGGGCATCAGAATGATGGGGGAAAGAGGGCGTGACACAACGGCACGGTCAGCCAGCAGGGGGATAATGCTGAAGGTACTGACTGTTTCCTTGAAGACATAGCGGCGGACAGTCAGTTCCTTCTCATGTGCGGGCCAGCCAGTATTGTCTACTGACCAGGCATAGCGCACAATCCACTCAAAAGCCAGGTGTTGCACTTCCAGCAACAGGTGACCGAAACTGAGCCTCAGCGTCTGGTTGACGGCCAACGGGAGCGATGCTTCGGGCAGGATAGCGTCAAAATCGGCCTGAAATGAGGTGCTGGCCGCTAAAGACATGATTCATTGCCCAAGATTGAATTCAAGCAGGCGGTAATCGGGCGCCATGAAATGCGCTTCCTCCGGGGGAATGATAAGCGAAGGGGTGACTGCATCAGGGCCGACGGCAAAACAGATAGTGCCATAGACGATGGTATTGTTGGTGTCCAGCACCGCCCAGTCGGCAGTGTAATATTGCGCCTTGGGTAGCTCGGGCACGGCAGTTATGAATACCCGGTTGGGGTTGGGGTTGTACTGGAAACCAAGATCTATGGGTTTTTCACTGAAATTTTCATCGGTGGCCTTCAGGGTCAGTTTCACCAGTCGCACATAATCGCCAAAGCGCAGAATCAGATTATCCGGTGAAGTGCGCAGCACCTGATCGTCAGCAGGCAGGGATTCATTGGGCAGATCGATGGTATTGCGGCGCATGTGCAGGGTATGCTGGGCGAAGACAAAATCCGGCAGGCAGAGCAGCAAAACCAGTACCAATGTGCTGGTTTTGCTCAAGGGAAATCGGAATGCTTGCTGTTTCATGGTGAAAAACCTGCTATCTATAGAGTATGCTGACAGGGATAGTTAACACGGAGCAAGCCCCTGTTGTAAAGACCTGTCGGCCGGGTTCTGTGTTGTTTTTCAACAGTCTGGAAGAGGGTGACCCTGATTTGATCGATTTTGTTCACAAAAGGATGGAAATCGTCAGTTTGGGCATGAAATCAACAAATTCGGTATGACTGACAAATCCCGGACTCAATGATTTTCACAATTCGTCAGTGATATTTTTAACTTTCGGGAGACCTTGCGGTAGTAAAGTGCTCCAATACGCTGTGATTAAACAATACCAAGGAGGTGTCCTGTGAGGATACTCAAGACCAATACCACCCCAGCCGGCAACCGTTCACGCTTCAAGGCGTTCGCTTCTGCCGGTGTTTTTGCCGCCATGCTGCTGCCGGGCCTGAGCAGCGCCCAGAATGCTGCCGGCGAACAGATTACCTTTCATAAGGATATCGAGCCTATTCTGCAGCGCAGCTGCCAGAACTGTCATAATCCTGATGGCGTTGCGCCGATGTCGCTGGTTACCTATGAAGAAACCGCACCCTATGCCGGGCTGATCGAATACAAGACTGGCTTGCGCGATCGGGCCGGGGCCATGCCGCCGTGGTATGCGGAAAAGGACATCGGTATCCAGGATTACAAGAATGACCCTTCACTGACGGATGCCGAGCTGGCTGCCATCTCCACCTGGGCCCGCAATGGCGTACCCAAGGGTGATCCCGCCGATGCGCCCGAGCCACTGGTGTTCGATGATACCACCGGTTGGAGCGCTGGCGAGCCCGATCTGATTGTGCGCAGCCAGGATATTACCGTCGAAGGCGGTGCGCCAGATTGGTGGGGAGACATTCCTTCCATCCCTACAGGGCTTAGCGAGGATCGTTACGTCAAATCCGTCGAGATCCGTGAAGTCAATGATGTCGATACCAGCGGAGCTGCCGGCACTGTGGGCGGCCGCAATATCGTGCATCACATGATCTGGAGTACACAAGTATTCGATGAGGAAGGCAACAGCGATGGGCTTCAGGTACCCTGGCCGGTCCATGAGATTGCGCGTAATCCGGATATCTTCGACCCGGACAGTGGTCGCCTGCTGCGAGCGAATTCATATATAGTTTCCAACTCGGTTCACCTGCACTCGACGGGTGTGGACACGACTGGCCATCTGGAAATCGGTTTCCGTTTTCATCCCAAGGGTTATGAACCAAAATATCCACCAGCCCGGATCGGACTGGGCAACGGCGTGGATATCAGCATTGCCGGCAATAAGGACAAGCAGGAATTGCATGCCTATGCAGTGCTCGAGCAACACACCAAGATTGTTACCTTCGAGCCGCATCTTCATGCCCCGGGCGAGCGCATGTGCCTGGAAGCGATCTGGGGATACACCGTGGAAACCCTGTCCTGTGTCGGTTATGACCACAACTGGGTACGTGGTTACACCTTTGCCGACCACGCTCAACCCATCCTGCCCAAGGGCGCCGTGTTACACATTGTTGGCTACATGAACAATACCAAGACCAACCCGAATGTGCCTGATACACGCAACTGGCAAGGTTCGGGTAACCGCTCGGTGACCAATATGTTCATTGATCTGGGGATGCGGGTTGCCCTGACCGAGGAGCAGTTCCTTGAGGAAATGGAGCAGCGTCGGCAGCTGTTGAGCCTGGGCCCGAATGATCATGTCATTGGTTGCCCCCTGTGTTTGGCCCCATTGGTGGCACCGATACCTGAATCGGACGAGTCAACCACTGGAGTTGCGGTAAGCCAGGCGGAGGCAAATTGATGTCAATGAACACGCTGAAGCAGCTGGGTATGGCTGCATTTGTAACCAGATTGCTGGCTGTCGGGGTGCTGTTGCTGGGAATGCAACAGACTCTGGCGCAGTCCTATACCAAAGGCCAGCACATTGAACCTGCCTATGAAGGCTGGGAACGAAACGAAGATGGCAGTTTCAGCTTCCTGTTTGGTTACCACAATGAGAACTGGGGAGAGGAACTCGATATACCGGTGGGCGAGAATAATTTTTTCTCGCCCGGGGATGCCGACCGTGGCCAGCCGACTCATTTCCTGCCCCGTCGCAATCGCTTCACTTTCAAGGTGAGGGTGCCGGCGGATTGGGGTGACAAGGAACTGGTCTGGGAGGTCACTGCCAATGGCGTGACCCGCAAGGCATACGCTACTCTTGCCAAGGACTATGTTGTCGACAATGTGGTGATCGCCTCTGAAACAGGCTCCCTGGGGGCTGGGACCAGCACCCCGGAATCCCGGGCCAATACGCCACCCGTGGTCACAGTGCAGGGAGAACGGGTCTCCGGTGAGTATGTCCGCAATGTACGCGTGGGTGAACCTCTGGTATTACAGGCAAAAGTCGATGACGATGGTCTGCCGATACCGCGCAATGAAGGCAACTTCTTCCTGGCTGGAGCCAGCAGCCTGAAAGCCCGCATGTTGCGTCCACCAAGCCGGATTACCGTGGGCAAGACCAATGGTCTGTTCCTGTCCTGGAATGTCTATCGTGGCGAGGGTGAGGTCAGCTTTGATCCGCCTCAGGTGAAGCCCTGGGAAGATACCCGGGCTTCGGCAAACTCTCCCTGGGGTGCGCTCTGGGTTCCTCCGCCAATCCCCGAAGACGGTATGTACCAGACCACCGTAACCTTCGACAAGCCCGGAACCTATGTATTATGGGCTCGTGCAGATGATGGTGGTCTCTACCACGACCAGTACGTCACGGTTCACGTCTCCGAGTAAAGCACATCGAAACAGGTCCACCCCGGTTCTGAATACCAATCATCAGGAACCAGGCCGGGGTGTTACCGTTCAAGCTCTCTTGCATTGCCCCGACTTGTCCTTTATCTTGCCTTTCCAACTGTTCCTTGAAAGCAAGACCCATTCAGGCAATCCGACCTTATGTTGTGGTTTCATTACGCTAGCAGTTTTCTGGCTATTTCCCAGCTGCTGTTTATGGGCCTGTTCTATCTGTTGCATCATCATCGGCAGCTGTTGGGTGGTTTGATTTCGCTCTACAGCTTTTGTCTGATTGCCTATATTGTTGCCCGTATGCCCGAGGTCAATGCGGAGCTGCCGACACTGGATTACCTGCTGGGTCTGTGCGCGATAGCAGCGCCTGCTCTGCTCTGGATCATCACCCATTACCTGTTCAATGACGAGCCCGGCATTCCCCGGTCTGCCTGGAGCCTGATGATTGGCTACTTTGTTCTGCGGGCAATGGGTACCACCTTTTTTGGCATCACCAACTCAGTGACCAGCACCTGGTTCTGGCTGTTGTTCGTGCTGCCGCAAATGATCATGCTGGGCCTGTCCATCCATGTGGTCTACATGGCTTTTCAGGGTTTTTCGGATGATCTGATCGAGCCCAGAAGACAGTTGCGGGTACCGTTTGCCATTGGCATGGGCACGATTGTTGGCGTCATTGTCGGCTCTGGTTTTTTTATTGGCAACTCACCGCTTTATCTGGATGGAATCTATTTTTTCATCATCTTCCTGTTCATTCTCTCGATTAATCTGACCACCTTTCGCCTGCACAAGGATTCGCCGCAATTGATTGTTGACAACAGTGAAAAACAGTCGATCATTCCGGTTTCCCGAATCAGGAGCAGAGACCCCGATAAACCTCTGGTGGAGCGGATTCATCACGCCATGGAAAACGAAAGGCTCTATGCTGAGCAGGGCCTGACCATAGGTGACCTGGCACGGAGGGTCAATATGCAGGAATACCGCTTGCGCCGATTGATAAACCAGAAACTGCATTATCGCAATTTCAATCAGTACCTTAACCATTATCGGATAGGGGAGGCAGCGCGACGCCTGCAGGACCCGCAGGAAACGGGTACGGCCATTTCCAGTATAGCCCTGGATGTCGGTTACGCTTCGCTGTCCTCTTTCAACAAGGCGTTCAAGGAAATACACGGGGTCACGCCCAGTTTCTTTCGCTCCAATCCGCAGTAGTTGATTGCTTCCAGGGGAATGCTGGGAGTAAAATTTGAAAGCTATAAAAATAGCTTCTTCGTCTTCAAACCACCACAGGAAAAGCACTCCCTGCATGACTGAGATACAGGCATTGAACCGCTACCGACGAGTAGCTGTTATCACCATTGTGGCCGTTTATTTTCTGATTCTGGTTGGCGCATCGGTACGTGCTTCAGGAGCTGGCATGGGTTGCCCGGACTGGCCTACCTGTTTTGGACGCTGGATTCCGCCGCTCAGTGAATCCCAGTTGCCAGCCGATTACCAGGTGATTTATGCCGACAGGGGCTATGCCGAAACCCGCTTCAATCCAGTGAAAACCTGGACGGAGTATCTGAACCGGCTGGTTGGTGTCACCATCGGGTTCCTGGTTCTGCTGACTGCTGTCTACTCCTGGGCATGCCGCAAGCATGACAGGGCGATTGTCATCGCCTCCGTGCTGGCGTTCCTGATGGTCGGCTTTCAGGGCTGGCTGGGTTCACAGGTGGTCGCTTCCAACCTGCAGGCAGGCATGATTACCCTGCACATGTTGATGGCCCTGGCCATCGTAGGTGTGCTGTTGTTTGCCCTGGCAAGAGCCAGGCGCGGGGTGGTGCAGTCGAGCTCAATAGCTGGTATTGATCCCCGTTTCGAAAAATTATTGTATGTGGTGCTGGGGTTCACCGTTCTGCAGGTGACCATGGGCACCCAGGTTCGTGAAATGATCGATTATCTCAACCATGTCCAGGGCGAGGAACGTTCGGCGTGGGTGTCTGCTCTGCCCTGGTTTTTCTATATTCACCGCAGTTTTTCTGCGCTGGTGCTGCTGAGCAATCTCTGGTTGTTATGGTTGCTGGTGCGCTCTTTGGGTTGGCAGCACAGCCTGACCCGGTTTGCCGCTGCCATGGTGGCGGTGATCGTGGTGGCGGTGGTATCGGGAGCCACGTTGGGGCATCTGGGTATGCCGGCTTTCGTGCAACCCGCCCATCTGCTGGCGGCCTCATTACTGTTTGGCCTGCAGTTTTTGATCTGGATGGATTACCGCCATGCTGTCAGCACAGCCTGACGGTAGCCAGCCCGGGGCAGTTGCTGATTCAGAGCTTCCTTAGAACTTTGCGGGAACCAGCGGACTGATGTCGGCATCATAGTCGATACCATCGACTTCGAAACCGAACAATTTCAGAAACTCGTGCTGATAGCTTCTGAAGTCGGTCAGTTCTTCCAGATTCTGCTCGGTAACCTGCTCCCACAGGGTTTCCACTTCGGCCTGAATTTCCGGGTCCAGTTCTTTGTCATCAACCCGATAGCGCTCGTTTGCATCCAAACGCGGAGTGGCATGATACAGACATTCGCGAAACAGCCGCTGCAACTGTTCGATACAACCCTCGTGAACATCGGCATCCTTCATCACCCGGAACAAAATGGAGAGATAAAGCGGCATCACCGGGATGGCCGAGCTGGCCTGGGTGACCACGGCTTTCAGAACGGCTACCCTGGCCATGCCACCGATACCTGCCATTTTGGCGCGCAATGCAGAGGCCGCCCGATCGAGGTCTTCCTTGGCCTTGCCAATGGTGGCCTTGCCATAGATGGGCCAGGTCAGTTTGTCGCCCAGATAGGTGTAGGCCACTGTCTGACAGGCTGGGGCCAGCAGATTGGCTTCGGCCAGAGCGTCTATCCATAATTCCCAGTCTTCTCCACCCATGACCTTGATGGTATCGGCTATTTCCTTGGCTGATGCTGGTTCGATGGTGATTTCACTGATTTTGCGCGTATCGGTATTCAGGTTTTTGGCGGTATAAGCCTGACCCACGGGTTTGAGTACTGAAGAGTAGGTTTCTCCACTGACAGGGTCAGTTCTGCGCGGTGCTGCCAGGCTGTATACCACCAGATCCACCTTGCCCATTTCCCGTTGAAGGATGTCTATGACCTGCTGCTTGCATTCCTGGGAAAAGGCATCAGCGTTGAGGGTGTGGGCATAAAGCCCTTGCTGTTCGGCTTCTTCGTGAAAGGCAACGGTGTTGTAATAGCCGGCGGAGGCGGTTTTGGTTTCGGTTGGCGGTTTTTCAAAACAAATACCCAGTGTCTTGGCGCCGCTGCCAAAAGCTGCGGTAATCCTGGAAGCAAGGCCATAGCCGGTGGAACAGCCAATGACCAGAACATTTTTGGGGCCGTTGGTGACCGTGCCGCAAAGGCGGGTATGGCTGATCTGCGCATGAACATTGGCCGCACAGCCAGCCGGGTGGGCATTGATGCAGATAAAGCCGCGCACTTTGGGTTTGATAATCATAAGACATCCCGTCCTGAGAAAGAAAAGACGTTCATTATAGGGTGAGGGCCTTTCCGATAGCAAAACCACCTGATCTGATAGAGGCATCATCCTGATAGAGGGCTCACCCAGATAGAGGCGTCACCGCGAAAAGAGGCGTCAACGCTCCAGAATGGCCGTCACGCCCATGCCGCCAGCAGTACAGACCGAGATCAGGCCTCGGCCACTTTTCTGTTGTGACAGGAGCTTGGCCAGATTGGCAATGATACGGGTGCCTGTTGCTGCAAAGGGGTGACCAAATGCCAGTGAGCTGCCGTTGACATTGAGCCGGTTGCGATCGATCTTGCCCAGTGCTGCGTCCAGGCCCAGTTTCTCCTGACAGAATTGCTCATCCTCCCAGGCTTTCAGGGTGCACAGCACCTGGGCAGCAAAAGCCTCATGCAGTTCATAGAAATCAAAATCCTGCAGTTGCAGTCCGCAGTCCTGCAGCATCTGGCTGACAGCAACCGTGGGTGCCATCAGCAGCCCTTCGCCGCCGACGAAATCCACCGCAGCAGTGCGGCCACAACGCAGCCAGGCCTGAACCGGCAGCTTATTGCTGAGGGCATAGTCCTCACTGCACAAAAAGACTGCAGAGGCACCATCGGTCAACGGTGTGCTGTTACCCGCCGTCAAGGTACCTCTGGCACTTTTGTCAAAGGCAGGCTTCAGCGATGCCAGTTTTTCCATGGAAGAATCCGCCCGCAGATTATTATCCCGGGAGACACCCTGATACGGCTGTACCAGATCGTCGAAGAAGCCGGAGTCAAAGGCTGCTGCTGCTTTCAGGTGACTTTCAAGAGCCAGCTGGTCCTGCTCCTGGCGAGTGATTCCCCATTGCTGAGCCATGAGTTCACAATGCTGCCCCATGGACAGACGGGTACGGGGTTCACCATTGGCAGGGGCCTGTGAGGCCAGCTCGCCCAGACTGAAACCCTTGAATGCCTGCAGGCGTTGTTTCAGGGTACGGGCCTGGTTCAGGCGTAACAGGCGGTGGGCAAATTTACGCTTGAACACGATCGGGGCGTCACTGGTGGTATCCGAACCCGCCGCAATGGCACAGTCTATCTGACCACAGGCAATCTTGGCCGCTGACATCAAGGCGGCTTCCAGGGAGGTGCCACAGGCAATCTGCAGGGTGATGCCGGGAGTCGCCGGTGACAAAGTGGTACTGAGTACGGCCTCGCGGGCCAGATTCCAGTCTTTGGAATGCGTGGTGACGGCGCCAGCTACCACTTCATCTATTTTTCTGCCGGAGAGATCAAATTTGTCAACCAATAACTGCAGGGTATCGGCCAGCATGTCCAGATTGCTGAGTTCGGTATAGGCTGTATGGGAACGGCAGAAAGGGATGCGGGCGCCACCAACCACGGCCACCCGGCGCAGAACTGAATCATTCATGGGTTGTATCCTTTTGTGCCAGTGTTTTCAGGTAAGCCATTGGCCCTCCGCGGAATGGTGCAAACCCGGTTCCAAAAATCATGCCGGCATCCAGCAGGTCCTCATCGGCGACAATTTTCTCCTCCAGGGCCGCCTTGCATTCATTCAAATACGCCTGCAACAGGCGCTCAGCAATGGGTTCCAGGTCATGGCCAGCGATCTGCTCGCTGTTTTTTACCGGTTTGCCTTTGCTCCAGTGATAAAGGCCTTCGCCGGATTTTTTACCCAGTTTACCGGCATCCACCTTGTCCTGGATGAAGTGCTGCTCCTTGTTATCAGTTTGTGCGTCCGTCTGCTTGCTCAAAATACCGGTCACCATCAGACAGACGTCCAGACCAACAGTATCAGCCAGCTCAATCGGACCCATCGGCATGCCAAAGTTTTCGGCTGCCGCATCAATGGCTTCTATCGGTATGCCTTCCAGGTGCAGGGTCAGGGCTTCCAGCATATACGGTGCCAGCACCCGGTTGACCAGAAAGCCGGGACTGCTTTTGACCTGCACAGGGAAGCGGTTGATCTGATGACAGAAGGCCGCGCCGTTGCGCAGTTGTTGTTTGTTGCTTTTCTTGCCTGCAACCACCTCAACGGTGGGCATTTGTGACACCGGGTTGAAGAAATGCAGCCCGATCAGGCGGGAGGGCTTCTTCAAGGCCTCAGCCAGTTGCTCCAGAGGTATTGCAGAGGTATTGGTGGCCAGGATGGCCTCTTTTTTCAGTTTGGGCTCCAGGGTGCGAAACAGGGCCTGCTTGGCTTCCAGGTTTTCAAAAATGGCTTCGATGACCACGTCTGCCTGCCCAACCCGGTTGCCATCCACATCCGGGATCAGGCGTGCCATGGCCGCATTGATTTTTTGCGGATTGCGCAGTTTTTTGGTGAACAGTGACCTGGCCCGTTTCAGTGCAGGCTCAATGTATTTCAGTTCCCGGTCCTGCAGGCTGACATCGAGCCCGCGCAGTACACACCAGGCAGCAATATCACCACCCATCACCCCGGCGCCAATGACATGTACATGCCTGGCCTTGAAGTCACTGCTGCGGGCTTCACTCTTCAAGCGTTCCATCAGCGCGAAAACCCGGCGCAGTCCGACAGCAGCAGGTGTCACCATCAGTTTGCCGACGGCAATGGCTTCGGCCTGCATCATCTGTTGACGGTTGCCACCATGGCGCTCCCAGGTCTCAATCAGGCGGTAGGGGGCGGGATAATGCTCCGGGCGGGCTTTGCTTTTGGTTCTTTTGCGCATTTGTCCAGCCAGCAGTGTGCGAACCGGGCCCAGATTGCTCAAACGCGCCAGCAGGCCAGGCTTGCGGCTTTTCCTGCCGGCAAGCACAGCCCTGCGTGCTGCCCATTGCAGTGACTCGTGGCGACCGACCACTTCATCGATCAGGCCCATGGCTTTCGCCGCCCGGGCGTTGACCTGGCGGGCAGTGAGCATCAACTCCATGCCTTTCATGCCACCTATCCGGTGTACCGTGCGGGCAGAGCCGCCAAAACCGGGGAATATGCCAAGCTGGATTTCCGGGAAACCCAGTTTGGTGGCGGGAATATCCCTGGCAATTCGATAGCTGCAGGACAGGGCCAGCTCGAGGCCGCCACCCAGACAATAACCCTCGATGGCCGCCACTGTCGGGCAAGGCAATTGCTCCAGACGGTTAAACATGGCATGAACACGCTGTATGGCCGGGGTGACTTCCTCGGCGCTGCTGAAATCACTGAATTCGCGCACATCGGCACCGTAAATGAAACCGGTGGGCTTGGCAGAGAGCAGCACGATACCGCGGGGTGGTTTGGCTTCGGCGTGTGCTATCAACTGCTCAAGTTCTTCGAGAACGTCGCTGGCCAGGGCATTGACCGATTCTCCGGCCCGGTCCAGCCGCCACCAGAGGATATCCTCGTGATCCAGGGTTGGCTGCCAGTGTTGGTAGCTCATCTCGCTGTCTTGCTTGCTTTGTTCAGGTTTCATTGCGCTGCTCTTGGCTTACATGACTGATTTCCATTTGATGTTACAGCCTGTACTGGGTTTTTGCACCTGCAGTACCGGCCGGCCAGCGAGCATGGCATCCGCTGCCTGTCTCAGGCTCCTGCCGGTGACCGGTACGTCATTACCCGGACGACTGTCATCAAACTGACCGCGATAGACCAGCTTGCGGTCTTTGTTGAACAGGAAAAAATCCGGCGTGCAGGCCGCCTGGTAGGCTTTGGCAACTGCCTGGCTGGCATCGTAGAGATAGGGAAAAACATAGCCTGCCTGCTCTTTTTCAAGGACCATGGCTTCCGGACTGTCTTCGGGATGTGCCTGGGCGTCGTTGGCATTGATGCCGACAATGGCCAGGCCTTTGGCTTGATATTCGCGGGCAAAATCGGCAAGCCCCTTGCGCAGATGTTTGACATAGGGGCAGTGGTTGCACATGAAAATAACCAGCAGACCTGGCTCTTTACTGAAATCATCCAGACTGACTGTATTGCCTTCCGTATCAGGCAGGGAAAATGCGGGTGCCGGGGTATTGATTGCCAGCATGGTGGATTCGGTTAAGGACATGATTGGCCTCCCTTGTTGCTGCGTCCATGGGTGAGGCAGTCATCATACCACCCAGCCGGGAATTTTGTTCGCTTTGATCAATCCTGTCAGTCGGTTCCAGGCCAGCCTGCCGCGTGCCGCATGACATGGTAGATATAATTCTGCTCATGGGTCCCCGAGAACAGATGGGCCCATGGCCCTTGCGCATAGATGGCGACATCTTCCCCGGCATGGGTGCCCATCTCCAGCGGAATCAGTACTTCCTGGTGATAGTCGCCGTCTTCGGTATCAACATCGCTAAGATCATGACGGCCTGCATCGGCCGGCTGGGTGTAACGCCGATCGCCACCGAGGTTTTCGGCAAAGCCGCGGCCATTGTTATAGCTGAGTGTCGTATAGGGGCTGTTGTCTTCTGCCAGGGCCGGCTCGGTTTCAGCCTCGCCATGTTCATCATTGTTGACCACTTTACCCAGTATCGGATTGCCACGGGTGGGGTAACCGGCAATGGTAAAGGTATGGCTATGGTCGGCCGTGACAATGATCAATGTGTCCTCTGAGCTGGTCAGTTGGGTGGCCAGGGTGACGGCCGCCGAGAGTTCGGCTGCGTCTTCCAGAGCCCGATAGGCATTGCCGGCATGATGGGCGTGATCAATGCGACCAGCCTCCACCATCAGGAAAAATCCCTGCTGGTTTTTCTGCAGCAGACGAATGGCGGTCTCGGTCATCTGGGGCAGATCCGGTTCACTGGTCTGAGACTGCTCGCGGTCGGCCCGGTAGCTCATATGTGAGCGGTTGAATAAACCAAGAAGATGCCGGGTATTGGCAATATCCAGCGCAGCCAGTTGTTCCCGGTTCCAGACAAACTCGCTGCCGGGCGCTTGCGCCGTCCATTCTGCCACCAAGTTGCGTCCATCCTGACGGGTGCCAGGTCTACCATTATGTGGGTCATTAGCTGTTTCCGGAATAAAGAACTGACGGCCTCCGCCCATGGCGACCTCCAGACCATCACCGTAGTTGAAATCGATCAACTGGCTGGCAATATCCTGGCAACCGTTGGCACGTGCTTCGGCAGACAGATTGATATCCCCTTCCCAGTCCCGTTCCGGGGTATGGGCAAAGGTGGCGGCCGGTGTGGCATGAGTGATGCGGGTGGTGGTGACGATGCCGGTAGCCAGTCCCCTTGCCTCTGCCTGCTGCAGAAACGTTGGCAACTCCTGCCCCTGGGCGGAAGCACAATCTGCGCGACGGGCATGCTGGTTGATGGCAATGACGCCAGCGCTGGTTTTGACTCCGGTCATCATGGCAGTCATGGTGCCGGCAGAGTCCGGGGTTTGCTGGTTGGTGTTATAGGTCTTGGACAGAGCCAGGGCTGGAAAACGTTCGAACGAGAGGCTGTTCTCCTCACCGCTCATGCCCTGTTTTTGCCCGGCATGAATTCGGGCTGCTGTTACGGTGGAGATACCCATGCCATCGCCCACAAACAGTATGATATTGCGTGCCCGCGCTGTATTGGGCTGTTGGGAAAGCATACGCTGCAACTCGGCCTGGCCGGAGGCATACCAGCGCTCCGGGGTTTCGTCCTGGGGCTGGGCGGCAAGCTCTACCGACAGGC
>JAVVEG010000014.1:7159-87568 GCA_032251455.1 Pseudomonadales bacterium | reverse complement strand
CCCGCACTCCACTCCTCATCACTCAGCACATACCTGAGCCGCCAGCCCGCTCCGTGTTTGCTGGCCTTGAGGGTAATGCTTCCCGTGTACAGACTCTCTGCCGGGATGCGTTCCTGGCGCAGACCGCGGCGAACAAGATAGTCGGTGGAGCGCACGGCCAGTATCAGCGTGAACTCCATGGTCTGGCCTGCGCTGATCTTGCTGGAATCCAGGAAGACCGAGCACAGCACGGGAGACCTGGCGCTGTCACGCAGTACGCGCTGTGGCTGAAAAAGTTCATCGAAACTGCGAAAGATGGCCGAGGCTTCATCCTGCCGGCGCTCGGTCAGATTGACATCGAACAGGCCACGTGCCGTCACCGTCGACTCGAACAGATAGGAGGCCCGCACCTCATGCCCCTTGTCGTACTCGGCTTGCACCCGGGGTGGCAAGGGCAACTCATCCACGCGCAAGGTGGCGGTGACAAAGGCATCGCCAAACAGGAACCGCACCAGGTTCTGATAGCCTTCCTCGGAATTCACCAAACCCAGATCACCGCTGTGGCTGCGATACACATAGGCACGGGGTGCTCCCCTGAGAGTTGCATTCTCTATCTTGACCAGACCATCACTGCTGGGGCCCACCGGATAGCGGACCAGGGAATAATCCTGATGATTGGTTCCCACCAGACAAAAAAACCGCTGAGGATCAAACCGCTCATTCAAACTGTCCACCCGGTCACTGTCGGGCAGGTCCAGATAACTGGCCATGCGCTTGCGATTGAAATTGTTGGCATCCATGGCCCCGAACCAGCGGGGTACATTGAAGCCGCGCAAATCAATTCCATTGTGGGGAGTGCCGTAGGTAAACACCTTGTCCACGGCAGTCTTTGCCGCAACTGAACCGATGGCATCGTTCTGCAACAGACTACGGCAGATCAGGCCACCCATGGAATGCGCGACCAGATACACTTTGAATGCCGCCTGCGCGTTGCTATCGTCTCCACATACCTGTTGCCTGATCTGCAGAATCAAGCGGGAAAGCCCTTCGGCGGCCGCTTCGATGGACAGGGTGCTGCCGGAACCCAATATCGGGTCTGCTGCATCGTAATAGCGATAGATGATTACGCTGCGCGCCGGGATTTTCCCCTCTTGCTGGCGGCCATACTGGTAATTATCCACATAGCCATAGTCCTTCATCAGCCGGACCAGTGGCGATTCGAAAATATGTTGACTGATACTGCGATCCCACTCCTGACGCATGCGGGTGGAACCCAGATTGAATCCCATATAAGGTGTGGCTACGGTATCCTCGATAGCCCCGCGAGTCATGGCATAGCCACGCAGATAAATAATGGGGTAGTACGGGTGTTTTATTATTGCCATCTTCTTCTCCCTGTGTGGCTGTTTTGTAATTCACTGTTTTGTAATGCACGTTTATAGTGCAGGTAGGCAGGTATATAATCCAATTTCCTGGTCAAGGCAACGGAGCCCGACATGAAGCTGGTCATTGGCAACAAGAATTATTCCTCCTGGTCATTGCGGCCCTGGCTGTTTTTATCGGTACATGGCCTGCCGTTCGAAGAAGTGCGCATTGCCCTGGATGAGGAGACCACGGCTGCGCAGATGGCCCTGCACACTGAAGCCGGCAAGGTCCCTGTGCTGCATGATGATGGCTTGATGGTATGGGACTCCCTGGCCATCTGCGAATACGTGTCCGAGCAGTATCTGCACGGCAAAGGCTGGCCTGCGGATACCCGAACACGCGCCCTGGCGCGTTCATACAGCGCCGAGATGCATTCAGGATTTTTCGAAATTCGCAGCAAACTGCCCATGAACTGTCGTGCTTCCGGGCGCAAGGTTGCTCTTGACCCTGCCCTGCAGAAAGACATTGCCCGCATCGACCAGATCTGGTCAAGACTGCGCGCTGAACACCAGGACAAAGGTCCCTGGCTGTTTGGTGAGTTTTCGATTACCGATTGCATGTTCGCCCCGGTTTGCAGCCGATTCGCCACCTATGGCATCCAGGTGTCCGCGTTGGCCAGCACCTATGCGCAATATGTTCTGACGCATGAAAAAATGCTGCTGTGGATAGCCCAGGGTCGCGCTGAAACCGAAACCATCAAAGCCGATGAAGCCGGTTGACACATCCGCAGATGCTGCTTCCCGCATACCCGGAATCTTTGCTTTTCAGATAGCCGGAAATGGTGTTACTCTGCCGCGCCTGAAACCGCCAGGCAGGAGATAGCTCACGCTTTTCCCGCCCTGTTTTTGACCCTTTATCCATCGGAACATCCCATGAGAGACCTGACCCAAGGCTCGGTGACCCGAACCATCATCAGCATGGCAACGCCTGTTGCTGCCGGCATGGTTTTCCAGACACTCTATCTGCTGGTTGACCTGTACTTTGTTGCGGCGCTGGGTGATGCCGCAGTAGCGGGTGTCGGTGCAGGCGGCACCCTGACCTTCGTCATCATGGCCCTGACGCAGATACTGGGTGTGAGCGCCGTGGCACTGATCTCACAGGCAGTGGGGCGCAAGGAGCAAGGAGAAGCCAATCTGGTCTTCAACCAGTCCCTGGTGGTGGCTGCCATTTTTGCCGCGCTGACCCTGATTGGCGGCTACCTGCTGGCGGAGCTCTATCTGGCCGGGATCACCGGAGACATCGCCACCCGCCAGGAAGGCGTGACGTTCCTGTACTGGTTTCTGCCCGGCATGGCCCTGCAGTTTCCCTTGATGGCCATGGCCTCCTCCCTGCGTGCCACCGGCCTGGTCAAGCCTGGCATGATCGTTCAGGTACTGACCGTGGTGCTGAACACCATTCTGGCACCCATACTGATTGCCGGCTGGGGTCCGGGGCCTGCGCTGGGCGTGATGGGGGCCGGCCTGGCCAGTTCCCTGTCGGTGCTGGTTGGCGTCAGCCTGCTGACGCTCTATTTCATCAAGCTGGAAAAGTACGTGTCTTTCCAGCCCTCATTGTGGCGGCCGCAACTGGCGATCTGGAAACGCATGATGGACATCGGCATCCCTGCCGGGGTGGAGATGCTGCTGCTGTTCATCTACTTTTCTGCCGTTTACTGGCTGATCCAGGATTTTGGTGCGGCGGCGCAGGCGGGCTTCAGCGTCGGCGGGCGCATCATGCAATCCATCTTCATGCCGACCATGGCCATTGCTTTTGCACTCGGACCAATCGCCGGGCAGAACTACGGGGCGGGACAGTATGCCAGAGTCCGCGAAACCTGCTACAAAGGCATCCTGCTGAGCAGTCTGGTAATGACCGTGGTCACCCTGCTCATGCAATGGAAATCCGATGTGCTGGTGGGCTTTTTTACCGACGAGGTGGACGTCATCGCCGTGGGCTCGGTGTTCCTGCAGTTGATCTCGCTGAACTTCGTTGCCCAGGGCATCGTGTTCGCCTGCTCGGGCATGTTTCAGGGGCTCGGCAATACCCGGCCAGCCATGCTGAGTTCATTCGTGCGTGTGCTGGTCTTCCTGCCACTGGCGATATTCCTGCGCTACCAGCCAGGCTTTGCCATCAACCAGGTCTGGTATGCCACCATTCTGTCGGTGACGGTGCAGGCGGTGGCGAGTTACCTGCTGGTCAGGCGTGAGTTCCGTTTGAAGCTGGGCAGCGCCTGAAGCTGGACTAGACTGGACTGGACTGGACCTGGGCCAAAACCTGAACCTGGCCCGGCCTTTCAGGGCCGGGAACGGTAAACCCCAAAATGCACGAACGGCGCTGTCGCCCGCTGGCCGGGACGGACGTTGGCCGGCACCCGGTGATTGACTGGAGTCAGGCTTTGCAAATACATGGCAATGGCACGGGCGTCATCATCGGTAATATTGGCGTAGGCCGGCCAGGGCATCACCGGCAGGGTCTGGCTGCCGTGGTTGTCGGTGCCGGACTTGACCATGACCATGATCTGTTCCAGCGTCCAGTTGCCGATGCCAGTGTTCGCATCAGGAGTCAGATTGGGAGGATACACAACACCCGGGTTGGCTTGAGCCAGCGGATTGGAATAGGCGATGCCCACTCCTGAGCCTGCCAATAAACGGGCACTACTGGGTTCGCCGACCAGGGCGCCATCGGTATGGCAACTGCCACAGCCCAGCAAGGCCACCAGATACTGCCCGCGTGCCACGGCTTCAGGGGGATGGTTGTTCGCTGTGGCAGGGGGAGCCTCCAGCAGAGTGACCGGCGTCAGTTGTTCATAGTCATCCAGCGGGTTGTACTCAGCGGCACAGGCAAGCAGCGCCAGGGGCACAACACCATACAGGGCCAAACGAAGCAGGGTTTGCATAGGGGTTTCCTTTTGCCAGAGACTTTTTGCCAGCTCAGGCCCAAGCTCAGGCCCAAACCCGATTGGGAATAACACAGGAAAGTATCCTTCCGACGGGAAAATGTCCAGTTCGGCTCAAACTGTTTGCCACGGACTGCGACTGCGCCAAACCATTGAGTAACAAATCCTGCTCGATCAACATACCGGATATAGACATTCTGCCTGTAACAGGATAGCTTTTGCAGCAGTGACTTTACCAACACAACCCGTTACCAGCATAACCGTTACCAACACCACCGCCTTTAATTGAAGGAGATCGGCATGCGTACTGTCCCTGGCGTTCTTTGCATTTTGGCCTTTTCCATCCTGGCTCCATTGTCGGCGCTGGCCCAAAGTGAGGCCGAACTGATCGCGGAAGCGGTGCGTCCCCTGCCGGAAGATCTTCGGGCCGGAGCCACGGTTTATCGTTATCACCCTGACACCGGTGAACGGATTGTGTTGCGTCAAGGCAACAATCAGGTTGAGTGTCAGCCCAAGGATGCTGAACAATTCACCCGTTGCTCTTCTGCCAGCGAAGGGCCGCGACGTGATCTGCGGGCAAAACTGGCCGCCCAGGGCCTGTCCGGTGAACAGTTGCAGGCTGAACTGGCACGCGCCGAGGCCGAAGGCCGTATCCCACCCCGCACATTCGGTGCCATGAACTATCGTCTGTACGATGGTGATGATCGCATTCGCCTGCTGTGGATCGTCTCGGTTCCCAACGCCACTGCCGCCCAGCTGGGTTACCCTACCGGTGGGCAGCGCGATAGCTCACTGGCCGGACGGGGTACACCCTGGATGATGAATGAGGGTACGCCCGGAGCGCATCTGATGATTCCCGTAAACGGCACACCGCTGTCCAATGCAGCCAGTCATTAACCCGGAGGCCAGCTACTTTAAGCAGACCAGTCGTCAACAAGCAAAGTCATCAAGAGGTGAGCGTATGAGCGATACATCAAGACAAGTCGAAGGTCGGCGGCGTTTCCTTACCAGTATGGGCGTGGTGGCGACAGGTGCAACTCTCGCAGCCACCTCCTCACAGGCTGCCCAGAACAGCAGCACTGACACGCACCGATTCGTGCCGGCCCGTCATCCCGGTGATGCCTGGCTGGAGCAGTCAGGGGTCAGTCATCGGGCCTTTATTGATTCCGCCTCTACCCAGGGTGGCGCCACCGCACTGCACTATGCCAACAATATGCTGATGGTTCACGCTGAGGATTATGGCGGCAGCGATGCAGACTACGCCCTGGTGGTGTGTTTTCGGCATCAGTCCACTCCCTTCGGTTACAACGATGTCATCTGGGAAAAATATGGCGAGCACCTGAGCGCCTTCATGGACATCAAGGATACCCGCAACAGTCCAGAACCATTCCGACAGAACCCAATGAGGCTGAAACAATCTGGTCTGGCCAACCGTGGCAATACCGTTGATGCCTTGGCTGCCCGCGGAGTCAGCTTTGCCATCTGCAATCGGGCAACCCTGAATATTTCCGGCTTCCTGGCTCGCAATACCGATGGCACCGCCCAGGATATCTACCAGGAACTGCTGGCCAACAATATCCCCAACAGCCGCTTCATCCCCGTTGGTGTGCTGACGGTTACCCGCTCCCAGGAATACGGCTACAGCCTGCTTTACGCAGGCTGATCCCGGCAGCCAACCACTACAGCTCCCCCAGTTTCAGCAAAAGGCATTGATCGTGCTGCCACTCCCCTGGCGGCACTTTGCCGTTTTTGCTGTCTTCTGCGGTTCCACCCCTACAGTGAAAGGAAAATCCTATCGCCAATACTGGAAATAACTTAAACCTTTATCTATATAAAGGGGTCTCCTGTTATCACACAAATCATATGCGGGTACCAACCCTCTGACTCAAAGGAGAACTGACGTGGATAAGTTAATTTCAGGTGTCACCGAATTCAGCAAGACAAGTTTCCATGAAAGGCGCGAGCTTTTTGCGGAACTGGCCAATGGCCAAAGCCCTGAAGTGCTGCTGATCACCTGTTCCGATTCACGCATAGATCCCAATCTGATCACCCAGACCCAGCCGGGCGATCTGTTCATCTGTCGCAATGCCGGCAATATTGTCCCGCCACACTCAAGCAATACCGGCGGCATCACTGCGTCGATCGAGTTTGCCGTTGAGGTATTGGGTGTCCAGCACATTGTCGTTTGTGGCCACAGCGACTGTGGCGCCATGAAGGGGGCCATGAATCGCGAGGCCATCAAACATCTGCCTCACGTCTCCAACTGGCTGGGGCATATCTCTGCCGCAGCTGCCAGAGTCAAGGCCCGGCATGACGGCACACTGTGCAACGATCATCTGGCAGAACTGACCGAAGAGAATGTCATCATGCAGCTCAAGCACCTGGAAACACACCCCAGTGTGTCTGCGCGGCTGGCTACCGGCGATATCGAACTCCATGGCTGGGTCTATGACATCGCCAAGGGTACGGTGGTTTGCTATGACCAGAATTCGGCCAGATTTGTTCCCATTGCCGACCGGTATGCCAGTATCTTGCACCGTCTCAGGAAAACTGCCTGATTCTGCTATTTCCTTTTGCTGACGATTTAAAGGCCCTCATAAAGGCGGCCTGCGGAGACCATGATGTTGAAGTTTGATTTGAGCAATCTGCGCGGTGATATCTTCGGCGGGATTACCGCCGGCGTGGTGGCCCTGCCCCTGGCCCTGGCTATGGGTGTAGCTTCCGGCCTGGGCCCGATTGCAGGCCTGTACGGAGCCATCTTTGTTGGTTTTTTTGCGGCACTGTTTGGCGGAACCGAATCCCAGGTATCCGGCCCCACCGGCCCCATGACCGTCGTGGTTGCAGGCCTGGTTGCCAGTATCGCCACGCACCCGGACATGGCGGGCAATATCGAGCTGATTTTCACCGCCATCGTGCTGGCGGGTGTCATCCAGATAGCCATGGGCGTGTTCCGCCTGGGGGAATATATCCGCCTGGTGCCCTATCCGGTCATCAGCGGGTTCATGAGCGGCATAGGCGGCATCATCATCATCCTGCAGATCAGTCCCTTGCTGGGGCACAGTGCCCCGGCCGGCACTCTGGATGCACTTTTCTACGCACCCACAGCCCTGGCAGATATCAACTATCCCGCGCTGGCACTCGGTCTGGGTACCCTGGCGCTGGTACTGAAATGGCCACCCAGCCTGAGCCGGTATGTTCCCGGGCCGCTGGCTGCACTGGTCATTGGCACACTGGTCAGTCTGCTGTTCAGCGGGGCGCCCATCCTGGGCGAAGTTCCCAGTGGGCTGCCACAGTTTCACCTGCCTACCCTGACCCAATCCTCATTCCTGTTGGTGGCGGAAGCTGCCGTGGTGCTGGCTCTGCTGGGAGCCATCGACAGTCTGCTGACCTCTCTGGTTGCGGATAACATGACCCGTTCCCGCCATAATTCAAACCGGGAACTGATCGGGCAGGGCATAGGCAATGCGGTAGCCGGTCTGTTCGGTGGCACTGCCGGTGCGGGGGCAACCATGCGTACCGTGGTCAATATCCGGACCGGGGGCAAGACCAAAATCTCCGGGATGATTCATGCCCTGTTGCTGCTGGGTGTGGTGCTGGGTCTGGGACCGCTTGCTTCGGTTATCCCCCATGCGGTACTGGGTGGCATCCTGGTCAAGGTTGGTCTGGACATCATCGACTGGAGTTATATCCGCCAGGCCCATCGCGGACCACGCTGGGATCTTGCCCTGATGGTTCTGGTTTTCGGGCTGACCGTGTTTGTTGATCTGATTACCGCTGTTGCAACCGGGGTCGTTCTGGCTTCCATCGCATTTGTGCAGCAGGTGGCCAAGGAACAGATGGAGCATCTGCGCAAAAACCACGATATCCGTCACCAGGCAACTCCCCGGGAGAAGGAAATTCTGGACCAGATCGGCAAGTATGTGACTGTGTTCGATTTCAACGGCCCCCTCAGCTTCTCGGCAGCCGCAGACCTGGGGCATCATGCCCGCAGCTTTCTGGACAGCGGTGTCGTGGTGGTCATGATTCTGGATTTCTCCAGACTGCAAACCCTGGATCTGTCTGCCGTGCGGGCAATCGGCACCATTGCCTCGGATGCCACCAGAGGTCATCGCGAAATCTATATTGCCGGAGCCTCGGAGCAGATACGCCAGACCCTGCTGGCCATGAGCACCGACAATGCACTCAAGCCAGAGGCGATGGTGGATACTCGCGAGCAGGCGCTGGAGGCCGCGCTCGAGCACATCCAGAAATTGCAGAAAGAAGGCAAACTGAAGCATAAACTGCAGGCCGCCTGACAGGCGGCTTGGATGACCTCCCCGGGGAACCTCTAAGGCGCCAGACTGGAACGCGCCTGGGTTCCCCAATGACCATCCACCAAGGTCACTATGTACAAGGACTGATAAGTGCCAATCACCTCATTGGCGCTGTTGAAGCGCTGGAATACGGTGTTGAAATGCACCTTGTCCGCAGACACCAGACTGACTTCCCGGCTGATCCAGTGTGAATGATCCCAGCCCGAGCGCATCAGGCTCTCGAAGGGCGAGCGCGCTGCAAACTCCTCCGCACTGTCGTAGATTGTGGTCTGCCCACTGGCAAAACGGATGTGAGGATAATTCAGGGATGCCGCCCAGGCAGTCATGTCACGGCGGTTGAAGGTGTGCATGAATTCATCCAGCGCAGCGCTTGCCGCCGCAATCACTGTCGACTCATCCGCTTGCGCCAGGGTGGCAGCAGAAGACAAACCCAATAACACAAGCAACAGCAGACGAACACAGACATTAAGCATAATCAGCATCTCCTGAGGGATTCAGATAAAGTGTAACGAGGCTGTCCAGCCATAACTACGATGGCCAGAATAACCAGTCTGGATTGACCCGTCCACTGGCGTCAGCCCCGCATGCCACGTACCCCAACACTGCGATAAACAGCAGGTGCAGAATGAACAGCGGGTACACCGCCTCATCAAGATAGCTGAGCAGGCTGCTGGAAAACCGGAAATACCTGCCAGCCAACCCCAGACAAGCCAGAATTAGGCAGATAAATCAGATAAGGTTCCCGAGAATCGCCGGATGACACCCTGCTCATCAGGATGCTTCGTTCAAGCCAGGGGAAAATTAGGGAACCTCTGAATAAGATTGCGCAAGCGATGAACCGGCAGCGCCAACTGTTCGGCCAGGTCCGCAATGGTGGCACCACCCGCTGGTAAAGGAGAAGATAAACACAGAGAAAGCAGGCCTGGGAAAATGCCAGTAACCGGAAAATCAGATGAATGTCTTCCATGGTCGTGTAGTGTCCTGTTATGCAGAGCTTCTGTTGATCTGTTTAACCCCCTTTCTCTCCAATTCCGTCTCATCTGTTAACAGGGCACAGCTGCCATAAAACGGCAAATGACTGGCAACGAGTCTTCCACCTGCCATTGAAATCAGCTGGCCAAATGAATTTTGGCGCAGGAAAGCGAGCGCCTCGCCTTGATCAGAAACTCTGAAATGCTTCGGTACGTACATGTTTTTCCTTTATCTGATCCTGATCTTTCGCCCTTTATATCCCCCAGAATACAGGAGTTCAATGGCACTGACCAAGCTGCGCCTGTCCGTCCAGTACCTTAACGCATCGAAACCCGGATCAGGAGGATCAGGAAAAGCGGCAGAGATATTAATCTGCATCAAAAGAGTCCTCCAGACAATCTTCTAGACTGCAAACTCACACTGACTCGATGGAGAAGCAAGAATGCAGTCCAGGCACAGAGCGACCCTGTTCAACACCTTTTTCCTGGGGCTGATTGCAAGCCTGCCTGCCTCTGTTGCCGCCCAGCAACAGGGGGACTGGATAATCCGGGCAGGAGCGGCCACGGTTGAACCCAAGGAAAGCAGTCGGGCCCTGAACACCGTAGCAGTCGGCCCACTGGCTGCCACCGGAGTGGGTGTTGATCCGGACACACAGCTTGGCCTCAACCTCGTTTATATGCTCAGTGACAATATCGCCATAGAGCTGCTTGCCTCGACCCCTTTCGAGCATGATCTGGCTGTCCAGGGCCTGGGGGGCTTCGGTTTCAGCACCACAAGACTGGGCTCCGGCAAGCATTTACCGCCCACCGTCACTGCGCTGTATTATTTTGGCCAGCCTGCCAAGCGCTTCCGTCCCTATGTCGGTGCCGGGTTGAACTATACGCTTTTCTTCGAAGAGTCGCTGTCCTCGCAGGCGCGTAATGAACTGGGCGCCAACAGCCTGAAACTGGATGATTCCGTGGGCTGGTCGGTCAGTGCCGGCTTTGACTACAAACTCGACCAGAACTGGCTGATCAATGCCGCCGTGCGCCGTATCAATATTGAAACCGATGCCAGCCTCGGGTCCGCTTTGGGCAGAATCACCACCCGAGTCGATATTGACCCCTGGGTCTACATGATTTCCCTGGGCTATATTTTCTGAAACCCGTTCCTGGCCCAGGATTTTACGGAGAAGCTTTTACAGAGTAGCCTGTGCAGACAAGCCCGTCGCCCCGGGACTGATTGACAGCCCCGGGGAACTCCTTTAGCTTTTGCTGTCAGAAGCGATACAGCCAACAGGAATCCAACGAGCCTATGTGCATCAACTCCGGCAATGACACAACCCTCAGTCACACCAGGCCAATCCGCAGGATTTGGCCGGACCTGAACAAACACAGGACGTTCAGGCATCTGATAACCGCACTCGTAATCTGCCTGCTGCCAGGCCCGTTGGTGCAGGCGGCTGGTGACCCCATCGATGAAAGCACACCAGTGCGTGTCAACGAGAAAATCTTTATCAGCGTGATGCGTGGCACTGTGCGCATCGTGGCCTCCCCGGGGCAAACCCTGCGCGTCCAGGGGCGGCTTGATGAACGCATGGAGAGTTATCGCCTGGCCTCCGAAAATGGCTTCACCCAATTTGAGATCGCCTTGCCCAGGTCCATCAATACGCGCCGGGCAGCCTCAGCCGGAGAAGGTGCAGACCTGCTGATTGAAGTGCCTCCCGACAGCGATATTGAATTCAAGGGCGACAGCACTGCGGTAAGTTTCAGGGGAATCACCGGAGGCATCAAGGCCAGTACGCAAAGCGGCAGCATGCAGCTTGAGGCAATTGATGGCGTTGTTCGCCTGGTCACCAGGGAGGGCAACATTCAGAGCCAGAACAACAGTGGCCGGTTGATTGCTACCACCACCACCGGCACCATCGTCGATAACGGCTCACGCGGGCGCATGCAACTGAGCACCAATGAGGGCCGTATCAGTCTCAACAGCCAGGCTGAACAAGTCGCGCTGACTACCGAGTCCGGGCGTATCGAAGGCTCCCTGACCGGCCTGCAGGAACTGGATCTGGATGTCGGCGATGGCAGCGCGGTGTTGCGCATTGGCGAGACTACGGCGCCGCGCATTCATGGCAGTTCTTACCGGGGTGATATCCGTCTGGGGTTGGATGCAGGGGTCAACGCCCGGTTCAGCCTGTTTGCCAATGTAGATGCTGAGATTGTCAATCGATTTAGCGATGATCAGCCACGGGTCGATAACGTCGGTGGTTTGCAGCAACTCAGTTTCATCCGTCGGCGTCAACTGGAACAGGGCATAGGGGTTGCACCTGGCACCGGGTCCAGAAGCGGCCCGCAGCGTTTGAATTTCATTCAGGGTCAGGGTGCCGGCATGGTCGATCTGGATACGGTCAGCGGCAGCCTGACGCTGGAACCCGCCCGCTGATTCCGGTCTCAGCCTGCGTCAGGCAACCTGCCTGTCTGTAACCCTATCCTCGTTTGCCAAAGATCGCCGTGCCAATCCGCACCATGCTGGAACCCTCTGCAATGGCGGCACGGTAGTCTTCGCTCATGCCAATGGACAGGGTGTCGAAATGGGGATAGCGCGCGCTCAACTGATTGAACAGTTGAGCCAGCGGACGATACACCAGCCGTTGTTGCTCATGGTCTGAACAGGGTGCAGGAATCGCCATCAAACCGCGCAGCTCCAGCCGCGGCAACTCACTGATCTGGGCGCACAGCCCCTCCGCCTGTTCCAAAGCCAGGCCGGATTTGCTGTCTTCCCCGGAAAGGTTCACCTGCACACAGACATTCAATGGCGGCAAGCCATCCGGGCGCTGACTGCTCAGGCGCTGGGCAATCCTGACGCGTTCGATGCTGTGTACCCACTGGAAATTCGCCGCAATATCCCGGGTCTTGTTGGACTGCACGGGACCTATGAAGTGCCAGACCGGAAGCGATGCCGATGGCAGCATGGCTGCCACTGCCGACATTTTCTCCAGGGCTTCCTGCACATAGTTTTCTCCAAAATCCTGCTGCCCTGCCTGCCAGGCCTCCAGCACCTGTTCAGCCCCCTTGGTTTTGCTGACCGCCAGCAATTTCACACACCCAGCGGCACGTCCGCTCTGTGCAATGCTACTGTCTATCTGTTCACGAACTTGCCGAAGGTTTTCTGCTATGCTTGCCATGATTTTTTGCTACCGCCTATGCACTGCCACAGCACAGCACAGTAACCAAACCCGGAGACCGGCACAATGGACATCACGGAATTATTGACTTTCAGCGTCAAGCAAAACGCTTCGGACCTGCATATCACCGCAGGCATGCCGCCGTTGATCCGTGTCGATGGCGATATTCGCCGCATTAACGTACCCAGCATGAACCACAAGGAAGTCTACGGGCTGATCTACGAAATCATGACTGACCACCAGCGCAAGGATTATGAGGAGTTCATGGAAACCGACTTCTCCTTTGAAATCCCCGGACTGGCGCGTTTTCGCGTCAATGCCTTCAACCAGAACCGGGGGGCAGCGGCGGTATTTCGCACCATTCCTTCCAAGGTGCTGAGCATGGAAGACCTGGGAATGGGACCTGTCTTCAAGACCATCTCCGAGTTTCCGCGCGGCCTGGTGGTGGTGACCGGACCAACCGGCTCGGGCAAGAGTACCACCCTGGCGGCCATGATCGATTACATCAACAACAACCGCTACGAGCATGTGCTCACCATTGAAGACCCCATCGAATTTGTACACGAGAGCAAGAAGTGCCTGGTCAACCAGCGGGAAGTGCATCGCGACACCCTTGGCTTCAACGAAGCCTTGCGCTCAGCACTGCGCGAAGACCCTGATATCATTCTGGTTGGCGAATTGCGCGACCTGGAAACCATCCGCCTGGCGCTGACTGCGGCTGAAACCGGCCACCTGGTCTTCGGCACTCTGCACACTACATCGGCCGCCAAGACCATTGACCGTATCATTGATGTGTTCCCGGCCGCTGAAAAGAGCATGGTCCGCTCCATGCTGTCGGAATCCCTGCAGGCGGTGATTTCCCAGGCATTGCTGAAAAAGAATGGGGGCGGCAGGGTGGCGGCGCACGAAATCATGATCGGCACGCCGGCCATCCGCAACCTGATTCGCGAGGACAAGGTGGCGCAGATGTATTCAGCCATTCAGACCGGCTCCAGCACCGGCATGAAAACCCTGGACCAATGCCTGAAAGACCTGGTGCAACGCGGCATAGTGGCCAAGGACGCAGCCCGCAGCAAGGCCAAGATGCCCGATTCTTTCTAAGGAGTCTCTGAATAAGGAACCTGATTCAGCCGGACTGTTTTTCCCAGCTGGCAAACCAGCTTTGCAGAATCAGTTGTGCCGCCAGGCTGTCTACCTGCGCACTGGATTCACCGCGCAAACGCTGGCCTCTGGCGGCAAAGGAGGAAAGCCTCTCATCCATGCCGTAACAGGGTCGGTGCAGACGCCCCTCGAGACGCTGGCCGAACTTGCGGGCACGCAACAACAGCTCACTTTCGGAACCATCCATATTGAAGGGCAGACCCACCACGAAGACATCCGGCCGCCAGATGTCCACCAATGCGCTCAGTGCCGCCCAGTCCGGCACACCATCGACTGCCGGCAAGGTCTGCACTGGCTCGGCGGTTCCGGTCAGGCTCTGCCCGAAGGCCACCCCGATACGGCGCGTACCAAAATCGAAACCGAGCGCAGAAACGGGATCCCCGCGCTTGTCCGGGTAGGTTTTCATGCCTTGTGCCGCAGCTTCATCAAGAGTGCCCGGTAAGCGTGGACAGCTGGCTGAGACTGACGCCCAGCAAACCGGCCACGGCACTGGCCTTGTTATCGTAATCACGGGAAAACACCAGGTCCGGGGCGGCGGGTACGGTCAGCCAGATATTCTCACTCACTTCCTGCTCCAACTGCCCTGCTTCCCAACCGGCACAACCCAGCGCGATGAGAAATTCCCTGGGGCCGTCCCCGGCAGCAATGGCTTCCAGAATATCCTTGGACATGGTCAGACTGATGTCCTCGGTGATGGGCAGGGTATATTCCCATTCCGTTCCGGCCGAATGCAGGATGAAACCCTTGTGCCTTTCTACCGGCCCGCCGGCCAGCACCCGGGTTTCGCCCAGATCTCGATGCAAACCGGTACTGCCTGCACTCAGATGCAGTTCAGCCAGCAGCTCGGAAACACGCATCCGCGAAGGCCGGTTGATGATGATCCCCAGCGCCCCATCCTGGTTGTGCTTCCAGACATAGGTCACCGTGCTGATGAAGTTGGGATCCTGCAGCTGCGGCATGGCCACCAGAAACTGGTTCTGCAGTGCGCCCTGAACAGCATCCAGGTTTGTGTCGGTAATCAGTTGCTCAAATCTGCTCATGTGTCATCGTTATTCGCTGGAAAAAGAGTTGCCTTGATGAAACCGCCATGTGCGGATGATTTCCAGTATATCAACATCCTCACGCAATTCTTTCGGGAACGGTGCAAAAGGTGCTGCCAGTTGCACAATATTGACGGCCGCCTCATCCAGCACCCGGTAACCGGATGTCTGCAGCACGCGGATTTCCTGTACACTGCCATCCGGCCGCAAGGCCACCAGCATGCGCAGATTGCCATACAGTTGTTGCTGCCTGGCCTGTTGCGGGTAATTCTGGTTGCCAACTGTCTCGATGCGCTTGCGCCAACTGTCCAGGTACAAGGCATCATGCCGCTGCCGGGTCGATGCCGACGACAGGGTATATTTGCGCGGCCTCTTGGCATAGGCCTGCTGCTGCACATCCAGCTGCGCCTGCAGGGACGCAATGGCCAGGCTGATTTCCTCTGGCGTGGCCTGTTCCGACAGGGGGTTATTGGTATCGGCTATGGTCTCATCCAGTTGTTGCGATATCTGCTGTTCCGCCTTGCGGGCGGTCAACACCGCCAGATCTGTCAGCCTCTCTTCCTGATTGGGTGCCGGGGCCTGTGGCGTGGGTTGGACTTCCTGGATGCTCTGATCATGAAATTGTGCGGCAAACGGGGTGGCCGGTGCCTCGGCAGTCTCCAGAATACCACTGCCCAGCTGATTCTGCTGGGCAATGAAATCTGCCTCGTCCGGCGCCTGCTCACTGCGATACTGGGCCAGGGTGATTTCTATGGCCGGGGCACTGCTGCTTTCGCTCAGGAAGGTGAAACCGACCCCGGCAATCAGCATGACGTGAATGCACGCTGACAGAAAAATGGTGAAGCCGAAGCGTTCACGGCTGATTTCCGGGTTCTGGGTCATTGCTGTCCTGTTTGCAAATGAAGGTCTTGCCGATGCAGCTCTCGCAGGCGTCCATCAATACAGGTCATCAGATCGCCTGCTATATCCAGACCCTGGGCGGCGTTGATTTCACGCACGCAGGTGGGGCTGGTCACATTGATTTCGGTCAGATAATCGCCAATGACATCAAGACCGACAAACAGCAGCCCTTTGTTGCGCACGGTTTCCCGCACCTGGGCGCAGATCCAGCGGTCTCTTTCGGTCAGGGGCTGGGCCACACCGGTGCCTCCGGCAGCCAGGTTGCCACGGGTTTCCCCGGCAGCCGGCACCCGGGCCAGGGCATAAGGTACCGGGTCACCATCAATCAGCAGAATACGCTTGTCACCCTTGCTGATCTCAGGGATGAAGCGCTGGGCCATGATCAACTCCCGGCCATGATTGGTCAGGGTCTCGATGATGACGCTGACATTGGCATCATCCTCCTTCAAGCGAAAGATCGAACTGCCGCCCATGCCTTCCAGCGGCTTGAAGATGACATCCCTGTGCTCCCGATGAAAGGCCCTGAGCCGCGCCGCCTGGCTGCTGACCAGCACGGGTGGGCAGCACTGGGGAAACAGGGTGGCAAACATTTTTTCATTGCAGTCGCGCAGGCTCTGCGGTTTGTTCACGACCAGTGTGCCTGCACTCTCCGCCCGTTCGAGCAGGTAGGTGGAATAGATGTACTCGCTGTCGAAGGGGGGATCCTTGCGCATCAGAATCACCTGCAAATCCGCCAGTGCGGTATCGCTGCGCTCACCCAGCTGGTACCAGGCCGAGGCGTCAAATGCCACCTGCAGAGGACGCATGCTGGCCATGGCCACACCGTCACGAAGATACATATCCTGCTGCTCCATATAGTACAACTGCCAGCCCTTTTCCTGAGCTGCCACCAGCATGGCCAGACTGGTATCTTTTTTATAGCTGATATTCGCAATCGGGTCCATTACGATGCCGAGCTTGATTGTCATGATGTTGATTCCTTGAGCGGGCTTGCCTTTTCTTCTTGCAGCAGTGCTACAAAAGTGCTGCAGAAGCGCAGCTGAACAGCAAGAGAGAAGGCTGATTTGCCGGCATCATAGCATGATTTCCCCTCTGCCTCTGCGCCCTTGCGTGTCAACTGATCCCATCCGGTTTGCTCCAGTTCGATGAACCTGCATTACTGTGCTATTACTTTCAATGGGCAGGCAATAAACAGGCAATAAACAGGTTACAGGGAGGAACCCGCCGTGAACAAGCCAGGGAAGAATACCCAGATTCTATTTGTCGATCATAACCGGCTGGTCCGCGACAGTGCCGCTGCCATTTTTGCTGAACAGGGCTACCAGACCGTAGCTGCCGAGGATGGTTTCGATGCGCTCTGCAGGCTCGCTGAACAACCACCTGGCATCATCTTCATGGCAACCAGCATGCCCAGGCTGGATGGGTTCCAGAGCTGTGCCCTGATCCGTACCAGCAAACAATTTGCCAGCACGCCAATCGTGTTGCTGAGCAGTGACTACGGCCCGCTGGAAAAAGCCCGGGCGGAACTGGCCGGAGCCAATCGTTTTCTGCAAAAACCATTCAGCCGCAAGGAACTGTTGTCCGCCGTCGAGGAATTGAGCCAGGCATGACGCACTTACTCGCCATCGACGACTCTCCATGCCAGCAACTGATATTGGCAAACCAGCTGGCCGGCTCCGGTTTTACCCTGCTGACGGCCGACAGCCTGTCTGCTGCCAAAAGCCAGCTGCGCCGGTATCCGGTAAAGCTGATCCTGATCGAGCTGCTACTGCTCACTGACAATGGTTTCCAGTTGGCCACCCGTCTGCGCCACCTTGGCCACTATCCACTGGTTCTGATGAGCGCGCGCAAGCTGGCGGCAGATCAGCACTGGTGCAGGGCCAGGGGATTCAGGCAGCTCCTGCAGCGCCCACTGTCCAGCGACCAGCTGGTGCAGTCCTTGCACCAGTTGCTGAAGGAGGCAACAGATGCCTGAGCCAGGTCTTGCCAGCTGTCTTGAGTCGCTGGCTGCAGACATTGAAAAAGCCTATAGAGACTGCCTGTCATCGTCTGCGCAGACAACACAGTCCAGACAGTCTGCCATCACCCTGCTTTGCCGCCTGCTGGCTGATCTGCGAGCCTGTTTCAGTTTCTGCAAACACAGCGAACTGGCACGGTATTGTCAGCAAACAAGCCGCTTGCTCCAACAGGGTTCGCATCATCCCGGACATGCCCGCATTGCCCGCGCCATGACGGCCGTGATCGCCTGCTGCCAGGCCGCAGCAACAGGAACAGCCAGTCTGGAACTGGCACAAACCGGCCTGCGCACACGAGGCAGACGGTACTGTCTGCTGAGTCAACCAGCAAGTCTGGCAAAAATCCTGGTGGAGCATCTTGACCAGCTACTTTCCACTCCAGTGCCCGAAGTCTCCCCAGTGGTGTTGGATACTGCCCTTGGCCTGTATGCAATGCTGGGTTTCAGCAGTACGCAGTTTCCCGCACTGCCTGCTGCGCAGCTACGGTCCCGATTACAGCAAAGCGAAGAAAACCGCATCAAGATTCTGCTTCAGCTCAGACAAGGTGTGGTCGCGGGAACCCGTTCTCACAGCGGGAAAACCGAATCTCACCAGGCGCTGGTCAATCTGCTTTGCAGTATGCTGGAAGAGACCCTGCAATCCTGCCGCCGCCGTAGTGGCGTTGCGCATCTGGCTTACTATCAACTCAGCAATACCCTGATCCAGATCGAAAAAATCGCCAGCTTGCTGGACTGGAACCTGTCAACAGAACTGCTTCTGCTGGCAAAGGAATGCATCTGGCGTTTTTTGCGTTATCGCAACAGCAGCCAGGGACAATCCATCTATTGGATTGCTCCCGGATTGCAACAGCTTTTGCAATATTCCTTGCAACATTCTTTACAAAACCCTGGCACCGATGTTGCCAACAATTTAAAACGCGCATTGAAACAACAACTCGTATCAGTTGCCATTTTACCTGGTCTCGCCGAGCAAGGATTGCTGGCCTGCTGCCAGGCCGAAACCCGTCAACACCTGTCAAGCCTGTATGATTTCCTGCACAGTGCACGTGCCACGCTCGACACCTGTCGGGTGGAATCGGCGGTCTGTGTCGCCCTGTACAAGCTTGCAGCGAATTTCCATGCTCTCGGCGATTTGCCTTATCATGAGCAAGCCGATTGTTTCCGCATCCTGCTGTCAATCTGCATGCAGCAACAGATTCCCCCTTCGCCACGCTTGCTTGGTTTCCTCAATCAGTTTCTTGATTCACTGAGTCTGCATATTGCTGATACAGCTCTACCCCATCAGGCCATGCTGGCCGCAGTGGCAGAACCGCCGGCAACAGTCAATGCGCAGTTGTTGCGACTGGAAACCGAGCTGGCCATAAGCAATCCCCGTTTGCCTGTGCTCGGTTTTGATCTGACTGAGCAGCTGTCCCAGGATTCGACATCGCCTTCCTCACTGCAACTGGCAGCATCCATACGACATCTGCTGAATGCTGAAGCAGACCTCAGGCAGGCATTCCAATCGAGCCAGGAAACAACAGCAACTGTTTTGGACATACTGAACAATCTGAGCAGAGAACTGCATTGGCTTATCCACGGCGCCCATGACTTGAAAGTGTATCGGGTGGAGGCTCTTGCCAGCGTCATGCTGGATGTGTGCGACCTGCTGCTTGCCGAGCAAGACATTCTGCTGGAGCCGAGCTGGCAGAAACTGTTGCTGCTGGCACACAGAAAGCTCGATTGCATGTTGAATCAGGCGGCAGCACATCAAGATGTTGACAGCGCCCGTCACCTCATCCGGCGGCTTTATCAGCAGCTGGATGCCAGACGGTTTCAACCGGTCACAGAAACTGCCAGACAGACGATATCCGCCCTGCATCCCGCTGCGGTAACCGATACCACCACGGCCGCCTTGCGCCTGCTCGACAACCGCTGTCTCAAGTTGCCCGCGTCAAGCCTGCAACAGTTGCTGGAGCAGGTCCGACAAACCAGTGAAGGTGGCCGGAAAACCCTCACCCTGCTTCGTTCCGGCACCGGCCAACCGGCTCGGCAGGCGGCCGTATTGAGTCAGCTCAAACGCCAGCAACGCTGCCTGCGCCAGTTGCAGGCAAACCTGCTGGACAGGCTTACGGATACATTGGATGGCTTATACCAACGTTTGCAAAGGCAGTGCCGCCAACTTGGCAATGATTACGACAAGCAGGTCCATCTGCGTTGGCACAAAACCCCACTCCGGCTGCCCAGAACCCTGCTGGATTATCTGCAGCCTGTGCTGGAGCAGCTTGTCCACAATGCAATCCGGCACGGCCTGGAACCCACTGCCCTGCGCCGGCAGGCTCACAAACCGGATACCAGCTCCATCCTGTTACAGGTATCACTGCAACAGACCGACCTGGTCCTGGTGGTGGAAGATGACGGCTCCGGAGGTGATCAGACAACGATCGAGGCCGCCTGTCAGCAGACGGACAGTGGTCTGGGCAGGGTTCGTCACGCCATTGCAAACCTCGGTGGCCAGCTGCAATACCAGTCCACACCACACCAAGGCAGTCGCTTTAGCCTGGTCCTGCCACGAATGCTTTTGGGATAAGCGCCCGCTGCCGGTATAATGACCGCCTTCTGCAGCAGCGTACAGGATATCGTCTGGTGAAAGTCGTCGGGTTTGTCTGGGGTATCGGTGGTATTTTGCTGCTGCTGTCTTTTGCCGTTTTCCGCCTCAGCCCCATGGCACTGGAGTTGAGCACGATCAATCTCGGGCTGCAGCACTGGGCCGCCTTGCTGTTCAGCATCCTCTACATGCTGTATGCCGAAGGTTACAAGGGCTTCTATCTGGGTTTTGCCCCACGGGTGGTTGCCCGTGCCAACTACCTGACCCGCAATCCACGACCTCTGTTGTTGATACTGGCGCCCCTGTTCTGCATGGGATACATCCATGCCACCCGCAAACGTCAGCTCCTGTCGCTTGGCCTGACTGCCATGATCATCTGCTTCGTGCTGATAGTCCGCTTTCTGCCACAACCCTGGCGCGGCATCGTCGATGCCGGGGTTGTAGCCGGGTTGCTGCTGGGGATACTATCCATTTGCTATTTCCTGATGGTATTGTGGCGCAGCCCCGATACCTTCACTATCGCCACCGATGTCCCCCAGTGAACCAGCGTTTTTCAAGACCATATGGCTAAGCCTGTCAAGCAGCAGACTGAAACGGATAGCGGGCCAGACTGTGCTATGAGCAGCTCTGGCACAGGCAGCTGTGCCATAATAGTCAGCTTCAACCCCGACGTGCCGGTACTGATGGCGCTGCTCCAGCGTATCGCCGAGGAGCGCGACTTTCTGCTGATAGACAATCACTCTGCCAATCTGCCCGCATTCAGCACACAGGTGCTGGCCCTGCCGCGTTGCCTTGGCCTGGAGACGCTAAGCACCAACTGCGGGCTGGCCCATGCCCTGAACATTGGCCTGCGTCAGGCGATTTCTGCCGGTTACCGGCTGGCCTTTCTGTTTGACCAGGACAGTGTTATCCCACCAGGGTTTTTCATCGCCATGGAAGCGGCCTTCCACAGTGCCGGGCAGGAACTGCCTTCAGAGTTGGCCGCCCTGGGGCCACGCATCGAGCATCCGCAAAGCGGCCGCACCATGCCCTTCAAGGTCTTCAACCGTCTTTTCCGGCGCAGCGACCGCCAGCTCGGCCCTGGCAGCCTGTTCTACGAAACCGGTTTCCTCATCAGTTCCGGTACGCTGCTATCGCTGGCTGCGGTTCAGGATATCGGTTTGATGAAAGAAGACTATTTCATCGACAATGTGGATCTGGAATGGTGTTTCCGTGCCACCGCCAAGGGTTACAGCCTGGCTGGTACCGACCATGCCGTCTTGCTGCACCGGATTGGCGAACCCGGCAATGATAATCTGCTGATGAAAATGGGTCTGATGACCTGGCATCCCCCGCAACGCAGTTATTTTACCACCCGCAACCGCCTGCATCTGTATCGAATGCCTTATGCCCCCCTGGGCTGGAAGCTCCGGGACGGTCTTCGCTTTGTGCTGAAAACCCTGCTCCTGCTGGTATTCTCCTCGCAACGCAAAGCGTACTGGCAACAGATTCGCCGCGGCCTGGCCGATTCCAGGAAACTGTCATGAGCGAGCACCAGGTTCTCATCCTGCTGCCCGTCTACAATGGGGCACGCTATCTGCGCCCACAACTCGACTCGGTGCTGGCGCAGACTTTCAGCAGTTTTCATGTGCTCTGCCGTGATGATGGGTCCAGTGATGAGTCAATGGCCCTGTTGCAGTCTTACGCGCAACAGCATCCACAGAAATTTACCGTGTTTGCCGGCGATAAACGCCTGGGGGCCAGCGGCAGTTATTCCTGCTTGATGGAAGCGGCCCTGAAACACCCTTTCGCAAATTCACCAGACTGTTATATTGCCCTGTGCGACCAGGATGATATCTGGCACCCGGACCGGCTGAGGAGCTGCATCGATACCATCACGGCAGTTGAAAATCCGAGCGACAATAATTCCTCGAACAGCGCCTTGGACAAAACCCTGGCCAAGGCCTTGATAGTGCACAGCGATCTGCGTGTCATCGATGGGCAGGGGCAGGAAATCGCCAGCTCCTTCATGGCCTACCAGGGCCTGCATGCCGAACAGACTTTGTTCCGGAGCCAGCTACTGAGCAACACCATTACCGGATGCACCTGTCTGTTCAACATGGCACTGTTACGATTGGCAGCACCCATCCCGGACAAAGCCATCATGCATGATTGGTGGCTGGCGTTGACGGCAAGCGCATTTGGGCAGATCATTCCGATCAAGCGGGCATTGGTCGACTACCGCCAGCATGACAGCAATACCCTCGGCGCCAGGGAGTTTCAGCAAGATGAGCGAGCAGGCACCTTGTTGGATCGCCTGCTGAACCGCAGCGATGAGCAGTATTTTCTGCAGCTGGCCGATCAGGCCCAGGCATTCGGGCAACGCCATGCCGGGCGGCTCTCCCGGCGGTGCCGGATGCGACTGTGGATGATCAACTTCCTGCTCAGACGCCAGCTGCTGATCAGCAGGGTCTGTTACCATCTGCTGCGCCGCTTCTAACCGGCATGACTTTTAACCGGCATGACTTTGCAGAAGCGAGTCGAGAACCTCACCGATAAAGTCCAGGAACAGGGTATCCAGATCGGAATTGAAATAATCACGGGCCTGATTGCCGATCACCAGCACACCACGCCCAGGGTTTCTGCCAATGGGGCAAAGCGCTACCGACCGAACCTGCCTGCTCTCGTGCGGAAACAGGTAGGCCGCCTGATTCTTGTTGATATTCATACAGTGCGTCTTGGCGCCATTAAAAAAATCAGGAAACTGGGATGAAATATTGTTTCTGTTTTCCACCCGACCTCCGGTCTTGCCGCTAAGCTGCGAATCATCAAACAGGATCACACAGCAGGCATCGATACCTGGCTGAGTGGCCAGGTTGACTTCGGTTACCCGGGTTATATCGGCAATTTCTGTTTCGCCAAGCAGGGTCAGTACCAGATTGCGGGTGACACTGAACAACTGGTCGTTGTAGCGTGCGTTCTCGATCAGCTTGTTCAGGGTATGACGGGATTCCACGCTTCTTTCACGCAGAATTCTGACCTGCCTCTCCAGCAGGGAAATGGCCTGACCTCTTTCATGTGGCAAGGTGATCTCTGCCAACAGCTCATCCTGGCTGAGGAAAAAGTCAGGGTTGGCTTTCAGGAAATCACTGACCTGGGCTGCGGTAACGGCCTGCGTGCCGGTAGCGGCCGTTGCGGATGCTGTGCGGTTCACTGCTTTTTCCGATTGGTTCTCGCTCATGGATTGCCTCTGATTAACTCCACATTCCCTTCAAAAACGGTAGTGGCCGGACCGCACATCATGATGGACTGCCCAGGGCCAGCCCAGGAAATCATCAGGCTGCCACCCCGCAGCTGAACATCCACCTGCTGATCCAGCAAACCGGCAGCAATGCCACAGGCCACCGCAGCACAGGCACCCGTGCCACAGGCGATGGTTTCGCCCACACCACGTTCATAGACCCTCAGCCGGATAGTGCGGCGATCAAGGCACTGCATGAAGCCGACGTTGACTCCCTGTGGGAAGGTTGGGTGCGCCAGCAATACTGCCCCCAGGGCCTGCACCGGTGCCGTCTCGACATCATCCACCAACAGGACGATATGGGGATTGCCAACCGATACGGCAAAAAATTCCTGCCGGCGGTTCTCACCATTAAAACAGACGTCCAGAGTGTAGCGTTTGGCGGCCTCGGCAGCAAACGGCAGGGCTGCCGGATCGAAATCGGGTTCTCCCATGTCCACCCTTACCCCCCCGCTCTCTATGGCAAGTTCCAACAAGCGATTGCTGGTTCTGACCCGGATCGGGGTGCGCACGGCCAGGCCCTTGTCGAGCACAAAGCGGGCAAAACACCTGGCCCCGTTACCGCAATGTTCCACCTCACTGCCATCGGCATTGAAGATGCGGTAATTGAAATCTGCATCCGCCGTTGTCGGCGGGTCCACCAGCAATAACTGGTCAAAGCCCACGCCAAAATGCCGGTCTGCCAACTGCCTGATCTGTGCCGGAGTCAGTTCCACCGGATGCGAAATACGGTCGATGACCATAAAGTCGTTGCCCAGGCCCTGCATCTTGGTAAAAGACAGGACATGGCTGTCTTGATCCTCTGGCCTATTCACTGAGCATCGCCTCCAGGGCAAGCTGTTGTTCGACTGTCTCGCGCCTGCGCACCACTGTCTGTTGATCTCCATCCACCATGATTTCTGCAGCCCGGTTGCGGGTATTGTAGTTGGAACTCATGACAAAACCATAGGCTCCAGCCGACATCACTGCCAGCAGATCGTCCTGGCACAGAGCCAGCTCCCTGTCCTTGCCCAGGAAATCAGCAGATTCACACACCGGCCCGACCACATCGTAGCGCTGCGGCACACGCCTGGCAGCAGGGCGGGTATCCACCGCAACAATCCGTTGCCAGGCACCGTATAAAGCCGGGCGCAACAGATCATTCATGGCGCCATCAACAATGGCAAAATTCTTGTGATCCGTTGGCTTCAGATACTCTACCCTGGTCACGAAAATACCGGCACTGGCGGCTATCGACCGGCCCGGTTCCATGATCAGCTGCAGTTTGCGGCCGGTCAGTTTTGCCCGCACGGCCGTGATCAATGCGGCAGGCTGCGGAGGGGATTCCTGATCATAGCTAACGCCCAGGCCACCCCCAATATCAATATGCTGCAGACTGATACCGCGCTGTTGCAGCTCATCCACCAGCAACAGAATCCTGTCCATGGCATCCAGATAAGGTGTAATGCTGGTCAGCTGCGAGCCGATATGACAATCGACCCCGATGACTTCGATGTGGGGCAAAGCTGCGGCCTGCTCATACACAGTCAGTGCTCGCCCGATGTCGATACCGAACTTGTTTTCCTTGAGCCCGGTCGAGATATAGGGATGCGTGTCGGCATCCACATCGGGATTCACCCGCAGGGAAATTCGCGCCTTTTTGCCCAGACGCCCGGCAATCTGGTTGATCCGGATCAGCTCCTGCTCGGACTCGACATTGAAACACAGAATATCGGCATTCAGGGCCTGGGTGATTTCCGTCGCAGTCTTGCCCAACCCGGAAAAAATCACCTTGGCGGGATCGCCACCAGCAGCCAGCACACGCGCCAGTTCGCCGCCGGAAACAATATCGAAGCCTGCTCCCTGCCGGGCCAGAATATTCAGCACTGCCAGATTCGAGTTCGCCTTGACGGCGAAACACAGCAAGTGCGGGCAGGCCGCCAGGGCGCTGGCATAGGCCTGCAGATTCCCTTCCAGAGCTGCGCGCGAGTAGATATAGCAAGGTGTGCCATGAGCCTTGGCAATATCGGCTACCGCCACATCCTCAGCATAAAGCTGACCATCCTGATAATGAAAAGGGTCCATACAAATAATCCGGTTGAAAGACTGACGGAAGAGGGGTTCAGGCGATTGTCTTCACTGCTGGCAACGGCTCCAGCGTGCAGGGCGCAGCCGCAGACTGGCTGCCTGGCCGCACCAGAGGCCCCTTCTGGCCACAGGCAGCCAAGGCAAGCAACAGAGCAAGCAGAAGAAGCTGTTTACGTGTGCTGAAAAAGCCTGTTTTCACAAATGATTTCAATGTCTTGCCTTTCAGGATAACTGCCAGATTAAAGAGTCCCGCGATTATACCCAGTTGCCTGCACAAAAACCATGGCACTGCCAACGGCCTGCTTGCGGGGCTGCGGCCTGACGGTGCTCAGTCATCATCGTGCCTGCAAAACCTGTCGACAGCGGACAATTGCCTGGCGCACCTGGGCCGGTGCCGTGCCGCCGATATGGTTTCTGGCCTGCACCGAGCCTTCTAGCGTCAGTACCGCAAACACATCCTCCTTGATCAGCGACGAAAACTGCTGCAGCTCCGTCAGCGTCAGCTCACTCAGGTCCCGTCGCTGGGCAATACCAAAGGCAACCGATTTCCCCACCACTTCGTGCGCATCGCGGAAGGCCAGGCCTTTCTTGACCAGGTAATCGGCCAGGTCGGTTGCCGTGGCATAGCCTTTCAAGGCGGACTGGTACATGTTCTCCTTCCTGGCCTTGATGGCGGGGATCATGTCGGCATAGGCAAGCAGGCAATCCTTGACTGTGTCGATCAGGTCAAACACAGGCTCCTTGTCTTCCTGATTGTCCTTGTTATAGGCCAGCGGCTGACCTTTCATCAGGGTCAACAGACTGACCAGATGTCCGTTCACACGCCCGGTCTTGCCCCGCACCAGCTCCGGCACGTCCGGGTTCTTTTTCTGCGGCATGATGGATGAGCCGGTGCAGAAACGATCCGGCAGCTCAATGAAATCGAACTGCGCTGAGGTCCACAGAATCAGCTCTTCGGAGAAGCGGGAAAGATGCGTCATCAACAGGCTGGCAAAGGCCGCCAGTTCGATGGCGAAATCCCGGTCGCTGACTGAATCCAGTGAATTGTGGGTAGGTCCATCGAAACCCAGCAGGCTGGCCGTGTACTCGCGGTCGATGGGAAAGCTGGTCCCCGCCAGAGCGGCCGCACCCAGAGGCGAGCGATTCAAGCGCGCACGACAATCCAGCAGCCGGCCATGATCGCGATCCAGCATTTCATACCAGGCCAGCAGATGATGGCCAAAGCTGATTGGTTGCGCTGCCTGCAAATGGGTAAACCCCGGCATGATGGTATCCGCCTCGCGTTCTGCCAGGTCCAGCAGAGCGGATTGCAGGCGGGTGATCAGGGCGGCAATCAGATCCGCTTCAGCACGGACATAGAGACGCAGATCGGTGGCCACCTGATCATTGCGGGAGCGGCCGGTATGCAGCTTCTTGCCGGTGACGCCGATACGACGGGTCAGTTCGGACTCGATATTCATGTGCACATCTTCCAGCGCCACTGACCAGTCGAAATTGCCCGCGGTGATATCCTTGCGAATGGACTCGAGCCCGGCACTGATCTGCTCCGCCTCACTGACACTGATGATGCCGGTTTTCGCCAACATCTGCGCATGCGCCAGCGAACCATCGATGTCATGCTGGTAAAGCCGGCGGTCAAACCCTACCGAGGCGGTAAAGCGGGCAACAAAGGCATCGGTCGCTTCGGCAAAGCGCCCTCCCCAGAGTGTATTGGCATCATCTTGCTGGTGGCTCATATCCGTTCATCCTGTCTTGATCCGGGCGGGGATTATAGCAAGAGTGTTGCCTGGGAATCTGCCATCGGGCGAATAATCCATTGAAATCGCGTAGAATGATGGCAAGATTGCGCCCAATGACCAGACTTATTCAGAAGCTTCTTAGCCAAACACAAGGACAATGACCACACCATGGCAGTAACAACCCTGCGTATCGCCTCCCGGCACAGCCCCCTGGCCATGTGGCAGGCCGAATACGTCAAAGCCGCCCTGCTGGCGCGGAACCCGGAACTGCAGATAGAGATCATCGGCTTCGCCACCCGTGGCGATATCATCCTGGACACCCCGCTGGCCAAAGTCGGCGGCAAGGCCCTGTTCGTCAAGGAGCTTGAGCACGCCATGCTCAACCATGAGGCGGATATCGCGGTGCACTCGATGAAGGATGTGCCCATGGAATTTCCATCTGGCCTGTTCCTGCCGGTGATCTGTGAACGCGAAGACCCGCGAGACGCCTTTGTCTCCAATCATTACAACAGCGTTGCGGAGCTGCCCGAGGGCGCCGTGGTGGGCACATCTAGCCTGCGCCGGCAGTGCCAATTGCGCAGTCAGCGCCCGGATCTGCAGATTGCCGACCTGCGGGGCAATGTCGGCACCCGGCTGGGCAAACTCGATGACGGACACTATGATGCGATTATCCTGGCCACAGCCGGACTGCTGCGCCTGCACCTGCAACAGCGCATTGCCCAGCGCCTGGACCCCGAGATTTCCTTGCCAGCAGGTGGCCAGGGCGCAGTGGGCATCGAATGCCGCCGCGACGACACGGCTTTGATCGAATTGCTCAAGCCCTTGCATCACCAGGACACTGCGGACCGGGTCAAGGCCGAACGGGCCGTCAATGCCACCCTGAATGGGGGTTGTCAGGTTCCCATAGCCTGTTATGCTGAACTGGACGGCGAGGAGCTTTACCTGCGCGGTCTCGTCGGTCAGGTGGATGGCCGCCTGATCCTGCGCAGCGAAAGACATGGCCACCGCGGCCAGGCTGAAGCATTGGGCGTGGAAGTGGCCAATGATCTGCTGGCCCAGGGGGCTGGCAGGGTTCTGCAGGCCTTGCAGGCTTGAGGCGATTTATAAGGTTTAAGTGGCTTGCAAGGTTTAGGTAGCAAGGTTGCGGAGAAAACTCCAGAGCACAAGAGTAATACAAGAGTGCAAATGACCCATGGAGACTGAGAAGACCACTCTGCGTGGATTGAGCGTTTTGCTGACCAGGCCGGCCCAGCAATCCATGACACTGACTGCCCGCATTGAACAGGCAGGAGGGCATGTCTGCCAACTGCCATTGATCGAAATTGAAGCCATTACCGATGCCGACGCCGTAGCCGAGTTGAAACAGAAAATCCTCAATCTGGACCGTTATGACGCCGCCATTTTCATCAGCACCAATGCGGCCAATCTGGGCCTTGAATGGATTGAGCGCTACTGGCCACAATTGCCAACCGGGCTAACTGCCTTTGCTGTCGGTCCGGGTACCGCAAAAGTGCTGGCCCGCCTGCCCTGGCCGGTGTATCACTCGGCACGCGGAGTTACCAGTGAGGACCTGCTGGCCCTGCCGCAACTGAAACACATCAAGGGCCAGCGCATCGCCCTGTTCCGTGGCCAGGGCGGTCGCGAATTGCTGGCGGAAACCCTGCGCCAGCGGGGGGCGGAAGTCGATTATCTGGAGCTGTATCGTCGCCAGACCCCGGATTATTCTTCAAGCTCGGTGGATGATTTGCTGCGTCAGCACCAGGTCAATGTTATTGTCGTGACCAGCTCACAGATTCTGGAGGTACTGATGCATCTGCTCAGTGACAGCGCAGATTTCCTGACATTGCCGGTCATCGTGCCTTCCCGGCGGGTACTGGAACAGGCCCATCTGTCCGGGTTCACCCGCGTGCTGGACGCAGGTGGTGCCGATGATGATGCACTGTTCGAGGCTCTGCAGCATCTGCAGGAGCCTCTGTACCATTGAGTCCGGAAGTCCTGTTCCCTACCCCACACACGCGCAGAACGAAATGAGTACACAACGTGAATGAGAAGCCCGCAAGCAACGATAAGCCTGACTCCCCGGCAGCGATTGATACGCCAAAGGTTCTGGATGAGTTGAGCAGAAAGAATACCGCCTCGCCCAGCGCCAAAACCCGACGTCAACGCCTGCGTGTATTCCTGATCCTGCTCCTGCTTACCCCCCTATTGCTGGGTCTGGCATTCACGGCCTATCAGCAGTGGCAGGTTCAACTACGACTCGCCAGCCTGGAAGACGAAAATGCCCGCTTGGCTACCCAGCAGACCAGCTCGGAAACCGAGCTCCTGGACCTTGTCACCCGGCTCAACCAGCAAATGGGCGACCTGGCGGCAAGAAGCGGTGTGGATGAAGCAGCGCTGAGCCGTATGCAGGAGCAGTTGCAACAGGAGTTCAGCCGCGAGCTGGAAACGGTCGACCTGGCACTGCAGAGTCTGCAACGACAGCAGATATCCCTACAAAACCGCGATGCAAACTCGCTCTTTATCGAAGCCGGATTCCTGCTGCGCATGGCCTCGCGCAAACTGCAGCTTGACCAGGATATGGATTCGGCTGGCTTGCTGCTGAATCAGGTGCTGGACACTGTCCGCGGTATTGAAACACCCGCAGCCACAGCACTGCGCAACAACGTCGAGGAAGATCTGCGCCGCCTGCAAGGCACGCGCCGGGTTGACATCCCGGCCATTCATGCGCAACTCGCGGCATTGGCCGCAGACGTAGCCCAATTGTCGCTGGTGACTTCATTGCAGGATGCTTACCAGGAACAACTGGGCCAGAGCTGGCAACGCAACAATCCGGCAGACTCCGGCATCAATGCAGTCGATGCCGGGCTGGCCTTGCTCGGATCAATTTTTGTCTGGCGCGAATGGGAGGAGGTGCCCAGCCACATGCTGCCACCCCAGCAGGAATATTATGTGCGGGAACAAATGCGTCTGCTGCTGGAACAGGCCCGCCTGGCAGTATTGATGCGCCAGGAATCCCTTTTTCGTGATCTGCTCAGCGAGAGCAAAGCCTGGATGACCCGTTACCAGTTGCAGGACACCGAACAGGGACGGGCGATGATCCAGCAGATTGACGCTTTGATGCAACTGCCTCTGGTACAACAGGTACCCGAAATTACCAGCACGGTGAACTGATCATGGTAAAGCTTTTTGTATTGACGATGCTGGCCATCTTTGCCGGTCTGTTGCTGGCTGTGAGCATGGCCGGTGAACCGGGCTACATCCTGATTGTCTACGGCAACACGACCTTTGAAACCAGCCTGTTTGCCCTGCTGGTCGCCTTGTTGCTGATACTTCTGATACTGAAGCTGGTCTTCCTGCTGTTCGGCTGGCTGAATCCCGCCCGCTGGTTTCACAGACGGTGAGATGAATGCTCCAGCCATGTATTACCTGGTGACCGGATGACTGCAATCACAGGGTTTCTTATCGGTCAACGCCATGCGCTATTGCTGCTCAGTGCGCTCGCCACCCTGGTGTTCGCCATCGGCATCCCACGTTCGGGCTTTGACACCTCGCTGGGGGTTTTGCTCACCCAAAGCGATCCCTATTTGCAGGAACGCGACCGCATGGTGGCGGAGTTTCCTGGCCAGCAGGAGATCAGTTTTGCCTTGCTGCCCCGCAGTGGAAATGTCTTCGAAAGGGAGACCTTGCTGGCACTGGCAGATTTGCAAAGAGAGTTCCGCAATATTCCCCTGGCCATCTCGATGAACTCCATCCTCGCCTGGCAGTCGCCGCTTGGTGACGATCGGCTGTTTGATCGAACCGTGACCGCACAGACAGACTTCAGCGCGCAGGAGCTGGCGGACGCCAAAGCGCGGGTGCTGGCGAATCCCTTTCTTGCCGGTACCTACCTGTCGCCTCAGGCTGACCTGGCCCTGACCACGGTGCGCCTGCGCGTGGCAGCCCTGACGCCCGAGCAGAGCCGTGCCACCTCCGAGGCCAGCATTGCATTGCGTGAGCGCTTACAGGCGCAGCATCCGGACGTGGAAATCTTTGTCAGCAGCGAAGCCCTGTACGAGCAGTCCAACCGCGATGCCATGATCAGTGACCTGACCCTGTTGTTGCCACTGATCCTGCTGCTGTGCAGTGCCATCATCAGTTATGCCTTCCGCTCACTGCTGCTGGGCCTGGAAATTCTGATCGTCGCGCTGGTTACCGTCATCATGACCGTCGGCAGCCTGGGCTGGGCACTGCAGACCTTCAATACCATTTCAGTCATGGCACCGCTGGTGGTAGTAACGGTTGCCGTGGCTGACAGCGTGCATATCATCTCCCTGTTCCGCCAGAGCCTGCAGGCAGGCGCAAGCCCTGTGGCGGCAATGCAGCAAAGCCTGCAATTCAATCTGCGCCCCATTACCCTGGCAACAATCACCACGGTGATCGGTTTTGCGAGCTTGAACCTGGCCTCGTCGCCAGCCATCAGCTCTTTCGGAACAGTCGTGGCCATTGGCGTCGGCTTTGCTTATACCCTGACCCTGATAATGCTGCCAGGCATGGTGTTGCTACTGCCCTCGTCGCGTTTGCGTGCACAAGCCTCAAGCCCACCAGTACCCATTATTTCTGTGATTACTGGATTCTTTCAACGGTTAATCAACCGACAGGGCCAGCGCCTGATTGTCGGCTGCAGCCTGTTGGGGGGCATCGCGCTGGGGCTGAGTTTTCTCAATACCACAGATTTTGACCGCGGCGCCTTTATCAGCGACGACTCTCCCCTGCATGACTATTACGATGCCGTCAGTCAGCATATGGAGCGCGGACCTCAACTCGGTTTTGGGGTGGATACCGGGCGTGTCGATGGCGTGATGGAGCCCGCATTCCTGCGCCAGCTGGATGAGTTTTCCGACTGGCTGAGACAGCAGGAGGAAGTGGTCGGCGTGGCCAGCCTGGTGGAGGTGGTGAAAACTGTCAATCAGGTGGTCAACGAGAATCGGGCCGAAGCCTATCTGATTCCAGACAGTGCGGCAGAGGTTGAAGAGGCCCTGTTCAATTACCAGGTCGCGCAGGCGGATGATTTTGCCCTCGATACGCTGGTCAATGAGGACTTCTCCCTGCTGCGGCTGTTCATCGCCACCAACACCCAGAACAATCATGACATCATCGCCTTGAGCGATCGCATCGATGCGCAATTCCGTCAGCAGTTTGCCTCGGCCTCCCTGTTGCATGGCAGCAATACGCTGCTGTTCGCCCGCATGGACAATACCGTGACCATCGAACTGTTGCAGGGTTACGGCTTCAGCCTGCTGCTGATCACGCTGACGCTGATCATCGGCATGCGCAGTATCTACTACGGACTGCTGAGCATGCTGCCCAACCTCTTGCCGGCCTTGCTGGTGTTCGGCGCCTGGGGCCTTTTGGTAGGGACGATAGACCCCTTCGTGATGATGCTGTTCAGTATCAGCATAGGCCTGGTGGTGGATGACACGGTGCATGTGCTGAGTATCTTTCAGCGCGGTCGCCGGGATGGGCTGAGCCCTGTACAGGCGGTAGAGCAGGCCTTGCACAAGGCCGGACCGGCACTCATTATCACCACGGCTGTCATGGCCCTGGGCACCTGCGTCCTGATTGCGGCCAGCACCCTGTATTTTCAACAGGCGGCAACCCTGCTGGTGCCTATCGTGGTGGTCGCCCTGGTGCTGGACTTGAGTTTCTTTCCGGCACTGTTGCTGCGCCTGGAGCACTCCAGCCTGCCGCTGCAAGGGTATCGTCACGAACAAGGTCGTATTGAACAAGCTCGTAAAGAACAAGGCCGTAAAGAGCAAGCTTGAACAGGCAGGGGTGGATAGAGTTAAATGGCCAGGAAGCCTCTGGATAAGTCACTGGTTTGTACAGGTTGCCCGTATGCGAAAAATTCTGTTGGTTGCGATGTGGCTGCTGCTTGGCAATGAATTTGCCCTGGCGCAGGACAGCAATATCGGTATCGAATATGACCTGGGCGGCGAATTCAATTTCGTGCGGATTCAGTACGATACCTATGGCGTGCGCAACAGTTATCGCGGCTATTTCGGCGATGGTGGACCGCCCTGGTCCATTGATTTTCCCGATGCGGACAAAAACTTTCTGCGGGGCGTCTCGCGCCTGACCAATGTCCGCGTGATGCAGGACCCGATCGTGCTGCGCTTCGATGACGAGCGCATCTTCGAATATCCCTTCCTGTATATGCTGGAAGTGGGGCAACTGGGTGGGATCAGCCTTAGCCAACCGGAAATTCATAATCTGCGCGAGTATTTGCTGCGGGGCGGCTTCCTGCTTATCGACGACTTTTGGGGCACGCGCCAGTGGGATGCGTTTGCGGCCTCGTTCTCGCAGGTTTTCCCTGATCGACCCATTACCGAATTGAGCCCTGATCATGAGATCTTCCACACTTATTACGATCTGGATGGCCCCAGGATGATTCCGGCGCTCAGCAGAAACGACTCCCGCGGCGAGCAGGGCATCGACGTGGCCAGCAACCATGCTATTCTCGATGACTCTGGCCGGGTCATGGTACTGATCAACTGGAACTCCGACATGGGGGATGGCTGGGAACACACCTACCATCCCTATTACCCCACACGCTACGCCAATGCGGCCTATCAACTGGGCATCAATTACCTGATTTACGCCATGACGCATTGAGTCTGGGAAGGGTGAGCAGGACAGGGACCGGTATCTGGCCATAGGTGAAAGCGACCGGATGACATTGAAGTTCAGAAAACCGTGATTTACGGCTGGGTCAGGGGCCCTTGCTGACAAACACCTGCCAGGCTTTGGCAAATTCATCCGAGACCAGCCAGCTTGTATCTTCCTTGCGAGTTCCCCTGGCAGGCGGTTCAATGCTATGGGTGTAAATATTGCCCACTGTACCCATGTCTTCACTGACCGGTTTGAGTGCCTTATAGCCCATGGCATTATCGGGCAGGCGTTTTTTCATCACTTCCTCATAAAAAAGCACGGCAAGATCGCGACTGCCAGCCACTTCATGGGCAACCCCTTTCTCCTCCGCCAGTGTCCAGAGCGCCCCGGCCCGGCGATTGGTCAGATACATGCCTTTGATCATGCCGTTTCGTGAAGGCAGATCATTGAGACCAATAAAATAAATACCCGGTGTCTGGCGGGTGGCTTCCGGCGGCACGGATGAATAATAATAACCGCCCTTGTTGACCACATAGGCAATGACCCGTTCAGGAATCCAGCTGGCAATTTCATGATTGAGTTCGCCCCCTGCCGACATGCCCCACAGCAGAAAGGGGGCATAGGAAAGCTCCTCGTGGCCGCTCTGCCTGGCAAACTGATCAATGGCATCGAGAATGGCTTGTCCGCTGCCTTTACCGACCTGGATATAGTCTTCAATCATCATGTTCGGATGTTGATGATCGGTAAGAAAGGTCGCCATCAAGGCAAAATCATACTTGCTGGCAAAGTCCTGCCAATAGGTGTCCTCAACCTGAGCCCGGCCGTCACCGTTTGATCCGGGGTTCAGCATCAGAATTCCGCGGAATTTACTGGCCTCAGGGGTCCACATGCGAAATGCGGCCATATTGTACACATGGCCTGGTTGCAGGGTCAGGTCATAGGTTTCGGCTTGCGCGTAAGAGGCGATTGAACTTAGTGAGAGCAGCAGAGCTATTGTTAGCCTTTTCACTTTCCTATCTCCTTCGCATAGGGGTTCACCGGCAGCAAATGCTCGGCCAGCGGCGGGCGGCGGTAGGCCGAGCGGGGGCCGTAGTGTGCCTGCAGGTAGTCCAGAATGGTATTCTCGACTTCTGCCGGCAGGGGAGGCATGCCGTGTGATTCCTGCATCAACTGGACGCGACTCTGCCAGACTGCCCGAGTGCCTGAATTCTGCACGATCATCTGGCTGGAATGGCAGCGCAGGCAGTTGCCCTGCACGGCCTGCCAGCCTGTCCCGATGATCAGCCCGGTGTCGACATCGATTTCCTGGGCGCTTACCGGAGCGCCCGGACTCACAAGCACCAGACTTATCGCCAAAGCCAAACCCAAACCAGCACGGGGGGTGTTACGAGCAGTTTGTCGTGTTCCGATCATAATGCTCCTCCTCATACTGCCTGCACGGCGATCCGGTGACAGGCGTTATTGAGATAGCCGCGCGGATTCCACCCTGCCACCACCATGGGCTGGGATTGACCGTTTTCATCCACGGCGCGCGCCCAGACCTCGTAATAGCCGGGCTGCGGGAAACGCACTTGTGTCTGCCAGCGCTGCCAGGCCAGGCGGTTGACCGGCGCCTTGAGTTCCGCCTGCTGCCAGGTACTGCCGAAATCAATGGACACAAACAGTTCGCGCACCTGCAAATCACCGGCCCAGGCATGGCCGCGTACCAGCAAGGGCTCAGCCAGCGGATGAGAGATACCCGAACGCGGAAAGGTCACCAGGGACTTGACCGGCATCGACTCGATGATCTTCATGTCCTCATCCGGCACCTCAGTGCCTGGTGCCACAGGATAGCGGGGTACGGTATAGGACGGTGCTGCCATTTTCTCACCGTCATGAACGCGATTGCGAATCACGATGCGGGTCAGCCATTTGCCCGACACCGAACCAGGCCAGCCACCACAGACCAGGCGCAGTGGGTGACCATTCTGCAAGGGCATGTCTTCACCGTTCATGGCCCAGGCAATCAGCGACTCCGCCTCCAGAGCCTTGGCGATGGGCACACCGCGGGAAATGGGGTCCAGTTCGGGATTGCCGCTGAGGTGGGTGTCCGCGCCGTAATAGCCAATATACACGGCATCGTCACGCACGCCGCAGGACTGCAGCACATCCCTGAGCCTGACCCCGGTAAACTGCGGACAACCGACCGCCCCTACCGTCCACTGATTGCCACTGGCCGATGGGTTGAACTCATGACGACCATTGCCACCACATTCCAGCTGCAGTTGCAGGCTGACGTGTTCAAAATTCTGCTTCAGTTCGGCAATGCTGAAACGTCGCGGGTTCTCGCAGGATTCGCCGGCAATCTCCAGTACCCAGTTCGCCGGGTCCACACGGGAGGGCGGTATGCCGTTGTCGCGCACAAACAGGTGCTGGGCGGGAGTCACGTCCGGGTCCAGCAGGTGCGCTGGTGTTTCGGCGTTGAGCGGCCTGTCATTGAGTATCGTCAAGCCGTCCTTGCCCTGAATTTGCAGGGGGGCGTTCTCGGCGGCAAAAGCGGCCGGAATCAAGCCAGCGGGCATATGGCGAGCAAAGGGAATGGAAGCCCCCAGGGCTGTGGTCAGAGCCAGCAGACCACTGCCGCGAAGAAACCCCCGCCGGCTCACCGGGTCGGGCTCTCGCCCCCAGAGCAGCCGATCGGCAGCCTGCGGGTCTTTCTGATAGCTCTGGTAGAGGCCAGGTTGAGCGCCTGACCGCTTGCTGACGGGATCATTCATCGAACACCTCCATCGAACACCTCCACTGCTTTTCTGTTGTGGAGAGAATAGCCGAATAATTTGGTCAAGTCTTCATGCTCATGGGTCTTCCTGCCAGGGAATCCCCCATAAGTCTCTCCCGCCAATAGCCCGTGACATTCCCATCCAGAGCCTGATAGATTTCCGCAGGCCTTATATGCCAGAGAGCACAAAATCGATTGCAGCGATGACGTCAGAGCGATTTGCGGAAAGATCATACGCCTGGGCACCGAGTTGATTTCGATCCACGCCTGCAGTGTCTTGCGTCATTGCGGTGAAGCTTTCACCGTCGAGAACAAAAACAGGGTTGAGCCTCGATAGGCTTATTGATGCAACAACTTTAGAAGGCATGAGCGGGATGACAATGGTTGTTCTCAGCCCACTCAATAAATCACTTTGTATATCCAGCAAGTAAGGATACTGGGCGCGCGTGGCGGGGTTGGAGTTTTTATATGCACAAAACTGCGCCATCAGAACTTCCTCACGCTATCGCTGAAAGTGCCGTTGCTTTCTACAAATTGGTTGTACGCTTGGATCGAATCGGCATTCTCGCGCAGCCACTGAGCGCGCTGTTCAATCCGCAGTTGCTCAACCAGGGCGCGCTCAAGCGTTGCCGACAGATTGATATTAAGGCCTCTGGCTTTGGCAAGCAGGTCACTGTTAATACTGACATTGGTTGGTTTTTTAGGGGCTTCGGAGTTGTATGTATTATTCATGTCGATTGCTCCACATATTTAATGCGTATAGTCTATGCGCATATTCTATGTCAGGCAAGGCATATAACACCTATGAGCCTTAACCTTGTCAATAAGCAATAGTTTTTATTGGCCGGGCCGTCAAAGACGGTTTCTATCATCCGCTCCTCGGCGGCGGAATACCTCACCTTCGTCGCCGCTACCGGCGACAGCGAAACCAGCGTGGAAATGCGCTATGAGGACGAAAACATCTGGCTCACCCAGAAGATGATGGCCACCCTCTACGCTGTCACCTTACCCGCCATCATCGCCGTTGGCTTCAAAATCGAAAACGAGAGCGCTGTGCAGTTCCGCAAATGGGCCAACCAGATCGTCAAGGACTATACCATTCAAGGCTAGGTCATGGATGTGGAACGCCTCAAGAAAGGCGGCAGCATCACTGCCTTTGCCAGGGCAGCCTGAGTGTACTTGAGTCCAGGTGAGTATCCTGAATGAGAGTGCCAACAGGGTAGTCCCATGCCTCGTAATAGCGCTACAATGCCGGGAATTTCAAGCGTCTGTCTGGCAGATACGGCAGTCGTATCAGCCAGACAACAGTGGAGATTAACCATGTTGCTGGATGAATTGCGGTATAAGAAAAACATCATCGAGACTTTGGGTAGCCAATATGGTGCTCGGCATATCCGTGTGTTTGGCTCCGTTGCCCGACGCGAGGAGCGGCCTGATAGCGATGTGGACTTTCTGGTGGAGTTTCCCCGTGGATATGACCTCTTTACCCAGCGTTTGCCCCTGACTGAAAAGCTGGTGGATTTGCTTAAGCGCAATGTGGAACTGATCCCTGAGCACGAACTTAACCGACATATCCGTGAGCAGGTGCTGAAGGAAGCGGTGGAATTATGAGCAAGCCCTGGGAGCCCTATGCGCTGCATATTCTTGATGCCATAGAGAAAATTCGGCGCATCCAAGCGCGTGGCGATCTCACTGAGGATGATGTGCTTTATGATGCTGCCTTGCGTAATCTGCAAACGCTATCTGAAGCTACGCAATAGCTTCCAGGTGACAAAAAGGCTGCTTTTCCAGCTATCCCCTGGCGGGAAATCAGTGGGTTTCGCAATATCCTTGTGCATAACTACCTGGGCAATATTGACCCTGTTACCGTTGCAAACGTGATCGACAAGCATCTTCAACCGCTGGAACAATGTATTCGCCGGTTGCTGGCGGATACCAATGGGAAACAATAACAACGCAATTGCATGCGACAGCCTGATCATAGCCCGAGGCCACACCACAGCTGGCCTGTGTATCAGCGGTTTTCCAGTGCACTTTCTTCCTGGCCATGAGCTGCCGTAAATGGTCAAGCTGTATTTCGATTCATAAGGCTCGATTTCGGCTTTGCGAAAAGTTGCTTTCGGCACCCTCAATGCCAGCCAGCAACTGCACCAGTTGGCGGAATAGACAAAGGCATCGAAGTAGCGCCGCATCCAGTCGTTAGGATCAGCCTTGAGGCTACCCCCAGGAGGTAGATGAACCCCGCGCGGAGACCTTGTTCAGCGCAAGCTCAGGTTCAGGAACTGCCACCGGCAGGGATCGCACAGTCTGCGCCTGCTCGGTCCATCTGATGATTTCCAGCGACCCATCCTGGCGCTCCACCAGTGCAGTACAGCTTTCAACCCAATCACCGGTATTGCAGTACAGTATGTCGTCATAATGGGTGATCTCGGCATGATGGATATGACCGCAGACCACACCATCCAGGTTCTGGGCGCGTGCCGAGTTGACCACCGCCTCTTCAAACCTGCTCATGTAGCTGACCACATTCTTAACCTTGTTTTTCAGATGCGCAGCCAGTGACCAGTACGGCTTGCCAAACAGTTTGCGGAAAAAATTGACCAGCCGGTTGAGCCTCAACAGCTTGTCGTACATCGTGGAACCCAGCCTGGCCAACAACGGGCTGACCTTGATCACAGTATCAAACTGGTCGCCATGCAGAATCAGCAGACGGCGGTTGCCTGCTGTCTCGTGGATGGCCGTGTGGCGTACATGAATATTATCGAATGACTGGTCACAATAACTGCGCGCCACCTCATCATGGTTGCCTGGCGTATACACCACCATAGTGCCGGATGCCGCTTTTTGCAGAATGGTATTGACCACCTCTTGATGTGATTGCGGCCAATAGACTTTCTTGCGCATTTCCCAGCCATCCAGTATATCGCCGATCAGATACAGATAATCGGACTGGGTAGAGTTGAGAAAACTGGACAGGAATTCCGCCTGGCAGCCGCGGAAACCAAGATGGGTGTCGGAAATAAAAATACTTCGGTACTTCACGGGGCGCAGACGTCTGTCGGCAAGCACCATAATCACCTCGCGAATCAGTGGCAAAGTGTTGTTTCGGGTGCAACCTTAGCCGAGAAAGATGGCAGTTCGATGAAACTTTTCTGACAGTTTGATGACATCGCTCCCGTTGTAAATTCATGCTGACACCATGGGTTCGGCGAAGCTGTTCTGCGCACAAGAAACTGTCACAATCCAGCATTAAAATGAAACCCCGTCAAAGAATCTCATTCTTCTATTGAAGCGGGTTTGCTTATGAGCAAGATCATTTACGGCGTCTCCGGGGAAGGTTCCGGACATTCTTCGCGGGCACAGGAAATAATCAACCACTTGCTGGCGCGAGGTCACGAAATCAGGGTCGTTTCCTATGACCGTGGCTACCGCAATCTCAATTCCAACCTGGCTTCACCAAGGCTTGAATTCCTGAAGATAGAAGGGTTGCATATAATCACTCACGACAACCGAATACGCCCCCTGCAAACCGTTCTTGATGCCTTGCGGCGCCTCCCTTCTTTCTGGCGACGGTTGCAGACATTACGCAAACTGTTTGATGACTTTCAACCCGATTGTGTCATCACTGATTTTGAACCGAGCACTGCGTGGCTGGCAGCACGCAAAGGAATTCCCCTGATCAGCCTGGACAATCAGCATTTGATACGGTATGTGGAATACAAGGCGCCTTTGAGTATGGCCTGGAACAGGCTGGTGACCAGAACCATTATCAGGCTGATGATTCCAAGCCCTGATGTTGCACTGGTGTTGAGCTTTTTCCCAGGCCAGACCAGCAACAACCGGACCTTCCTGTTTCCTCCAATACTGCGCCGGGAGGTTTGCGCCTTATCAGCTGAAGCAGGAGATTTTCATCTGGTTTATGTCACTCATGCCTACGATTCTCTGCTGGATACGCTCAAGAGTTTCAGCGGGGAAAAATTCCTGGTTTACGGTTATGGCCGCTCTGATCTTGAGGCCAATCTACAGTTCAGGCCATTCAGCCGGATCGGATTCCTGCAGGATCTCGCTGCCTGCAAATCGGTGATCGCCACGGCCGGGTTCAGCCTGATCAGCGAAGCCATCTTCCTGGGCAAACCTTATCTGGCCTTGCCCATGCGCGGCCAGTTTGAACAACAGTTGAATGCACTGTGCCTGGAACAGATGGGGTTTGGTATGCAGGCTGCCGCGGCAGACCAGGGCACACTGGTGCAGTTTTTTACTCAGTTGTCGCTGTTTGGCACCCAATTGCGCGAGGCCAGACAGCAGAACCTGGTAGAAAATCCGGATAACGAAAGCCGAGCCCTCAAACAGCTGCTGGACCAGTTGCTGGACCAGGATCTGCACCTGCTGCGCTCCTACCAGCTGCGCAATGAACCGGTCCTGTCCTGACCGCCACTGCTGGCTTTCCCTAAAGCTGTTTCAATGCCGGTTTCATCACCTTGCCCATCGCATTCCTGGGCAGGGCCTGCATGACACGCAAGGTCTTTGGAATCTTGTAGGGTGACATGCGCGACTCACACCAGCTTTTCAATTCGGCGTACTGCAGGTCCTGTCCTGACTTGAGCACGACAAAGGCGGTGACCGCCTCTCCCCAGGTCTCATCCTCCACTCCTATGACCGCGCATTCGGCAATACTCTCGTGCGTAAGCAAAGTGCCCTCAATCTCCAGCGCTGAAAGCTTGTATCCCCCCGACTTGATGATATCCACGGAGGCGCGTCCCATGATGCGAAAGTATCCGGTCTCACGCACAGCCACATCACCGGTACAAAACCAGCCATCGACAAAGCTCTGCGCTGTTGCCTCGGGGTTATCCCAGTATTCCAGGAACACATTGTCACCGCGAACACGAATCTCGCCAGGCACATCCTCTTCTGCAATACGCTTGCCCTGCTCATCGAACAAATCCACGTTGACACCAGGCAGAGGAATGCCCACGGCACCCGCGCGGCGCTCACCCACATACGGGTTGGCGATGCCCATGCCGATTTCGGTCATCCCATAGCGCTCCAACAGGGTTTGCCCTGTCAATGTCTGCCATTGCTCATACAGCTTCACCGGGCAGGCAGCCGACCCGCTGATGTTCAGACGCATGGCCCTGAACCCGGCACAGATTTCCTGGCGTCGTGCTGCCGGCAGCGTCTCCAGATGGTTGATGATTTTCACATAGATGGTGGGAACTGCCATGAACACGGAGTAGTGATGGGCTTCAACCTGGGTGAGAATGGCATCCATAGCAAACTTTGGAAAAAGTGTGACACGTGCTCCAATCCATAATGCACAGCACAGCACATTGATGATGCCATGGATATGATGCAGCGGCAAAAACAGCGGTATCGAATCCTCCTGCTGCCATGCCCAGGCAGTGAGCAGGGTGGTGATCTGGGCACGGATATTTCTGTGGGTGGTGACTACTCCCTTGGGTTTGTTCGTGGTGCCACTGGTAAACAACATCATCGCCCTGCGCTGCAAAGGCAGCGACGGCATCGCCCGCAATTCAGCGTGCAACAACTGCTCCGTATCCACCAGGGCAATGTCCAGAGTGTGGCATAGGCGGGATAGCGAACTCAGCTTGTCCGCGTCGATGTCCGGGCTGGAGCTGACCAGCAGGCGTGTGACCCTCGCACAACTCAGAACATGTTCAATCTCCGGCATGGCAGCCGCCACATTAAGCGGCACCGCAATGCCCCCCGCCCGCCAGATGCCCAGCAGGGCAGTGGCATAATCCACACTGGCCGGCATGAACAGGGCGATGCGCTCCTCCGCAAGATCGGCCTGCTGGTCCAGCAAACCGCTGGCCAAACGGTCGATGCACTGATTGAGTTCGGTATAGGTCCAGCTGGTCTGGCCTGCAATCAAGGCGATCCTGTCATTACGCTTATTGATGGCAGGAAATGCAGCACTGTTGTTGCCTGTTGTCATAAGTCAATCCATCAGAGAAGGCGGCGCATCAAACCCATGCGCGCACAATGAAGTAGAGAACGGACGGCCCCAGCAGGCAGCCCATACCCGTGTAAAAAGTCGCCGTCATGGCACCATAGGGCACCAGCCGCGGATCAGTCGCTGCCAAACCTCCGGCCACACCACTGGTAGTACCCATCAGCCCGCCAAACACCATTGCCGACTGGGGGTTGTTGAGTCCGATATGGCGGGCAACCAGCGGGGTTCCCACCATTACCAGGATGGACTTGACCAAACCTGCGGCGACGCTAAGGGCGATCACATCGGAGCTTGCTCCGATGGCGGTTCCCGTCACGGGGCCGACGATATAGGTCACCGCACCAGCGCCGATGGTGGTGATGCTCTGCGCATCGGTGTAGCCAAACGCGACCGCGACCAGCGCCCCGACAATAAAGGACACGATGACTCCGGCGAAGATAGAAATAATCCCTGCCAAACCGGCCCTGCGCAACTCCCCGAGCTGCACTCCGAAGGCGGTGGAGACAATGCCGAAATCCCGCATCATCCCGCCACCCATCAGTCCAATGCCGGCCAGAATGCCGATATCAGCCACGCCTCTGCTGCCTCCGGTCGCCAGCCCCGCGAAATAGGCCGCGACCAGACCGAGCAGGATGGCGATAGCCGAGCCATGAATCCGGCCACGGGTGAACCGGGTCGAGATCAGGTAGGACAGCCACACCGCCATACCGACGACCGTAAAGGCGACCACCAGGCCATTGGCGCTCAGTACCGCGCTCAGGGTTTCCATCAATTAAGCCGCTGGCTGTCGCTGTCAGCCGCCTCATCAAGTGCAGGCAGGGGTTCGCTCTGCGGGCCTATACGGCTGATCAGGGGAACCAGGGCAAAGCTGACGATAACCGCGAGTACCCCAGCCACCAGGGCCAACATCCCGCCATCGACTGCCGCAACCACATTCTGGCTGGCCGCCATCGCCACCACTATGGGGATATACATCGCGCTCCAGAACCTGATGCCCTCTCCGGAAGGGCCGGTCACCAACGGTCTGAGCCGCGCCCAACCCGAAGCCATAACCAGCAGCAGCATGGCGATGCCAACACCACCTACATTGGCCTGCACCCCCAGCATCTGACCCAGTAATTCCCCGATATACAAACCGGCGACCAGACATGCCGACAGCAATGCAACACCGTAGATAATCATGTGTGCTCCTTGTGATTCACCCGTATGTGGGGGCGGTAGTATAGCCGAAAATTATCCCCTAACTGCCAGGGAACGAAAACCGCACGCCTTCGCGGGTGCCGCCGGTGGGCCATTTCTGGGTCATGGTCTTGCGCCGGGTGTAGAAGCGGATGGCATCCGGGCCGTAGACATACAGGTCGCCGAACAGGGAGCGTTTCCAGCCGCCGAAGCTCTGGTTTGCCACCGGCACCGGCAGCGCCACGTTGATGCCCACCATGCCCACCTGGATGTGATCGCTAAAATAGCGGGCCGCTGCGCCGTCAGCAGTGAAAAGGCAGGTGCCGTTGCCGTATTCATGCTGGTTGATCAGGCTCATGGCCTCCTCCAGCGTGTCCACGCGCACCACACTCAGCAGCGGGCCGAAAATCTCGTCGGTGTAGATGCTCATGTCCGGCCCGACCCGGTCGAACAGGCAGCCGCCAATGAAGAAGCCATCTTCGTGCCCGGCGATAGTGAGTCCGCGTCCATCCACCACCAGCTCTGCGCCCTGTTGCAGACCCTGTTCGATATAATGATGAACACGCTGCAGGGACTCGGCGCTGATCAGAGGCCCCATATCATTGCTGTTATCCGTGCCGGGTCCGATTTTCAATGCCCGCACCCGCTGTGCCAGTTGCTCCACCACCCGGTCGGCCACCGCATCGCCGACGCACACAACCACGGAAATCGCCATGCAGCGCTCACCGCAGGAACCGTAAGCCGCACCCATCAGCGCATTGACCGCATTATCAATCTCCGCATCGGGCAGGATGACCGCATGATTCTTGGCGCCGCCCAGCGCCTGCACCCGTTTGCCCCTGGCGCAGGCACGCTGGTAAATGGATTCGGCAATGGCGGTCGAGCCGACAAAACTGACGGCCTGCACGCGGGCATCGTCGAGCAGCCTCTCCACCACGGTGCGGTCGCCGTTCAGCACATTGAACACGCCATCGGGCAGCCCTGCTTCGCTGAGCAACCTGGCCATCAACAACGACACACTGGGGTCACGTTCCGACGGCTTCAATAGAAAAGTATTGCCACAGGCGATGGCCAGGGGAAACATCCACAGCGGCACCATCGCCGGGAAATTGAACGGCGTGATACCGGCCACGATGCCCAGCGCTTGCATTTCCGACCAGCTGTCGATCTCCGGTCCAGCGTTTTTGGAATGTTCACCCTTCAACAGTTCAGCGATACCGCAGGCGTACTCCACCACTTCGATGCCACGACCCAGTTCGCCGCGGGCGTCATTCAGCACCTTGCCGTGCTCGGCGGTAATCAATTGACACAGGCTGTCGGCATGTTCCTGCAAAAGTTGCCGGAAACGGAACAGAATCTGTGCCCGTTTCTGTGGTGGCGTGTCGCGCCAGGCCGGAAAGGCCGCGGTGGCTGCCACCAGGGCCTGTTCCACGGTGTCAGCGTCGGCCACTGCCACCTGTTTACCGGGCTTGCCCGTGGCCGGGTTGAATACCGGTAGGGTTCTGCCGGCGCCCGCGACCTCCCGGCCGTTGATGTAATGGCCCAGCACAGATGCTGTGGACAGATTTTGTACGGCGGCTTCAAGCGAGTTCATGCAAGGATTCTCCTATGGCATTGACCAGCCCATCGATCTGCTCCCGGGTGACGATAAACGGCGGCGCCAGTTGCAGGGTGTCCCCGCCCCAGCGGACATAAAACCCCTTCTCCAGGCACTTGAGTCCCACTTCAAAAGGCCGCCGCAGCGGCTCGCCCGGGTAGTGTTCCAGCGAGATGCCCGCGGCCAGACCGTAATTGCGAATATCGCTGACGAACGGACTGCCCTTGAGCCCATGCACGGCGTGCTCGAATACCGGGGCCATCTCCCGCACCTGTTGGATCAGCTTGTCCTTGACCAGGATATCGAGGGTGGCGAGGCCGGCGGCGCAGGCCACCGGATGTGCCGAATACGTGTAGCCGTGAGGGAACTCCACCATGTAGTCGGGGCCGCCCTTGTCCATGAAAGTCTGATAGATATCGCCTCGTGTAAGCACGGCGCCAAGGGGCACGGCGCCGTTGGTAATCTGCTTCGCCAGGGTCATGATATCCGGCGTGACGCCGAAGGCCTCGGCGCCGGTAAGGGCGCCCATGCGGCCAAACCCGGTAATCACTTCATCAAAGATCAACAGGATATTGTGCCTGTCGCAGATTTCTCTCAAGCGCTGGAGATAACCCTGAGGCGGCGGCAGCACACCGGCTGTGCCCGCCAGCGGTTCGACGATGACGGCGGCGATGTTGGAGGCATCGTGCAGCAGCACCAGTTCTTCCAGTTCGTCGGCAAGATGGGCGCCATGGGCGGGCAGGCCGCGGCTGAATCTGTTTTCCGGCAACAGTGTGGAGCAGAGGTGATCCGCGTCAACCGTCTGCCCGAACAGTTTGCGGTTGAAGCCGATGCCACCGACGCCGACACCGCCGTAGTTGACGCCGTGATAGCCTTTCGCCCGGCCGATGAATTTGCTCTTGCCCGGTTGGCCCAGCGTGCGCCAGTAAGCTCTGGCGATTTTCAGGGCCGTGTCGATTGCCTCTGAGCCAGAATCGGTGAAGAACACATAGTCCAAGCCTGAAGGTGTCAGCTCAACCACTTTGTTGGCCAGTTCAAAAGACAAAGCGTGTCCATACTGAAAGCCCGGCGAATAATCCAGCGTGGCAATCTGTTTGCTGACCGCTGCGGTAATCTCCTCGCGGCCGTGACCGGCACCGCAGGTCCACAAACCGGACAGACCGTCGAAAATCCGGTGTCCGTCCACGTCGGTATAGTAGGCTCCCCTGGCAGAGGCCATGAGTCGTGGATTGTCCTTGAATTGCCGGTTGCTGGTAAACGGCATCCAATGTGCTTCTAGCTGCTCTCTGCTCGGCTTCACGGAAAGTCCTCGTGTACTGTGGCTATTTCAAATAAACCGTTACATAAACCGTCAAATAAAACCAATTAGTTGCGTGGATCGCCCGTCGCTGTTTGCGCGACCACGGTGAGATATTCGCCTTCTTCTGCGTGTCCAATGCTCGCCAGATCGGTGCGATATCCGGCCTCCAGGCTTTCGTCGGGCCACAGCCTGGTAACGACATAGCCTACAAGCATTGCCAGCAGGAATGAGGGCGGCATGGTTTCCAGCGCCGTGAAATAGGGGCCGATGCCATCCATTTCCTGCAGTATGAATTTGCTGATGATGGTCATCGAGAATCCGGTCAGCATGGAAGCGATCGCGGCCTTCTCCGTGAAGCGGGGCCAGAACAAGGACATTATTATCATTGGACAAAAGGTTGCAGCGATGCCGGCCCAACCGAAGATGACAAACCAGAATATGGTGCGATCGGGTGACAGCACCGACACCATGAGCGCCACGCCCAGGGCCGCTGCCGCCAACACCACTGTGATGCGGCGAAAGAGCCGTGCCGCCTGGGAGTTGGTCAAATCAGGCCGGAGAATTCTCGCAACCAGATCATGGGTAATGGCACTGGCTGCCATCACCAGCAAGGAGGAAACTGTGGACATGATGGCCGACAACACAGCCGCCACATACAGGCCAACCAGCAGCGGTGGGAAAGTGTATTCCACCAGCTCCGGCAAAACATTCTGGGCGCCATTGCCGAGTACTGCATCCGGTACTACCCCCTGGGTGGTAAACAGATAGCGACCCAGAATACCAATGCTCACCGCAGAAAAACCCGCCAGCAAGGTGAACGTCACGGCCACCCACTTGCCCCGGTCAATCTGCTCCTCGCTGCGGATGGCAATCAGACGCACGAAGACCTGGGGTGATCCCAGAAAGCCAAGCCCGATCAGCATCATGCCAATCACCACGGACACATTCATCAGAGTGAAACCACCTGCCCCCCACAGGGTCACCAGGCCCGGGTCGATGGCCTGCAGACCGTCATGAATCATGGGCAGGCTGCCAATGGAAAAGAAGGCTACCAGCGGCAGCATGACCAGGCACAATAACATGACTGCACCCTGGAACATGTCGGTCCAGGCAACGGCAAGAAAGCCGCCTGCGATGCAATAGGTAACCACCACCAGGAAGCCAATCGCCGCGCCGGTGTAATAGTTCCAGTCCAGAAATGATTCGAAGGCGGACCCAGTGGCGTCTATCTGTGCGGAAATATAGATCAGCACGAACAGGGTAAGCGCCACGGCAGAGACCACGCGCAGCAGATTGGTTTTCGACCTGAAGCGGCTCGCCAGGTAATCGATGACGGTGATGGAGTTGTACTTGTCGGTGAGCCGCTTGAAGCGATTTGCCATGAGGAACCAGGCGACGCCCACGCCGAACAGTTCACCCGCCACCACCCAGTAGGCGCTGTACCCGACCATGGCACCCATGCCGGTCAGGCCCAGCAGCAACCAGGCCGATTCGCCGGTGGCCTGAGCGGAAAAGGCAGCGACCCAGAAGCCAAGGGTTTTACCCCCGATGACGAAATCCCTCATGCTCTTGATGCGCCTGAACGCAACATAACCCAGCAGCATCAGGATGCTGAAGTACAGCATGATCATCGCGTATTTTTCCACCATGCGTCTGCTCCTGTTCGTTTGTTCAAGGGTTTGTTCAAAGATAGTACCTCCGGCTGGCTGAAGATACACCCTCCAGGTAGACCCCAAAGCCTGTCTCCCCAGTTCATTATGCCGGGAAGTCACTTGAATACCAGTGGCCAGGCACATAAGATGAACCCGTATCAAGTAAATCTTGCGGGCCTGATAATGCAGCCTGATGTTGCCTGCGTTGTGTCAATACCAACCAATAACACAGGAGATTTTCATCATGGCAAAGCACAGCCGACGACACTTCATGCACCTGACCGGTTTTGGTATAGCCGGTCTGATGGGCGCCCCGCTGCTCGGCAGCAAGACCCGTGCGCAAAGCCTGCAAACGGCTGTTGCCGGCACACAGAATCCGGACCTGATCGTGGTCAATGCGAAAGTATACACGGTGGATGCCGGGCTCCCCCGCGCCGAGGCATTCGCCGTGACGGCGGATAAATTCACTGCGGTTGGCAGTACGGCTGACATCCGCAACCTGGCCGGCACCAATACCCAGGTGTTCGATGCCCAGGGCATGACTGTAGTGCCGGGCTTCATCGATTGCCATAATCATGCCCGCGGTGAAACGCTGCTGTACGAGGTATTGGTAGGCAATCCCTTCGAAGTGGAATTTGTCAGTATCGCCAGCATCATCGATAAGCTCAGGGCAAAAGCGCAAACGCTGCCACCCGGCACCTGGGTTGAAGGCTACTTTTTTGACGACACCAAGTTGACCGATGGACGCCAGTTGACCCGGAGTGACCTCGATGAAGTGTCCCGAGACCATCCGGTGGTGGTGCAGCACCGCGGCGGACATACCTCCTACTACAATTCCAGGGCGTTCGAGATGGCGGGCATTACCCGGGATACACCAGACCCCATGGGAGGCACTTTCGACAAGGATCAGGAGGGCCAGCTCAGCGGCCGGGTAACCGATCGCGCCCGCACGCCCCTGCGCGGCATCGGTACGCGGCCAAGCTATAGTGACGCCGAAAGGGCTATACGCACACGCGATGGGCTGGCGCATATTTCCAGCCAGTTTGCCCGCTACGGCCTCACCAGTGTGCACCATCAGGGGGGCGATCTGGCGGCGCTGCAGGATGTGCGTACCCGAGGGGATCTGCTGCACCGCGTCAGCTACGAGGCCAGTGGATCGGTGCTGGAAGCCATGATCGCCGCAGGCTTCAAGACCGGATTCGGTGATGAGTGGATCAAGCTGGGCGCCACTTCGGAGCATACCGTGGATGGTTCCTTTTCTGAACGCACCATGGCGATGAGTGTGGATTATCCCAAGGTCTCACCGCCTTACCGGGGCAATGTGACGGAAACCCAGGAGGTACTGAATGACTGGGTGGAACGCGTGCACCGTGCAGACATTCAGGTCAATGTGCACGCCAATGGTGACGTGGCCATCGACAGTTTTCTCACCGCCATGGAACGCGCGCAACGGCTTTACCCGCGCGCCGATGCGCGCCCGAAGATAACCCACTGCACACTCATCACAGACGATCTGTTGCGACGCATGAAAGCGCTGGGTTGCGTCCCGGCGATGTTTACTACCTACGCCTACTACAACCCGGATAAATTCGTTTATTACGGCGAGGAGTTGATGCAGCGCAGCATGGCGTTTCGCAGCATGCTGGACACGGGTATTGTGGCGGCAGCCGGGTCGGATTTCAGCCCGGGGCCGTTTGCTCCGTTGATGGGCATACAGGGCATGGTGACGCGCAAAGGCTGGGACGGCAAGGTGTGGGGCGCGAACCAGCGCATCAGCGTGGCCGAGGCGATTGCCGTGAATACTTACAACGGCGCCTGGGCATCCGGGGAAGAACATATCAAGGGTTCGATCACGGCCGGCAAGCTGGCCGATTACGTGGTACTGGCCGAAGATCCACACACCATCGACCAGGAAAGGATCAAGGACATCGAAATTGTCCGCACCGTAGTAGGCGGCAGAACTTCCTGGGAGGCTTGACCAAAGGGGCTTGATCAATAAGTGCAACCGGGTATTGCGCTTATTCATTAACATCATCGGGTAATGGCTATGCGGTTTATCAAACGTTTTTTCGAGAAGCGAAAAGAATTACAGCAACTGGCCAACACTTCTGCCGAAGAAGTCTTTACCTATATCTATCGCAGCAACAAATGGCATGATCCGGAGAGTCGCTCCGGCAGGGGCTCCAACATGGCGCGGACAGCGACTGTCCGCAGGGAATTGCCCGCGCTGTTACACCGCCTGGGAATCGACTCCATGCTCGACATTCCCTGTGGCGACTTCTACTGGATGAAAGAAGTGGAGCTCCCGGTTACCCGATACATTGGTGCCGATATCGTTGCCGATATGATTGCCGCCAACAACCAGCTCTATGCCAATGACCAGCGCCACTTTAGCAAACTGAACCTGTTGACAGACGAACTGCCTGAAGTGGATCTGATTTTTTGTCGTGAATGCCTGGTCCATTTCAGCTTCGCCGACATTGCCCAGGCAATGGACACGATCCAGCGCTGCGGGGCCACCTATCTGCTCACCACTCACTTCCCCGAAGTGCGCAGGAACACGGACATTGTCACCGGCAAGCATCGCTCCCTGAATCTGCAACTGCCGCCCCTGAACTGGCCCCAGCCGCTGGAAGAGATAATCGAATATGATACTGGCCGCAAAGCAGGACACAAGTATCTGTCCCTGTGGCGTGTGGCCGATCTGCCGCAGGATTTTCTTTAATGTCACCTGCTCACCTCACCGCGCAGACTCGGACCTGCCCAAAATCCCAAACAGCACCCTCAAGGGCAAATGCCGCACAAGAAATACCAGAAGCCTGTAATTCCACCCCTGCACCGAAATCAGCCTGCCTTTATCCAGATCCCTGAATGACTGCTCGACCACCTCCTCAGCAGTCCAGGCCCGTGTAAACCCTTTCTTCTTATAAAACCTGTCGGCGTCAATACCCATCCGGGAATGGAAATCAGTGATTGTAAACCCTGGACAAAGAGCCAGCGCTCTAAGCCCCTCAGCACGGTACGCCAGACCAACACTTTCCGTAAAGCTTCTGACATAGGCTTTGGTGGGGCCATACAGGACGCTTTGGGTGGTTGGTATCCAGCTGGCCACAGAGGCGACATTGATCAATATGCCTTTGGTTTTCAGCAGATTCGGCAGCGCCGCATGGGACAAGCGCGTGGTTGCAGTCACGTGCACATCCAGCAAGGCCTGATGCTGTTGCCAGTCTATCTCACCCAAACGGCCATCGACGGCATAGCCGGCATTGTTGACCAGGGCACCCAGCTCGGCTAATTGGCTGACGGTATCAACCAGGGCCTGTAAGTCCTGCGGCCTGGACAGATCGCCGATCTGCACAGTCACCCTGATGGCGAACTCCTGCGCCAATCGATCCGCCAACTGATTCAGTTCCAGTTCCCGCCGCCCTGTCAGCAAGAGAGCATAGCCCCGCTTTGCAAAGGCTTCAGCATAAGCAGCACCAATGCCACTGGTGGCGCCGGTAATGAGGGCTAAACGGTGAGACATGCCTGGCTCCTGTTTGGAAAAATCAAAAACAGGATTCCCTGGCCGAAAGCTGTTCTGCTGATATTTTGGTTTTTTGCTGCCCTTGAGGAATTTCCCACTGTGTCTTTCACCGATTGAGCTGTTTGGGTTTTTCGCTATTCTGATCGGCCCGCAGCTTGGCCAGATCAACCGCTCCGTTTATCCAGAAATTGAAGGCTTCGTAAACGCATTGCTCACGTGTCATGCCTATACGCTCGAAAGTTTTGGGTTGAGAGGAAGCGGTCATCAGAATGAAATAACTGGACCAGGCAAATTCGTGATTTATCTCGGTCTTCAAATAAGGAGTCAAGCGGGCTTTCATCGCCGCCATGCGATTGTACAAGGAATCCACGTAGACCTGATAAAGCCTCGGATAATCAGATTTAAGATCGTTCCAGAATGCCGTGGAAAACTCTGCATCATTTTCAATCCAGACTTTCACCCAGTATCGCAGCACCTCGATCAGGTCCGTCCCATAAAAGGAAATGGGCTTGTGGATACGTTTCTCCCACAGCACCACAAGTTCATGAACCAGTTCTCCCTTGTTTTCGAAATACTTATAGAGTGTCTTGGTGCTGATACGCAGTTGTCGGGCCAGTTTTGCCATCGAAATTGAACGTATGCCAACCACACGGGCATGTTCAGAAAAGGCATCAATGATCTGTTGGGCAAGGTCGGCACCATCCCCCATCTGGGGCAGGCGACTTTGCAATACCGGCTCTGGGAACTGGATTACCTTGCTCTTCGTCATTTGTATGCCTTGCCTGCTCTTCACCGAGGCGCGGAAGGCCTCTGATACAGTTCTATTTTATAACCATCCGGATCGCGAATAATGTTGGTGCCATCTACAATCCGCTCCTGTGGGTAGCCAGCAGCGACAGCTCGCTCTGCCATCTTGCGTCCATCAGGTACAACAAGGGTAATACTGCCGAATTCCGTTGCCCCTGGCTTGACCTCCCCCTGGCGGATCACTATTACCACATCTTCGCGGATATTTCCCGTCATTCCCAGCAAATATTCGTAAGCTTCCCCTTCTCTTGGTACCCGGGCACCGATCTTGAGGCCAAGCACTTCAGTGTAAAATTTCAGGGATGCCTCCAGGTTGCTGACTCTGATGCCCAGGCCGGAAACGCGAATTGGTTTTATCTCATCGCTTAATGGGGGTACTGACTCAGCACTGTATGACAGTGTCGAGCAGACCAGGGTGCTGATGACAAAAAAAATACTGCAGGCTTTATGAAACTGATTTCTGATCACGGTAAAATCCTTGTTTATCATTGTCAATGTTGTATTTACCTTGCATCCGACTACTCCCTGGGTTCATTCCTGCGGCAGAATCACTGCGTCCGGGCCGGCCTGCTGCGCAGCACCCGGATCGATTACGATCCCATCGATGATACGAAACCGACCTATCGTTGCAACTCCCCGTGCCGGCAGAGCTGGCGCCTGATCTTTATAGGATACGACCGAACTGGCTACCTCACTGGCATCCGGCGTCATCACAAAAGCAGGCAGCGCATCGACTCGCAAGGCATAGGAAATATGTGTGTTCTCGCCACCCGACCCCGTCGGACTGTAATCGGCATGACGACGCAAGGCGTAATAAACCGCCGGCAACTCTACCCAGGTCAGGGCTTCGATAACCGGGCCACGGGCGTTGACCCAACCTTCATAAACTGACTTCCAAGGCCGATATCCACCGACATAACCACGCAAAGTGCCATCGTCTTTCATCTGCAATTTGATCTGCGCTGCAACCAGCTCCAGATCCCGGGTGTAACCGGGGTCACGCAATATAAGCTGAACCGGTTCGCGGGATTCGATAATGCCAGCACTTGTACGTGCCGGAAAAAGACCTTCGTATTTGGCATGGGGTTGGATGCGATAGGTGTAATCCGGTGATATATTGCCATCGCCACCTTTCACCATCGGGTCCTGACTCATGTAGAAACCTACCATGACCTGCTCGTCATTGAGAGGATCATCGCCCTGCCCCGACACGACAATGACCATGGTCCAGGAGCCGTTGCGCATACTGTCATTGAACTGCAGCGCACCACTGGACAGGCGTTCCGGCCCCCGATAGGTCTTCCAGCAGCCCAAGGCCTTGTAGAAAGTGTTGTCAATGCCCGCCTCTCCATCCGGACTGACAAAACCAGTATCCGTATTGCCGTCTAAATTAAGCCCTTCAGCAATATTGCCAGTCATCTCAACCAGGCCAGGATCAGGATATGAGGTTGGGTTGACATACACATTCGCCCGATCCTTGCCGCGAAATGCCATCTGATTCTGTCCATGTACCGGGTTTCGAGTCGGGTTGGCAGGATTGCGCAACCATTCCGCCTCCTTGCGGGTATACCCTGCATTGACCAGCACTTCCACCCAGTCCAGTTCCGGGTTGACGCCCTGTGGGCAATCTGTGCCAGGATCAACGGGGCCAGCACCTTCTTCTCCCCCAAAATACATGGCTGGCTCATTCCATTCGATGACATAGGATCGGCTCCAGTCAGCAGTCGCATTCAGTGGCAACAGCAAGGCGACAGCGGGTACCAGCAGGGTCTGTGACAGTAATTTGTTCATGCTCGCTCCTTGGCTTAGGCCATCACATCAGAAACAGGACGTGCGGTGCGCATGGAACCCGTACCGAACTCTCCGACCGGCGCTCCAACCATTTGCATGGCACTTAGTGATACCCGCGTTACTGACTCGCCCGGCTCATGGATATGTTGACCTGCCTTATGGCGCCCTGCTGCTCCACCAGCCAGCATGATGGGAATATTTTCGATGGAGTGGATCTTGGCGTAACCGGTATCGCTGAATGCCATGATCAGACAGTTATCCAGCAGTGTGCCATCACCCTCTTTTATTGCGTCCATCTCCTTCAGGAAATCTCCCAGTCCGTCCATGACCAGACCCGCAAGCCTGCTGGATTCAGGTTGATACCCCAAACGGGAGTCGGTGGGCTCATCGTGTGTAATCTGGTGATAAATCTTGCTTTGACCGGCGATATAGGTTTCCGATGTCCCTCCGGTGTGGACAAAGTTGAATACCCGCGACTGATCGCATGCCAACGCCATGGCCAGAAGACGTGCCATGACTCTGGTATTGTTATTGACCACATCGATTGAGGCTGATCTTTCCGTCTCTTCAGGTGCTCTGGGCACTATGCAGGATTCCCTGGGTTCTGGTCTCTGCAGTTGAATTGCCAGCTGATTTTCCATATCGCGCACGGAGGTGAAATACTGCTCCAGTATCAGTTGGTCTTCCATGCCAACGCTGGACATAAGCGCTTTGCGTTGTTCGGTAACCGCTGACAGGACACTTTGACGCAACATGATCGATGGATCAGGGGACCAGTTGTCACTGTTTGGGTCTTGAAAACCAGACCCAAACAAACGCTGATACAATTCAAGCGGAGTCACGTCCGGGGAAGCGAAGGTTGATCCCGAACGAGTGGAGTAGCTTATCGGACGCCGGGAAACTGAGGCATCGATATTCAGTGATCTAAATCGCGTTGAACCACCAAGAGCATCGGCTATTCTGGTATCGAATGAAGGCGCTTCGAAGCGGCCTGTGGCCGAAGGGGCTGTTCCCGAAAGAATGGAAGCATGGCCACTCCAATGGACCAGATTGGGACTGTTATCCGGTATGGCACGAAAACCCGAAAAAACCGACACCTTGTCCTTGAGCGGAGCAATGGCTTGCAGCTCCGGTGTAATCTCATAACCATGGCCGGTTTTCCAGGGCACCCAGCGCGATCCGCCTGCCGGCGTATCGGTCAACCCCAGTCCCCAGAAATAGGTGCCAAACCGAACCGGAATTGGCGCGCCATCAGCATAGGCGCTGGCGTTTTCATTCAGGAACAGATTGAGCAGTGGAAGCCCCAGACTGACCGTTGTTCCACCTACCATTCCCTTCAACAAGGAACGGCGACTAAAACGATTTTTCATTGATGACTCCCCCCTGATTATTGTTGATCTGGTCCGGCCATTACGCCATCGGTCAATGCTGTTGCCCTGACTTTCAGCCCCTCTGGCAGTACCACCTTGAAAAATTCGGGACTGGCTGCTATCTGCTCGAACAAGCCTGGTACGCGATAACCGTTTTCGGCAAACGTTTCCACCTGAGACCTGAAATAGGTTTGCTCCCCGGCGTCAGGCCTGCGCGCCACCCCATAAGCGTACAGATTGCGCACCAGGCAGGCCGGAACCCTGGAATCTTCATACAAAAACTGAGCCACGCCCTGGGCACCCTGGAGCGTTCGGCCGAACAATTCGGCACTGTCATCGATCAGACTGCCGTTCTCCATTGTTCTGAGCTGCCCCAGTCCGTCAAAATGTTCAAGCGCCAGCCCGGGTGGATCACTGCGCTGGTGGCATACGGTACAGCCCGTGTTCTGCATATGGTCCAACAAACGGCCACGAACAGTTCCTGCAGTGCTATCGACAACCTGGGAAAAATCCACATCGGCGGGTGGATCTGGCGTGGGTTCACAGAGAAAGATTTCATGAATCTTGATGCCGCGCCGCGTCGGAGAGGAAGTCCCAGGATGGGAAAACAAGGCGAGAAACCCTATCTGTGAAAAAATCCCGACGCGTTCGGATGACTCAGGGAAGGTATAGGCTGTCCATGCTTCAGTGGAAGCAAATGGTACCTGATAGACAGCAGCCAGAGGTCGGTTGATAAAGGTTTCCCGCGACGTGAACAGTTCGCGATAATCACGCTCACGGGTCACCAACAAATCCATGATTGTCCTCACCATCTGTTCTCTGGCGCTGTCGGCTATCAACTGGTTGAATTTGGGATAGATGGCTGGGTCTTTCACCATGTTTTCAAAGCCTTCTATCTGCATCATGTCGATCAGGAAAGCTTGTACACCGGCCTCCATCCGTGGCGACTCACTCAGTCTCCTGATTTGCGCCAGCAGACCCTGTTCTGTATGCAGTCCACCATTACCTGCCACTTCCAGCAACTCACGATCCGGTGCTGTGTTCCAGAAGAAGAATGACAAACGTGTAGCCTTGGAATACCCATCCAGGCGCAATGAACCAGAATCAACTGGATCGGGCTCGGCCCGCTCTATCCGGAACAAAAACTCAGGGGCAATCAACAAGCTGCTCAACGCAAGCTGCAGACCGACATAAAAATCACCTGTCTGCCTGGCACCGGCGGAGGCTATTGCCAGCCTGGATTCTATTTCGGCTTCGCTCAAGGGGCGTCGAAACAACAGCTCTCCGTAGGTACTGAGAAACTGCCGGGCACAGGTTGCATCGAACTCTTCAGCAGCGGCTGGTTCACAACGCATTAGCGTTGCACGTTTTTCCTCACTGAGCACCTGAGTGGCGATCGACGTAGCCAGAGCAACATGCTGTTCGAATCCAGATGCCGTAATGGAGAGTTTGGAGCTCCCTACAGCCAGCAGGCCAGCCTCTCTTTGTTCAGGTTCAAACCGGGCATTGATTTCTATCCCGGCACCAAATATATCGTCAATGGTATGACGGTATTGAGATTCTGTGAGCCGTCGCACTGCAAGCGTAAATTGCCCCTTCTCAGCAGAAGTGGTCTCCTCATTGGCGGCAGCAAGACCCTCCGAGCTGGCCATCAGGACGTTGAAGCAGAAAAAAATACTCAGAACGAAGACTCGCGGAAGTTTCATGGCATGTCGACCTGTTTTTCTTTATTTGGGCGAAACGAGCTTTGAAGACAGAAAACATGGAAAATATAATTAACTTTTTATTTTCCATGTTTCCGGATTCTAGCCCGTCAAACAGTTCTGTCAAGAGCAATACTTACTTTTTATTGGACCACAGGGGCACAGGGATGAATGAATACCGTATTATGATGTGCCTTGACCCAAATTTATCTGCTTTTACCGTATTTACTGGCAGCTCGATTGCAGCACACAATAAAATTTATGTCTCTGTCCTATAGTCACACTTTAATATCTTTGTAACGAGGTGAAACCATGAGATCGACAATGCATGCAGGAATGATCAAGCTGATGGCGTTTGCTCTGTTGCTGATGAACACGGCAACAGCCGAGGTGAGCATCAAGGCCGATGTGGTCTATGGCCACAAGGACGGCATGGCCCTGGTCTATGATGTCTTGCAGCCGGAACAGGCAAATGGGGCGGCCATCGTGTATATGGTGAGCGGCGGTTGGGTATCACGCTGGGCCGAACCGGAAAACCGTGTGCGCCAGTTCAGCGATATGCTCGATGCCGGGTTTACCGTTATCCCGGTGCATCACGGCAGCTCTCCGCGCTATTTCGTCCCGGAAGCCTATGCCGATGTCAGCCGTGCCATTCGTCATATCCGCCTGCACGCCGATGCGCACGGTATCGATCCGGATCGCATCGGGGTGACCGGCGGCAGCGCCGGTGGACATCTGTCTTTGATGCTGGGGCTCAATGCCGATAACGGGGATTCGACTGCAGCAGACCCGGTATTGCAGACGGGCAATCAGGTGGCCACGGTAGTGGCGTATTACCCGCCAGTGGATCTGCGCAGCATGACCGGCCCAAGTGACCGCTTCCCGGCCCTGAATTTTCCCAATGAACAGGCTGCCAGCATTTCCCCATTGTTGCACGTAGACCCGCAGGACCCTCCGGTGTTGCTGATCCATGGCGATGCCGATGATCTGGTGAATATCAGTCACTCGCAGAACATGTTTGCGGAACTGCAGACCAAGGGCATCGAATCCAATTTCATCACCCTGCCAGGCGCCGGTCATGGTTTCCGTGGTGAAGATGCGAGAAAGGCCGCCGCTGCCAGGTTGGCCTGGTTCGAGAAGCATCTGAAGTAAACACTCGTCCGCAATTGCGTGCTGCCCTGTCGCCTTGCAAGGGGTGGGGGGCGGGGTGTCGGAGTATTCACATCCAGGTGCCGTTTATGCTTGCCGGGCCGGGCGGAAAAAGCGCGAGCACTGTCTGAGTCCCGGAGCGCGCAGCGCGGAGGTCGAGTTGCGCAGCGCCCGCCCGGCCCGGCAAGCATGGCGCCGTGAATACTCCGACACCCCGCCCCCCACCCCTCGCAAGGCGACATCAGCACAAATCAGGGAATACGCTCTTCAGCCAGCGCCCGCAGAAAGGCCTGCTCCAGCCGTTCCACCGCAGCCACAAACCCTTCCGGATCGACAAAGGTATCCGGGCTGTAAGCCTGCCCCGGCTGCCACTTGTCATGCAGGCCATACTGGCTGCCATGCGCCGCCACCCACACATCCACAGGCAACTGTTTCTGGCTGAGGTAGGTATGCGCAAAGTCGGCAGCCACCCCCGGATACATCGGCTCCACGGCCAGACGCTTGCCCGCATTGACCGTGCCCATATTGGCAATGAGCACGTTATAGCTGCGGCCATTCTCGTTCACCACCATGGCATAACTGGAACTGCCCTCGGTATGACCAGGATGTTCATGCACCGTCAGGCGGATGTCCCCCAGCTCGATCACCTCATCCTGGCTAATGATCCGCTCCACCGTCACCGGCTTGAACGTCTGCCTGCCACCGAAATGGGCATCGCTGAAACCGCCATCTTCAAGTACACGGGCATCATCTTTGGTGGCCCACACTTCGGCATCAGCGATCTGCTTGATCTCCGCCATTGCTGCCGTATGGTCCCAGTGAGCCTGTTGGGTCAGCAGGATTGCCACATCCTCCAGACGAAAACCCAGCGACTCGATGTTGTCGCGAATCTGGGCCGTGGAATCCTCCAACCCGGTATTGATAAGAATGTGTCCGTCATCCGAGGTGATCAGAAATACACTCAAGTCATAAGTTCCCACAGCGTAAAGATTGCCAATGACACGGAAGCCGGGAAAGGGCCGGCTCCAGTTTTCGTTCTGGGCTAGCACTGCTGTATTGACCAACAACAGGATGATGCTGACAAGACTGGCTAATCTGACTGGTTTCATGGCTGCTCCTGCTTCTTTTGCTGGAATAATGGTTGGCTTGTTTTCAACAATATACTACATACTACAAGAACTGCAGTGTCCCGGCAGGCAGCGAACCCTTACAGGCCCAGTTCCGACCAGATCTCGTCTATGCGCTGCTTGACGCTGGCGTCCATGCTGATGGGAGTGCCCCATTGCCGGTTGGTTTCTCCCGGCCATTTGTTGGTGGCGTCAAAACCCATCTTGGAACCCAGCCCCGAAACCGGCGAGGCAAAATCCAGGTAATCGATGGGTGTATTCTCAACCGGCACTGCATCACGAACCGGGTCCATCCGTGTGGTCATGGCCCAGATTACATCCTGCCAGTTGCGGATATCCACATCCTCGTCGGTCACGATGACAAACTTCGTGTACATGAACTGACGCAGGAATGACCAGGCGCCCATCATCACTCTTTTGGCATGACCGGGATATTGCTTCTTGATGCTGATGATTGCCATACGGTAAGAGCAACCTTCCGGGGGTAGATAGAAATCCACGATCTCGGGATATTGTTTCTGGATCAGTGGTACAAAGACTTCATTCAGGGCAACACCCAGCATTGCGGGCTCGTCCGGCGGGCGGCCGGTGTAGGTGCTGTGATAAATCGGATTCTTGCGGTGAGTGATAGTTTTCACGGTAAAGACCGGAAAACTTTCCACCTCGTTATAATAGCCGGTGTGATCACCAAACGGCCCTTCCGGTGCCATGTCTCCAGGTTCGAGCACGCCCTCGAGTACAATTTCAGCAGAGGCGGGCACCTGCAGATCGTTGCCAAGACAGTTGACCACCTCGGTTTTTTCGCCACGCAGAAGCCCGGCAAAAGCGTATTCCGACAAGGTATCGGGGACAGGTGTCACTGTTGCCAGAATGGTGGCCGGATCGGCACCAATTGCGATGGAAACCGGGAATGGTTTACCTGGGTATTTCAGTTGCCAGTCACGGAAATCAAGCGCCCCACCGCGATGGGAAAGCCAGCGCATGATCAAGCGGTTGCGCCCGATCACCTGCATCCTGTAGATGCCCAGGTTCTGCCTTTCCTTTTCCGGCCCCCGGGTAATGACCAGCGGCCAGGTTACCAGCGGCGCCGCATCACCCGGCCAGCAGGTCTGTACCGGCAGAAAGCTCAGGTCCACATCGGCTTCCGCAATGACTGTCTCCTGGCACGGAGCGGTTTTCCTCACTACCGGGCTGATGTTCATGACCTGTTTGTAAGCGGGCAGGTTCTGCCAGAGATCTTTCCAGCCCTTGGGTGGAGAAGGTTCTTTCAGGAAAGCCAGTAACTGACCGACCTCGCGCAAACCCTGCAGATCCTGCTGCCCCATGGCCAGGGCTATGCGGCGCGTATTGCCGAAAAGGTTGGCCAGCAACGGCACCGATGAACCCTTTGGATTTTCAAACAGCAGGGCCGGACCGCCTGCACGCAGGGTACGGTCACAGATTTCGGTGATTTCGAGATAGGGATCCACTGCCACTGTGATCCGCTTGAGTTCTCCTTCTGCCTCCAGCAGTGCAATGAACTCTCTGAGATCTTTACAGGCCATGGTTCAATCCCGGCGTTTATTTTCTTTTCATGGCATTGAAGAATTCATCGTTGGTCTTGGTGTCTTTCAACTTGTCCAGGATGAATTCGGTAGCCTGCACATCTTCCATCGAACTGAGAATCTTGCGCAGAATCCACATGCGCTGCAACTCTTCCTCGGTGGTCAGCAACTCCTCACGACGGGTGCCGGAGCGGCGCACATTGATGGCCGGATAAATACGCTTTTCCGCAATCTTGCGATCAAGGTGCAACTCCATGTTGCCAGTGCCCTTGAATTCCTCGTAGATCACCTCGTCCATTTTCGAGCCGGTTTCAATCAACGCGGTCGCAATAATGGTCAGACTGCCCCCTTCTTCAAGATTGCGGGCCGCACCAAAAAAGCGCTTGGGTCGCTCCAGGGCATGGGCATCCACACCACCGGTCAGTACCTTGCCCGAGGAAGGCACGATGGTATTGTAGGCACGCGCCAGACGGGTAATGGAGTCGAGCAGAATGACCACATCTTCCTTGTGCTCGACCAGACGCTTGGCTTTCTCGATGACCATCTCGGCCACCTGCACGTGTCGTGCCGGTGGTTCATCGAAGGTACTTGCCACCACCTCTCCGCGCACAGAACGCTGCATATCCGTAACTTCCTCCGGACGCTCATCGATCAACAGCACAATCAGCCGGCACTCCGGGTTGTTGCGGGTGATGGACTGAGCAATATTCTGCAGGATCAGGGTCTTGCCAGCCTTGGGCGGAGAGACAATCAGACCACGCTGGCCCTTGCCGATTGGTGCGGTCAGATCGATGGTGCGGGCACTGAGATCTTCGGTACTGCCGTTGCCGATTTCCAGCTTCAGGCGTTCGGTGGGGAATAAAGGAGTGAGGTTTTCAAAAAGGATTTTGTGCTTGGAATTTTCGGGTTTGGCGAAGTTGACGTCGGAAACCTTGAGCAGTGCGAAGTACCGCTCCCCGTCCTTGGGAGGCCGGATCTTACCGGCGATGGTATCACCCGTGCGCAGATTGAAGCGTCTGATCTGGCTGGGCGAGACGTAGATATCATCCGGGCCGGCCAGATAGGATGAATCGGCCGAGCGTAGAAACCCGAAACCATCCTGCAGTATCTCGAGCACCCCGTCGCCGTGGATATCCTCTCCATTCTTGGCATGCTTCTTCAGAATGGAAAAGATGATGTCTTGTTTACGGGTTCGGGAGAGGTTTTCGAGGCCCATTTCCTGGGCAGTGGCGAGAAGGTCTGCTATGGGTTTCTTTTTTAAGTCAGTTAGATTCATGATTATTGGTTTTCAGGATAAGAGAGTTACAACCAACGGTACGGCCCGGACTCGGGTTAGAATGCAATGAGGGACTGATGTTGGTCAGGGTTTAATTAACAGGGCGGACTGGCAGTCTTTCGTTAAAAGGGTTCCGTGGCTCTCAAGCATGCAATTATGCGATTGTGCAATCAGGTTGAGACGAGTCTGGAAGGAATGCCGTACACCGGGGACGGGCGTCAATATAAAACGACTTTCCGGCAGTGTCCAGAGAAATTTTATAATTCCAGTTATTGCACCTCTATGCAACCCTGATGCAACCCTGCACAAACCTTGCACCCTGACTCATGTCAGGGCTGCCTTATCACAGAGAATTAAAAACAATCAGATGACGCTGTCGATAAATGCAGTCAGTTGTGACTTGGACAGCGCCCCAACCTTGGTTGCTTCCAGTTGGCCATTCTTGAAAATCATCAGCGTCGGGATGCCGCGCACACCGAACTTGGGAGCGGTTTCCGGGTTTGAATCTATGTTCAGCTTGCAGACCTTGAGTTTTCCCTGGTATTCCTGGGACAGCTCATCAAGTACCGGGGCGATCATCTTGCACGGACCACACCATTCAGCCCAGAAATCCAGCAGCACGGGGCTGTCCGCTTTCAGTACATCCTGATCGAAACTTGCATCTGACACGTGAACGATATTGTCGCTCATAGGTTAATTCCTTCAACTGCGAGTGAGTTAATGTGAGTTCATGATAAGGGCAAAGTTACAGGTTTCAAGGCCTAACCGGGTAATTTTATCTCCATCCTGAAAATTTCTTCCCCGTCTCTGTGCTTGCACACACGGTTACCCTGCTTTCATAGCCCTTGTTGCAGGTGTTGGGCCACTTTTTTGGCAAAATAGCTAAGAATGGCATCGGCCCCTGCCCGTTTGATGCAAACCAGGGACTCCATGGCCACTGCCATCTCATCCAGCCAGCCATTGTTGGCGGCCGCCATGTGCATGGCGTATTCGCCGCTGACCTGATAGACAAATGTTGGCACTCCGAATTCCTGTTTCACCCGGCTGACGATATCCAGATACGGCATGCCCGGCTTGACCATCACCATATCGGCACCCTCCTGCAGGTCCAGGGCCACCTCGTGCAAGGCCTCATCGCTGTTGCCGACATCCATCTGATAGGTGTGTTTGTTGCCCTTGCCCAGATTGGCACTTGACCCCACCGCGTCCCGGAAAGGCCCGTAATAGCTGGAAGCGTACTTGGCGGAATAGGCAAGTATCCTGGTATGAATATGGCCCTGACTCTCCAGCTGTGCACGGATGGCTCCGATCCGGCCATCCATCATATCCGAGGGTGCAACGATATCGGCTCCGGCTTCGGCATGGGATAGCGCCTGCTTGACCAGGGCAGCCACTGTTTGTTCATTGAGCACATAGCCCTCGTCATCAATGATCCCGTCCTGACCATGTGTGGTGTACGGGTCCAGCGCCACGTCGGTAATGACGCCCAATTCAGGCTGGGCCTGCTTCAGGGCTCGCACAGCACGCTGCACCAGGCCGTCCGGGTTCCAGGCCTCGCTGCCATCCAGGCTTTTGCAGTCCTGTGACAAGGAGGGGAACAAGGCGATGGCAGGGATGCCCAGGGCTACCAGCTCGGCAGCTTCCCGCAGCAACTCATCCAGACTCAGTCGATAGATATCCGGCATCGATGGAATTGCCTGGCGCTGAGCCGTGCCCTCGACAATAAAAACCGGCAGGATGAGATCGTCAACGCTCAAGCGCGTTTGCCGCACCAGTCGTCGGCTGAAATCATCCTTGCGCAAGCGTCGCAGGCGGGTGGCCGGAAACTGGCGGGAAGCGTTTTTCCCACTGCTTTTTATCTGGGTTGTGACAGCATGAATTTCGGACACGATGGTAAACTCGCCTGATGAAGCTGGATTAGTGGATGAAAGGCCTGATTGTAACGGTTACCATGCCTCAGAGTCAGCCTTGTTGGAAATGCTGGCTACCATAGCGGCAAAATTAGACAAGGGCAAACATGAATCGAACAAAACTTTTTATCCTGACCCTGCTGGCCACCTTGCTGGCGATTTATTTCATTTTTGATCTCGGCCGTTTTCTGAGCCTGACCTACATCCAGTCCCAACTGTCGCAGATACAGACCTTTACTGCCGATAACTTCGCGCTGGCCGCGGGATTATACTTTCTGCTGTATGTCGCCATAACCGCACTTTCGATTCCCGGCGCTGCACTTGCCACCCTGCTGGGCGGTGCCGTGTTCGGCCTGTTCTGGGGCACGCTGCTGGTTTCCTTCGCCAGTACCATCGGCGCCACCCTGGCTTTTCTGGTGGCACGTCTGCTGTTGCGCGATGTGGTGCAACAACGTTTTGGGCGTTATCTGAAAACCATCAACGCCGGCATCGAAAAGGATGGCAATTTCTACCTGTTCAGCATCCGCATGGTGCCCTTGTTCCCGTTTTTCCTGGTCAATCTGGTCATGGGCCTGACCCCGATCCGGGTCATCCCCTACTTCTTCGTCAGCCAGATAGGCATGTTGCTGGGCACCATCGTCTATGTCAATGCCGGTGCTGAACTTGCCCAGATCACCTCTCTGGGCGGACTGGTCAGCCCCTCCCTGATCTTCTCCTTTGCCCTGCTTGGCCTGTTTCCCTGGCTGGCCAAGGGGATTCTGGCCTTGCTCAGGGGCAACCAGCTGTTGAAGGGGCATGCCAAACCCCGTCGCTTTGATGCCAATGTCGTGGTCATCGGCGCCGGCTCGGCAGGGCTGGTCGCCTCACTGATCGCAGCTGGTGCCAAGGCCAAAGTCATGCTGGTTGAACGGCACCGGATGGGAGGCGATTGCCTGAACACCGGCTGCGTCCCCAGCAAGGCACTGATCCGCAGCGCCCGCATTGCCAACTACATCAAGCGCGCCAGTGAATTCGGCATCGACAATGCCTCGGCCGATATCAATTTCAACGCCATCATGGAGCGGATTCAAGGGGTCATCCGCAAGATAGAGCCACATGATTCAGTGGAGCGCTTTACCAGCCTGGGCGTGGAGTGTCTCAGCGGCAGCGCACGCATCACCTCACCCTGGACCGTGGAGGTCGATGGACGCAGCATTACCACGCGCAGCATCATTGTGGCTACCGGTGCCAGACCGCTGGTGCCACCCATTCCGGGTCTGGCCGAGATGTCCCCCCTGCATTCGGACAATGTCTGGGAGTTGCGCACCCTGCCGGGTCGCCTGTTGGTTCTCGGCGGTGGCCCCATCGGCTGCGAACTGGCCCAGAGTTTTGCCCGCCTGGGCGCCACCGTGACCGTGGTCGATCTGGCCCCCCGCCTGTTGCCCAGGGAAGACGAGGACGTGTCTGCACTGGTGGAGGAACGTTTTCGCAAGGAAGGTATCACCGTGCTTACCGGGCACAAGATCAAGGAATTCACTACCAGCGAGGGCCAGCGCACCATGCTGGCCGAGCAGGATGACAAGATTGTTCCCGTTCCCTTCGATCAGGTGCTGGTTGCCCTGGGCCGCAAACCCAATGTGGAAGGTTTTGGCCTGGAAGAACTGAATATTCCACTGGCGGCAAATGGCACCCTGGCCGTCAACCAGCAACTGCAGACCGCCTGCCCGACCATCTATGCCTGTGGCGATGTCGCTGGCCCCTATCAGTTTACCCATATGGCTTCATTTCAGGCCTGGTACGCCAGCCTGAACGCTCTGGTCGGTGGCCTGAAGCGCTTTGCCGTGAACTATGCTGTGGTCCCCTGGTGTACTTTTACCGACCCTGAAGTGGCCCGCGTCGGGCTCAGTGAAGCGGAAGCGAAGGAACAGGGCATCGACTATGAGTTGACCCGCTACGGTCTGGATGATCTGGACCGGGCCATTGCCGATGAAGAGGCAGAGGGTTTCGTCAAAGTGCTCACCGCACCTGGCAGCGACCGCATTCTGGGCGTGACCATCGTGGGCTATCATGCCGGGGAATTGATTGGTGAGTTCGTTTTTGCCATGACGCATGGCATGGGGCTGAAAAAAATTGCCTCCACCACCCATATCTACCCGACTCTGCTGGAAGCCAACCGTTTCGCCGCCAATGCCTGGCGCAGTGCCCGCCTGCCGGTCAAGCTGCTGCCCTGGGCAGAGCGTTATTTCCGCTGGCGACGGGGTTGAGCGGGAAGCCGTTTCAGGCGCGACGCGCCTGAAATACGCAAAGTGCAAACAGGACTACAAAGCCAATCAAGGACAGCTCGGGAATGGCCAGCCCCAGAAAAACCTCATGAACTTCAGCACAGTTGCCATCGCCCTTGAGCAGGAAGTTCAAGGTATCGAACAAGGGAAAGTTTTCCAGCATGTAAGTAAAACCAGGACCGCAGGCAGGAACCTGGTCTGCAGGAAGATGCTGTAACCAGATCTGACGCAAGGCGAAATAGCTGCCGATGACACACATGGCTGCCGCCAGCCAGGCATAACGGCGTTGCACCGGAGGAGCCGGATTATGGATGGCAGCCGCCAGACAGAACAATCCGGCCAGAATAACGAATACCCGCTGACTTATGCATAACCCACAGGGCTGCAGGAACATCACATGCTCCATGTAAAGGACAAGGGCGATAATCACCACTGTCGCCGCAAAGATCAGCAGGTTCAGCAACCTGGAGTTGGGCATCAAGGCAATGATTTTTTCCAGCATGCGGTATTCTCTTTTGGGGCTGCTTAAACAGGATGGTCGAGGATTATACACAATGCTCCGAGTGATGGAACCCTGCCGACAAAGCACCACCTGCAGGGTTCCGGCTCAAGCAATGCCTGCATCCTGCCGATAGTCTGCAGGTAGACAACGCAGCAAGGCTTCCGGACATGAGCACTATCATGAGCATTATGATGACAACAAACAACAACAGGAAAAACCCAATGAAATGGGGGTTGCTGGGGCTACTGGCCCTGTTCGCCTCCTCATGGTGGCTGAGCGCTGCGATGGCCTCTTCTGCTGCACCCGCTCCCGCTGCTGCCATCGATCCTTCAGGCACGGTTTATGTTGCGCTGACACCTCCATTCATAACCAATTACGATGGCGGTGGTCGTCTCAAATACCTGAAGGCCGAACTCTCGGTGCGCGCTCGGCCCCCTGCTGACGAGCAGATTCGCCTGCATATGCCCTATATTCGCAATCAGCTGATCATCCTGTTTTCCTCGCGCCTGGAAGAACATCTGACTTCAACCGAGGGCAAGGAGCAATTGCGCCTGCAGGCCTTGCAGGAAATCAAGGCTGCACTGGATTTGCTGGAACGCCCGGGCGCGTCCAACAATATCCAGGATCTTTATTTCACCAGCTATGTCGTGCAGCGCTGAGGCAGGTCAAGCCAGCGTGAAGCTGTTCCATTGTTGCAGGAACTCATCAAAATCGATGTCATCTGCTGCCTCGGCCTCTGCCTGTTGCTGCAATGAGTCGGCACTGACCCGGGTAAACTCCTGCAAGCGTTCGGGCGACATCGCCAGCTTGCTGAAATAATCACCGTGTATTTTGGTCTGTTGCAAGCCAAAGGCGCTGAAGGAGAGTTTGTCCGCACGCATGGCTTGCAGCATCTGCGCCGATGGTGTCAGCGTGGAGTCCAGCAGTTTGGCCTGCTGTGCTGCCACACTTTGCTGATGCGCCTGCTGGCCTGTGCCATCGAGCAGGCTGGCACTGTGCATGATCTGCGCAAACAGTTGCCGACCCCACTCCTGCAGGCTGATTTCCCTGCCCTGAAAATTCAGCAACAGCCCTTCTGCCCGGCCTTGATTGACCACTTCCGCCAGATTGCGTTCATTCTCGAAATACTCCTCGCGATGACACTCCGGGCTCTCGCTCAACAGGCAGAACAGCAGGAAAGCATCCAGAAAACGAATCTGTTCGGCATCTATCCCCAGCGGCAGAAAGGGGTTCAGGTCAAGCAGTCTGACCTCGACATACTGGATGCCCTGGTCGCGCAACACTTCCAGTGGCCTTTGCCCGGGGTCGCCAACCCTTTTCGGGCGTATGGTGGCGTAAAACTCATTTTCCAGCTGCAGCAGATTGGTATTGATCTGTAGATGGTTCTGACCCCGCATTAGACCAAGCTGCTCGTACGCCGGATAAGGAATCGACATGGCTTCCTGCAGGCACTCGATATAGTTGTCCAGTTCGTTGTAGCACACAAACAAGGATTTCTGCGCCTCGCTCTTGTAGCCCAGGTTACCCATGCGCAAACAGGTGGCGTAGGGCTTGAACAAGGTGGCACTGTCAAACTCTTCCAGGTCATGGCTGCGACCCCTGGTAAAACACTTGCACACGGCTGGCGAAGCCCCGAAAAGATAAACCAGCAACCAGGAGTAGCGATGATAATTGCGGATCAGATGCAAGTATTGCCCGGTCTGAAACTCCTGCAGAGACTCTTTTGCACCCTTGAGCGCACGATATTCCGGCCAGAACCCCTCGGGCATGGAGAAGTTGTAGTGGATACCGGCAATGGTCTGCATCAGACGACCATAACGGTGCCCCAGCCCCTCCCGATACAGTGTTTTCAACCGGCCCAGATTGGAGCTGCCATACCGGGCCAGAGGAATCTGTGCCTCGCTTTCCAGCAGACACGGCATGCTGGCTGCCCAGAGCATTTCCTGGTCAGGCAGTCTGGCCAGAGCAAAATTATGCAGATCAGCAAGAAATTGCAGACACTCATCGATGCTGGTGGCGGTCGGAGTGATCAGCTCCAACAAGGCTTCCGAGTAATCTGTGGTGATGTACGGGTGCGTCAGGGCTGAACCCAATGCGCGCGGGTGATCGGTTTGCGCCAGTCGGCCTGCAGGAGTTACCCGCAGGCTTTCCTTTTCTATTCCTCTGACAACCCTGACCCACTCGGGCTTGAAAACGGGCAGGGAGAAATGTGCCAGTGACTCATTGTATTGTGTGCTCAATTTTATTACTCGATTTGTGGCCCGGCGGCAACAATGGCATCAGACACGCTGAAACGGGCAAAATTGGTGCGGAACTGGCCGATCAAATCCGCAGCCTTGGCATCATAGGCCGACTTGTCTGCCCAGGTATTGCGTGGATTCAATAAGCGGCTGTCTACACCCGGCACCGCTCTGGGAATGCGGAGGTTGATCCCGGGCAGATGTTCGGTGCCTACATCGTGCAAGGCGCCGCTTTGTACTGCTGCAATCACTGCCCGGGTGGCCGGGATGCTGAACCGTTGGCCAACGCCGTGCGGCCCGCCCGTCCAACCGGTGTTGACCAGATAGACCTGGCTGCCGAACTCCTCTATTCGCTTGATCAGCAGTTCAGCGTAGACACCAGCCGGACGCGGAAAGAAAGGGGCTCCGAAACAGGTGGAAAAGGTAGACTTGATTCCATCACCGGAACCGACCTCGGTGGAACCCACCAACGCTGTATAGCCGCTGAGGAAGTGATAGGCCGCCGCCTCCTTGGACAGGATCGATACCGGGGGCAGAACTCCGGTCAGATCACAGGTGAGAAAAATGATGGCTTTCGGCTCACCAGCCCGGTTCTCTGGTACCCGCGCCTTGATGTGAGTCAAGGGATAACAGGCCCGGCTGTTCTCGGTAAGACTGGTATTGCTGTAGTCTGCCGTTCGCGTGCGTTCGTCGATAACTACATTTTCAATCACTGCACCAAACTTGATCGCATCCCAGATGACCGGTTCATTCTTTTGGCTCAGATCTATGCACTTGGCATAGCAGCCACCTTCAATATTGAAAACGGTATCCTTGCCCCAGCCGTGTTCATCATCACCAATCAGAAATCGGTTCGCATCGGCAGAGAGTGTGGTTTTCCCGGTCCCGGAAAGTCCAAAGAACAGACAGACATCTCCCTTTTCGCCCACATTGGCCGAGCAGTGCATGGGCAACACATCCATGGCTGGCAACAGGAAATTCTGCACCGAGAACATGGATTTTTTCATTTCCCCGGCATAGCGCATGCCTGCCAGCAAAACCTTGCATTCGGCAAAATTGATGATGACCGCGCCATCGCTGTTGGTGCCATCGCGCTCCGGGTCACAGACAAAACCAGGCGCACTGACGATCTGCCAGACTCTTTTCTGTTTGGGATTGTAGTCATCAGCCTTGATGAACAAGGTGCTGCCGAACAGGTTGTGCCAGGCATATTCAGTGGTAACACAAACCGGCAGATAATGTTCAGGGTGTGCACCAACATGCAAATCGGAGATAAAGATATCTGCATCCGACAGGTAGTCGTTCACCCGTTGCCAGAGCGCATCAAACTTTTCCGGCGCAAACGGCTGGTTGACCACGCCCCAGTCGATAAGTTTTTCAGTGGAGGGTTCCTGGACGATAAACCGGTCTTTGGGGCTGCGCCCGGTTCTGTGTCCGGTAGTGACCACCAGGGCACCATTGTCAGCCAGTTTTCCCTCTCTGCGCTGCAGTGCCATTTCGACCAGCTGGCTGGGAGCAGGGTTACGGTAGAGCGTCCGGCTGGACTCCTTGATGGTCTCGCGGGTGACTTGGCTCATGCAACTGCTCCCAGGCTAAAGGACGGCATTATGGCAAAAAAACATCTTGCTGAATACCATTGCATCCAGCGCCTTTTCACGGGCTATTGAGACTGGTGTTTCATGCCCTGGCGCAGGCGGCGAGCACGCTTGTCCGGTTTGCCCTGAGGTTGTTGCAGGACCGCCTGCAGCCGGCGCTGCTCAGCCTGGTTTTGTCTCTGCAACAGACTTTCTTCCGTCTCCTGATACAGGGCCTGGGCTTCGGCGGCACCACGACGCTGTTCGGACAGACCGGTTACCAGCAAGGTTTTTTCATCGTAGCCCTGGCGTACCTGCAATACCATGCCCCGGCTTATTTCCTTGGCCACTTTCAGGCGTTGCCCCTGCGACTGCACCTTGCCGCCTTCTATGGCAGCCTTGGCCAGCGCCCTGGTCTTGAACAATCTGGCTGCCCACAGCCATTTATCCAGCCTGACTTTTTCGGGTGCCTGTGCAAACGTTTTTTCAGGAAGCCGGGATGACATGGCGAAAATCCTCTATCTGCACAAATTCTGTGGCCGGTAATGGTGGCTGACTGCTGTCCGGTTGACGGATGGCACGCAGGTGAGCGATACCTTCCCGGCGCGCCTGCTGCAACACGGCAAGATTATCGTCTATCAGCAAGGTTCGTTCGGGCACGAAGCTGGTGATGTTCTGCAGGCTCTGCCAGAATCCGGCGTGCTCCTTGGCCAGACCCAGCGTGTGTGAGCTGATGGTGTGGGCAAAATAAGAGCCTATGCCGGTATGTGCCAGCTTGAGCTTGAGACTGTCGGGATGGGCATTGGTCACCAGAAAAACCTGTTTGTCGAGCCCCTGCAGACTCTGCAGAAAACTGAGCGCATGGGGACGCAGGGCAATCCGGTGCCGGTGCTCGAACTTCAGGCTGGCAATATCCAGGTTCAGGGTCCTGCCCCAGTAATCCATGCAATACCAGTTCAGACTGCCGTGCTGGTCAGCGTACTGGCGGTGGATGCTGAGCGCCGCCTGTTCGGCACTGATGCCTTGTTGAGCGCCGTAGACGGTGGGCACCAGGGTCTGCCAGAAATAATTGTCAAAGTGGAGGTCCAGCAGGGTACCGTCCATGTCAAACATCACTGTATCTATGTCCGGCCATGTTAGCATGCAGCAGTTTCCTTCAGGTGTTGTCGCATGATCATGAGCTTGCATTGCCATGATGGATTGCCATAAGAGGGAATCGGCTCACATTTTAAAACATTGCCGGATAAACCAACAGGAGCAATCCAGTATGGATGAACAGAAGCTGATGATGGCTGTGGCCGATATTGCCCGCAGGGCCGGACACGAAATCATGCAGGTCTATGCCCATGGTGCCCACATTGATGTCAGTATTAAATCCGATGATTCGCCGTTGACCGAGGCTGACACACGAGCCAATGAACTCATTATGCAGGCTTTGCATGCACTCACCCCCGATACCCCGATACTCAGCGAGGAGTCAGCTGCCACAGCCTGGCAGCAACGGCAACACTGGTCGAGCTATTGGCTGGTGGACCCGCTGGATGGCACCAAGGAGTTCATCAGTCGCAACGGTGAATTCACTGTCAATATTGCCCTGGTGCGAAAGGGAGAGCCGGTATTGGGAGTCGTGCTGGTTCCGGTGACTGGCTGCTGTTATTTCGGCTTTGATGGCCTCGGTGCCTGGCGTCAGGACCAACAGGAGCCTGCACTCAGAATCAGCTCGGGCTCGTGGCCAGCCGCTGATCACGACCACACCCTGCGGGTTGTGGCCAGTCGCAGGCACGGCGGGGAGGCACTGACCAGAATACTGACGCAACTGCAAGCACATTACCCCCGGATCGAGCTGGTCAATATGGGCAGCTCCCTCAAGATCTGTCTATTGGCAGAGGGCAAGGCAGATCTGTATGCCCGCCTGGCACCAACCAGCGAATGGGATACCGCCGCTGCCCATGCCATTTTGCGGGCGGCGGGCGGTGAAATCTATCAGCCCGACTTCAGTCCCCTGCGCTACAACCAGAAGGAGTCCTTGCTGAACCCGCATTTCATTGCCATGGCTGGCCAGGATCCCAGCCATTTGCAAACCATTCTCGCAGCAATCTGATGGCATCCCGATCCATCTGCAGGTAGGCAGATTTCAGCATGTCATCGTAGTTGGCCTCGTCAGTACGGGCAAGTGAGTCCCGTCGGTAGACAAAGCGGACAAACAAGGCACCTGGCTCCGGTTCTTCGATTCGCGTGATGCTTTCCGCCTGCAGATTGTCTGTCCCGGCTGATAGCCGGGTATTGATGGTACTCAGCCCGATCAGGTTGACTTCATCGTGCATCACCGTATCACCGACGCGGATCACCCGGGTAAAACCTGAGGTATGCTCCGCTTCGATATGACATTCCAGAGACGGATTGAACCGATCGGGATACCTGGCCCGGAAAACCAGCCCACCCCACAGCTGAGCGCGGCTGATGAAGGCAATATCCGGACGCTGCGGATCATTGATCTGGATGAGATGCTCAAATTCAAGGAGTTTCTGGTCAGACAAAAAGTAGCTCCTGCAATATTCTCTGGCTAATGACTGTTTCTTTTCTGTAAACTCCGCCACAGGTCTGCTTTCAGATTACAACCCAAAGTACGATCAAACTACAAGAATAAATCATGGTAAAGGAAGAACCAGAGACCATTCTTGATACGCATCAGCAGCATATCTCCCGGAATATGCCGCTGCTCCTGCTGTTATTGCTGGGTCTGCTGGCGGTGACCCTGTTTCCTCCTGCTGTCTCGTCTGATCTCGCCAATTACCTGCCACTGCACACCTTGATGGAATCGCTTGCCGTCGTGGTCTCGGTGCTGATTTTTGCCGTATGCTGGAATGCCTACGAAACAACCAGATTGCAGTCCTCTGCCGTCATTGCCTGTGCCTTTGTCGGCGTTGCCATACTCGACTTCTCCCATGCCCTTTCCTTTTCTGGCATGCCAGCTTTCATTACGCCCAGCAGTCCGGAAAAAGCCATTCACTTCTGGCTGGCTGCCCGTCTGTTCGCAGCCAGCGGACTGCTGACCCTGACCTTGATGTCCTGGCACAAGACGGAAGTCACTTCCACTCGCAACCTGCTGCTGGCACTGACTCTTCTGCTGGTCCTGGCCATACACCTGATCATTTTTTTCGCACCTGAACTCATACCCACCATGTATGAGGAGCCACGTGGTCTGACTGCGACCAAGCTTGGCATTGAGTATCTGGTCATTGCCCTGCACCTCATCACGGCCTTTATCATCTGGCATCGGCGCTCCCGTCCCGGGCTGATCAATCCCAGCGCCCTGTTCACAGCTGTTGCCATCATGGCCATGAGCGAACTGCTGTTTACGCTCTACACCCAGGTCAGCGATGGCTATAACCTGATTGGACATCTCTACAAGATCATCGCTTATCTTTTCCTTTATAAAGCCCTGGTCTTCACTGCCATCACCGTTCCTTTCCAGCAGGCTGCCCAGTTGCAGAATCGCCTGCAGGCAACCCTGGATGCCCTGCCGGATATGATGTTCGAGATCAGTGCAGACGGCATCGTTCATAATTTCCACTCCGGATATACCCGACTACTGGCCAGTCCCGAAGAGTTTCTCCACCGCAACCTGTTTGACTTCATTCCTGAACAGGCCGTCGATGCCTGTCATCAGTCCATCAGGGATATTGATCAAAGCGGATACAGCATGGGCCGGCAGTACTGGCTCGATCAGCCTGGTGGACGCCGCTGGTATGAAATTTCCGGGCGTGCCGTCGAAACGGGCAAATTCCCCGAGAACCGTTACATCCTGCTGGTCCGTGATATTACCGAAAGACACCTGGAGGAAAAAAGAACACAAGCCCTGTTCGATCTGACCATGCTGGACAGGCATCTGGACGAAAACGCATTGATCCAGCACACGCTGGCCATACTCAAGGACCTTATACCCCACAAACTCGACCTGCTACATGAAATCACTGCTGAGGGCAGGCCCGTGGTGCTGTATGCCAACAGTCCTTCCAACCAGCCGGTACACGCGCAGGAGACTGCTGAACCGGCACAGACCATTACCGCCGCAGACATCTGCTCAGACAGCACCCGTGCAGGTAACGCCCTGCTCATCAACAGCCTGGTTCACTTGCCTGCCCAAACAGTTGGCACTGCAAGCGATTGCCGCATAAACGGCCTGGCCGTGGTGCCGATTCAGGTAGACGGACAAACCCGAATGCTGCTGGGTATCGGCGGCTTCTTTCATGACTTCAATGAGAATGACATCAAGAGCACACGCTTGCTGGGTACAGAACTGGTGCGGATCATCCTGGCCCGGCGTCTGCAACGCGAACTCGACCAGAGCCATGAGTTCATTCAAACAGCACTGGACAATCTCCCCATCGGAGTGGCCATGAACACGGTCGGCGATGAAGTTCATTTCAGCTATATGAATGAGCGCTTTGCCGAAATTTATGGCACCACCCGACAGGCATTGACGGATTCCTCCCGATTCTGGGAAATTGTCTACGAAGATAAGGTGTTTCGTGAGGACATCCGCAAGCGGGTCATCACTGACAGCCAATCTGGCGATGCCAGGGCAATGATCTGGCATGATGTCCCGATCACCCGCAATGGCGAAGTCATCCGTTATGTGACTGCACAGAATATTCCCCTGCCCGAGCAACACCTGGTCTTGTCACTGGCAACCGATGTCACCGAACGTATCCACGCACAACGTGAATTGAGCATTGCAGCGATTGCCTTTGAATCCCAGGAAGCCATCATGATCACGGATGCCGCCCAGAAAATTCTCAAGGTCAACCGCAGTTTCACGGAAAGTTCGGGGTATACCGAAGCCGAAATCAAAGGCAGGACGCCCACTTTTCTGCAATCCGGCCTGCATGATGAAAACTTCTACCAAACCATGTGGCAATCATTAAAAGAGACCGGTGTCTGGCGGGGGGAGATCTGGAACAAACGAAAAAATGGACAGATATATCCACAGAAACTGTGCATCACAGCGGTGCGCAACAAGAATGAGGAGGTCGTCAATTACGTTGCGGGCTTCATTGAAATCACTGCCATCAAGCAAGCCGAGGATCGCATTCATCAGCTGGTCTATTACGACCCCCTGACCGGTCTGGCCAACAGACAACAGCTCATGGAGAAGTTGCAACAGCAGATCGAAGAAAGTCTGGGCCTCGGTCATTTTGGGGCATTACTGTATATTGACCTGGATCAGTTCAAGAATATCAACGATACCCTGGGGCATGATGCTGGCGATAAACTGTTGGTCCAGGTCGCCCATCGGCTCAGCGGTTTGAGTAACCTGTTCCGGATATTGGCACGCAACGGCAGTGACGAATTTATTGCCACGCTGGACCTGCCCAATAAAAGTCTCAAGGATGCTGTCGGATTTACCCAGGCTGCGGCAGAAAGAATCATTGCCCTGGTAAGTTTGCCATTCCAGTTACAAAATCAGGATTTCTTTATCACCTGCAGCATCGGAGTAGCCATTTTTGGTTCACAAAAGACCAACGGTATGGAAATACTCAAACAAGCCGATATTGCCACCAATCTGGCCAAGGAATCCGGAAGAAACCGTATCAACTTCTTTGATCCCTCCATGCAGCAAACCTTCAGCAGTCGGGTTTCTCTGGAGCAGGAGTTGCGCATTGCCATAGAGGAAAGGCAATTTGAACTTTATTATCAGGCGCAGACCAACCAGCAGGGAATCATCATCGGGGCCGAGGCGCTGATTCGTTGGCATCACCCCCAGAGGGGGCTTGTGTCACCCGATGAGTTCATCCCCCTGGCGGAAGCAACCGGCCAGATAATCGCCATCGGCGACTGGGTACTGGACACTGCCCTGCTGGCCCTGAAAAGATGGCAGGACACCATGCCTGGCAACAGGCTCAGACTCAGTATCAATCTGAGTGCTGAACAGCTTCATACCGAGCACCTGCATGTTCACATCAAAAGCGGTCTCGATCAGCACCAGTTGTCGCCGGAACTATTGATACTGGAGCTGACTGAAAGTATTCTGATTGAAAACTCAGACACGATTACTGCCAATCTTGACTCCATGCGGCAACTGGGTCTGCATTTTTCGATTGATGATTTCGGCACCGGCTATTCCTCGCTGGCCTATCTGAACCAGCTGCCCGTGAGCGAATTGAAGATCGACCAGTCCTTTGTTCAGAGTATCGTCTCACCGCAGACTGATATCTCCATTATCAAAGCCATTATTGAAATGTCACACGCACTGGGGAAACAGGTGATCGCTGAAGGTGTTGAAACCCTGGAACAATTTGAATGCCTGCGTAAGCTGGGGTGTGATGCCTTTCAGGGCTATCTGTTCAGTAAACCCCTGCCCATGACCAGCTTTGAAACCCTGGTCAGGCAAGGAATTACACTGCCAGAATAATCTCTGGCCGGAAACAGCTCAAAACCAGCACACCTGATTGGGCACAGGCATGCTGATCTGGCTTCAGACTGGGGACCTCAGTTTGTCCCTGGTGCCCGCAAATGACCATACAGCAGTTCTTCGACAAACTCGACACACTTGAACTCGAGCATGACCAGATTGGGTTCCCGGCGACGGTACACAGGCATGCTAATCGTCCATGGCTCGGTATAGGTTTCCGGGTCGGTGATGGTGGCCTCATACTGAATGGTATTGGCATCCACCATGGTGTAGCGTTCCTGCACGTGAGTGGACCAGCCACTGTGGTGATTGCCGGAATGATCAAACCAGGTATTGGGTACCTGACCGCTAACATCGATGACCAGAGTATCACCCTCCCAACGCCCGGAGTTATGCCCCATCCAGCTTTCCACCTGGGCTTCCGTATCTGAATCCATGTGGACGATGCGATCAGCACCGGCGAACTGATAAGTGATCAATGTGGCATCTGGCGCCAGGAATATCTGGAAGGGATACGGCAAATAGGTGGCTCTGGGCACGCCAGGCAACATGCATTTCACCAATGGGTCTTCTTCGATCCAGTTGGCCTGCAGCATTTCTTTCCTGGCTCGGGCTTCAGGCTTATAGGGAATCCTGCCCCCTTCCACGACACCCTGACCACCTGGAATCGCCAGCAGGGCACCTGCCTCAACGATGGGACCAGGGCGGGAGGCATGTCCTTCAAGATCCCAGTGGGCTGTGCCCATGGTCTGCCAGATACCATTCAGGTCCGGTTTGCCATCGGGTGTACGGGGCAGATCCTGTGCCTGCAAGGAAGTGGAGACGAAACTGGTGAAACCCAGCACTGCCAGCGCAGTGGCAGTGACTGAGAATTTAGAGAGTATTGTTTTCATGGACGACCTTTATTGATAACTGTAGCCGGGGCGAGCCCGGATAATAGGATTCATCAGCCTGTCCCAAGCCTGGCTGCAAGGCGCAGGCTTGGGAGAGACCAAAATTTCAGGGAACTATCAGGGCTGGATGACTTCGTTACGCTCGAAATCCCAAAGTCCTTCATCGACACGGGCGCCACGAAGAATATTGACCATGCCGTAGTTGCCCTCATGGCAGGCATATTCATACATTTCGCCTTCGGAACGGAACATGGGCACGACTCCGGTGAACGGAGCGGCATAGGCCTGAGGATCATTGACGGTGAACTCATACTCGACCCTGTCATCAGCAACACGGGTAAAGCGTTCAGTCAGATGCATATTGGCGCCGATGCCGGTACCGCGGAAAGTCTGGGTTTTGTCGGTGAAATTGGTGGTTTCGACAACCAGGGTCTCGCCATCCCAGTAGCCTCGGGAATCACCGGTCCACTGACTGACTTCTTCCGGCAGACGTGGGCGGTCATCGATAGGAACAATACGTGCTTCATGGATCATCTCGTTGAAAATCACCACATGGTCCTTGTTCTGGAACAGCTGCACATTATTGTTGTACATGCTGGGCAGAAACGGAGGCACCGAGTTGAAACCCAGCAGGCAACGCTCGGACAGCCCTCTGTCCTCAGGGCCGTCCTTGCCAATGCCGCCCACGGTGAAGCGAACAGGACGCTCTCCGGTGGTATCCGGCCCCAATCCACCAAAGGCAATGGGTGCGCCTTCAACCCGTGGTGGCAGACGCCCGTTCGGCGGATCGATAATGATGGAGGTACGCAGGTTCAGATCCTGCGGCAAACCTTCTACCCAGAACTGGTTATAGCCACCCACACCGCCCTGGGCTGACTGGCCATCACCCGCTTCGGCCAGTTCGGCAGCACGACGGTCACGTGCAATCACGTCTTCAGGAGTGAGAAATTCATGATCGGCATATTCCCTTGGTCTTTCCATCGGGGTATTCGAACTGAAATTCCAGACGCCACGAATTTCCGGGTGACCCCATTCGGTGCGCGGAGCCACATAGCCGTCATTGTTGGCAGCAGAGGCCTGCAAGGCCAGACTGCCAGCAACGGCAGCTGCCAGTGTTATTGGTACAAGAACTTGTTTTTTCACATTATTCTCCTCAGAGAGCTATTTCCGTTGTCAACACAGGCATTCCCGGAGCGATTCTTTCAGGAAGCTTTTTTACAATACCGTTAGAATAGTGGGCATTGAGCCTAATCCAACTACACCGATTATTCAATAGCGCCAGGCCGCAGTGTCGACAAGGTGACGGATTGATGCCACCAATCTCCCAGCCTTGACCACGCATCGGCTTAAGCTGTCTGAAAAGCATAAACAGGAGTATCCATGACCCCCTATTCCCTGCTGGATCTTGCCCCCATCACCCAGGGCAGCACTGTCAGCCAGGCCCTGCACAATTCCCGTCAGTTGGCCATCCATGCCGAAAAACTCGGCTATCACCGTTTCTGGCTGGCAGAGCATCACAATATGACTGGTATCGCCAGCGCAGCAACCGCCGTTTTGATCGGCCATATTGCCGAGGCTACACATACCATGCGGGTAGGCTCGGGGGGCATCATGCTGCCCAATCACGCGCCACTGGTGATTGCCGAACAGTTCGGCACCCTGGCCGCGCTGTATCCCGGTCGCATCGACCTGGGG
>JAVVEG010000014.1:0-7059 GCA_032251455.1 Pseudomonadales bacterium | reverse complement strand
CCGGCTTATCTGATGCAGGCATTGTCGCTTTACCGGGAACGTTTCAAACCCTCGGCACAGTTGCAGAAACCTTATGCCATGGCAGCCATCCCCGTCTTTGCTGCCGAGACAGAAGCCCAGGCCCGGTATCTGATGAGTTCAGTGCAGCAGCAGTTCATCGCCCTGCGTCGGGGCACACCAGGGCCGCTAAAACCACCCATCGACAACATCGAGCAGCATGTCAGCGCACTTGAACTGGCGGGCGTGGCAGAAGCGCTGGCGGAGGCGGTAGTGGGCGACCCGGAACAGGTGAAAGCCGGTCTGGCTGCCTTTCTGGCTCGCACCCAGGTGGATGAGGTGATGCTCAGCGGACATATCTTCGACCCGGCGCAACGGCTGCGTTCATTCGAACTGGCGGCCGAGGCCTGCCGGGCACTCTGATAACTGGCTTTGGCGACAACTGGCTTTGGCGACAACCGGTTTTTGTGACAACCGGCTTTGAGATTGTCACCACAGACTTCAGGAACCGATACGCTTCCAGATGGATACCTGGCTGACAACATACTCGTATTTGCGCCGATGCTCACGGATCATGAAGGGCAGATCCTGTGAGTGTAGCAGCTCAAAGCCCGGCAGCAACTGGCCGAGCTTGTGCAAGGTTGCCTGATTATCCGGCGCATCGATGAAATTGTCCGGCGAGGTGTATTGCTGCAGCCAGGTATTGGGTGAGGCGAAGACCAGCACGCCGTTTTCGGCCAACAGGGAGTCCATGCCCGTGAACTGACGCAAACAGGCAGCGGGATCTGGCAGCCGACAGAGCAGGTTACTGAGCAAAACGGCATCAAAACCCGCGCTGCCCGGCTTCAGCAACTGCCGCAAGCGGTCGCGATCTAGCGCACCGGCATCACCCTGAATAAAACTGATCCGCTGACAATCGATAGTCGGATCAACCCGGGCCTGCAGGGCCGTGGTATGGCGCCCACTTTCAAGGCGCTGATAGCCCAGCCTGCCTTCCTTACGCAGCTTTTCGGCCGTATCAACGAAAGCATGACTGTAATCCAGACCCACGACCTGGGCGAAATCCCTGGCCAGTTCAAAGCTGGCGCGGCCAACAGCACAACCCAGATCGAGCACTGCTGAGCTGTTATCGGCAAACCGGCTGGTCAGGCCCGCCATGGTCAGCATGAAATTTTCGGTTTGCGGGTGCCCGACACCTGCGCTGATTTCCTGGTCCCGCTGTTCCTCGGCCGAACCCCAGTGGAACAGCATGTACTGGTTCAACACGGCATCGGTTTCATATTTGTCACCGTCTTCACGCTCGGCAGCCGGGTTGCCCTGCACCAGCCGGAAACCGGCATGCTGGAAGAAATGCGGGCGGAAATGGAAGCGGGCCCAAATGCTGGCCTCATCGCCGGTACTGATAAAGGAACCGCCCAGTATCATCTGATGCTCGCCATCGAAACAGGGGGTGCTGAAATCCACGTAATACGGATGAATCTCGAAACCCTCCAGTGGATGGAAACTATCCTCACACCATTGCCAGACATTTCCCAGCACATCATGCACCCCGCGGGCATTGAGCTGGAACTGATCAACCGGCCCCTCGCTGCCATGACGCAGCTGGTGGTTGATCAGCGGCGCCTCGGTCAGGGGCAGCATCACCGGATCGCTCTGCACGGCCTCATCGCGCAGCGCCAGATGTTCTTTTTCCTGCAAGAGTCGATAGGGCGGGCTGACCCCATCACGCTCACTGCGCCAGGCACAATACGCCCTGGCTTCGTAATAATTCACTATTGCCGGCCAGTCCCAGGGCATGGCTTCGACACTGAACAGTGTGCGCAGCTTGTAGCGGTGCGAACCAACCGGCCCATCCTGCACCCAGAATGTTGGCCAGCGGGTGTTGCGGAATCGGCGCCAGGCCCAACCCTGCGGGCTCCAGTATTTTTCATTCAGATAGGCGCCAGAGCTGACAAATTCATAAAATTCCCCATTGCTGATCAGCATCTTGCTGGCTTTGAAACCCGCTACTTTCCTGCTTTCCCTGCCGTATTCATTATCCCAGCCAAAAGTGGGCCAATCTGCCGGCTTGCCAACCCGGACAGTCTGGGCTGGTATGCTGACCAGGGGATTGGATTGAGGGTAATGTGAGCCCGCAAGCGGTTTTATAAAGCGCGGATTGCTGCGGATACCGGCTGGCAATTCGGGCCAGCTCGCAGGTTGGCGCAGCAGCTCCAGGGGCAGTTCGCGGATGAGCACACTGGATGTCTCCAGATGGATGCGTTCGTGCTCGAAGCACATCACCAGCGCCCAGCCTGGACTGCGCTGGCTTATCGGATGTTCAAATTCGGCATGGGTGAGAATGATGTGCCTGACGATCTCCCGCACCTGCCTGCGGTAGGCCTGCACCTCTGCCAGTGTCGGCCAGATATCCTGTTCACCTTCGTGCAGATCATCCCAGCTCATCTCATCCACACCGGTCTCGAACAGCATTTCAAAATGCGGATTCACGGGCTCGCTGATCAGGCCGGCAACAAGCAGCTTGTTGATGTAAAACGTGACCGGATGAGTGTAGTAGAAAATCAGCGGATGTCGGGTCTTGTGATAGGGCCGACGGTAATAGGCCTCCTCGCAGTTGAGTGACGAGAACAGGGTTTCGGTCAACGCCCAGGTATTGTCAAAATAAGCCAGCAGCGCATCGCGGCCAGCCGCAATATCCAGTTGCGGCAGACTGAATGCCCGGCCCTGTGGCCACTCTGGTTCAACCTGGGGGGGTTCAACCTGAGGGGGCTCACCTTGCAGCGATCGACCCTGGAGCGCTTGCGCTGAATCGGTGGATGTCTTTCCATTATCGGGAGATACTGCTTTTGCCATGTCTGGCTCCCCTGTTCCATTGCCTGCCATTGGCTTAAATTCCTTTAGGACTTGATTGTGGGTTCTTTGTTACAGCCTTTGTTGCTTGCAGGCCTTGTCTTACGGGTCTTGTCTTACGGGTCTTGTCTTACGGGCTCTGTCTTGCAGCCCTTAGTCTACAGGTCTTATTCTGCCCGCCTTATGGAGTACACTATACCTGTAGCCGTTTGAATGATGAAGAAAGCATGGTGAGGAAAACCCGTTGAGCACCCAGGCCCGATCAGCCCCACAACTACCCCTGCGCATGTCCCTGAACAGCAAACTGCCCGACGTCGGTACGACCATCTTTACCGTCATGAGCAAGCTGGCCCAGGACTGTCAGGCCATCAATCTTTCCCAGGGGTTCCCTGATTTTGATTGTCCGCAGCGTTTGCGGGAACTGGTCATCGACCATCTTGGCAGGGGTCACAATCAGTATCCTCCCATGATCGGCGTGCCTGAGCTGAGGGAGCAGATCGCCATCAAACTCCAGCAACTGTACGCTCATCAGGCACAATTGGATCAGGAAATAACGGTGACCTCCGGTGCTACCGAGGCCCTGTTTGATGTCATCCAGGCCGTGGTTCAGGCCGGCGACGAGGTTATTCTGTTCGACCCGGCCTATGACAGCTACGACCCGGCCATACGTCTGGCTGGTGGCGTTCCGGTACATTTGCCTCTGCAACTGCCCGACTACCGCATCGATTGGGAAGCGCTGGCCGAGGCCCTGAATCCGCGCACACGCCTGCTCATCATCAACTCCCCCCACAACCCCAGTGGTGCGGTATTGAGCCGGGCAGAGCTGGACCAGCTTGCCGCTGTCATCCGTGACCATCCGGTCTATGTACTCTCTGACGAAGTCTATGAACACATGGTGTTCGACGGCCAGCAGCACCATAGCGTGCTCAGCCATGAGGAGCTGAAGCAACGCAGCTTTGCCGTTTTCTCCTTCGGCAAGACCTACCATGCCACCGGCTGGAAAATCGCTTATTGCGTGGCACCGGCCACCTTGATGGCCGAGTTCAGAAAGGTACATCAGTTCGTCACTTTCACCTCCACCAGTTTCCTGCAGTACGCCATCGCCGACTTCATGGCCGAATGCCCTGAGCATCACCTGCAGCTACCGGCTTTTTACCAGGCCAAGCGTGACCACTTCTGTGCGCTGCTGAGCAGTTCGCGTTTTCAGTTCAAACCCTCTGCCGGCACCTATTTCCAGTGTGTCGACTACAGCGCCATCAGTGAGATGCCAGACCTGGAATTTGCGGAACATCTGACCCGCAATTGCGGCGTTGCCGCCATCCCCCTGTCTCCTTTCTACCAGCAGAGTCCGGACAGCAGAGTCATCCGCTTTTGCTTCTGCAAGGCTGACTCAACCCTACAAAAAGCGGCGGATATACTGTGTGCTCTCTAACACCAGCGCCAGCCTCAAGGCAGATAAGGCAATGACTTCCAGCCTGTCTGCAAGCGAACTGCAACAACTGTCTGTGCAGATTAAAACCTGGGGCATGGAACTGGGTTTTCAGCAGCTCGCCATTAGCGATGTCAATGTCGAAAAGCATGCTGCCCATCTGGACGACTGGCTCGCCAACAATTACCACGGCGAAATGCATTACATGGCCAGGCATCGGGCGTTGCGGGCGGAACCGGCCACTCTCTTGCCGGGCACCCTGCGGGCGATCTGTGTGCGCATGGATTATGCCCGCAGCCGGGACAACTCGTTCACACCGTTGCAGGATGGCAGCCAGGCTTATGTCTCACGCTACGCTAGGGGTCGTGACTACCACAAACTGATTCGCAAACGCCTGCAGCGGCTGGCAGACAGAATCAGCGACAAGATCGGCGGGTTTGGCTACCGCGCCTTTGTCGACAGTGCCCCTGTGCTGGAGCGGGCACTGGCGGAAAAATCGGGGCTCGGCTGGATTGGCAAGAACACCATGCTGATCAACAAGCAGGCCGGTTCATGGTTTTTCCTGGGCGAGTTGTTCACCGATTTACCCCTGCCGGTTGATGAGCAGGCCGAGGCGCATTGTGGCAGTTGCACCGCCTGCCTCGAGATTTGTCCAACCCAGGCTTTTGTTGCGGCCAATATACTGGATGCGCGCCGTTGCATCTCTTACCTGACCATCGAACTGAAAGGCAGCATCCCGCCAGAGCTGCGACCCTTGATAGGGAACCGGATCTTTGGTTGCGATGACTGTCAGCTGATCTGCCCCTGGAACAAGTTCACCACGCCCAGTGAGGAGGCCGATTTTTCACCGCGTGCCCGGCTCGACAGCAGTACCCTGGTGGAGCTGTTTCATTGGAGCGAGACGGAATTCATGCAGCACACGGAAGGTTCTGCCATCAGGCGTATTGGTTATGAAAACTGGTTGCGCAACATTGCCGTCGGCCTGGGTAATGCACCGGGCACCATTCCTGTAATCACCGCCCTGCAGGCCAGACAGCATGATTCTTCAGCTTTGGTTCGTGAGCATGTCGAATGGGCACTGGCACAACATCAAAGCCTGAAAAAATGATCGCGATAATGTTTCAGCTCAATAATCGAGTCGCGGATATCATCCATGGCCTGGTGGCTTGACTGTTTGCTGAGACCCGCCAACACTTCTGGTCGCCAGCGTCGGGCCAATTCCTTGACCGTGCTGACATCGAGGTTGCGGTAATGGAAATAGGCCTCCAGCTGCGGCATGTATTTGACCAGGAAACGACGGTCCTGACCAATGCTGTTGCCACACATCGGTGATGTTCCCTGTTCCGTATGACGGGCCAGGAATTCCAGTGTCAGCGCCTCAGCCTGCTGTTCATCGAATCGGCTCTGCCTGACCCGTTCAATCAGGCCTGAAGCGCCATGTGTAGTCTGATTCCATTCATCCATTGCAGCCAGCGCGGCATCGGATTGTCTGATGGCCATGACCGGCCCTTCGGCTATCAGGTTCAGGTCTGAATCCGTCACGATTGTTGCTATTTCAATGATTCGGTCAGTGTCCGGATACAATCCGGTCATTTCCAGATCTATCCAGATCAGGTTCATTTTGCTGTCAACCGGGCTCATGATTGGACGTCTCACTTATCAAGGTATGCTGCGCCGATTGTAGCAGAGCCTTGCTGCTGACATAAGCAACTCTCATAAGCACAAGCAACTTCTGATCCAGCCTGTCTACACAGGCTGTCAAGCTGACCCACATAGGATAGAATCGCTCTTCTTATGGCCCGACGAAAACTGAACCAGCAACAGCTGCGCCGCATCAGCAGCAAACAACAGGCACATGGCAAACGTGCCACGACGGATAATGCGTGTTTGCCGGAAACAAACCCTGCCCAACAGCCTGAGCAAACCCCAGGACAGGAAACCGTAGCGGGCACGGGAGACGGGCTGGATACCCCCGGCCTGGTCATTTGCCATTACGGACAACAACTGGATATCGAATCACTGGCGGAAGATGACACCCGTGGACAGGTTTTCCGCTGCCATCAACGCAGCAACCTGCCCGCACTGGTTACCGGGGACCGGGTAATCTGGCACCCCCATGAGGATAACAGTGGAGTAGTGGTGGCCCAGGAGCCGCGCCGCACCTTGCTCAGCCGGCCCAACTCTCATGGCGAATTGCGCCCGGTAGCCGCCAACATCGATATATTGGTGATCACCCTGGCGCCAGTGCCCCAGCCCTTCGACAAACTGATCGACCGCTATCTGGTGGCAGCTGAACACTGTGGCCTGCGGCCATTGATCTTGCTCAACAAGGCCGATTTATTGAACACAAAACCTGATCCCGCACTGGCAACCATGCTGGACCGTTACCGCCAGATTGGCTATCCGGTGCTGACTGTTTCCAGCAAGAGCGGCACGGGTCTGGACGCACTCAGACATCATTTGCTGGCGGCCACTGCCGTGTTTGTCGGGCAGTCCGGGGTTGGCAAATCCTCACTCATCAATGCCTTGCGCGGCCTGGCTGCAGACCTGGACCTGGACCTGGACACGCATCATGCCGAGCAGGCTGACGCTGCTGTCGGTGCCCTCTCTCACAGTCATGACAAAGGCACGCATACCACCACCGCTACCCGCCTCTATCATCTGCCCAATAGCGGCGATCTGGTGGACTCCCCGGGTATTCGCGAGTTTGGTTTGTGGCATATGGAAGCGCAGGCATTGATCCAGGGGTTTGTGGAATTCAGGCCTTTTCTGGGCCACTGCCG
>JAVVEG010000013.1:0-106620 GCA_032251455.1 Pseudomonadales bacterium | reverse complement strand
GGTTGAAAATTGGTCGGGACAGCAGGATTTGAACCTACGACCCCCACACCCCCAGTGTGGTGCGCTACCAGGCTGCGCTATGCCCCGACATCTCAGTACAACTGACTGAGCGACGCATTATACTTGGCAGCAGACGCTATGCAACAGTTCTGTGCAAGTTGCAGGCTTCCGTCAGGATAATTGCGACAACACCTTTTCCAGTTCCAGCACAATCTCACGCAGGGACTCAGGTTTGATGCCCCCCTGAACCGGCTCGTCAGAACCGTTCATGCGCTGCCGGGCTCCACCGATGGTAAAACCCTGATCGTAAAGCAAGGATTTGATCTGACGTATCAATACGACATCCTGACGCTGATAGTAACGGCGATTGCCACGCCGTTTGACCGGCTTCAGTTGCGGAAATTCCTGCTCCCAATAACGCAATACATGAGGCTTTACTGCACAAAGCTCACCCACCTCACCAATCGTAAAGTAGCGCTTTGCGGGAATTTCTGGCAGTTCGTTGTTATTGCTCGGTTCCAGCATAGCTTTCCACCCGCGCCTTCAATTTTTGACCTGGCCGAAAAGTCACTACACGCCGGGCCCTGATGGGAATTTCTTCCCCGGTTTTTGGATTTCTACCCGGACGCTGCTTCTTGTCGCGCAGATCAAAATTTCCGAACCCGGAGATCTTGACCTGTTCATTGGATTCCAAGGACAAACGGATTTCTTCAAAGAACTGTTCAACCAGCTCCTTGGCTTCTCGCTTGTTTACCCCGAGCTCGTCAAACAAACGCTCGGCCATTTCCGCTTTGGTAAGGGCGCCGTCAACCATGGTCAATTCCTTAACTTTGCATTAAATTTGTCTTCTAGCTCTTTGACACAACTGTTAATTATCCCGTTTATATCATCATCGCCAAGAGTGCGCGAAGGATGCTGCAAGGTCAAGCCCAACGCAATGCTTTTTTTCTCTTTACCGATTGCATTACCTTGATAGACATCAAATATCTTTGCATTAGTCAGTAAATTGCCCGCATTTTGTCGAACGATACTGAGAATTTCGCTACTTTTTACCTCTTGATCCACGATGATGGCAAGATCCCTGTTCACTTCCGGAAACCGGGAAAGCTCTTGAAAAGCAGGCAGCAAGGCTTTCCGCAGGGCATCGAAAGACACTTCGAACAAGAAAACCCTGGCCGGAATATCCAATTGCCTCTGTATCTTGGGGTTAAGCGCACCCAGCAACCCAACATGCTCTCCATCCATCAACAATTCCGCACATTGTCCAGGATGGAATGCGGCGGCAACTGATTCGGCAGCAACAGAGCTGAACTCCAGGCAACTGTTTTTGCGTCCCAGATCGAACAGGGATTCGACATCGCCCTTGAGATCAAAGAAATCGACGGTCTCCCTGTTTTGCCCCCATTGTTCCGGCAGTCGACTGCCATAAAGCAAACCGGCTACACGCATCGGTTGTTCAATACCACGCTCTTTTGGCAAAAACACCAGTCCGGATTCAAACAGGCGCACCCGATCATGCTGTCTGTTCAGATTGTATTTCAAGGTATTGAGCAAGCCAGGCAACAGACTGGTGCGCATGATGGACATTTCTGAAGATATGGGGTTTTGCAGGCTGACAGCTTCAATCTGTGGAGTCAGTAATTTTACTATTTCCGGTTCGACAAAACTGTAGGTAATCACCTCCTGGTAACCCAGTGCTACCAGGCGGTCCTTGATCCGGGCCGGATCAATTTCACTTTCCGGCACTGCCTGCAGGCGATTCCCTGCCAGATTGCGCGCCTTGGGCAGTTTGTCGTAGCCATGTATCCTGGCCAACTCCTCGATGAGATCAACCTCCATTTCGATATCAAAGCGCCAGCTTGGCACGCCCAGTGTCACTTGGCGCTCGTCCTGACTGACAATATCAAGCCCGAGTTGCTGGAGAATCTGCAAAACCCTTTCCCTGGCCAGAGCAATGCCAAGAATTTTTTCTATGCTGGCAAACTGCAGGCTGACTTCCCGCTTATCGGGAAGCTGCCCAGTTTGGCCTGTCACGGGCCCGGGACGCCCGCCGGCAATGGCGAGCAATAATTCGGTGGCCCTCTCCATGGCCAAAGCCTGTAGCTCAGGGTCAACCCCACGCTCGTAGCGATGCGAGGAATCTGTATGCAGACCATAACTTCTGGCCTTGCCGGCTACAGCAAGTGGCGAGAAAAATGCACATTCAAGAAAAATGTTCCGGGTAGCACTACTGACCGCTGATGCCATACCACCCATAATGCCTGCCAGGGCCAGGGCCTTGTCGTGATCGGCGATTATCATGGTGTCGCGCTCAAGACTCAGTTGCTTGCCATCCAGAAGCACCAGCTTCTCCCCGGCCTCTGCCATGCGGACACAGATGCCCCCAGTCAGCTGATCAAGATCAAAGGCATGCATGGGCTGGCCCAGTTCCAGCAGCACATAATTGGTAACATCAACTACGGGATCGATACTGCGCAACCCACACCGACGCAACTTTTCCTGCATCCACTGTGGAGTTTCAGCATCAATAGCAATACCTTCAATCACCCTGCCAAGGTAGCGCGGACAGGCTTGTGGAACCCGTATTTCGATGGGCAGACAAGACTCACTCTGGGCAGCAACCGGTTTGATTGGCGGCGCAGTGCACGTCATGGCGTTCAGTACCGCAACTTCACGGCTCAAACCACGGACACTGAGGCAATCACCACGATTGGGGGTCAAATCCAGTTCGATACTGATATCATCAAGATCAAGAAAATCACGTATATCCGTGCCTGGCACAGCCTCATCGCTCAACTCCAGCAAACCATCGGCCGACTCAGCCAAACCCAGCTCTGCTGCTGAGCAAAGCATGCCATTGGACTCCACTCCGCGCAGACGTGCCTGCTTGATACGCAATGGACTGCCCTCGCCTTTGACCGCCGGCAACAATGCGCCAACCCGCGCCAAAGGTACTTTCAGTCCGGCTCGGGCATTGCTCGCGCCACAAACGATTTGCAGGGTGGCAAGGCCATCACTGACCTGACAGACCTGCAATCTATCTGCTTCGGGATGAGGTTCGGCAGAGAGTATTTCAGCCACAACCACATCGGTGAAATCGGCTGCCACTGGCGACCAGGCATCCACTTCCAGTCCAGCCATGGTCAATTGTTCCAGCAAGGCTTCACGCTCAAGCGCAGGGTCGACCCACTCACGGATCCATTGTTCGCTGACTATCATATTTAAATCCCGTTAAGCGAAGCGGACTGCCCCGGCCTCCGTAACTCTCTGTCAGTGCCCACGAAATTGATGGGCTTGTCGAGGTTCAGTTGAACTGTTTGAGGAAACGCAGATCATTTTCGAAGAACAGGCGCAGATCGTTGACGCCATAGCGCAACATGGCAAGACGCTCTACCCCCATACCAAAGGCAAAACCGCGAAACCTTTCATTATCCACGCCCGAACAACTCAACACATTGGGGTGGACCATGCCGCAACCCATGACTTCCAGCCAGCCGCTTTGACTGCACACACGACAACCCTGTCCTTCACACATGACACAGGCCATATCCACCTCAGCCGAAGGTTCGGTAAAGGGAAAATAAGAGGGCCTGAATCGCACGGGTAGATCCTTTTCAAAGAAAGCCTGCAGAAACTCTTCAATTGTCCCCTTGAGATCGGCAAAGCTGACCTGCTCATCAATCAGCAAGCCTTCCACCTGATGGAACATGGGTGTGTGTGTCAGATCAGAATCACAGCGATATACCCGGCCCGGGCAGATCATCCGAAATGGAGGCTGCCCCTGCTCCATGATCCTCACCTGCACCGGAGAGGTGTGGGTGCGCAGGACAGTAGTCGGGTCGATATAAAAGGTATCGTGCATGGCGCGAGCGGGATGATGCTCGGGAATATTGAGTGCGCCAAAATTATGGTAATCGTCTTCTATTTCCGGACCAACTGCCACTGCATAACCGGCTGACTCAAAAATTGCCTGGATCCGCTCTATGGTTCGGCTGACCGGATGCAGCCCCCCCGGACCTTGACGTCGACCAGGCAGGGTGACATCCAGGGATTCTGTAGCAAGCTGATATGCCAATGCGTTAGCCACCAGCACAGCCTTGCGAGATTCAATGGCTTCCTGAACCTGACGCTTGGCCAGATTGATTGCCTCGCCAGCCTGTGGACGCTGCTCGGCAGGCAGTCTGCCCAGGCCTTTCAACAGCTCGGTCAGGCTTCCCTTTTTGCCCAGATAGTCCACACGCAACTGCTCCAGTGATTTTTCATCACTGGCCGCAGCGATCGCGTCCAGGGCTGCTTTTTGTAGAGCAACAATATCTGACATCAGTGCGCATCCACGAAATGGCCGGAAAAACGTCCTTGAACAATCCGGCGATCAGACGCCCAGACTGGCCTTTGCCTGGTTGACCAGAGCAGCAAATGCCGGCTTATCATGCACGGCCAGATCAGCCATGACACGACGATCAACTGCAATATTGGCTTTCTTCAAACCCGCAATCAACTGACTGTAGGTCATGCCATTGGCGCGTGACTGGGCATTGATACGGGTAATCCACAAGGCGCGGAAAACGCGTTTTTTGGCACGCCGGTCACGGTAGGCATATTGACCGGCCTTGATGACTGCCTGAAAGGCAACGCGATAGACACGACTGCGTGCACCGTAATAGCCTTTCGCCAGTTTCAGAATTTTTTTGTGTCGGCGGCGTGCAGTGACGCCTCGTTTTACTCGAGCCATGAAAATATCCTCTCAAAATTTAAGATTAAGTAGTCCGATATCAGGTATCAGATCTTGCGCATCATGCGATCAATCAAAGGTTTGTCACAGGCATCCACCAGTGAGGTTCCCCGCAGTTGACGCTTACGCTTGGTGGTCATCTTGGTGAGAATATGGCTCTTGTTTGCGCTTTTGCACTTCCAGCCCGAAGCGGTTTTCTTGAAACGCTTGGAAGCACCGCTATGGGTTTTTGCTTTAACACTCATGTCTTACTCCGCATTGATCGTTGACCGGTTAATTCCGGGAGCGATACAGGTTTGATTTAAAAGCCCGACAATACTGCTGAACCCCTGCTCTGGTTTATCCACTGGCAGTGCGTCATATCAGCTGCCAGTTGCAGAGACGGTTTCACTGTCTAAGGCTTTTTCTTTTTAACGGGAGCCAAGACCATCACGATCTGGCGTCCCTCCATCTTGGGTTCCTGTTCCACTACCCCGTATTCGGCAAGATCTCTGCCGATACGCTGTACCAGTTCAAGCCCCAGATGTTGATGGGCGAGCTCACGACCACGGAATCGCAGTGATACCTTGGCCTTGTCCCCATCAGTCAGGAAACGCATCAGGTTGCGTAGTTTTACCTGATAGTCTCCTTCCTCCGTCCCTGGTCGAAACTTGATTTCTTTGACTGTTGTCTTGCGTTGTTTCTTCTTGTTGGCAGCCTTTTGTTTCTTCAGATCGAAGATATGCTTGCCATAATCCATGATCTTGCACACCGGAGGTTCAGCTTCCGGGGCAATGAGTACCAGATCCAGTTTCGCCTCGCTCGCAGCAGCCCTGGCTTCATCGATGGAAACAATACCTGCCTGATCGCCATTCTCGAGTACAAGACGGACTTCACTGGCATCGATATGCTCATTAATTACGGGCTTCTTAGAACTACTCCTCATAGGCGCTGGTATTCACTCTCCAATTCTATTCTGTTCATTATCCTGTCGCAGACAGGGGTTTTCTGCATTGCCAGGGGGTCGGAAGACCCTGCCTTGCGCAGTTAAAGTATAATGCATGGTTTCAGTTTATGCTGGTATCAGCTGAAGTGCGTCCATATCCGGCAACCGCATCAGCCAGAAGTGACTCAAAATCAGCAATTGTCATGATTCCGAGATCTTCCCCGGCGCGGTTTCTGACAGAAACAGTTCCGGTTTCAAGCTCCTTGTCACCAACCACCAGCAAATAGGGAAGCTTCTGCAGTGTGTGCTCGCGGATTTTAAAGCCGATCTTCTCATTTCTCAAGTCCGAGATAGCCCTAAAACCTTTATTTAGCAGTGTTTTTTCAATTTCACGACAATAATCTGCCTGCCTGTCGGTAATATTGAGCACTACCACCTGTTCGGGAGCCAGCCAGACCGGCAGCGCTCCGGCATAATGCTCCAGCAATACGCCGATGAAACGCTCAAAGGAACCCAGAATGGCCCGATGCAACATGACCGGCACCTGACGACTGCCATCCTCGGCCACATACTGGGCACCCAGTCTTTCCGGCATGGAAAAATCGACCTGAATAGTGCCACATTGCTGAATACGGCCCATGCAGTCTTTCAGGGAGAATTCAATCTTGGGCCCATAAAAGGCCCCTTCTCCTGGCAGCAACTCCCAGGGTAAACCACTGTTTTGCAAGGCCTGCTTCAAGGCAGCTTCCGACTTGTCCCACAGTTCATCATTGCCCACCCTTTTTTCCGGTCGGGTGGAAAGCCGCAGAATGACTTCATCAAAACCAAAATCCCGGTAAACACCAAACAGCAAGCGCATAAAGTCAGCAACTTCCTGCTGAATGGCCGACTCTGCACAGAAGATATGGCCATCATCCTGGGTGAAACTGCGCACCCGCATCAGGCCATGCATACTGCCCGAGGGTTCAAACCGATGACAGGAACCAAATTCGGCAAGCCGCAGCGGCAAATCACGATAACTTTTCAAACCCTGATTGAACACCTGCACATGACAGGGACAGTTCATGGGTTTGATCGCATACACACGACTTTCCGACTCGACACTGAACATCTGCTCTGCAAACTTGTCCGCATGACCGGAACGCTCCCAGAGACTGTAATCAACCAGCTGCGGCGTGCGAATCTCCAGATAACCGTTCTTGCGCTGTAAATCCTGCATATAGAGCTGAATGACCTGATAAATGGTCCAGCCACGCGGGTGCCAGAACACCATGCCTGGGGCTTCTTCCTGAAAGTGAAACAATGACAGCTTCTTGCCAATCTTGCGATGATCCCGCTTTTCGGCTTCCTCCAGGCGCTGCAGATACTGCGCCAATGCTTTCTTGTCCCCCCAGGCAGTGCCATAAATCCGCTGCAGCATCTCTTTGCTGGAGTCACCGCGCCAGTAGGCCCCGGCAACCGAGGTCAGCTTGAAGGCCTTGAATTTGGAGGTATTGGGCACATGCGGGCCGCGACACAGGTCTATGAATTCGCCCTGGCGATAAAACGATAACTCCTCGTCACCGGGGATGCTGCTGATGATCTCAACCTTGTATTTCTCACCCATCTTCTCGAACATCGCGATGGCCTGGTCCCGGCTCATCACCTCACGCTGCACCGGCAGGTTCTCGTTGACGATTTCCTGCATCTTTTTCTCGATCTGTTCCAGATCTTCCGGTGTAAACGGACGCTCATAGGCGAAGTCATAGAAGAAACCATCGTCTATGACCGGACCAATGGTCACCTGGGCCTCAGGAAACAGCCGCTGCACTGCCTGGGCCATCAGGTGGGCACAGGAGTGGCGGATGACTTCAAGACCATCAGTGTCGCGCTCGGTGATGATCGCCACCTCAGCATCGTCATTGATCAAACAGGAAGTATCAACCAGTTGCCCATTCACCCGCCCTGCCAGGGCGGCACGGGCAAGCCCTGCTCCGATTGAAGCAGCAATTTGCTCGACAGTCACAGGGGTATCGAATGAACGGGTGCTTCCATCCGGAAGCGTGATCAAGGGCATAACTTTTCCATCAATTCTGGTAGGCACGACCAGATTCGAACTGGTGACCTCTACCATGTCAAGGTAGCGCTCTAACCAACTGAGCTACGCGCCTAAAAACAGTGCCTAAGCAAAAGACTGGCGATTATAGGGGCATGCCGATAAAACTACAACTGCAACAACCGCGCTTTCAGCACAGAAATACGATCCCTGGTGGAGGCTGCCTCCTCAAAGGCAAGATTTCTCGCCTGTTCGTACATCTGGCCTTCCAGCCTAGTTATTTCCTTACCCAGCTCACCAGGATCATTGGATACGACCCCACTGTCATAGGCCGCTTTTCTATCCGCCACCTTGCGGCTTCTCTTGCCACGACGCTCACCGCTTTCCGCATAAGCCCCCTCCATGACATCATTGACCGATTTCTGCACACCTATAGGCACTATATTATTGACGCGATTGAATTCCAGCTGGACATTGCGTCGACGCTCGGATTCATCGATGGCTCTCTGCATGGAGCCAGTCATCCGGTCCGCATACAGGATGGCCTTGCCATGCAGATTCCTTGCGGCACGGCCTATGGTCTGAATCAGGGATCTTTCCGAACGTAGAAAGCCCTCCTTGTCGGCATCCAGTATTGCAACCAGAGAAACTTCCGGAATATCAAGACCTTCACGCAAAAGGTTGATACCAACCAGTACATCGAAATTGCCCAGCCGCAAGTCCCGAATGATTTCAGAGCGCTCGACCGTATCAATATCGGAGTGCAGATAGCGAACCCGCACTTGATGCTCGCTCAGATAATCAGTCAGATCTTCTGCCATGCGCTTGGTCAACACCGTTACCAAAACCCGTTCCTGTCTGGCCGACACCCGACGAATTTCCGACAGCAGGTCATCCACCTGACTACTGGCTGGGCGGACTTCCAGGTCAGGGTCCACCAGCCCGGTAGGACGCACGACCTGTTCCACCAACTGTCCGGCATGTTCCGCTTCATAAGGCCCCGGTGTTGCCGACACATAAATGATCTGGGGTGTTCTTTGTTCCCATTCCTCGAATCGCAATGGGCGGTTATCCAGCGCAGATGGCAGACGAAACCCATACTGCACCAGCGTCTCCTTGCGCGAACGGTCACCTTTGTACATGGCGCCTATCTGCGGGATGGAGACATGCGACTCATCCGCTATCACCAGGGCATTGTGCGGCAAATAATCATACAGTGTCGGGGGAGGCTCCCCTGGCCCCCGCCCGGAAAGAAACCGTGAATAGTTTTCGATCCCGGTACAGTAGCCCAGCTCGTTGATCATCTCGATATCAAACCGGGTCCGCTGGGCCAGACGCTGAGCCTCAAGCAATTGCTGATTGTTTTCCAATTGCTGCAGACGCTCATTCAATTCAAGCTTGATCTGCTCCACGGCATCAAGCATGGTTTCGCGTGGCGTCACATAGTGTGATTTGGGAAACACCGTCAGCCGAGGCACCCGTTTGATGATCTCGCCAGTCAGAGGATCAAAATGAGACAGGTTTTCAATCACGTCATCAAAAAGCTCAATACGGAAGGCATACCGCTCCGATTCAGCCGGATAGACATCGATGACGTCTCCGCGCACCCGGTAACTGGCCCTGTGCAGTTCGATATCATTGCGGCTGTATTGCATTTCAGCCAGCCGACGCAGAATAAAGCGCTGATCCACCCTTTCACCACGGTCCAGGTGTAACATCATCTTCAGATAAGACTGTGGGTCACCCAGACCATAGATGGCAGATACCGTAGCCACCACAATGACATCCGGCCGCTCGAGCAGGGCTTTGGTCGCCGACAGGCGCATTTGTTCGATGTGCTCATTGATCGAGGAATCCTTCTCTATATACAGGTCTGAAGAAGGAACATATGCCTCGGGTTGGTAATAATCATAATAGGAGACAAAATACTCGACGGCATTGTCCGGGAAGAATTCCGCAAACTCACCATACAACTGTGCCGCCAGGGTTTTGTTGGGAGCCATTACCAGGGCGGGTCGCTGGGTTCGTTCAATGACATTGGCAATAGTAAATGTTTTGCCCGAGCCAGTAACGCCCAGCAATGTCTGGGCGGCCAGACCAGAGTCCAGCCCCTCAACCAGCCGTTCTATCGCCTGGGGTTGGTCCCCTGCGGGCTGGAACCGTGAATGGATCTTGAATCCTGAACTCATGCATCGTCCGCTTGATAGTTAAAAAACCAAACCGAAAGTATACATGAGCCTGGGCTCGGGGGTTGACCCAAACCTGAATTCTAATTAGTATACGCGTCCTGTTGCAGGTACATACAAATGGTACGGCAACTGCGGATGCCCAATAGCTCAATGGTAGAGTAGGTGACTGTTAATCACTTGGTTCCTGGTTCGAGCCCAGGTTGGGCAGCCAAATTCCCCCTCCCTCCTGTTCCACATCTCCCAAACGAAGGAGAATTGAAACGATGTATAAAATCCTGCTCGGTCTGATCGTGTCCTTGTCAACAGCCCTGGTGCTGGCAGCAGATAACACCAATCCAATCGTTGTGATGGAAACCAGCAAAGGCAGCATTCGCATTGAACTGTGGCAGGACAAGGCCCCAATCACTGTCGAGAATTTCCTGCGCTATGCCGATAACGGCCTTTATGACAATCTCGTCTTCCACCGTGTGATTCCAGGTTTCATGATTCAAGGTGGTGGCTATTCCGAAAATATGGTGGAGCTATCCGGCTATGCACCCATCAAGAATGAAGCGCAGGCTGAGCTGCCAAACACACGCGGCACCCTGGCCATGGCGCGGACCAATGTGGTTGACAGTGCCACCAGTCAGTTTTTCATCAATCTGGTAGATAATAATTTCCTGAACCACACCGATGCAACACCTCGGGGTTTTGGTTATGCCGTATTCGGCCAGGTAATTGAAGGCATGGAGGTGGTTGATGAAATCGCCACCGTAGAGACCGGAAATGCGCGGGGCGGCCATCAGAATGTTCCACTGGAGCCGGTGCTGATTCTTTCCGTCAAACGGGAATAGTTCGCTTACTGATAAAGCTTGGTCACCTTGGCAATATTCTTGGCCCCCGGCTTTTGTTCAACCGGGCTTTCCTGTTGTTGCGGCTGCGCAACCCAAAGCGGATCACTGAGAATATCTCTTGTCTCAAACCCATCCACCGCCTGAACCAGCACATCTCGCACCATTGCCAGATCCAGTCGCTTGCAGGCCAAACGCAATTTCTGAATCAGAGTCTCTATGATGTCCCAGGAAAGAGCATCTTCTTCAGCCCGTAAAATCTTGGGGTGCTCGGTGCCAGTGACGGATTCGCCTATCAGCAACTCTTCGAAAAGTTTTTCTCCAGGCCGAAGCCCGGTATATTCGATGGCAATATCCCCTTTGTAGGAATTTTCATCACGCACGTCATAACCCATCAGATGAATCATTTTTCTGGCCAGATCAACTATGCGAATGGGCTCGTGCATATCCAGGACGAATACGTCACCACCACTGGCCATTGAACCAGCCTGAATCACCAACTGTGCGGCTTCCTGTACCGTCATGAAATAGCGGGTTACTTCCGGGTGGGTCACGGTAACCGGACCACCTGAACTGATCTGTCGTCTGAACAGGGGCACCACTGAGCCCGATGAACCCAGGACATTGCCGAATCTGACAATACTGAAGCGGGTAGGACTGCCGCGTCGCGACATTGCCTGCAAAACCTGCTCGGCAAAGCGTTTGGTTGCCCCCATGATGTTGGTGGGACGCACCGCCTTGTCGGTGGAAATGAAAACAAAATGGCTGACACCACTATTCTCCGCCGCCAATGCGGATGAATGGGTTCCCAGAATATTGTTCTGCACCCCTTCCACTATATTTTTTTCCACCATGGGCACTTGTTTGTAAGCTGCCACATGGTAGACGGTCTCAACGGCAAAACGACTCATTACCTGCTCCAGCAAGGCCTGATTGCAGACATTACCCAGCAAGGCGATCAATTCTATCCGGGAGCCATCCTCCAGTTTGGCAATTTCTTCCTGTAATTCATTTTCAATTGCATAAAGGCCGTATTCGAAACTGTCAAACAGAATGACCCGCGCGGGTTGCAGATAAATGATCTGGCGACAGATTTCAGAACCGATTGACCCTGCCGCCCCGGTAACCATGACAGAACGCCCGCTGATGCAGGCGCCCAGCAACTCAGGGTTTGGCGGGACGATATCCCTGCCCAGAAGATCTTCGATATCAACATCCCTGACCTCGTCCACTCCCACTTTGCCCGACACCATATCGAACAGATCTGGCACTGTTTTTACATGTATCGGTAGATGCTCCAGGCGATTGAGAATCTCTTTGCGTTCGGCATGGGTAGCCGAGGGGATCGCCAACAGAATCTGACGCACTGAATAATTATCGATCAACTCAAACAGGGAGTTGGGGCTGTATACCCTTATCCCATGCACCATGCTACCGATCAGACTTCTGCTGTCATCAACAAAGGCAACCGGCAGATATTGATCACCATTTTGCAGCGCAGCGGCCAATTGCATGCCAGAGCTACCCGCCCCGTAAATAATGACAGGCTCTTTCGGACGAAAGTTCTGAATCAGGTTCTGCAGAGCCACTTTGGCTACAAAACGGCTGCCACCGATAAACAACAGGGAAATCATCCAGAAGAGAGGCAGAATGGCGTAGTTGTAACCGATTTCCGGGAGCAGAAAATAGGAGCTCAGTGCCAGCAGGCAAGTGGAAATGGTCACGCCCTGCAGAACGACAAATACAGATTGCAGCCCCATGTACAGCAGGATAGCGCGATACAAACCAATTCGATAAAAAACACCGAGACTGATACCAATCAGCAAGGAATAATAGAGAATGGCATTGTCCCCGAGCAGGCGAATATCCAGCCCGAGCAAACCATACGAAAGCCACAGGGCCAGGAGGATCATGACGCCATCGGCAAACATCAACAATAACTGTTTTACAGTACGTGACAAGGGAATAGCGTACAGGTTCATAAGCTTCCTGGCTGCATTTTTATATTTTCCTCTCCTGCCTGCATTCGCAGTGATAGCCACAGCAAAGGCAGTATACCCATGGTGGCATAATAAACTCCATATTGCGGCGCATTTTCGGTCAACAGGCTCAAGGGCAACAACCATAGCAGGTTGATTGCCATGACAGCCAGGGTTACCCGACGGTGTCCATAACGGCGGGCAGCGTGCTGATAGGCATGGCAATTGTGTGCCTGATACCAGATTTTGCCACCGAACAGTCGCCGCAGCAGGGTCGTGGTCGCATCAACAATGAACACTGCCGGCAAGAGCACCCAACTCCAGGGACTCATCCTTGCCTCACCGATGCTTATCAAGGCCATCGCCGCCAACATAAAACCCAGAAAACCACTGCCGGTATCTCCCATGAAAATTTTTGCCGGAGACCAGTTCCAAACCAGAAAACCCATACTTGCAACAAACAGTAACAGGAATGCAAGACTGTTTTTGTGATCCCCGCCACTCCAAATCAATCCGGCAGCACTCAGACACAGAAAGCAGCTCTGTGCAGCCGCCAGACCATCTATCCCATCCATGAAATTATACAGATTGGTCGCCCAGACCATAATCATCATCATCACGGGTAAAGACCAGACACCAACAGGGAGGAACCAGGAACCAACAGGAATCGGGGGTAGCATGCCAATGAACAAACTGGTGAGTGTCGCCAGCAACACGTGGGTACCTATACGCCAGCGAACACCGAGATAGTGACGATCATCCAGCAAGCCCAGACCGGCAAGAATAAATCCTGGAATCAGCAGGATTGTCATATCCGCGCTGATGATGCCTTGACTGTACCCCACCAGAACACCACAGCCGTAGGCACTTGCGATGGCCAGTCCGCCAGCGGTTGGCGTGGGCTGGCTGTGCGCACTGCGTTGTTCAGGTATATCGAGCAGACGATGTCGATTGGCAATACGGATCACCAGGCCTGTCAGTACCAGAGCCAGCACAAAGACCCCAATAAGCAACATGGCAATCAACATCAGCGCCCCTCCAAAAACCATCACCCTGACACAGACCAGCGTTGCTCCGGGCAACCTGCAGCGGCTGCTCAGGTGCCCGGAACAGACAGCTTGCTGTGCTTTCTTATTGTTACTCTTCCGCAATCCGGATTCTATCGCGATTGCGTTCAACGGTCGCTGGCCCGATACCGCGCACCTCAGCCAGGGCCTCGATACTCTTGAACTCTCCATGTTGCTCACGGTAGGCGACAATATCTTCCGCCCGTGACTCACCGACTCCGTCCAGGGCAATTGCGAGAGTCGGTGCGTCAGCGGTGTTGATATTCACCCATGGCATGGTTATGGTCATTTCGGCTGATGATTCTTCAGACTGTGTCGCATGGGCGGTCTGGCCCAACAGCACCATGGCAAACAAAAACTCAGACAGCAACAACTTGTGCAAAAACAGCATTTTCATAAACAACTCCTTTTGTTGATCCATGTTGGCTTGATTTCCCTGCCCTGTCAGTCCTGCCAGTCTTGTCAATCCGAACACTGATGACAGTCAGCATGGTCAGGGTTAATAGCGCAGCATTCCCGCTGCATAAACACTGTAGCAGAGTTCTCAAATACTGCCAGCAATCTCCCGTTGTATCTGTGCCAGCTTCAAGCCCGGCTCACGTGCCTGGGTCACTGGCCTGCCGATAACCAGATAGTTACTGCCCAGACGCAAGGCTTCACGTGGCGTCACGATCCGTTTTTGATCCTGCGCAGCATCGCCTTGCGGTCGGATGCCTGGCGTAACCAGGATGAAATCATGGTTCAGCAAGGCCCGCAGGGCTGTCACCTCCTGCGCCGAACACACCACGCCATCCATACCTGACTCTGCGGCCAGGGCGGCCAGCCTTTGTACCTGCTCCAAAGGTGAGCGATCAACACCAACGGCAGCCAGATCTTCCTGTGCCATACTGGTCAACACGGTTACCGCTATCAACAGGGGTTTATGCTCGGCATTGGCAACGGCTTCATGGGCAGCCCGCATCATGCCGGCACCTCCGGCAGCATGGACATTGACCATCCAGACACCCAACCGGCAGGCAGCGGAAACCGCCTTGGCGACCGTATTCGGAATATCATGGAATTTAAGGTCCAGAAACACATCAAAGCCAAGCGCGATGAGTTGCCTGACAAGATCGGGACCAGCACTGGTAAAAAGTTCCTTGCCTACTTTCAATCTGCATTGGGAAGGGTCCAGCTTGCGGCTTAAATCCAGTGCTTCCTTTGCAGTATCAAAATCAAGAGCTACGATAATGCGATTGTGATCGAGACTCATTTTCCCTCTTTGGTTTGTTGTGAGATCTGTGTCTGCAGGCCCGTTTCATTTTCAGCAAGAGGTGTCATGCGTCGAAGCGTAATTTTCAGATCCTTGATTTCACGTTGACTGCTTAGCAGTTCTTTGCGCAAACGTCTCAGGGCATTTCTGTTACGCAATCGTGACAGCAGCCTGCTGCCCAGTAAAAGACCCAGGATACCGCCCAGACAGAAAGCACTGATGATCCATACAGAAACGGGTTGCGCAGGCAAACTGGACAGACCAAAATTCAATGGTATGGGCGTTCTGTTGAGAAGTGAGAATGAAATACTGAACAGCAGGATGCAAAACAGCAAAAGACCCGTCAGGATTTGAATCAGTCTGCGCATATTCAGCAATCCTTCAGACCGGATACAGCAATCCTGCCTGGCGGCAGGATTCTGTCAGGAACTCTGGTTTTGCTCCAAGCCAAGATTAACCCTGTCACGCAATTCCTTGCCGGGTTTGAAATGGGGAACGTATTTTCCATTCAATTTCACCGGAGAACCAGTCTTGGGGTTGCGGCCTACCCGCGGCACACGATAGTGCAGCGAAAAACTGCCGAACCCCCTGATTTCAATGCGTCCTCCATCTGCCATGACCTGAGACATATACTCAATGATTGCCTTTACTGCAAACTCAACATCCTTTGCTGACAATTGCGTCTGTTTAGCGGCAATACGGTCAATCAGTTCAGATTTTGTCATGGCGTTTCCCTTTTAGAACGACACCTGGAACACTACTATCCGGTACTACTTTTTATCCATCTGGGCTTTGATCAGATCACCAATTGTGGTTGGACCTGCAGCAACCGGCTCCTGATTGCGATGATCCTGGATAGCCGATTTCTCATCGTCCATTTCAATGGCTTTCACTGACAGGCCAAGCACGCGGCTCTTGCGATCAACACTGATGACCTTGACTTCGATCTCATCACCAACATTCAACACATTACGTGCATCTTCCACCTTGTCACGGCTGATTTCAGAAGCACGCAGCAAGCCTTCAACGCCATCCTTGAGACTGACTTTTGCAGACTTGGCATCCACTTCGGTTATCGTGCCCTTGACGATACTGCCCTTTTCGAATTCGCCCACATAATTGGCAAATGGATCATCCGTCAGTTGCTTGATGCCCAGGGAGATGCGCTCGCGTTCAGGGTCGACAGACAGAATGACTGTCTCGATTTCATCCCCTTTCTTGTACTCACGAACAGCTTCTTCACCCGGTTCTTCCCAGGAGATATCCGACAGGTGAACCAGGCCATCGATATTACCATCCAGACCGATGAAGATACCAAAATCAGTGATGGACTTGATGCTGCCACTGATCTTGTCACCTTTATTGAACTGTTCGGCAAAACGATCCCATGGATTCTGGAAGCATTGTTTAATACCCAGGGAAATACGACGTCTGTCCTCATCGATATCCAGAATCATCACTTCGACTTCATCGCCCAGCTGAACGATCTTGGAAGGATGTACATTCTTGTTGGTCCAGTCCATTTCGGAAACATGCACCAGCCCCTCGACGCCTTCTTCCAGTTCGGCAAAACAACCGTAATCGGTCAGGTTGGTAACGGTAGCCTTGACCCGGGTGTTTTCCGGGTAACGCGCCTTGATGGCCACCCAGGGATCTTCACCGAGTTGTTTCAGGCCGAGAGAAACCCGATTGCGTTCACGGTCATACTTCAACACCTTGACCTTTATCTCATCACCCACATTGACAATCTCACTTGGATGCTTGATTCGCTTCCAGGACATATCGGTGATATGCAACAGGCCGTCAACTCCACCCAGGTCCACAAAGGCACCATAATCGGTCAGGTTCTTGACCACGCCCTTGACAGAAATACCTTCCTGCAGACGGGCCAGCAGTTCATCACGCTCTTCCGTGCTGACCGCTTCCAGTACCGCCCGGCGCGAGACCACGACATTATTGCGCTTCTGATCCAGCTTGATCAGTTTGAACTCCAGTTCCTGACCTTCCAGATGGGTCGTGTCACGAACTGGACGCACATCCACCAGGGAACCAGGCAGGAAGGCACGGATATTATTCAGATCGACAGTAAAGCCACCCTTGACCTTGCCATTGATGACGCCCATGACCACTTCGTTCTTCTCGAAGGCATCTTCGAGCACCATCCAGGATTCGGCACGACGGGCTTTTTCACGGGACAGACGGGTTTCACCAAATCCGTCTTCGACGGTTTCCAGGGCTACTTTGACCTGGTCACCAATATTCAGATGGAAGGCACCGCTTTCATCCAGAAACTGGTTGCGGGGAATGACACCTTCGGATTTCAAACCTGCGTGAACAGTCACCCAATCGGAATCTATATCGATTACGGTACCAGTAACAATGGCGCCAGGGGTCATGTCTACGTCGTTCAGACTTTGTTCAAACAGTTCTGCAAAGCTTTCACTCATCTCATTTTCCTATGATAAATAATGGTCGCATTCTTACTTCTGACACCCACAGCCCACAACCCGGCAAGTAACCTCCGGCTTCACGGCAGGGGTTTACAAAAGGGAAATACAACTTTAATAACCGCACCCCAGCAGGTACGGGCCAATGACTAACCGCCCTGCTCCGGACAATCGCTGGTTGCTCCGGTAACAGGACATGCACTTCAAACTCCAGCAAAACGACTGGATTTGGTACGATCTAGACCAGCAGAGACTCTATCTGCCGAACCACCTGATCAATACTCAAACCGGTAGTATCAATGGTGACTGCATCCCCGGCAGGCTTCAGTGGAGACTCGCTGCGATTGATGTCTCGCTCATCTCGCTCCCTGATTTCCTGCAAAAGGGTGCTGAGCTTAACATCAATACCCTTTGCAATCAACTGCTTATATCGCCTCTGTGCGCGCTCTTGCGCACTCGCTGTAAGAAACACCTTCCAGGTGGCGTCCGGAAACACCACTGTCCCCATATCTCGCCCGTCAGCGACCAGTCCCGGCAGTTGACGGTAGTCACGCTGACGCGCCAGCAATGCCCTTCTCACCTGCGGATGTACGGCGACCAGGGAAGCCAGATTGCCGCCCTTCTCGCTGCGAATCAAGGCCGAAACTTCCTCATTATCCAGATACACAGCGGCATCCTCACCGGAACCAAAATGCAATTGCATGTTAGCGGCCAGTTCGGCCAGGGCCGCTGCATCATCAAATGCCACACCGGCCTTGCTGGCAGCCAGTCCCAGAGCTCTGTACATGGCCCCACTATCCAGATAATGCCAACCCAGCCGTGAGGCCAGCAGACAGCTTACCGTCCCCTTGCCTGCGCCACCCGGTCCGTCAATTGTCAATACCGGCGCCTTCATATCAATTGCGACCCTGTACGGACACCTGCATGCCCACTGCATTGGCCAGGGTCAGAAAGCCGGGGAAAGAGGTCGCCACATTGGCACAATCACGAATAACAATCGGTTCGGCTGCGCGCAGAGAGGCAACGGCGAAAGCCATCGCTATCCGATGATCCCCCTTGCTGTTGATCTCCCCACCCCGGATGTCTCCACCACGGATACGAATTCCATCGGCAAAGGTTTCATTTTCAATGCCCAGGATACTCAGACCATCAGCCATGGCCTGGATGCGATCGCTTTCCTTGACCCGGAGCTCCTCGGCACCATGCAGGATCGTTTCGCCAGCGGCACAGGCTGCGGCGATGAAGAATACGGGAAACTCATCAATTGCCAGAGGAATTTCTGCTTCCGGTACATTGATGCCATGCAGGGGAGCATGCCGTACCAGAATATCCGCCACCGGCTCCCCTCCAGCCTGGCTGGTATTTTCAAGACGGATATCCGCACCCATGGCCTGGAGCAGATGAATGATGCCCGTACGGGTAGGATTCACGCCAACATGACGCAAACGCAGCTCGGCTCCCGGAGTTATCGTCGCCGCCACCAGGAAGAAGGCGGCAGAGGAGATATCTGCGGGCACATCGATATCTGTCGCCTGCAACTCATGACCTCCTGCAATGGTGCAGACCCGACCCTCATCACTGCGCTGCAGTGGATAGGAAAAACCTGACAGCATGCGCTCTGTGTGGTCCCGGCAAGGTGCGGGTTCAGTTATTCGTGTTTCGCCCTCTGCATACAAGGCTGCCAGCAACAGGCAGGATTTGACCTGGGCACTGGCCATGGGCATGACATAGTCGATGCCATGCAGTTTCGCGCCCTTGATTCTTAGTGGAGGAGTTCCTTGTTCATCGGTCTCCACCACCGCACCCATTTTTTGCAGCGGTTCGGAAACCCGTCGCATCGGTCTGCGGTTCAGGGATTTATCACCGCTCAGCTCTGAGTCAAACGTCTGCGCGGCCAACAACCCGCAAAGCAAACGCATGGCGGTTCCGGAATTACCCAGATACAAAGGTTTTCGCGGAGCCTGCAGACCCTTTCTGCCTACCCCATAGATACTCAGCTCACCGTTTTCCGGGCCAGTAATCACTACCCCCATGTCACGAAAAGCCTGCAGGGTATGCAGGGAATCCTCGCCTTCCAGGAATCCACTGACACGGGTCACTCCCTGAGCCAGAGCCCCCAGAATAATAGCGCGGTGCGATATCGATTTATCTCCAGGGACTCGTATATCTCCCTTTACCTGACCACCAGGTCTTGCCAAATAATCCATGTTGTCTGCTTCCTGAATGTTTGCAGGTCGATCTCTGCGGCCATTGCCTTCTCTGTTACGATTGGCATCGAACCGATTGATGAACTGGTTCCTTGCCTGCCTGGCACGCTGAAACTCCTGTCGCAAGGTGTCTCCCTCGGCCTGCAGAATCAATTCCCGCATTCTTTGCAGGTCCTGTATGTAGATATCCAGTATGCTCACTGTTGCCGTTTGATTGCTCAGGAAAATATCCCGCCACATCAATGGGTCGCTGGATGCAATCCGGGTGAAATCAGCAAATCCTCCCGCAGCATAATCGAAAACCTGTTGCTGTTGTTCGCGTTGCGCGCCATGGCCCAGCAAGGTATTGACCAGGGTATATGCCAGCAAATGTGGCAGATGACTGGTCGCCGCCAGCACCTCATCATGGCGTTGAACCTGCATGCCATGCACCTCGGCGCCACAAACCTGCCACAGGGCCGCAACCGTGCGCACAGCCAGTGGCTCAGCCGCAGCCATAGGGGTCAGGATGACTTTTCGATTGACAAAAAGATCATCGCGCGAAGCGCTGTAGCCACTTCTCTCTGAGCCGGCAATGGGGTGTCCGGGGATAAAAAATCGATAATCGTCTCCCAGAGTGGCCTTGAAGTCCTCAACAATACGGCCCTTGACACTGGCCGCATCGGTAATGATGGCTCCAGCTTTCATGTTTCCTTTCAGGGTTTGCAGCAAAGGCTTCACACTGAGCACGGGTACAGCCAGCAGGATGATGTCTGCCTGTAATGAAAGCTCAACGGGATCGATGCACCAGCCATCGATACTGCCATCAAGCAAGGCAGTTTCCAGTTGCTCCTGATTGCGCCCGCAAGCAAAAACGGTCACCCCGGCCCCGTTCCTCTTGAGAGCCTTGGCCAGAGAACCACCAATCAGGCCCAAACCAATAATCAGCAGCGTTTTACCGCGCAATAATTCCATGAAAATTCTCAACCGGACTGGTCAGTCTCCCAGGGAAAGTGATGAAGCAGCAGCAGATGAAGCTGCCGGATAAGAACCCAGATTCTTGATCTTTACTGTACAGTGTTGCAACTGAGCGAAAACATTGCGCACTGGCTCATCGTTCTCATGCCCTTCGAAATCGATAAAAAAGACATAGGCCCACATATCATCCCTGGCAGGCCTGGTTTCGATTCTGGTCAGGCTGACCTGGTTTGTTGCGAACGGTTCCAGAACCCTGAACAAGGCGCCTGGTTTGTTCTCTGCATAAACCAGAATCGAAGTTTTGTCATGGCCCGTTGCAGCAGCAGATTCTCTGGCAATCACCAGAAACCGGGTGGAATTATTGCTGCGATCCTGAATTCCTGCCGCCAGCACCGACAGGCCATAAGTCTCGGCTGCCATCAGCCCGGCAATTGCCGCTGTCGTCTTATCGGCGGCTGCCAATCGAGCCGCCTCTGCATTGCTGCTGACTTCCCGCTGCTCAATTCCGGGCCAGTTTTTTTTCAGCCAGCCACGGCATTGTGCCAGGGACTGCCGATGGGAAACCACCCTGCAAATCCCTTCGGCAGCCGCCTCGGGGCTGATCAAGACATTGTGTACGACCGGAATGATAATCTCGGCCATGATGCGCAGACTGGTATCGATCAGGCATTCCTGGGTAGTGGTAACTGCGCCTTCCGTAGAATTCTCCACTGGCACCACACCGTATTCAGCCCTGTCCGTTTCAACGGCCAGAAACACCTCATCAATACTGGACACACTGAGTTTGTCAACGGAATCGGCAAAATACGAATCAACGGCGGCATGTGAAAAAGTACCCAGCGGTCCGAGAAAGGCAACCCTGGCCCGGCCGTCAATCATCTTCAGCCTCGTCTTCTTCGGCAAATTCAATCTCGTCCGGCTCTTCCAACTGTTGCACGCCCACCAGTTTTTCATCCGTCTTGAGCTTGATCAGGCGCACCCCCTGGGTATTTCTGCTCAATACCGACACTTCATCGACACGCGTTCTGACCAGGGTTCCCCGGTCGGAGATCAGCATGATTTCATCACCATCACTGACCTGTACAGCCCCTACCAGAGCCCCGTTGCGTGTACTGGTCTGCATGCCTATCACACCCTGACCACCACGCCCGTAAACCGGAAACTCCTCGCATAATGTGCGCTTGCCATAACCATGCTCGCTGACGGTAAGTACCTGTTTGCCGGCTTCCGGGATGATCAATGAAATCATCCGCTGCCCCTCGGCCAGACGAATACCCCTGACCCCCCGGGCCGTTCTGCCCATTTGCCGCACATCCGATTCACGGAAACGAGTAACCTTGCCACTGCTGCTGAACAACATGATGTCCTGATTGCCGTCAGTCAGGGCTGTGCCTATCAGGGTATCCCCTTCATCCAGCTCGATGGCTCGCAGCCCGACACTGCGTTGTCTGGCAAAATTAACCAGCGATGTTTTCTTCACGGTGCCAAGCGCCGTGGCCATGAAGATGAACCAGCCTTCACTGTATTCACTCACCGGCAGCATGCTGGTGATATGTTCGTTTTCTTCCAGTGGCAGGATGTTCACTATCGGCTTGCCCCTGGAAGTCCTGCTGGCCAGCGGGATATTGAAGACACGAACCCAATAGACCTTGCCGGCACTGGTAAAACAGAGCAGGGTATCGTGGCTGCTGGCAATCAACAGGTGCTGGACCGAGTCTTCATCCTTGACCGTCGCCGCTGCCTTGCCCTTGCCACCTCGACGCTGGGCCTGATAATCGGCAAGTGGCTGCGACTTGGCATAACCCCCTCGCGAAATGGTAACCACCCTGTCTTCTTGCGTGATCAGATCTTCCATGGTCAGGTCAAGCTGGGAGCCGACAATTTCGGTACGGCGGGCATCCGCATAATTTTCGCGGACTGACTGCAACTCTTCGCGCACAACGGAGAAAAGTCGCTCTTCGCTGCCCAGAATTTCAATATAATCAGCAATCTGCAACAACAATTCCTTGTAATCGTTGATCAGCTTTTCATGCTCAAGGCCAGTCAAGCGATGCAGACGCAGCTCCAGAATGGCCTGGGCCTGGGCTGGCGACAGAAAATATTCCTCTTGTTTGAGGCCGTAGCTTTCCGGCAACTCCTCCGGTCGACAGGCATCGGCACCAACCTCTCCAAGCATGGCCAGCACACTGCTGGAATGCCATGAACGAGCCAGCAGCTTGTCCTTGGCTTCAGCCGTTGAAGGCGACTCCTTGATCAACGCAATCACAGCATCGATATTGGCCAATGCCACTGCCAGACCTTCCAGAATATGGCCTTTCTCACGTGCCTTGCGCAACAGATACACTGTTCTGCGGGTGACCACCTCACGCCGGTGACGGATAAAGGACTGCAGTATCTCTTTCAGATTGAGCAGGCGGGGCTGGCCATCCACCAGGGCCACCATATTGATACCAAATACCGACTGCATCTGGGTTTGGGCATAGAGGTTATTGAGGACCACTTCCCCAACCTCGCCACGACGCAATTCGATGACTATGCGCAGACCATCCTTGTCCGATTCATCCCGAAGCTCAGTGATACCCTCAATTTTCTTTTCCTTGACCAGCTCAGCTATCTTTTCGATCAATCTTGCCTTGTTGAGCTGATAGGGAATTTCAGTGACCAGAATTGTCTGCCGGCCGGTTTTGCTGTCCTCGACGATTTCGGCTCTGGCCCGCATATAGATACGACCACGCCCGGTTCGATAGGCCTCAATAATTCCGGCACGTCCATTGATGATGGCTGCGGTAGGGAAATCCGGCCCCTGGATATGCTCCATGAGCGCTTCCATGGAGATTTCATCATCATTCAGCAGGGCAATACAGGCATCGACGACTTCACCCAGGTTATGCGGTGGAATATTGGTGGCCATCCCCACGGCAATACCCGAGGAACCATTGATCAGCAGATTGGGCACCTGGGTCGGGAACACATCGGGTATCTGCTCGGTACCGTCGTAGTTGTCGGAGAAATTGACGGTTTCCTTGTCCAGATCCGCCATCAGGTCATGGGCGATCCGGGCCATGCGAATTTCCGTATAACGCATGGCTGCAGCTGCATCACCATCGATGGAACCAAAGTTACCCTGGCCGTCAACCAATGGATAGCGCAACGAAAAATCCTGCGCCATTCTGACAATGGTGTCATACACGGCCGAATCCCCGTGCGGGTGATATTTACCAATCACATCCCCGACAACGCGGGCTGATTTCTTGTAGGGCTTGTTCCAGTCATTGGAAAGTACATTCATGGCAAACAGCACACGCCTGTGTACCGGTTTCAGGCCATCACGCACATCCGGCAAGGCCCTGCCGACAATGACGCTCATGGCATAAGCCAGATAGGATTCCCTCATCTCGTTTTCAAGGGAAACCGGTAATACCTGCTTTGCTATTTCAGCCATAGAAATCCAGATCCTCAGGGGGAAAAGCCACTCATTCAGTGTATTGCCAAAGCCGGTAATAATAGCACAAACTAATAACCCTCCGACACTTAAAACCTGCTTTTCTGGCCTTTGACAGCAGGCAGTTCGACCAGCACGCAAGCCATGGGCAGAAGCGATTCCCTGGAGGAGGCTATTTGAGCCCGGTTTCGCTATAATCGCGCCCTGGAAATCACCTGCATACCAATTTTCGCCTTGACAGACACCGTGTCTACAGGAAACAAAAACGTGAATTCGTCACCCAGAATCCAGATCGACACCTTGTTGCATTGTCGCTGGATAGTCCCGATAGTTCCCGCAGCCACCGTTCTCGAGCAGCACAGCATTGCCATTCACCAGGGCAGAATCAGCGCCATCCTGCCCACAGCAACGGCCAGGGATACTTACCAGGCAGACGGGGAATTCACGCTGGACAGGCATGCCCTTATGCCAGGGCTGATCAATACACATGGCCACGCGGCAATGGCACTGCTGCGTGGCATTGCTGATGACCAAGCCTTGCATGACTGGTTGCAGGAAACCATCTGGCCGCTGGAGTCACGCTGGGTCTCGGCAGACTTTGTCTACCACGGCACGCAATTGGCTATTGCCGAGATGCTGCGCGGAGGGACTACCTGTTTTGCCGATATGTACTTCTTCCCGGACGCCTGTGCCAGAGCCGCCATGGATTCCCACATCAGAGTGCAACTGGCCGCCCCGGTTTTTGATTTCCCTTCGGCCTGGGGCAACGATGCCGAGGATTACATCCACAAAGCCACCCTGTTGCATGATCAGTTCCGGCACAGTGATCTGGTCAGCACTGCCTTTGGCCCCCATGCCCCCTACACTGTGGCCGATGCGCCCTTGCGTAAAATCGTCATGCTGGCTGAAGAATTGGACATGCCCATTCATATGCATGTGCATGAAACCGCACAAGAGGTAAACGACGCCTTGTCCACAAGCGGTCAAAGACCCCTGCAACGCCTGGCCGAACTTGGTTTGCTGAGTCCTCGCCTGCTGTGTGTCCATGCCACCCAGTTGCTCGAAGGGGAAATTGCGGACCTGGCAGCAGCCGGTGTCCATGTCGTACATTGCCCTGAATCCAACATGAAACTGGCCAGTGGCAGTTGCCCGGTGGACAAACTGATGAAAGCCGGCATCAATGTAGCCCTGGGCACTGATGGTGCAGCCAGCAACAACGATCTGGATATGTTCTCTGAGTTGCGTACCGCAGCATTGCTGGCCAAACTGGTAGCAGGGGATGCATGTGCCCTGCCCGCATTCAAGGCGCTTGAAATGGCCACCCTGGCCGGGGCCAGGGCACTGGGGCTGGCTGCTGATATCGGCAGCCTGGAAATCGGTAAAGCGGCAGATATCATTGCCGTGGATTTATCTGCCCTGAATTGCCTGCCGGTATACCAGCCCATCTCCCAACTCGTCTACAGTACGCAGGCCAGCCAGGTGAGTCATGTCTGGGTTGGCGGCAAGCTGCGCCTGCAGAATGGTCAGCTACAGGGCATGGCGGTGCAGGCTATACAGGAACAGGTAATGCATTGGCAGGGAAAATTGAAATCCAGTACCTGATCGATCAACAGATTACAGAAAGGAACCAGAATGCATCAGACCAGCAATAGCGACCAGGCGGAAATTCGTAAATTCGAGGCATTGGCATCGCGCTGGTGGGATCCTGCCAGTGAATTTCGGCCATTGCATGAAATCAATCCACTGCGCATGGGCTTCATCAGCAGCAAGATCAATCCGGCAGGGCTGCGCGTGGCCGATATCGGTTGCGGGGGCGGTCTGCTCAGCGAAGCCATGGCCCAGCATGGCGCCCGGGTAACCGGAATCGACCTGGCTGAGGCCTCCCTGGCCGTTGCCCGTCTGCACCAGCTGGAAAGCGGGCTGGATATCGATTATCGCCACCAATCTGCGGAAAACCTGGCCGCCGAAGCCAGTGGCCAGTACGACATCGTCTGTTGCCTGGAAATGCTGGAACATGTGCCAGACCCGGCGGCAATCGTTACTGCCTGTGCCAGCCTGCTCAAGCCTGGCGGACATCTGTTCTGCTCCACCATCAACCGCAATCCGAAATCCTATCTGTTTGCGGTCATCGGAGCCGAGTACATCCTCGGTCTGCTGCCACGCGGCACCCATGACTACGCCCGCTTTGTCAAACCTTCAGAACTGGCCTCATGGGCCCGTCAGGCCGGGTTGAAGCAGGGAGAGCTGATTGGGCTCGGCTACAATCCATTCACCCGCAATTACGCCTTGCAGGCCGATATTTCCGTCAACTATCTGGCCCATTTCAGCAAACCGGCAGATGCCGTGCCTGCGTCAACCGAACCACTGCGCGGTGCCCAGGAATGCGCCTGACCCAATACGGCCCGGTACGGGCAGTGCTCTTTGATCTCGATGGCACGCTGCTGGATACCGCTGCCGATTTCCACCATTGTTTACAGCAGCTGGCGACAGAATTGAAGCTGCCTCAACCTGACCCCCGGGCCGTAAATCAGACTGTATCCAGCGGCGCCAGGGCCTTGCTACAGCTATTGACCGGACAGGATGAACTGGCCCCCGAATTCCCCGTGCATCTGCAACGACTATTGAGCCTGTATGCTGAGCAAATCAAACACTCCCAGGCAACGCTTTATTCAGGTATGCAAGAACTGCTTGCAGACTTGCAACAAAGAAATCTGCCCTGGGGAATCGTCACCAACAAACCGGAACAGTACACCCTGGTTCTGCTGCAACAGCTGGGCCTGAGTGCCGAATGCAGCCTGGTGATCTGTCCGGAACAGGTAAGGCACTGCAAACCCGACCCTGAACCCTTGCTGCTGGCCAGCCAGCAGCTGCTGCTGCCCAGTGCACATTGTATTTATATCGGTGATCACCCCCGTGACATCCTGGCCGCAAGAGCGGCGGGCATGTTCAGCATTGCGGCAGCCTATGGCTATCTTCCCCCGGAACCCTGTATCTCCAGTTGGGGTGCAGACCTCACTGTGGACTCAGCAGAGGAGATCAGAAACTGGTTATTCTCTGCGGCTGCAGCCAACTCATGACCTTTTGACCGAAAACGGAAGCTGATTTATGAAGAATTACTGTCCCCCCGGGGATTTACTGCACAATAAATTGATACTTGTCACTGGCGCTGGCGATGGCATCGGTCGCCAGGCAGCCCTGAGTTTTGCCCAGCATGGAGCCACTGTCATTCTGCTCGGCCGGACACAGGAAAAACTGGAACGGGTCTATGATGAGATCCAGCAGATGCAGGCTCCTGAGGCTATCATCCACCCATTGGACCTGGCTCTGGCTGGCACGCAGGACTATACCCAGCTTGCCACCTCCATCGAGCAGCAGTTCCCGGCCCTGGATGGTCTGCTGCACAATGCTTCGATATTGGGCCCCATGACTCCTGTTGAGTTTTATCCGGCAGAGATCTGGCACAAGGTAATGCAGACAAACCTCAATTCAGCTTTCCAGCTGACCCAGGCCTTATTACCTTCCCTGCGGGCAGCTGTCAGTGGGCGCATAGTCTTCACCTCTTCTGGTGTGGGGCACCGGGGTAAAGCCTATTGGGGTGCTTATGCGGTCAGCAAGTTCGCTACTGAAGGCCTGATGCAGGTACTGGCTGATGAGTTGCGGGAGAGCAGTGCTATCCGGGTCAACTGCATCAATCCCGGCGCAACACGAACCGCCATGCGCAAGGCGGCATTTCCGGCAGAGGATCCGCACACCCTGCCCACAGCGGAAACTCTGATGCCCTTGTATCTGTATCTGATGGGACAGGACAGTGCCACTGTGCAGGGTCAGTCACTGAACGCAAGAGAGTGGCTGGCGTCAGAAAAGTGACAATTTTTGCCGCAGCACCCGGTCAGTGGCGGCAAAAATTGCCCCCTCTAGCGATCAAATCCAGATGAATTTCTGCAACCCCCTGTTATAAATAGGTTTTTATTCTTTTTGCGCACTTGGCACAATATTGGCATTACTGCTACCAATACTCACTAGCAAGCGGCTTGCCTCAAGATAACAATCGGCAACGCCTGGAGGAAGCCATGGCCACACCCTTGAAATCAGCCAATACCATTGATTTTAGCGCAAGCAACCCGGGATTGATGACAGGGCTCAACCCCCCGAGCATGCCAGCAGCAAGCGACGAGCAACAAAACCTGCGTTACCATTTTATAAGCCGTCTGCAGTCCTCGCTTGAACTGGAAGAAATCATGGCGCAATTTCAAGAGACGCTTGCAGAGTTTGTCAAAACCAGGGGCCAGCGCTATCTCAATGAAGCGCAGCGTATTCAGCTGATGCAGGGCAGAACCGGTTCGCATAGTTGTGGATATCGTTTGATGACGAGACAGGATTTTCTCGGTGAGCTGGTTTTTTATCGCAATACCCGGTTTACCGACAGCGACCTGGAGACCATTGAATCCGCACTCAGCGCCTTGCTCTGTCCCCTGCGCAACAGCTTGCTGTATCGTCAGGCACTGACAGCCTCTGTCACTGATCCTTTAACCGGAGCGGGCAACAGAGCTGGACTCAATGTGACGCTCAATCGGGAAATAAAACTCGCCAAAAGATACCGGCACGCCCTTTCCGTCTTATTGATCGATATCGATAAATTCAAGGCCATCAACGATAACCATGGGCACAGTGCAGGAGATGAATCCCTGAAAATACTGGTGCGCGCCATCGCTGAAATCAGTCGCAACACAGATGCCTGCTATCGCTATGGTGGCGAAGAATTTGTCGTGGTACTTAACCGGACCGACCAGGAGGGCGCGCTGATTATCGCAGAACGTCTGCGTCAACATATTGAAACCATGGACTTTCAGGTGAAAGGGATTCCCCTCAAGCTTACCGTAAGTATTGGCATTGCCAGTTATCGTGAGGAGGATAACGCTGACTCACTGTTTAACCGGGCCGACAAGGCCTTGTACCAAATCAAGCATCTCGGTGGTAATCGTGTCACCACCTTACCGGATTGCGTGGCGACAGAGCATTCTGGGTAAAGTCCTGCAGTCCAGAATAAAAACAGGTCTATAACACAGGTCTAAAAACCAGGTCGAGAAGGGAACCATTTGCTTCTGTCTGCAAAATCAGCTTCTTCGCCTGGGCTCCCTGTTCACCACTTTTTTCTCCCTTAGGCCCACTGCCTCATACAGCAGGTTGATATCATTTTCCGGCAACTCATGGAACTGCCCTTTCTTGACACGGCTGGGGATGAACACAGGACCGTATCTAACCCGTTTGAGACGACTCACCATTATCCCCTGTGATTCCCACAGGCGCCTGACCTCTCTGTTTCTGCCTTCCATGACAACAACGTGATACCAGTGATTGCTGCCCTCCCCGGCAAAAAACTGGATATCGGTAAACCGGCAATTATGGCCATCCACCATCACGCCTTCTTTCATATTGCGGAGATGTTCATCAGTAACCTCTCCGCGCACACGCACCGCATATTCCCTGTCAATATTCGACGAGGGGTGCATAAGCCGGTTGGCCAGTTCTCCGTCGGTGGTAAACAGCAACAGACCGCTGGTATTTATATCCAGGCGACCTATAGCCACCCAGCGACCGTGTTTGATCGGAGGAAGTTTGTCATAAACAGTCCTGCGTCCTTCTGGATCCCTGCGGGTACAGATTTCATCTTCCGGCTTGTTGTACAGCAACACCCGCGGGCGATCGGATTTGCCGCCGATACCACTGACTTTCTTGCCATCAACCATCAGCTTGTCATCCGGGCTGGCCCGTTCCCCCAGCACAGCCTGTTTGCCGTTGATTCTGACTCGTCCCTGATTGATCCAGGTTTCCATTTCCCGGCGCGAACCGAAACCTGCTCGTGCCAGAATTTTCTGAATCTTTTCATCTGTCATCTTGAGTACCTGAATCCCCGGGGTCTGTGTCATCTTCACTTTTGTTTTGGTGCAAACCAAGAATCTCGTCGAGTGGACGTCTGGCCAGGGCCAGCGCTTCTTCTTCACTCAGGGAGTGCTCAGCGGCCACACTATTGCCATTTTCGTCAGTCTGGTTTGAACCCTGCTCCTGGATCTGTTGTTCGTCAGGCAGGTCCAGCACCCGCATCTCCTCTCTGGCATCATCAAAAACCAGTTCCTGATTGAGCTGATCGAGATCGCGAATCTCGGACAATGGGGGCAATTCCTGCAAACTCTTCAAATTGAAGTAATCGAGAAACTGGCGGGTAGTGGCAAACATCGCTGGACGACCAGGCACATCACGATGTCCAACCACTCTGATCCACTCTCGATCGAGCAATGTCCTTATAATGGTAGAGCTGACTCCTACACCGCGAATTTCTTCAATATCACCGCGCGTAATCGGTTGACGGTAGGCTATCAGAGCAAGAGTTTCCAGCAAGGCCCGGGTATATCTTTGCGGTTTTTCCTCCCAGAGCCGACTGATCCACGAACTGAGTTCCTGGCGGACCTGAAATCGAAAACCCGAACTGACCTCTTTCAACTCGAAACCTTTGCCGGCACAGCTGTCCGAGATAGCGGCAAGCACCGACTTCAACAACACCTCATCGGGGCGGGCCTGTTCCGGAAAAACCTCAGCAATACGCGGCAAGGACAGGGGTTTGTCCGAGGCCAGCAACAAACCCTCAACAATCTTCCTGAGCATATCAAAATCGATTGCTGCTTCCGAATCAGCGTCAACCATTGCCTCCTCATTGTCGATATCTTGCTCAAGCATAATCTTCTCCGGATTTTCTGCCGTATTCATTCGTTGCGCGCCTTCAGGTGTATCGGGCCAAACGGCTCATTTTGAATAATATCAATCAGGGAATCTTTCAGCAGTTCCATGACCGCCAGAAAAGTCACCACCACACCCAGGCGTCCCTCTTCCCGCAGCAGCAGGGAAACCAGTGGAATAAAGCGTTCACTGGACAGACGCACCAGAATCTCGGACATTTTTTCCCGGGTAGACAGCATCTCGCGCTGAATATGATGATGCTCAAACATATCAGCCCGGCGCAGCACCGAAGCCAGGGCAAGCAGAATTTCCTGAAGTTCAACAAGCGGTTCAGGCATCTCTTTTTCCAGCTCTGGCGTTTGCGCCTGGCTCTGAAATACATCACGTTCGAGTCTGGGCAGGGTATCCAGATCCTCGGCGGCTTTCTTGTAGCGTTCGTATTCCTGCAGGCGCCGGATCAGCTGTGCTCGCGGATCTTCTTCGGTGTCTTCTTCCATGCTGCTGCGCGGCAACAGCATTCTGGATTTGATTTCTGCCAGCATGGCCGCCATGACCAGATATTCTGCTGCCAGCTCAAACTGATGAGCCTCCATCAGATCCACATACGCCATGTATTGGTCCGTTATCATGGCTACATCCACTTCCAGAATATCAATATTCTGCCGTTTGATCAGATAGAGGAGCAAGTCGAGTGGCCCTTCGAAAGCTTCCAGGAAGACTTCCAGTGCATCCGGTGGAATATACAGATCAAGCGGCAGCACAGTGACTGCCTTGCCAGCAACATAGGCAAACGGCATTTCCTGTTGGGAGACCTCTGCTGTCGGCACAGGGGATGTCTCAATGCTGTGACCTGCGTCCATGATGATGTATTACCTGTAGTTCAAGCCCATTGCAGCACGTACATCCTGTAATGTCTCGCGCGCAGTTTCGCGGGCGGACTCTGCACCCTCTGCCAGTATTGACTTGACCATGTCCGGATCCTTTTCATACTGCCTGGCCTCTGCCTGAATGGGTTCCAGCTCGGCAATAATGGCATCGATCAGCGGGCGTTTGCACTCAAGACAGCCAATGCCAGCCTGGCGGCAACCCGTATCCACCCATTGCCGGGTTGCTTCGCTGGAGTAGATCTCATGCAGCTGCCAGACAGGGCACTTCTGGGGATCCCCCGGATCAGTCAATCTGACGCGGGCCGGATCCGTCGGCATGGTTGCCACCTTCTTCTCAACCAGCTCCAGCGGTTCGCGCAAACTGATGGTATTGTCATAGGATTTGGACATTTTCTGACCATCGAGGCCAGGCATCTTTGGGGCGGGGGTCAACATCACCTGAGGTTCAACCAGGATCATTTTGCCACTGCCCTCCAGATAACCATACAGGCGTTCGCGATCTCCCAGGGTGATGTTCTGCTGTTCACGCAACAGGGCCTGAGCCTGAGCCAGTGCATTTTGATCACCCTGCTGCTGATAGGCGGTGCGCAAGGAGCTGAACAGGCGCGCTGCCTTTTTGCCCATTTTCCGGATGGCCGCTTCTGCATTTTCCTCAAAGCCAGGCTCCCGGCCATAGAGGTGATTGAACCGGCGGGCCACCTCCCGGGTAAGTTCAACATGCGCAACCTGATCGGCACCAACCGGCACCATGCCGGCACGGTAAATCAGAATATCGGCACTCTGCAGCAAGGGATAGCCGAGAAATCCATAGGTTTCCAGATCCTTTTCCCGCAGCTTCTCCTGTTGATCCTTGTAGCTGGGTACTCTTTCCAGCCAACCCAAAGGCGTCATCATCGACAACAATAAATGTAACTCGGCATGTTCGGGCACACGTGACTGGACAAACAATGAAGCCGAACCTGGGTTGATACCGACTGCCAACCAGTCGATAACCATATCCATCAAATTTTCTTCGATAACCTGTGGTGTGGCGTAATGGGTGGTCAGCGCATGCCAGTCGGCCACGAAAAAGAAACATTCATATTCGTGTTGCAGTTTTACCCAGTTTTTCAGCACGCCGTGATAATGCCCAAGGTGCAATCGGCCAGTGGGACGCATACCGGATAAAACCCGGTGCTGTGAATTGACGGTGGACAATGTTAACTCCGGTATTGTGTTTGATGGGTCTCTTGCTGGCTATCGAGCAGAGGCGTCTGCGGCATTATCTCAGATGGCAGCGGCGATTATGAACTAATTTTATCCGTAGCTGGTATTTGTTGCAGGCCCCTGTTGCGAAACCAGGGTTCAGCGAAACGGATCCGGATTACCCTTGCCCTCGCGCAACAGTACCGGCACCCCGGAAACCAGATCCACCACGGTGGTTGGTTCGAGCCCACATGCACCACTGTCGACAATCATATCTACCCGCTTACCCATACGCTCTTCAATATCATGAATCTCTGACAGGGGCGTGTCCTCCCCAGGCAGGATAAGGCTCGTACTCATCACTGGCTCACCCAGCTCCTGCAACAGCGCCTGTGCAACCACGTTATCCGGAATCCGCAAGCCGATGGTCTTCTTCTTCGGATGCATGAGTCGCCGCGGCACCTCGGCAGTTGCCGTCAAAATAAACGTATAAGGGCCAGGAGTATAGGTTTTGAGCAGGCGATAGGCACTGTTGTTGACCTTGGCATAAGTGGCAATAGCCGACAGGTCTGCACACATCAGGGTAAAATTATGACGGTCATCCAATTGCCGGATTTGGCGAATCCTTTCCAGGGCGCCTTTGTCACCGATGTGGCAAGCCAGAGCATAGGTGGAATCCGTGGGATAGATAACCACATTGCCAGCCAGCAATGCCTGAGCAGCCTGTCTGATCAGGCGAAGCTCGGGGTTCTGGGCATGTATCCGGATTAACTGCGCCATTGGCTCAACACCTTGTTCCTGGGTTATGATGCGGGGGCAGACAATAACAGGAAATAACGATGATTTACATGATAGTCAGCGAAGACAATGAAAGCAGCCTGCCCTTGCGCGCCCAGGCCAGGCCGGCACACTTGGCCAGGCTGGAAATTCTCCAACAACAGGGGCGACTGTTGCTGGCCGGACCCAATCCGGCAATTGACGCCGAGGATCCAGGCGCGGCCGGGTTCAGTGGCAGCTTGATCGTGGCTCGTTTCGATTCATTGAAAGCTGCCAGGGAATGGGCAGAGCAGGATCCCTATGTGGCAGCCGGGGTCTATCGCAGCGTCAGTGTCAAACCATTCCGGCAGGTATTTCCTCAACCCTGAGCCGCATCAAGGATAGCGTTCCAGCGCTCTATATCAGCACTTTTGCGTTGTTTGAGTGGCTCGGTATCACCAATTATTTCAATTTTCTCAATGACATCCCCGCGGCTGATGCGGTTGACCACCTCCATGCCCTCCGTCACCCGACCAAACACGGAATGCAAGCCGTCAAGATGGGGGGTCGGTACATGGGTAATGAAAAACTGACTGCCTTCCGTACCGGGCCCGCTATTGGCCATTGAAAGCATGCCGGGCCTGTTGTGGCGCAAGGTCAACTCGCCGGCAAAACGGTAACCAGGACCGCCTGTGCCATTACCAACAGGATCTCCCCCCTGAATCATGAATCTGCGCTCAACCCGATGAAAGGTAAGTCCGTCATAAAACCCCCGTTCCACCAGATTGACAAAATTGGCCACCGTCAAGGGTGCATTACGATCAAACAATTCCAGTTTTATTTCGCCCTTTTCTGTCGTAATGACTGCGGACAAGGTCTGCGCATGCGATACGCCCGCCAACAGGAAAAATACGGTCAGCATGAATGCTGCTGATGACAGCAGCTTATTCTGGATTCTTTTCATAGCTCATCTCTGAATTGCATGGTAATGGGGGCATGATCGGAAAAATTCTGCTCAATGTAAATCTCGGCGCTTTCCACCGAGGCAGCCAGGTTCGGCGTAATGACGTGATAATCCAGGCGCCAGCCAACATTTTTGGCTCGGGCCTGTCCCCGGTTTGACCACCAGGTGTACTGATCTGGCAGTTGATTGATCAATCGGAATGCATCCTGATAACCCAGCTCATCATAGATACGATCCAGCCATTGTCGTTCTTCTGGCAGAAAACCCGAGTTTTTCTGATTCGCTTTCCAGTTCTTCAGATCAATTTCCTGGTGACAGATATTCCAGTCAGCACAGAAAATATACTGACGGCCATCCTCGCGCTTTGCCTGCAGGAAAGGGTAAAAGCGTTCCAGGAACTCGAACTTGATTGCCTGGCGCTCGGCACCACTGGAACCCGATGGCATGTACAGTGAAATGACACTGAGATCACCGAAATCTGCCTGCAAATAACGTCCTTCCTGGTCTGCCTGCTCCCAGCCGAAGCCACGTATTACCCGGTCAGGTTTGCGCCTGGAAAACAGGGCTGTGCCCGAATAACCTTTCTTGACAGCATCATAATAAAAACAATGGTAACCCGCAGGCCTGAACACCGAATCCGTTAATTGCTGTTCTTGCGCCTTGGTTTCCTGAAGGCAGACGATATCTGCATCCGCGACAGGCAACCAATCGAAAAATCCTTTTCTGGCAGCTGACCTGACACCATTGCAGTTGAAACTCATCACTCGCATGCCATTCCCCTTCTTTTATTGACCAGTGCCGTCACCATGGGCTTCATGAAAAACGAGGTTTCCGGCATCACTGCTACCGGTAAGCCCGCTTGCTCAAGTTGTCTGGCCACCACCGGGCCCACCGCAACCAGCGTCAGGCGACGCAAGCCCTCGTGCAAGATCTGTTCAAGGCCATGCTTTACTGCCACCGAATACAGCCGTTTATATTGTGGCTGGCTGGTAAACACCATACTGCTTATCTCATTTCCTTGCAGCCGGGCGATGAAACCCAGCACCTTCTCCTCAGCGCTGGCATCCGCATACACATAAGGCGCCACTGTCAGTATCTCCGCATTACGACTGGCCAGATATTCCATCAGGATGGTGTTGGGATCTTCCCCATAAAGCTGAACTGCCACTCTTGCGCCATCCACCGGCAAGCTCTCCAGTGTGCTTATCACCCCCTGTGTTGTTGGTGCTGCCGCCTGGATATCCGGTTTCAGCCCCAGCTCATGCAGTGCCCGGCCCGGCTTGGGACCCCGGCAAATAGTCTGCATCCGGGCCAGAGCCTGCTGAAAAGCCATGGCACAGCCTGCTCTTTCAGCAAACCCTGACAGTCTGCGCACCCCTTCGCCAGTCAAAATAATGAAATACTTGCAGGGAGCAGCAATTATTTCAGTCAACCAGGCCTCGATCGGTTCCGGGTCGGGGGCATCGAGAATACTGACCAGGGGAAGCCTCAACACCCTGGCACCACGACTTTCCAGCAGGTTCACCAGAATATCCAGTTGCCTGTTTTCGGGCACGGCAACAAGTTCGCCAGTCAGAAAATGCTGTTTTTCGACTTGCTTGTCACCTTTCACCACAGAAAATCATTCCTTTTAACGCAAATTCCGATAAATTCACCGAATTAGTTATTTTTTTACACACTAAGTGTTACTTTTTTTCTTTAATGTGTTACTATACGTCCCGTTGGCTGGTCAGGAAACCCCAGCTATTGTAACCATCTTAAAAGGAGATACCCAAATGAACGATATTATCAATAATGCCAAAGCTGCCCTGTTATCTGCAGCAGTCATGACTGCTGCCATTGCTGTTCCTGTATTGACCATTCTTGCTGTTGCCTGAAGCGGTCAAACGGGCCAGTGCCTGCGCTGGTAAAATATCCGCCCTGTAAAAGGGAGCAGTTTATGAAGACCTGCAAGAAGGAAGTTGGGGATAGAGGGTTAACAGAGAGGAAAACCTCTTGAAATGACCCGATATCCCTTTATTTTTTCGATACCCCACTGCAGTTGAACGTACAGAACCACCCTTCCCCACTTATTGCTTTCAACAACTTCCACAACTGAAATGACAGGCTGATTACCGTTCAGGTCATTGGCGGGACTTTCAATTTATCCACAAAATTGCAAGGCTTGTGCCTGCTGTCAAGTTGATCTGCAATAATCCCTTCCCAGGCTGTGCGGCAAGCGCCGGGCGAGCCGGGCACACAGAACAGAATGGTACCATTGCTCAAACCGGCAAAAGCCCGTGACTGTATGGTGGAACTCTGAATCTCGGCAAAGGACAGATGACGGAACAGCTCCCCAAAACCATCTATGCTTTTATCCAGCAGAGGGGTAATCGCCACTACCGTATTATCCCGGAAGGTAAAACCCGTACCTCCAGTCAATAACACTACCTGCACCTGATCATCAGCGATCAATCCGGCAACCAGAGCGCGCAAACGGTACACATCATCCTTGACGATAGTCTTGCTGAGCAGTTTATGACCAGCGCCCTGAACATACTCAGCCAGTACGGCACCAGACTTGTCAGTCTGCTCGGTACGGGTATCCGATACAGTCACAATTGCCGTATTCAATGAAATAAACTGCTCGGTTGTTGTTACCACCGGCCGGGAGACATTGTTCATTGCTGCATACCCTCAACCACCGGTCATGTTCATCAACCGCACTGGTTGCGCATAATCCTTGTCATAAAAATAATGTCGCTCAGGTTTGATTGCCATGGCGTCGATTATTGCCTGTTTCAGGTCGGCAAAATCTGCGGTTTTGCTGCGCAGTACCTCGCGCAAATCCACGGAATGCTCATTCCCCAGACATAACAACAACCTGCCTTCCACAGTGACGCGGACACGATTGCAGGTTTCACAGAAATTATGACTGACCGGAGAAATGAAGCCGATGCGGCTTTTATGCCCAGGAACCTGGTAATACCGCGACGGGCCGGCCGTGGTCTCGGCACTGCTCAGCAAGGCGTATTTCTGCTCAATCTGCTGCCTGACCCACTCATTGCTGCAGACGGTGCTTTCCCGATCGTGTTCCGAGGCCTGGCCAAGCGGCATTTCTTCGATAAAGGCGATATCCAGACCGCGTTCCAGGGCATAGTCGGTGAGGCGCAACACCTCATCTTCGTTATAGGACTTCATGATGACGGCATTCAAGCGAATCCGCTCGAACTGCTGCGCACGGGCTGCTTCTATGCCTGCCAGTACCTTGTCCAGTTTGCCTACTCGCGAGATACGCTGAAAGCGTTCTGCATCCAGGCTATCGATACTTATGTTGATGCGATTGACACCCGCGTCACGCAATGGCGCTGCGTATTTGTCCAGCTGTGCACCATTGGTGGTCAGCAACAGCTCCTTCAAACCTGGCAACTGCCCTATATTGCGGATAAGGGAAAGTATATTGTTGCGTACCAGAGGCTCCCCCCCGGTCAGGCGAATCTTGTCAACCCCGAGTTCGGTAAATGCCCGGGCAACGGTATGTATTTCTTCCAGCGACAAGACCTGACTGCGTGGCAGAAACTGCATCTCCTCCGTCATGCAGTAGACACAGCGGAAATCACAGCGATCCGTCACTGACAGACGCACATAGTCTACCCGACGCCCAAAGGTATCAATCAGGGCTGGCGAATTTTGTGTTGTTCGTGCCGGGTTTTGCATGGATATCCTGTCTATCATCAGCTAGTTGCGATGCTTGTTGAAGAGTCAGGGCTGTACCTGATCCTTGATTTCCAGCTCTATGATCGCATGAGTACCGGCATGTTGAAACCCATCCGAGCGGACCTGATAATCCCCTGCCTGTACATTGGCGGTTCCACTCATCGAGGCCGTGGCCACAATATACACCATATCCGCCGAAGCCAGATTTCTGGGGCCAACAGCAGAGGAATTATCCAGCCGCACAGTTGCCGGCAATTCGGCAACGGTCAGCACCTTGGCCGCCAGCGGTTGGCCTGTGCCATCAGCGCCCAATGCCGAAACAAACACACGGGTTTGCGGTGCCAGCTCCAACCCTGGAGCCAGGCTGACCTGGACATCGATTACCGGACCGGAAAGCGTCTCCTCCTGTCCACCCTGTACGGCTATACTTGCCTGCAGGGTCGCAATGTGTTCCTGTAAAAAATCCCTTTCCTCGCTTGATGCTGCAAGCTGCAGCAAGCGTCGCCAATAGGTAATGGCCGCCTGGGGATCATTCTGGTTTTCCGCTTCCACCGCCAGAATCTGCAGGATATACGGTTGTGCCGGGTCAAGCCGCCTGACCTGCTCGATCAGATCCTGTATCTGCGGCGTCATTTTCCTGTCTGCCAGCAAGTAGTCATTGAGGGCCAGGCGTGCCAACAAAAAAGCCTTGTCCTGATCCTGTTCGATCAATTCACTGGCGCGTCGCAACGCGACCGACACTTCCTGATATTGTCCCAGCACTGACAGATTCTGCGCCAGAAAATACCAGGCCCAGCCGCTGTCGCGGTTGGCATCGATGAAATCCGTCAACTGATAGACTACGCTCAATGCCTGCTCGGGGTTTTCCTGGGCTGCCAGGGTCAGATTGTTCAGTTCTCTCAGTTCAAGCTCGGTGCGAAAACCCCATTGCTCATAGGCTACCCAGGTCAATACCGGCAACAGCATGACAGCCAGCAGCGGCACCAGACCCACCGGGCTTTTCCAGCTTGCAGCGGCAGTGGCAGTGGCAGTGGCAGAGAGAGAGGCAGGCTCGTCCGTGTTGCTCACATCCACCAGTAACAAGCGCTCAAGTTCATGCTTGCTGGTATTGAACTGGTTTTCATCCAGGTTGCCCTGGGTCAATTCCTGTTCCAGTTCTTCAAGACGTTCCCGATAAATACCCAGATTGACGCTGTTCTGGATATCGGACTGATCGGTGCCAGCCTTGTTCAGTAAACGCCAAAGCGGGACCAATACAAAAAGAGAGGCCAACAGTATCAGCAGTACAGCTATCAACCAGAACAAATCAATTCCCCATTTTCTTCAGCAGATCACGCAAACGTTCCTGCTCTTCAGGTGGCAATGCCTGCGCATCCTCTTCGTTGCTGGAACGAGAACTGCGGGCTATGCGGACTATGACAATGCCACCAATGATCAGGAACAGCAAAGGTCCAAACCACAGCAGCACGGTTTCCAGGGTCAATCGCGGGCGATAAAAAATAAAATCGCCGTAACGCTCGAACATGAACTGTTCAATTTGCTGATCGGTTTCGCCCGCCACGATCATCCGGTAAATCTCCCGGCGCAGGTCCTCGGCAACTCCTCCTGTCGACCCGGTCAGGCTGGTGTTTTGGCACATGGGGCAACGAAATTCATCAGACAGACGCCGAAAACGTTGCTGCTGTTCGTCAGTCTCGAACTCATAGACATCAACCGCTGCCATTGCCGGCGACACCAGTGTCGTTATCGGAAAATACAGGACAGTCAGCAAGACCAGCAGCATGAAGCGCATCAGTTATCGGACTCCTGCCTTAGCTCAGCGATTGCAGGCATTATTTCATCTTCCCAGGAACGGTAATCAATCACACCGATATGTTTGTAGCGGATCACCCCCTGCGCATCCACCAGGAACGTTTCAGGCGCACCGTAGACACCCAGATCAATGCCCAGACGCCCCTCGGCATCAACCACGCTGAAGGTAAAGGGATTGCCATTTTCATCCAGCCAGCGTTCTGCCGCGGGATTGCTATCCTTGTAATTGATGCCGATGATCGGAATGATGTCTGCCTCGGCTGCCGCCATGAAAATCGGATTTTCCTGCAGGCAGGGCAGGCAGTAACTGCCCCAGATATTGAGCAGGAATGGTTCGTCCGGCAAATCCTGCTTGCTGACCAGGCGTTGGCCTACTTCCAAGGTCGGCAGCGAAAATTCCGGCAGGGGTTTATCTATCAGCACCGAAGGCAGGGTTCTGCTGTCCAGATAAAGCCCTCGCCACAGGGCTGCCGCCATGACCAGAAAGATGATGACCGGCAGAAACAGTTTCAATCGCAACATGATGACAACTGACCTCCTTCACAGCCACTTGCTTGAACAACCACACCCGATCCACTTGGCATCATTGCTGAATGGCTCATGCCGTTGCCTGAATACCGGATTCAATTACCGGTTGCCGATTGCGTTCACGTAATTTTCGATACCGCTTGTCCGTCACCGCCAGAACACCGCCAAATGCCATCAACAAGGAACCCAGCCAGACCCAGCGCACGAAAGGCTTGATATAAATTGTCATTGACCAGGCACCATTGGCCCGTGAATCACCCAGAGTGATGAACAGATCCCGGAAAAAACCGGCATCGATGGCCATCTCCGTAGACGGCGAACCGCTGGCCGGGTAAAGCCGTTTTTCCGGATTCAATTCACGATAGTAACTGCCATCGCGATACACCTGAAAACTGGCTTTTTCGGCAAAATAATTTGGACCCGGTTCCGAATTGGTGCCAGCAAAGTTGAACTCATAGCGGCCCAGCTCCACCGACTGCCCAGGTTGCAGCAGAACACTTTTTTCAATGCTGTAGATACTGGTCAACCCTGCACCAGCCACCGTGACAGCAAAACCCAGATGGGCCAGTTGCATTCCCCAGTAGCTGGGAGTGAGGCTGCGCAAGCCAGCCAGCTTGCTCGCTTTATTGGCAACCTTGCCGGAAAGGTCCTTGAGCATGACCAGCACAATCCAACTGCTCAACGCGACGGTTATGATTGCCGCCAGGGAAATTTCAAAGGTAATGATCAATGGCAGCAACAAACCAAGCCCGATACTGGCCATGCACACCCGCAATAATTGCTGCCGCAGGTAATCCGGTGAGGTCTTCTTCCAGCGACTGACTGTACCCAGTCCAAGACAGACAACCAACAAGGCCATCAAGGGGACAAAAATGAAATTGAAATAAGGTGGCCCCACAGAAAGCAGCTCACCCCCGCTGAGTGCCTGATACACCATCGGATAAAGCGTCCCCAGCAGAATGGCCGCACTGGCCACGACCAGGATGATATTATTGACCAGCAGAAACAATTCCCGGGAGAAGGCGCCAAAGCCAAAATTGCTTTTCATCAGTGGTGCCCTTACCGCAAAGAGTACCAGTGAACCACCTATTACCAGCACCAGGAAGGCCAGAATATAAATGCCACGGGTTGGATCGCTGGCAAAGGCATGCACCGAAGTCAACAAGCCCGAGCGGGTAATGAAGGTTCCCAGCAAACTGCCGGCGAAAGCCAGAATAGCGAGCAGCACAGTCCAGCTTTTGAACACGCCGCGCTTCTCGGTTACCGCCAGAGAGTGCACCAGGGCGGTGCCCAGCAACCAGGTAATCATGGGTGGGTTTTCCACCGGATCCCAGGCCCACCAGCCACCCCAACCAAGTTCGTAATAGGCCCACCAGGAGCCCAGCGCGATACCTATGGTCAGAATCGCCCAGGCTGCATTGGCCCAGGGACGGGACCAGCGTGCCCAGGCTGAATCCAGCCGGCCGCTCAACAATGCCGCGATGGCAAAGGCAAACACCACCGAAAAACCAACATAACCCATGTACAGGGAAGGAGGATGTATGATGAAACCAAAATCCTGCAAGGCTGAATTCAGGTCAGCCCCATCCGGGGGAGACAAGGGCAATACCCGATCAAACGGGTTGGAAGTAGCCAGCATGAACAAGGTATAACCCACACCAATAAGTCCCATGATACCCAGCACCCTGGCCACAAACTCATCGGGCATGGATTTGCTGAAAATACTCACCGCCAGCATCCAGGCACTCAGCATCCAGGTCCAGAACAAAAAGGAACCTTCATGCCCGCCCCACACCGCAGTTATCTTGTACTGCAGGGGCAGCATGCTGTTGGAATGCTGGGCAACAAACAACACAGAAAAATCATCCACCACGAAGGCATAGCCGAGGATCAACAGGCTCAAACTCAAGAACACAAAAATGCCTGCTGTCAGTGGTCGCGCCAGACCAATCCACAGCAGCTTACCCTGGCTTGCTCCGATCAGGGGCAGCGTACCCAGTATCAGACACAGCCCAAAAGCAAGAATGAGTGATAACTGGCCCAGTTCCGGTATCATCAATAACCCTCTCTTGCTGCTGGCGCGGCAGTATCCCTTGCCGCCGCATCCAGTGCAGCCTTCACTTCCACCGACATGTAATTTTCGTCATGTTTGGCCAATACCCGGGATGCGGTAAACACTCCCTGCGGACTGAGCATGCCTTCGGCCACTACCCCCTGCCCTTCACGAAACAGATCGGGAAGTATCCCTTCATAATGAACCCGAAGATCGTTGTTGTAGTCAGTGGCAATAAAACTGACTGCCAGGGAATCTTCATCCTGGTTGACAGAGCCCTCCTTGACCATGCCCCCTATGCGAATACGCTGGCCGGGAGTAACCTCCCCTGCATAAACCTGGGTGGGGGTGAAAAACAGGTCGATGTTATTGCTCAGCGCATACAGGGACAGACCAATGGCAATTGCCAGTCCTGAGGCGATGAAGACAATGATACTCAGCTTTTTCCGACGATGTGGCTTCATGACTTTACTCCTGCCTGCTCGGCACCTGTGGCACCTGCAATAGTCTGGTCTCGTCTTGCCCTGCGTTTCTGCTCGGCGATGAAGATTTTTTTCTGCCGCAATGGGGTAATCAGGTTGGCTGCCACCAGGACTGCAAACAGGAAATAAACCGACCAGACATGGAAAGTATATTTCCCCATCAGCAGGAATTCACCAAGACTTGAAAACTGGATACCACTCATCGCTTTCTCCTTCATTCCACTAAGAGCCTGATCCGGCCACCAGATCCATCACCCATTGTGATCGTCTTTCACGCTGCAGTATTTCAACCCGGGTACGCAGGATCAGGGTGATGACCATGAACAGATACACAGCAAAAAACATGATGAACAGCGGGACCCAGATTTCCGGTGGATTGGGTGACACCGGGTCGGTAGAGAAACTGCTGGCTGGTTGATGCAGGGTGTTCCACCAGTTTACTGAATATTTGATGATGGGGACATTGATTGCGCCCACGATCGACAAGATGGCACAGGCCCTGGCGGCCGCATCTGGACTTTCTATGGCGGAGCGCAGGGCAACCACGCCGACAAAGAGGAAAAACTGGATCAACAACGAGGTCAACCGGGCATCCCAGGCCCACCAGGTGCCCCAGATCAGATCTCCCCAAATGGCACCCGAAGCCAGTGCCAGGCCGGTAAACCAGAGGCCGATGGGCGCACAGGCCTTGGCCACCATATCGGCAAGCTTCATTTTCCACACCAGGGTAATGGCCCCGGCCACAGCCATCAGCGGAAACAGGCTCAGGGAGATGGCCGCAATGGGGACATGGATATACATGATGCGAATGGTATGTCCCTGCTGGTAATCTTCCGGCACAAACAGCAAGGCCCAGACTATACCGGTCACCATCAGTATAGTCATGATGACGATCAACCACGGTAACCACTTGCTGGACAGCTCATAAAACCAGCGGGGTGAACCCAATTTGGAAAACCAAAGCCACATAGCTCTTTCTCATTGATGAATCAGCAAAAAAACGTCTTGAATATAGCACAGGCCGACCGATCATCCCTGTTACGGATTGTAACTCTTTCTTTACCTGTCAAGCGAATCAAACCGACTTGTTGTCGTGCTTGTCGGTCACCATTCAGCCTTCACCCGTCACTGCACACTGATCTTGAGCGCCGCAGCAGAGGCCATTGGTGCCAGACTCAAGGAAAGTGCCAGCACCGCCCCCAGCATGGCCAGATGAGAACCGACCGGCAGCCCCAGCATGGCATCAGTCACGGCCTTGGCGCCAATTATAAGCACCGGGGTACTCAGCGGCAAAACAATGACCGCCAGGATCAATCCCCGGCTGCCCAGCCCAACGGTCAGTGCAACGCCAATTGAACCGAACAGACTCAGAATCGGGGTGCCCAACAACAGACTGAGCATCAGCACAGGATAGGCTTCTGCCGGCAGATAAAGCATATAGGCCAGAATCGGTGAAATCAGCACGACCGGCAGGCCGCTGACCAGCCAGTGGGCCAGATTCTTGGCCAGCACCAGAAAATAAAGTGGCTGGGAGCAAAGCAGCAACTGCTCCAGCGAACCATCCTCATAATCGGCACGATACAGGTTGTCCAGGGAAAGCATCGAGGCGAGCAGCGCTGAAACCCACACTGCTCCAGCTGAAATGGGTGACAACACCTGGGGATCCGGTGAAATGCCCAATGGAAAAAGAGCCACCACAATCAGAAAGAACATGATCGGATTCAACATATCATTGCGACGCTTGAGCGCAATCAACAGGTCTCGCTTCAAGGTTGCACGAAAGGCATTCAAGGTACTGACTGGCGGCGCCTGCCCTGCTCCGGACCTCATACCACTTCTCCCTGAGTGCTGGCTGTATCCAGGTTCAGTTCACGTATCGAACAGGCAAGCTGAAGGCGGTGATGCGTCGTGACCAGAGCCATACCGCCCGCCCTGACATGTTCATCCAGCAATGCCTCCAGCGCAGCGACACCATGGACATCAAGCGTGGTAAATGGCTCATCCAGAACCCACAGACAGGCCTGGCTGAGATGCAGTCGAGCCAGGGAAACCCGCTGTTGTTGGCCTGCAGACAGATTATGACAAGGCACATCTTCATAACCGGCCAGGCCTGTCAGTGCCAGCGCCTCCTCGATGCCAAGAGTGCGCGTACCGGCCTGCAGGCTTGTACTCCAGCGCAGATTTTCGCGTGGACTCAAGACCTTGTTGACGCCGACCTTGTGGCCTATGTAAAGCAATGAGGCCAGAAATTCTTCCCGCACTTCCGGCAGCGGCTGCTGCTGCCAGAAAAGAGCGCCTTCAAAGTTATCGTTGAGACCACAGATAATTCGCAACAGCGTGGTTTTGCCACTGCCGTTACTGCCTTTGACTTGCAGCAATTCCCCCGGCTGCAGGGCAAAATCCAGGCCGGCAAACAGTACACGGTCATCACGCTCACAATAAAGTTGCTGCGCACGCAGGACTCCGGTCTCAGGTGCAGACCTGGATTGTGTGGTGCTGGGTGTACGCATAAAGTGGTTTCCGGCAACGAATGATCAAAGCCGGCAGATTATACCTGAGAAACCGCAGCAAATGCGGAAAGCCAGACTGCAGCGAGGATTGGAGAATCAAGCCCTGCCTTTCTGACCCTCATGCATCATGGCCAGAAGCCGGGCTTCAGCTGGAGACAGACCGCAGTTGTTGATCAATTCCTCGGAGTCCGCTCCCATCCTGACCAGTTTACTGGCATGAAGATAGGCAACATTGTTGAAATCACGGGTTTCGAGCTCCTGTTGCCGGCTGCTGGTCTGCCTGAGCTTGCGTCCTGCCTCCACTGTCTGCTGTTGCAGGCTGCGCAGGCATTTCTGCATGAACAGCATCATCTTTATCGATTTCTCGAGGCGTTCATTGCTATTGCGCAATTCAGTCTCCAAGCGCCTTGTCTGCAGCCAGCAGCGACGGGCATAAAACAGAGCCATTGAGGCCGGCAACAGACTGAGCACGACTAATACTGGCAATAGCAGATTCATTGACATCTTCAGGTACTCCTGTGCACAGCAAGCTTGCTTCATCTACCCGGATGAAGCTGCCGGCTGTTGAAATCAGTATTGATCCAGCTCAGACAACTCTTCTTCACTGAGCAGGCTATTCATATCCACAAGTATCAACAGTTGTCCATTCTTGTTGCTTACCCCCTGAATGAAACGGGCCGACTCATCCTGGCCAGTGTTGGGCGGGCTTTCTATCTCTGACTGACGCAGATAAACCACCTCGGCGACACTGTCCACGACCATGCCGATGACATAACGATTTATTTCAAGGATCACTATGCGGGTATTTTCATCCTGAGGTACCTGCGGCAAATTGAATCGGTTACGTGCATCGATAACCGAAATCACCGTTCCCCTGATATTGATGATACCCATGACATAATCCGGTGCGCCAGGCACAGGGGCTACGGAATCAAACCGCAGCACTTCCTTGACTGCCATAACATTGACACCATAGGTTTCATTGTTCAGTTGGAAGGTTACCCATTGCAGCATGCTGTCATTCGAGTTGCTTGTGATTGCTTCACCCATTGTTCATCCTCGCCAACTGTCAAAAATTCATCACCTGGGGCTTGAATCTGACCTGATTTACCCCGACCTGCCAATAAGAAAGCACTATCCGTGCCAGTATCCATCAAACCCATCAGACTGAGGGGGCAGACCCTGGGATTGATGCGTTTTGTACAAACTGGCTGCCGATGATTGCCCTGACATCCAGCAAAGCGCACATCTGATCAGCCACCGTGCCCAGCAACCAGGGACGGGAGGCTGGATTGCTGCGCCAACGAACTGCTTCCGGGGCAATCGTCAAGGATTCAGTTGCCTTGTCTATGGCCAAGCCCCAGTCAGTTCCTTCCAGCATCAGCACACACTCATAGTGTGTTTCATCACTGTCATTGCGCTGTTTGGGCATGATCAGACTGGCAGTATCGATCACCTTGATACTGCGTTCATTCCAGCGCAGAATCCCCATAAACCAATCGGGCTGGGCAAAAATCGGCGTTATCTCCGACAAGACAGTAATCCCCCCCAGATCAATCAAGGGGGCGGCAATTCTAAGCCCCCCCACTTCAAACAACAGGCAGGAAAAAGGAGACTGGGCCCAATCAGGACGTCGGCCCGGCACTGGGCTGCCGACAAGCTTCTTCTGCTTCCCCTTCATATTGGGCTGGGTGATTATTGGCGAGACTGTGGAACAGTCTGCCGGTTTATCCTGTTGCGTACTTTCTGCTGCGGTTGCCGTATGCAACAGCGCATCCAGATAGGTCTGGACCAGAGGATTCAGGTTTGCCTTGAGGGCTGGAGCAAACTGTTGCTTACTTTCAGTCATGCCCTGATCCCCTCACATCACAGCCTTCAACAAGGCCCGGTATGCCTTCAAGCCACGACTGTCAGGGTCCAGACTTACCGGAGTGACACCTTTGGCACTGGCATCCCGCAAACGCGTATCAACCGGAATCACTGCCTGCCAGATTGAATCGGGGTAAGAACTGCGCAGGCTGCGCAGACTGTTGACCCCGGCCTGAGTCCTGCGATCAAACAAGGTAGGGATGATCAGGTACGACAGGTTTTTTTGCTGAGACCGCATCACCATCTGCAAGGTATTCATCATTCTTTCCAGCCCTTTCAGAGCCAGGAACTCTGTCTGCACCGGAATCAATAATTTTTCACAGGCTGCCAGGGCATTGATCAGCAACACGCCCAGGGTCGGCGGCGTATCGATAAGCACATGGTCATAGTCATCCCAGAGCAGGCTCAAGCCCTTGGCCACGGCAAGCCCCATACCGTCCTTGCCAGGCAGCGAACGCTCCAGGGTGGCCAGACTGGTACTGGCTGGCAACAAGGACAGATTCCTGTCCGTCATGGGCAAAACCAGCTCGGCCACCGAACTGGCAGAAAGTCCATTGTTGACAAAAAGCTCATAGCTGCTGCGCTTGAGAGTGTCCGGTTGCAGACGGAAATAACTGCTCAAGGAACCCTGAGGATCAAGATCAAGCATCAACACACGTTTGCCACTGGCCGCCAGCAGACTGCCCAGGGCCACAACCGTCGTGGTTTTCCCGACGCCCCCTTTTTGATTGGCCACCGACCAGACACGCATATCAATTAAACTCTTCGCACAACCGTTGACCGATTTCTGCCAAGTCAAGCTGCTCATCTACCAGGCCAGCTCGCATCACAGCCATCGGCATACCATAAATCACACAACTTTGTTCATCCTGGGCCCAGATTTTTGCTCCCTGCTCCTTCAACATTCTGGCGCCTTCCTTGCCATCGGCCCCCATCCCGGTCAACACGATACCCAAAACCCGGGAACCATACTCCCTGGCAGCAGAACCAAAGGTCAAATCCAGAGATGGGCGGTAATTCAATCTTTCATCTCCACTGATAACCTTTACCGTCCCCTGCCTTCTTCCATCCAGTACCATCTGCATGCCACCTGGCGCCAATAACACTTTGCCTGCCTGCAGGGTCTGGCCATCCTCGGCCTCTGCCACGCTTACCCGACAGAGGCGGTTGAGGCGTTCGGCGAACGCCTTGGTAAAACTGCCAGGCATATGCTGAACCAGCAATACAGGAACAGGAAAATTGGCTGGCAGATTGACCAGAACCTGCTGCAAAGCCATCGGCCCCCCCGTTGAAGCCCCTATGACGACCAATGAAGCCGCTGAATGGCGCCTCTTCGAGTCCGCAACTGCCCTGTCTGGCGGCATGGCCTTGGCTGTCGTGGCCGCGATCGATGGTCGATTCCTGTTCGGCCGGCTTCTGGATACCAGGATAATTCTTTCGCAAAGCAGCTTGCGGGTCTCATCCGGATTGCGCGAAATTTCTTCGAAATTTTTAGGCAGGTAATCAATCGCACCCGCCTCAAGAGCATCCAGGGTGACTCGCGCTCCCTCATAGGTCAGCGAAGAAAACATCAACACCGGAATGGCCAATGTGCGGGTTATCTCCCGAACCGCCGTAATTCCATCCATTACCGGCATTTCGTAATCCATGGTAATGACATCCGGCTTCAGGCTTTCAGCCTTGCTTATGGCTTCCTGACCATTTGTCGCTGACCCTGCAACCTCCAGCAATGGGTGGCTTGCAATAAGCTCACACAAACGTCTCCTGAAAAATCCCGAGTCATCGACAACCAACACCCTTATTGTCATTGGCGATTATCCTGCATAACGCTTGAGCAATCCCGGAATATCCAGAATGATGGCAATGCGCCCATCTCCGGTTATGGTTGCTCCTGCCATGCCAGGAGTGCCATGTAACATTCTCCCCAAAGGTTTGATGACCACCTCTTCCTGCCCGACCAGATGATCAACAACAAAACCTATGCGTTGTGTTCCTATCGATACGATGACCACATTGGCTGTGCAGTCGCTTTCTGCACGATACGATGCATCGACCAGCCAGCGGCGCAAATGGTACAAGGGTAAAGCCTTGTCGCGGACCGTGACCACCTGTTGCCCATCAACCACATTGGTACGCTGCATATCCAGATCAAAAATTTCATTGACACTGGCCAGCGGCAGGGCAAAAGTCTGATCTCCAATCATCACCATAAGGGTAGGCATGATCGCCAAGGTCAGGGGCACCTTGATTTCGATGCGGGTACCACGCCCGGCTTTCGAATCGATACTGATCGCGCCATTCAGCTGCGCGATTCTGGTTTTTACCACATCCATTCCGACGCCCCGGCCGGACACATCAGAGACTTCGGTTTTGGTGGAAAACCCGGGAGCAAAAATCAAATCAAAACATTCAGCTGCGCTGAGCCTGTCGGCTGCATCCCGATCCAGAATCCCTTTCTGTACGGCCTTGTTCCTCAACACATCTGGATCCATACCATTGCCGTCATCGGCAATCGACAACAGAATATGATCACCTTCCTGTTCCGCAGCCAGCAGAATCGAACCCTGGCGGGACTTGCCGTTGCGCTCTCTTGCATCCGGCAGCTCTATACCGTGATCGACCGCATTGCGGACCAGGTGGACCAGCGGGTCGGCCAGAGCCTCGACCAGGTTCTTGTCCAGATCTGTCTCCTCGCCATGCAACTCCAGAGTCACTTCCTTGCCAAGATTACGTGCCAGATCTCTTACTACACGTGGGAAACGCCCGAATACTTTTTTGATCGGCTGCATACGGGTTTTCATTACCGAGGTCTGCAGATCGGCCGTGACCAGATCCAGGTTGGCAAGGGCCTTGGAAAGAACTTCATCATTTGCGTCCAAACCAATTCTTACCAGGCGGTTCCTAACCAGTACCAGCTCACCCACCATATTCATGATTTCATCAAGGCGCTTGGTATCGACCCGAACAGTTGCCTCTCCGACAGATTGATTCTCTTTGTTAACTGCCATTTCCTGGGGTGGTTGAGAAACAACCGGGGCAGGCTTGACACGCTGTTTCTCTGCCTGCTCGGGCAAGCCCTTGTGTGCACCCGGGCCATGCAGGGTGTCCAGCAATGCCTCGAACTCATCATCACTTATCTCATCATCGCCGGCCTGTGCGTTTTTCGTTGAATCGCTGGCTTCCTGTGGAATTTCCGCCGTAGATTTAATCTCGGGGGAAGTTGTCATTTCAGCAGCCACAGTGGACGCTTTATCATCATCGGCCTGCAGACTATCCAGCAAAGCCTCAAATTCGGCCTCTGTGATTTCATCGCCAGTGGCCATCTCCTGAGTTGACGCTGGTTCAGCCATAACTGGTGTATCGACACTCTCCCTTGCCAGTGTTTCCCCGGCAACCAACTGCTGCAGTAATTCCAGCAGGGCGGGATCAGCGGGAGTGATTGCTTCCTGCCCCCTAAGCTGCTCAAACATGGCGTTGACCACATCCAGCACCTGCAGCACGATATCCATCAGCTCGGAATTGACCTGCAGTTCACCATTGCGTAATTTGTCGAAAAGGTTTTCAGTGACATGGCAACAGTCGACAAGCGGAGTCAGTTGCAAAAACCCGGCTCCGCCCTTGACGGTATGAAACCCACGAAAGATGGCATTCAGCAAGGCGGCATCATCAGGCTGGCGTTCCAGCAATACCAGCTGCTCGGATAACTGCTCCAGTATCTCCGCTGCCTCGACCAGAAAATCCTGTAAAATTTCTTCGTCGTCTCCAAAGCTCATGACAACCTTACCTTTTTTGTATTGCTTTCAAAAACCAAGACTGGACAACAGTTCATCCACATCATCCTGGCCAGATACCACAACGCTTTTGGTGTTCTGCAACAAAGGGCCTTCAGCCCGCAACTGATCCTCTTTGTTTGCCTTCGATGCCGGTTTGCTCAATACCGGATTGCTGACACCAGCAACCACTTCCACATCGCTGGCCAGCTTGACCAGCCGGACCAGACTGCGCTCGACATCACTGACCAGATCGATAACGCGCTTGATTACCTGACCACTGAGATCCTGAAAACCCTGAGCCATCAAAATATCGTTGAGTCGCCCGTGCAGTTGGGCACCATCCTGTGTCATCCGGGATAACAGGCTATCGACCTGGGCATACAATTTGACTTGATCATCGCCACCCTTCGCCTGCTGCCACTGCGCCTGCAGGCTCTTTGCCTCTTCAACCAGATTGCTCAATACCGGCTCGCTTGCTTCCACCATGTCCATGGTGCGATTGGCTGCATCCTCGGTCAGCTTGATCACATAATGCAAACGACTGCGCGCATCGGCTATTTCGGAAAGCTCACTTTCAACCTCCACATAGCCATGCAGGCCTATATCCAGGTGAAAATCCTTGAGAGCATTGTGCAATGCCCGGGTCAGGCGTCCTATTTCATGGTAGAGGGTTTGATCCTTGAAGCCATTGATCTCCCGGATCAGTTCATTGGCGGCGCCAATATCATCCGCTTCAAGCTTCTCCAGAAGCTGCAGGGTATGCTGTTTCAACTTCCTGGTGAATTCCTCACTGCTCGCCTCTTCGTTGCTGCCTGCTGTTGTCTTGTCTACCGCCATGGTCGGGCTTCCTTTAACTGGTAGTTTCGATACGCTCGAAAATCTTTTCTATTTTTTCCTGCAGCGCCGCTGCCGTGAATGGTTTGACCACATAACCATTGACTCCAGCCTGGGCTGCAGCAATGATCTGGTCCCGTTTGGCCTCTGCCGTAACCATGAGCACCGGCAAACTCTTGAGCTTGTCACTGGCCCGACAGGCTTTCAGCAAATCAATACCGGTCATGCCAGGCATGTTCCAGTCGGTCACCAGGAAATCGAAACTGCCGGCTTCCAGCATCGGCAGAGCCGTACTTCCGTCATCTGCTTCGGCGGTATTGGTAAACCCCAGATCTCTCAACAGATTTTTAATAATTCGTCGCATCGTCGAAAAATCATCCACGATGAGAATCTTCATGTTCTTGTTCAAAACGACCTCCGCATAGTCAGTCAGGAGCTGATAACAGATGGATTGACAGCTTTATCCCAGCTTTGTCTAGGGTTATCGCCAGTTGAGCCACTTTATTTAGGGCATTTCATGATTTAATTCTGGCCGCACAGGAATAGCAGCCAAACCATCAGCGCGGCAGGATCAGAAATAAGAGGATATTGCCAGGGAAATGGCAGCGGGACATCACTGTGGGTATCAGCGCCACTCGCCCAGGCGGGCACGCAGGCGCAGGGCTGCCTGGCTGTGAATCTGACTGACCCTGGATTCGCTGACCCCCAGCACTTCCCCAATTTCCTTGAGGTTCAGCTCTTCGTCATAATACAGAGACAGGACCAGTTTCTCCCGTTCCGGCAGCTCATCGATAGCAGCCGCCAATTGTTCACGGAAAGCCTCATTCTGCATACCTTCCGCCGGGCCACTCAGCGCTCCGACGGCTGAGTGCATCAGTGCGTCATCGCCATCGGTAATATCATCAAAACTGAACAAGCGACTGCCTGAAGCATCCTGCAGAATGGCGTAATAGCTGTCTATATCAATGCCCATTTCCTCAGCCACTTCATGATCCTTGGCATCTGTCCCGGTTCGTGACTCCACTGCCTTGACTGCCTCGGCCACCTGTCGCGACTTGCGGTGTACGGAGCGGGGAGCCCAGTCACCCTTGCGGATTTCATCAAGCATGGCACCCCGTATGCGGATACCGGCATAGGTCTCGAAACTGGCCCCTTTGGAGACATCATATTTGCTGGCAGCTTCCAGCAAACCGATCATGCCGGACTGGATCAGATCATCCACCTGTACACTGGCAGGCATCCGCAATAACAAATGGTGAGCAATACGCTTAACCAGAGGGGCATAGCGGATCACAATATCGTTCAGACTTTCTGTCTGCACTTCGTTATACAAGGCTGCTCCCATGGCTGATCCTGTCATCTTCATTAACCTGCTGAGGCTGCTACCAGTCTTTCCACAAAAAATTCAAGTTGCCCGTTGGCCTGTTGCTCAATCGGCCATTGCAGGCATTCTTTGGCCAGCTTGCGATAAGCCTGGGCTGCCTTGCCTCCGGGATAGGCCTCCAGTACAGGCTTTTGGCGTTGCGTGGCCTTGCGCACTGTATCATCAAACGGAATCTCACCAGCATACTGCAGATTGACGTCCAGAAAACGGTCTGTTACGTGCATGAACTTGTTGAACAGGCGCACGCCCTCACCGCTGGTGCGGGCCATATTGGCAATGACCCGGAACCGCTGCACATTGAAGTCACGATTGAGCAACTTGACCAGGGCATAGGCATCAGTGATCGAGGAAGGCTCGTCACACACTACCAGCAGCACTTCCTGAGCCGCGCGAACAAAACTGATCACACTGTCGGAGATTCCGGCGGCGGTATCGATGAGGAGAATATCCAGCTCATCGGCAAGCGTGCTGAAGGCATTGATGATGCCGGCATGTTGCCTGGCGCCCAGCGAAGTCAGGGAATGTACCCCAGAGGAAGCCGGCATGACTTTCAGGCCAGAGCTTGTTGTCAGCATGATATCGCGCAGCTCGCATTTCCCCGCTACCACATCAGCAATATTCTTGTCAGGCTTGAGTCCAAGCAGAATATCCACATTGGCCAGACCCAGATCGGCATCCAGCAGGATGACCCGCTTACCCATCTCGGTCAGGGCCAGCCCGAGATTCACCGAGATATTGGTCTTGCCAACACCGCCTTTGCCGCCTGTCACGGCGATTACCTGGATCGGGTGCATCTAGATTGACCTCTCTCCCATTACTGCCAACTGTGGCGCAGCTCCAGGCATGTTGTACAAACCACCAAATTCATTCATCAACTGTTCACGATCGAGTTGCGCCTCACTGGCCAGACCCACTGCTCTGCTGATCAGGCGATGGGCCTGCGCACGCCGTATATCCTCAGGAATCGCCTGACCAAAGGTTTCATAGGCTATGGGCAGGTTCTTTTCTATGGCCAGCGCCAACGCCTCACCAAAAGCCGCAGTTTCATCGAGCCGGGTAAGAATACACGCACTGAGCCCGGCCGTCGAATAGGCTGCCCAGGCTGCGCGCAAGACCTGTCCCTGACTGGTACACGCCATCACCAGCAATTTGTCGATCGGAGCCTGGGTCTGCAGCTGCAGCTGTTGCAGTTGTTGCTGCATCTCGGCTGAGGCGGGAGAAAGCCCGGCGGTATCGATGAGTACCAGTTGTTTGTCGCTCAGTTCATCCAGAATCATTGCCAGATCATGTTGTCTGTCGACAATGCGGACACTGACGCCCAGAATTCTTCCCAGGGCACGCAGTTGCTCATGTGCTGCAATCCGATAGGTATCGGTCGTGACCAGGGCAACAGAGTCGCTGCCATGCTCAAGTACAAAACGCGTGGCCAACTTGCCAATGGTTGTGGTCTTGCCAACCCCGGTCGGCCCGAGCAGGGCAAACCGCCCTCCTGCCGCCACCACATCAGTGTCCGTCACCGGCACAGATCTGGTCAAATGGGCCAGGGTGTGGCGCCAGGCTTTATCGGGACAGGCTTTATCCGGAAAGTCTTGCTCTGTCAGACGTTGCAACAATTCCTTGCTCAGGTGTCCCGGGATACCCATGCCATTGAGCCGCTCCCAGATAGAGGCCTGTACCGGCGTACGTCTGGTGAATTGGTCCCAGGCCAAACCGCTGAGTCGTTGTTCGAGCAGATTGCGAATACTGTTCAGCTCTGCCTGCATCGCCTTCATGCCTGCGTCTGGTACAGCTTCCTGCACAGGCTTATCCGGTTTATCACCAGATACCGGCTCTCTGGCGGCAAACTCTTGCCGTCGCGCGCTTGCCTTAGAAGGTTTGGCTTTTGCCGCAGAGTCAGTCAGCGCCTGCCGCAATTCCCGCCCCTGTCGGCTGAACTGACGGGCACTGAAGGCTTTGAGCAACACATCGCTGCGGTTTTCCTGAGTGCGAACTTGCGCCCTGCTTTCCCGGTCATTTTCGCGTTCACTCTCCCGGATACCTTCCCGGCCACTTTCCTTGTCTTTCAATACCGGCGGATTCAAAGCCAGACTGGCAACTGTGCTCTCCATCTGCTCCGGATTATAGGCCACCATGACTTCCACTCCCCCGCCCGTTATGGTCCGGGTTGACAGAATGATGGCATCGGCGCCCAGCTCCTGTCGAATCTGGGTCAGGGTGCTGCGCATATCCAAGGCCACAAAGCGTTTTACTTTCATGCTGCTTGTCCTGTATTGACGATAATCATCTTGCTCTGTTGTATTCCTGCGCGGACTCTCTTCCTGGCCCGGTTTATTGTCCAACCGTGGCCACAATGGTTACCTGCTTGTTATCGGGTATCTCCTGGTAAGAGAGCACCTTCAGCCCCGCCACCGTATGACGGAAAAAGCGACTCAGCAAAGGACGCAACGGGGCTGCCACCAGCAGGACTGCAGGTCTGCCTGCCAACTCCTGGGATTGGGCTGCTCCAGCCAGGGACTTTTGTAATCTGGCTGCCATTCCCGGCTCGATGGTCATACTGTCTTCTGTCATAAGTGTTGCCTGCGTATTGCTGCCGTTTGTCTGTTGTGAAGACTGTTGCATTGATTTAAGCAATATCTGTTCCAGATTTGGATCCAGGGTCATTACCGGCAATTCCACACTGTTTCCATAGATGTTCTGGATGATTACGCGAGCCAGGGCAATACGCACTGCAGCAGTCAGGGTGACGGGATCTTGACTTTTGACCGAGGCAGCCGCCAAGGCTTCGGCAATGGTCCGCATATCCTTCAGTGGCACTTCTTCCTGCAACAGGTTCTGCAATACCTTGACCAGGATATTGATTTTGAGCTGCGCCGGAAGCTGCTCGGCCAGACGGGAAGAAGTCTTGCCCAGCATGGTCAGCAATTCATGCACTTCCTCATGACCCAGCAGCTCATGAGCATGCCGTTGCAACAAGGTATTCATATGCGTGGCCACGACCGTGCTGCTGTCAACCACCGTGTAGCCCAGTGCCTGCACCTGATCTTTTTGCGCCCCTTCAATCCACAGGGCATCCAGACCGAATGCCGGGTCCTTGGTGGCAATGCCCTGAGCCTTGCCATAGACCTGCCCAGGATTGATGGCCATTTCCCGGTCAGGAATCACCTCAGCCTCACCGATATTCACACCCATCAAGGTAATGCGATACGCATTGGGCTGCAGGTCAAGATTGTCCCGGATATGCACCGGAGGAATCAGAAAACCCAACTCCTGGGAAAGTTTCTTGCGAATCCCTTTGATCCGGTTCAGCAGTTGTCCACCCTGGCTCTTGTCCACCATCGGTATCAAGCGGTAACCCACCTCCAGGCCCAGCACATCGACTGGCTTGACATCTGTCCAGCCCAGTTCCTGGGCCTCTTCCGCTTCTTTGCTGTCTGCAGGTGCCGGCAGGTTTGCAGTCACTGCCTCATCACGCTTTTTCTGTGCCTGAGCCAGATAGATTCCTAGCGAGCCCAAACCGGCAGCAAACGCCAGACCAAGAAAAGCCATATGTGGCATACCCGGCACTACTCCCATGACCAGAAGTATGGCTGCAGCCACACCCAGTGAGCGTGGGTTGGCAAACATCTGCCCCAGTACCTGTTCCCCCATCATTTCAGAGTTATTGTTGCGGGTCACCATGATGGCTGCCGAGGTGGACAGCACCAGAGCCGGAATTTGGGCTACCAATCCATCACCGATGGTAAGCAGGGCATAGCGCTCCATGGCCAGGTTGAAGTCCAGCCCGTGCTGCAACATACCTATGGCCAGGCCACCAAGCAGGTTGATGACCAGAATCAGAATACCGGCAATGGCGTCGCCCTTGACAAATTTACTGGCACCATCCATCGCTCCATAAAAATCCGCTTCCTGGGTAATATCCTGGCGGCGCACCCGGGCCTGCTCCTGATCCAGTATCCCCGCATTGAGGTCAGCATCCACAGCCATCTGCTTACCGGGCATGGCATCCAGGGTGAAGCGGGCGCTGACCTCGGCAATCCTGCCCGCCCCCTTGGTGACCACAACAAAGTTGATGATGATAAGAATGACGAATACGATCAAACCGACCGCGTAATTCCCCCCTATCACCACCTCGCCAAAGGATTCGATCACCTTGCCGGCAGCAGCACCGCCGTTGTGTCCTTCCAGCAACACCACCCGGGTAGAGGCCACATTGAGTGCCAGGCGCAACAAGGTGGCCACCAGCAGAATCGTCGGGAAGACGGCGAAATCCAGAGGCCGCATGGCGTAAACCGAAACAGAGAGCACCACCAGTGCAAGCGCTATATTGAACGTAAAAAACACATCCAGCAGAAATGCCGGCAGGGGCAGTGTCATCATGGCCAACATGACCAGCAACAGTGCCGGTATGCCCAGATTACCCTGGGTCAGACTGCGGGCGCCATTGAGTATGCCGTTACGGTTCAGTGTTGCTCCTGAATTGAAATTCATGCGCTGATTTCTATCCTGTTTCGCTATTTACCCAAAAGGCAAATCCTTGACGTTATTCTCATTCCCAGACTGCTGCTCAGTTCAAAAATTTGACGCGGATACCTGTCATCAACTGGCAATTCGCTGGCATTTGCCTGCTTTCAGCAGTTATTCCATTCACATGACAAATACCTGCAATAATCCGGCCTGTTTTGAGCCTGCTGCTGAAATAAATCAGTCGTGTCGCAAATCTTCAGGAATATCAAGATGCTCGGTCAATACCGGCTTCAGACTCTTGCCCTGGGCGTACTGGTTCAACTGGAATATATAAGCGAGCACCTGAGCAACAGCAACATAAAGTCCCCCCGGGATCTCACTGCCAATGTCTGTGTTGAAATAAATGGCCCGGGCCAATGCCGGAGAGGTGATAACAGGCACTTCATTCTCCATTGCCACTTCTCTGATTCTGAAGGCCAGCTGATCAGCGCCTTTGGCCAACACCACAGGTGCTGACTCCTGGCCCTGATCGTAACGCAAGGCCACTGCAAAATGTTCAGGGTTGGTAATGACCACATCCGCCTTGGGCACATCACCCATCATACGGTTCTGTGCCATCTGATGTTGTAACTGACGGATTCGCTGTTTGACTTCCGGCCGCCCATCGGTATCTTTCATTTCATCCTTGACCTGCTGCAGGGTCATCATCAGTTTCTGTTTGTGCTGATGCAGCTGTATGGGGATATCAATCGCTGTAATCAGAATCATTGCTGTGGAAATCAACAGGGCAGACCAGGCAATGATACTCAGGGTGTGTTGCATACCGGGCCTGACCGCTTCGTGCTGAATGCCAAGAATCGCATCGGCATTCAAGGCCAGAACCAGCAAGGCCAGCGCGGCAACCACCAGCACCTTGGCCACTGCCTTGAGCAGCTCAAGCAGGGCTTTCGGGCCAAACATTCTGGCCAGACCACTGAAAGGGTTCATTCGATTGAACTTGGGAGCAATGGCCTTGAGGCTGAAGTTCCAGCCACCCAGGGCCAGGGGCCCCAGAATGGCAGCCAGCAACAAGACGCCGAAAATGGGCAATAAAGCGATGAACCCCGCCAGAACCGAATCATCCAGGTAACGCAACATGGCACTGGTATCGAAAATAGCTGCACGAGGCACTGTCAGGTTGTGATTCATTACCCCCACCAGACCACGAACCAGGGTTCCTCCAAAAATCAACAAACTGGCGCTGCCAGCAATGAGCACAGCAGCTGTATTCAATTCCCTGGACCTGGGGGTCTCCCCTTCCTCCCTCGCCTCATCGAGCCTTTTTTGGGTGGGTTCCTGGCTTTTCTCCGCCGAGGTATCTGAATCTTCCGCCATGTGGCTTTCTCCCCTGGCTGCGTTATGCCCTTATTGACCGATCAGGCTGCGCATCATGATGAACACATCGGCGAACAGGCCTTCAGCCGCTTCCAGAAAAACCGACATGCTGATCCAGACGATAAAAAGACCGAACATCAGCGCGATCGGAAAACCCAGAGCAAAAATATTAAGTTGAGGGGCCGCCCTGGTCATGATGCCAAACGAAAAATTTGTGACCAGCAGTGCTGTCAGTGCCGGCAAAGACAACATCATCGCACTGGAAAAGACCCAGCCAATGGTCTGCACAATCTGCATCAGCACGGCTGGCCCCAGACTCACCTCGGCAACGGGAATGCTGGTGAAACTATCCACCAGCACTTCAATCATGACCAGGTGACCATCAAAAAGAATGAACAACAAACTGACGAACATCAGATAGAAAGAACTCATGATAGCCACATTGATGCCATTGGAAGGATCAATCATGGAGGCAAAACCCAAACCCATTTGCATGGCAATCATTTGCCCCATCAATACAAAAAGTTGAAACAGCAGCTGCAGGAAAAACCCGAGAGCGACCCCTATCAGTAACTGATGCATGATTACCAGCACTGTTGCCAGCGACAGGCCGCTGAGCTGCGGTCCTGGCGGCAAAATGGGTACCAGCAACAAGGCAATGGCTACAGCAAGCACGATCCGCACCCGCGCCGGGACCAGCTGGGTACCAATCAACGGGGCCGCCAGGAAAAAGCCCATAATGCGAAACAACGGCCATAGTAATCTGCTGACAAAACCTTCCAGCTCATTGGCACTGAAAGTCAACGCTTCCATCTCACCCTACCAACATGGGTATACTGATGATCAACTGTTCCGTGTAATCCAGTATTTTCCCTAACAACCAGGGACCAGCCAGAATTATGGCGAAAAGTGTTGCCAGCAATCTGGGCAGAAAGCTCAACGTCTGCTCATTGATTTGCGTTGCTGCCTGGAAGGTACTTACTATCAAACCCACTATCAGGCTGGGCAGCACAATCACTACCACCAGCAGGCTGATCAGATACATGGCTTCCTGCCAGATGTTTACTGCCATATCAGGTGACACAAGGCTTCTCCGTAAAAATTGTTCTGTTATCAGGAACCAAAACTTGCCGCCAGGGTGCCAATGACCATGGCCCAGCCATCCACCAGCACAAACAACATGATCTTGAAAGGCAGAGAAATAATGATTGGCGAGAGCATCATCATGCCCATTGCCATCAATACACTGGCCACCACCAGATCGATGACAAGAAAGGGAATGAACAGCAGAAAACCAATCTGAAAGGCTGTTTTCAACTCACTGGTCACATACGCTGGTACCAGGACACTGAATGGCACCTCGGCACCGCTGGCTACCGGTTCCGAACCAGACAATCGCATGAATAGCCCAAGATCATTCTCCCGGGTCTGGGCCAGCATGAACGTCCTTATCGGCTGCTCAGCCTGCAGCAAGGCCTCATTGGTACTGATCTGTTCGCTGATATAGGGTTGTACCGCCTGGGTATTGATCTGTTCCAAAACAGGCATCATGATAAAAATCGACAAAAAAAGCGCCAGACCGAGCAGAATCTGATTCGATGGAGTTTGCTGCAAACCCAAGGCCTGTCGGAGAATGGCAAAGACAATGATTATCCGGGTAAAAGAGGTCATCATCATCAACACGGCGGGCAGCAGTGTCAATGCTGTCATGAGGATCAGAATCTGCAGGGTAACGGTATAATTCTGGGAACCATCCGCTGCAGTGGTCACGGTCATTGCCGGAATGCCGATAGCACGCCCCAGGTTCCCACCCCCAAAGGAATCCAATTCATCGACACCCTGTGGCTGCGCATGTACAGTGGCAATCATCAATTGGGCAATCAATACCACCAGGGGGAAAAAGAGATTCCTTGACATTGCCGGCCTATCCTTTTCGTTGCATTGTTTTCGATAAGCGGTTTTTCAAAATAGATTCGAACGCAGAGGGGGCATGTTTTTCATTTATCTCAAAGACAGGCTCTTCAAAGACGTGCAACACATTAATGCGTCCAGGTGACACACCCAGCAATAATTGTTTATCGCCTGCCTGGATTACCGCTATTCGATCCCTGTTGCCAAGAGACAGGGCACTCAACAGACGAATATTCTCACCAGCGCCAACCACTGTGCCACCCAGGCGTCGATATAACCAGGCACAAAGCAGAATGAAACCACATAGCAGAACCAAACTGACCAGGACTTGAAGCAGCGCTGACATACTCAGGGGATCATCTATCGCCATGTTGCAAACTCCAGGAAATCAACGTAGTTTCTTGATCCGCTCAGAAGGACTGATAACATCAGTCATCCTGATACCGAATTTGTCATTGACAACCACCACTTCCCCGTGAGCTATCAATGTGCCATTGACCAGCACATCGAGAGCCTCGCCGGCAAGACGATCCAGTTCGATAACTGAACCCTGGTTCAATTGCAAAAGATTGCGAATGGTTATCGATGAACTGCCCACTTCCATGGAAATTCTGACCGGAATATCCAGAATGACATCCAGATCAGGTGCCTGACCGTTGCCAGGGCTTTTCTGGCCAGAGGATTCACTGGCAGCAGCGCTGTCATCACCTTCCGCCATGGCCGCAGCCCACTCATCAGCCAGAGCCTGTTCTTCCTCGCCTGTTCCTGCTCCACTTTTATCATCAGCCATGCTGCTCTCCTGTAATTCACCTGCTGTTCGGATCCATGCTCATGGATTTCCATTATTGCTTGTCAATGATGTCTTCTATCTTCAAGGCCAGGTTGCCATTGGAAATACCAAGGCGGGTATTGAACATGGGAACCCCATTGGCACACAGCTTCACCTGTTCAACCATTTCAACCGGGATGACATCGCCCGCTTCCAGATCAACCACATCCCGCAAGGTAATTTTTTGGTCAAAGATATTGCAGGAAAACTTGACGGTTGCATCCATGATGTCTTCACGCAAGGCATTGACCCACCTCTCGTCGTGCTCATCAACGTCACTCTGCATACCTGCATCAAGCAACTCACGAATCGGTTCTATCATCGAATAAGGCATGGTGATATGGATATCACCGCCGCCGCCATCAAGCTCAATCTGGAAGGTACTGATGACAACCACTTCGCTGGGACTGACAATATTGGCCATGGAGGGATTGACTTCTGAGCGTAAATGTTCAAATTCCAGTTTATAGACATTGCGCCAGGCTTCGCGCAGATCAAGGAATAACTGGTTCAATACCATTTGCACCACACGCAGTTCGGTCGGCGTGAATTCGCGCCCTTCTATCTTGGCGTGGCGACCATCACCACCAAAGAAATTATCAACCAGTTTGAACACAAGCTTGGCATCCAGAACAATAAGCGCCGTACCGCGCAAGGGTCTGAACTTCACCAGATTCAAACTGGTAGGGACATACAGCGTGTGCAGATACTCACCAAATTTACTGATCTGAACCCCGCCGATAGATACCTCTGCACTACGCCGCAACAGATTGAACAGATTGATGCGGGTATAGCGGGCAAAACGTTCGTTGATCATTTCCAGCGTGGGCATGCGTCCACGCACAATTCTGTCCTGACTGGTCAAGTCATAGGAACGGACAAGGCCAGGATCAAGGTCAACATCGCCGTCCAGATCCGCACTATCCACACCATGCAGCAGCGCATCTATTTCATCTTGTGACAACAGGTCTTGCATGGCGATTTCCTCTGCCTTTTTATTGCTCTTTTATTGCCTTTTCATTGCATGACGAAACTGGTGAACAGGACTTCTTCGATATTCTCGCGTCCGGTTTCGGTCAACAGAATCTGTTTGACTTCCTCGGTTGCCATTTCTCGCAGCGCTTCAATTCCCGTAGGATCTTCGAAAACCAGCAACAACTGGGCGCTGAAGAGATTGATCAGATTATTGCGAATAATCGGCATGTGCTGGCTGATGGCCTGTATCATTTGCGGATCGCGCGTCATCACGGCAAGGTTGGTCTGCAGAAACCGCTGCCGACCCTGATGAGGAAAATTGATAATAAAGGCGGGGCTGAGCTCTATATACTGCATCGGCTGATTGTTGCGTGCCGATGTCTCTGCGGCTGCTGTCGTTTCGGCAACTGTTTCGGTTTCATCCGCTCCAGCAAACAAAAACAGATAGGCAGCAGCGGCCAGGGCCAGCACTAAAATACCGGCCCCAGCCATGATGATCAGTTTCTTTTTACCCTTGCCTGCTGCAGCTACAGCCTCAAGCTCTTCGTCTTCCTGGTCTGCCATGACATGCTCACATCAGAATTGGTTTTCAGTTCCCTTTTCTGATAGCAAAGCCTGTGCCATGAATGGGATTTTTGTCTGAAAAGACCAGGTATACCTCTGCAACATTCTGTATTATCAGGCTTTATTAACAACTTAAAATTCCTTCGAAATTTAGATGCTGGCCGGGCCTGGCTGATCTGTTCAGTTCTCATCCCTGATTCGCCAATTTCCTGACACAGCTTATGCGTAATAATCGACCAGACCCAGGACCTGCAGGACAGGTTGCCCCCGCTTCTCATCCGCTTCAGATAGCGACTCTGGACCAGGCCATTGCGCATTGGCAGTTTCCCTGCGGGAGTCTTGGCGCTGTTGATCGGAGACATCCGCATCGACCAGACTGAAACCCTGTTCACCAAGCATGGATTGCAAGCGATCCATATTCAATTCCAGCGCATCACGAACCTGCACATGAGGACTGACAAAATTGATACTGGCTTGCTCCCCCGTGATATTGATGCGCACCATAAGACTACCCAGATCGGGTGGGTCCAACTGAATCTGTGCCGACCCTGAGCGCTGTGCAACGAGCAGGGAAACATGCCGGGTCAACTCCTCTCCCCAGGCCGCCTCACCAAATGCCGTGGTGAAATTACCCGCATACGTTGCCTGATTCATCAACATCGGGACAGCCGTCTGTTGCAGTCGCGTTTGCGTTGCACTGCTGTCAACGCGGGGTTGTATTACCGGGGTATCCAGTGTTGGGTCTGCGTCTTGTGGCTGCACCTCCAGACTACCTGCAGGTACAGGCAACATGGCGTCAGTTACCGTTGTCGATGTTGTTGATGTCATGGCTCGACCAGACAGCATATCCAATCCCGAGGTGGTCGCAAGATTTTCAGCAGAAATATTCTGTTTGCCTGTACTGCTCATAATTTGCTGTTGCTGAGACAACTCATTATTGGCAGATTCGATGGCCAGCGCCATCGACAGACTGCTTGCTGGCGCGGAATCACGTAACAGGGTGATGCCTTGATTCACCGTGTTCAAGCGGATTTCTGCTGCAGGCTCTCCCTCCAGCGGATCCGCTGCCTGCCCTGCCGTTGGCATGCTACTGGCCAGACCCTGCTCCCGCGCTGCAGACTCTCCGAGCCCTGATACAGAAACACTGGCCCCGGCAGGGGATGCAGCCTCCGCTGCTGCCGCCCCGCTAATGGAGCTGGCCTTGGAGCCAACCCTCAAATCGATTTGATTCACCGTATTCAGCCGGATCTCTGCTGAATCACCCTCCAGTTGATCCAGCGACTGCCCTGCCGTTGGCATGCTACTGGCCAGACCCTGCTCCCGCGCTGCAGACTCTCCGAGCCCTGATACAGAAACACTGGCCCCGGCAGGGGATGCAGCCTCCGCTGCTGCCGCCCCGCTAATGGAAGCAGTCTGGTTCCGGGTAGTAATCAAAAGCTGTAACTCTTCACGGCTGACAGGGCGGGAAACGGTATCTGTGTGCTCAATGCCGTTTGAGTTATCCTGAGCTGCCGATATTTCATTGGGAGACTCATTAACAAGAGACATGCTTAAATCCAATTCCGACCTGGTCATGAGTACAGGGTTGTTTGATCCGCCAGCCTGACTGCTCGCCTCACTATGATTCACAAACCTATTAAACCCTGAATAGGCAGTTTCTTGCCCAGGCACTGGGAAAGTACCGGTCAGGGGCAGGGAATCACCCGACAGCAAGCTGACAAATGCAAAGTTGCCAGCCTGCATATCTGTATCAGGCTGAGTCACTTCCAGACTCACAAACATTCCAGTCCCGGAGAAACCGTTCGGTGGCACTCCAGTCAAGGCAGTCGAGGATGGTATTGGTGGCATTGGTGATGACAGCGGCAGAAAATGGCTCTCAAGCGGCAAAAATTGTCCATTGCTTTCTGCCTCAGTCAGCTGTTGTTGCAAAACACCAGCAAATGCATTGTCCCCTTTCGGCCTGGCAGAAAATCCAGGAAGCAGACCAGGCGCTTCTTTTTCGGCAGCACTCATATCCTGGAGGGCAAGCCCCTCCTGTGTGGGTTTAACTGCGGGAAAACCAGGCCCAAGCGAAGACTGGGCAATGGTAAAAGGCAGCATCTGAGCTATCGAAACCTGATTTGAATTGGCTGGCATCGGCAAATTTCCTCGTAGCCTGGCAAAGCATTATCGAGCTCGTCAGCGAACTCGTACCTGCAAGCTATTGCAATTTATTTGCCAAGTCAGAAGTATTTACGATTTGCGATAAAAACGCAGGTTTTGCGTTTGCTCATCCTGGGCTTTCTGCTCCATACGTTCCTGCAGCTGTTTTTCCTGCCGATGCAGTTTTTCTATCATTTTTTCCAGACTCTGGCGACGGATATCCCGCTGCTGCCATATCTGCCTGACCTGTTGCAGCTGCTGCCCGACAAGCTCTATCTGCCGTTTCTGCTGTTTGATGGCCTGCTCGATATTAGCCAGGAACTGCTGGTTCATACGCAAGGATTGTGCATTGATTCCAGCCCGGCCATCGTCCTGCAATTGCTGGCGATACTCCTGCAAATGCTGATGCAGCAGGTTCTGCTTGTCAGTTTCTGCTGTCAGTTTCTGCTCCATATAAGCCATCGCCCTGGCCGCCTTGTCTGCCTCCAGCGCGGCAATCTTCAGAATCGGCTGCAGTCGCTGTGAGCGTCTCATCGTTCAGCCACTTCCGATGCATTGCTGCGGATATCCGCATTGCCGAGAGTTCTACTGCTCAAACTGGTCACATTTGACTTTGCCGCCGGTTCGGCATCACGCTCGCTTTTGGGAACAATCACCTGCTTCAACTTCTGCACGGCAGTTGCCAGGTTTATCTGTTCACGCAAACCCTGTTGCAGGAATTGCAGCAGATGCGGCATTCTTTCTATCGCCATGTCGATATCCCGGTCACTGCCAACTGCATAGGCACCCACACTGATCAAATCCTGGTTTTGCTGATAACGGGCATACAGGCGCCGAAACATCTGTGCCGCCGCCAGATGATCCGGCGCTGCAATGGCAGGCATGACCCGGCTGAGGGAAGCCTCGATGTCGATTGCAGGGTAATGCCCCTGCTCAGCCAGGCGGCGTGACAGCACCACATGACCATCGAGAATGGCACGAGCGGCATCGGCTATCGGGTCCTGCTGGTCATCCCCTTCAGTCAATACCGTATAAAAGGCGGTAATGGACCCCTCCCCCTTGTCCGCATTGCCGGCTCGTTCCACCAGCTGGGGTATGCGGGCAAATACCGAAGGCGGGTAACCTTTGGTCGCTGGCGGTTCGCCGGTAGCCAGAGCAATTTCACGTTGCGCCATGGCGTAGCGGGTCAGGGAATCCATCAATAACAGCACATCCTTGCCTTGCGCGCGAAAGCCTTCCGCTATCACAGTAGTCAGTGCTGCCGCCCGCAGCCGCATCAAGGGTGAATCATCGGCCGGTGAGGCTATTACCACTGCGCGTGCCAGGCCCTCAGCTCCCAGTATCTCGTCAATGAATTCCTTGACCTCACGCCCACGCTCACCGATCAAACCCACAACGATCACTTCTGCTTCGGTAAAGCGGGTCATCATGCCCAACAGCACACTTTTGCCAACACCGCTGCCGGCAAACAAGCCGATTCGTTGCCCACGGCCGACTGTCACCAGCGCATTGATCGCCGCAATGCCCACATCGAGAGTTCGGTTGATGGGCTGTCGACGCAGAGGATTGATCTTATGCGCTCCAGCCATTATCGTGTCATCACTGTAATCGAGTGGTCCCAGGGTATCGATGGGCTCCCCCAGAGCATCCAGAACCCGTCCCAGCAAGGCACTGCCAACCAGTATATGGCTTTGTTGTGGCGCAGGCACCACTCTGGCACCCGGCTGCAAACCCTGCACCGAACGCAACGGCATCAGCAGCAGCGTGGGGCCATCGAAGCCCACCACTTCGGCTTCCACCTTGCCCCCACTGGCATCGTCAATCAGACAGCGACTGCCAAGCGATACCTGACACCCTACAGCTTCCAGCATCAAGCCAACCACCCGGGTCAGTTTGCCCTCGATACGTGGTTGCACCACTGCCGGGCGCACGGGCAGGTAACGGCGCAGTCTGCAGGCCATACTCAGACGCTGCATCACTGCTCTCCAGCAAAAGGCTTGACCACTGGTTCAGCGGCCAACTCGATATCGGATTCTGCTTCATCCCCGGCCGGCAGGCTCAACTCTCTGCTCAGAATCTGTGACATGACACTCTTGAACCGGCTCTCGGTAGTAAAATCGACCAGACTTTGTGCCGACTCGATACGGCAACCACCCCGGGCAATGTCTGCGCTGGCAGCAGCACGCCAGTTTTCACCCCCCAATGCAGCAGCCTCCTGCAACAGGGGCAGGTCTGCCGGATTGACAATCACCTTGACGTTATCCCGAATCGGAGGCAGTACCGCCAAAGCGGCACGTACTGTCTTCATCAACTGCCCAGAATCCAGACTCAGCTCACGCTCGATGACGGCCCGGGAGATTTCCTGAACCAGGTTCAAAAGCGCTTGTTCCAGTTGATAATCCTGGTCGTTCAGAGCGTGTGTAACATGGGTCAGCAACAGGTTCAATTCAGCCAGTTTTGCCTCCAGCCGCTCCGTCGCCTGGCGCTGGCCTTCTTCCTGGCCTTTACTCATGCCCGCTTCAAGACCCTGGGCAAAGCCTGCTTCATGGCCTGCAACCCGGCCCTCTTCAAACCCGGCCTGATGTCCCAGCTTGAAACCTTCCTGATGACCAGCCTGATACCCCTCTTCCTGTGCATGCTGGCGCAAGACCTCCAGGTCTTGCAGATCAGCCGCGCCAAGTTTTTGTGCTGGTTTGTTGTTGCGGGGAGTCTCCTCACGTGGCTCGGCATAGACCAGGTGCCCACCCTTTTCGATAGTGGGTGCAATCCAGCGCTTGACGGTGACATTTTCCAGATCACGCGCCCTGACCCGACCGGTCTTGTCCATAATATTGATTTCCTGCACGCTATCATCCTCCTCGGGTTGATCAGATCATTTCGTCGCCACTGCCACCCAGCTGAATCTCACCGGCATCTGCCATGCGGCGGGCAATGGCAAGAATTTCTTTCTGGGCAGTTTCCACCTCACTGATGCGTACTGGCCCCTTGGCCTCCAGATCATCACGCAGAAGCTCCGCTGCACGTTTCGACATATTGGAAAATATTTTTTCCTTGAGATAATCATCAGCTCCTTTCAGGGCCAGTATCAGCACTTCTGAGGATACCTCACGCAACAGCGCCTGAATGCCGCGATCATCCACTTCACGCAGATTATCAAAGACGAACATCAAGTCCTGGATACGGGAAGCGACCTCTTCATCGGCTTCCTTGATTGCTTCCATCAGACTGGCCTCCACCGCGCCATCCAGATTGTTCATGATTTCAGCTGCCGTCTTCATGCCGCCTATGCTGGCCGAAGGATTGGAACCCTTGCCGGAGAATTGTTTCTCCAGAATGATATTGAGTTCCTTCAGCGCTTCGGGCTGGACACTTTCCAGTGAGGCAATACGCATCATGATTTCCAGCCGCACCTTATCGGGAAAATTTGCCAGGATACTGGCCGACTGATCCGCCTCCAGATAACTGAGCACAACCGCCTGTATCTGTGGATGCTCATGTTTGATGACATCAGCCACCGAACGAGGATCCATCCATTTCAGGCTGTTGATACCTGAACTTGAACCGCCCAGTAAAATTCTGTCGAGCAAGCCACGGGCCCGGTCTTCACCCAATGCAGCAGTCAACATATTCTTGATATAGGTTTCAGCGCCTATGCCCAGGCCACTTTGGGTCCCGCATTCGGATAGAAACTGGGTCAATACCTGAGTCACGGTATCCTGGGTGACCGACTTCAGCGCAGACATGGCCGTACCCACTTTCTGCACCTCCTTGGGTCCCATCTGCTTGAGCACTTCAGCAGCATCCTTCTCGCCCATACTCATCAACAGGATGGCAGCACGGTCAACCGAGTTCATGCCTCGCAGCCCAGTCTGTCTTGCATCCATTTCATCAGACATCATCATTCACCCATTGTTTAACTACCTGTGCCACCCGGCCCGGATCCTGGGTAACCAGGCCTTTGATTGCGGAGAGTTGTCGCTCATAACTATCGCCAGGACCAGGCAGGAGAATATCATCAGTGCCGGACAGGGTGACCGTATCATCCGCCGCACCATTGAATTCAAGATCGGCAAATTCACCACCTGCAAATCTGCTGTCAGCACGGCTTTTGCTGCCAATGACGGCAAGACGCTGCAAGGCTGGCCGCAGCACACCAACGACCAATATCAGTACCAGCAGGATTGCTCCAAACTGTTTCGCCGCCGATAGCAACCAGGCTTGTTGCCAGATCGGGATGGCCACCTCAGCAGCCAATTCGGGTACGGGAGCAAACCGGCGATTCATGACCGTAACGCGATCACCGCGGCTCTCATCAAAACCAATGACATCACGCACCAGCTGGGTGATTCGTTGAATCTCATCCTCATTCCAGGGTTGACTGGCCTCGCCATCCGGCCCCAGCTGATCATCCAGCACAACAGCAACAGAAAGGCGGCGTACACTGATCGGATCATAATTGGTATAGCTGACGGTTCGATCCAGCTCGTAATTACGGGTAGCCTGTTCTCTGATATTCGCCGTCACTCCAGGATTCTGTACAGGGTTCTGTACAGTGTCAGGAGCCACCTCTGCTGCAATGGCTCCGCCCACAGGAGCCTGGGTGTTCAGTGTTCCGGGTACTCCGGCTGCCAGCTCATTAGCTCCCGCGCGTTCGGCCACCGATTGTTCGCTGCGCAGAACCGCTCCCTCGGGATTCCAGGTCTCGGCGGCCTGTTCAGTACGGGTAAAATCGATATCGGCTGCCACCTCTGCAGTAAATCGTCCACCCACGACGGGTTGCAGAATACGGTTTATCCGATTCAACAAGGTATCTTCATAACGGCGGACATAATCAAACTGTTGCCCGGCTATGGCCAACTCGGAGTTACTGTCCTGACGCGACAACAGATTGCCTTGCTGATCGACAATGGTCACATCATCAGGGCTCAGTTCAGGCACACTGGATGCAACCAGATTGGCAATCGCCAATACCTGCATATCTGCCAACTCGCGACCGGGCAGTACGGTCAGAAAAACGGAGGCAGTCGGTTTGCGACTGTTGCGAACGAAAACCGAACGCTCCGGAGTGGCCAGATGGACACGGGCCGACTGCACATTGCGGAAGCCACTGATGGTGCGCTGCAACTCACCTTCCTGGCTGCGCTTGTAGCGGTTGGTTTCCATGAACTGACTGGTACCAAGCCCCTGTTCCTGATCCAGGGTTTCATAACCGTAACCATTGTTGCGAGTGATTCCAGCTGCCGCAACCTGCAGGCGCAAGGCATTGATATTCGCCGTCGGCACCAGAATCACCCCACTGGTCGGGTCTACCCGATAGGCTATCTGCTCTGCTTCCAACACAGCCATCAGTTCGGTGACATCATAACCTTGCATATCCCCATACAGAGGCTGGTAGCTTTCACCACGCGACCATAACACCACCGCAAAACCGATGGCTATACTGGCTGCCAGGCCAATCATCAAGCCAAGCTGACGCAGCAGATCGAGGCGATTGAAGCCGGCCAGAAAATCACTGCGCGGCAAGCGCAACTGTCCGCGTTGCTCCTGGCCAGCGGTCTCGGCTCCTGTTGATTTTCCGGTCTCGTTTGTCACAGCCATTTTGCTTTATTCCTGCCTTGTTTCTGGGTTCTTGTTCTAAGATGTCTGTTCCAAGATGCTTGTTTTAAAATTTTTGATTTAAAATTCTTGTTTTAAAATCACTGCCTAAATGGGCATATTCATGATGTCCTGATAGGCACTGACCAGCCTGTTGCGTACCTGCGTCATCGCTTCAAAGGAAACACTGGCCTTCTGCATCTGAATCATTACCTGGGTAATGTCCACACTCTGGTCGCCCAACTCATAAGCGGTCTGCAGGGCGTTGGCCTGCTGTTGGGTTTCATTGACTGAGTTCACAGCCTGTTTGAGCAGGTCTGAAAACACCGGTTTACCCGCCTCGGTGCCCGGATTGATCATATCCGGGCGCAGTGAAGGATTTTCCAACGTAGCCGGCCGCACAGGCACTTCCTGAACCTGACTCTTCAGCTCACGCATCTGCATCAGCACCTGGTTGATGTCCACTCGATCAGTAATTGCACTCATGATTTCCTGCCTGTCCCGCCACTGACGGTATTGTTCAATAACTCAAAACAGTATCGATATTGATGCCAGAGTCTTTCATTCTGGCTATCTTGTAACGCAAGGTTCTGGGGCTGACACCAAGTACTTCTGCCGTCTCCTTGCGGCGTCCTCCCTGTTCGCGCAGGGTGCTCAAAATGATTTCAAACTCACGCTGGCGAAGATCGTTACCCAGCACCCCGGCCTCTGCCAACAACTCATCATTTTCTGCCGACCCCGCTGATATCGATGAAGCCAGGCTTTGTGTGCTGCCTATATCCAGTGCAAAATGAGTGGGCAGACCCAGGCTTGACGCCTGCAGATGATTACCTTCTTCCATGATCAGGGCTCGCTGAATAACATTGTCCAGCTCCCGCACATTGCCTGGCCAGGGATAAGACAGCAACAGGTTCACGGCTTCTGCCGAAAAACTGACAGGGCCACGTTGCATTTTTTTGGCATGATGCGCAAGAATCCGTTCCGCCAAGGGTACGATATCCGGTTTTCGTTCGCGCAGTGGCTGCCATTGCAAGGGAAAAACACTCAAGCGGTAGTAGAGGTCTTCCCGAAAGCTGCCATCCTCTACACATTGTTTGAGCTGGCGGTTGGTGGTGGCAATAACCCTGACGTCGAGCTTCAGGGTTTTGCGCCCCCCCACTCTCTCCACTTCTCTTTCCTGCAGCACGCGCAGAATCTTGGCCTGCAGGCCAATGTCCATTTCCGAGATTTCATCGAGCAGAATAGTGCCCCCATCAGCCAATTCAAATTTGCCGGCAGCGCTGGCATAAGCACCGGTGAAAGCCCCTTTTTCATGACCAAATAAAGTGGCTTCCAGCATATTCTCGGGTATGGCCGCGCAGTTTATGGCGATGAATGCCTTGTGCGCACGTGGCGACTGATCGTGGATATAGCGGGCCAACACCTCCTTGCCGGTACCGCTTTCCCCGGAAATCAGCACCGTGGCATCTGCAGCTGCCACGCGTTTTGCCAATTGCAGTAATTGCCGGCTACCTGGCGCCTCGGCTACAGGTTGCTCACTCTGAGCCAAATCTGAAACTGAAGAAACCGGCAGATACCTGCGCACTGTTTCTATCAGCATTTCTGGTTGAAAGGGTTTCAGCAGATAATCAGTCGCTCCATTGCGCATGGCGTTGACTGACTGCTCGATACTTCCGAAGGCGGTAATGATTACCACCGGAAGAAACGGGTACTCATGTCTGACATGGGCCAACAGGGCATGCCCATCCATTCCACTCATATTGACATCGGTAATGACCAGCTCCACGCGTTCTGATGCCAGCATGTCCAGGGCTTGCTCAGCTGACTCAGCGGCAAACACCTTGAACCCGGCCAATTCCAGTGTGGTACTCAGGGCATCGCGCAGATCCCAGTCATCTTCCACTACCAATAATGATGTCTCAGTTAACTTTTGGGTCATGTCTCACTCCCTGCTTTTCGTCATGTATTTTTCTTCATGTGTTTTTCACCATGTGCTTTTCGCCATGTGCTTTTCGTCATGTAACAACGGCAAGATAAATCCAGCGCGGGTACCACACCTGTCCCGGGCCTGACTGGAGTCAATGAAGAACCGGCCATTGTGTGTTTTGGCAACCACCTGGGCAACAGCCAGGCCAAGACCAGTGCCCTGGGCTTTGGTGGTAAAAAATGGTTCCACGGTTTTTTTCAGAATGGCATCGTCGATACCTGGCCCATCATCGCTGACACAGAGGCACAGTAAGCTTTCCTGGGCAGATTGATCCTCTTCTGCCTGCTCGATATGCGCCGATATTCGCAGCCTGACTGTGCTGCCACCAGCCTGAACAGCGTTTTCGATCAGATTGAGCATGGCACCTGTCAATGCCTCCTGATTGCATAGAATTCTTGCGGAAGCGCTCGCATTGTGCCAGGTACAATTTCTGATGGTGTCACGCAGCAACACCTCGGCAGCTGTCTTCATGCCCGCAAAAAAAGTCTGTATGTCAATCTCTGCATCCAGCACAGTTTCACCTCTGGCAAACAACAGCATGTCTCTGACTTGACGTTCCATATTATTGAGCCGTGAACTGAGCTTACGCCCCAGTGCGGCACGCTGTGCTGGTGGTATTTCATGCTGCAACTGATCAGCATAAAGCACCGCGGCCGACAGGGGTGTGCGGATCTGATGAGCCAGCGAGGACACCATCTTGCCCATGGCCGAAAGCCGTTGATGCCGTGCCAGGCTTTGCTGTAACTCGCGGGTATCCGTCTGATCGGTGAGCAGGATTATCTGCCCTGGTTCATCGTTGAGGGAGCGCGTCACCAGACTGATGCGACGGCCATTGCGCAATGAGATTTCGTGCCCATCATCACTGCGTGGAGTAAAACAATCGCGGATGATATCGCGCCAGAATTTTCCTGACACTGAGGTGCCCAGAATTTCGCATGCTGCTGCGTTGCTCTCGCATACCCGCCCCTGGTGGTTGAGCACAATTACCCCGCCTGGCAACAACTGCAACAGGTTCTCCAACCTGCCAGCGATACGCCCCTTGGCTTCCAGCTCTCGCAGGCGCTGCACATTTGCCTGCTCTATCTCCCGGTTGAGCTGATAAACCCGTTTTTCCAGCACCTGGTAACTGGCCGAAAGCCTGCCGGACAGATCCGAGAAGGCCTGGAAGGCAAGGCGCAAGGCCTCTGGTTGAGACAGATCATCGACAGGCCCGGTTCCGGGGGAATCTTCTCGCAACTGGGCAACAGTTGATTGCATTGCAAACTCCATCGATGGACTCTCTGATGGGTTTTGTTTTGCAATCTCCATGCCATTCAGCAGAGACATTGAAAATCAAGGACTTGAAGTCCTGGCTTGAAAAAAGCCCCTGAAGAAGGTCAAATTTTTGACCATGATGGGCTGAACAGCAGGACCTTTCTTGACACAGCCCGGTATTACCGTCCGGTATTGTTGACGCAGACTGCCTGCGTCAACAGCGTTCAGGCTCGGGGTGGTGTTACTCCGGTCTGTCCCATGTATTTGCCACCACGCTGCTTGTAGGTGACTTCGCACTGCTCATCGGATTGATAGAACAACATCTGCGCCACCCCTTCATTGGCATAAATCTTTGCCGGCAAGGGGGTGGTATTGGAGAATTCCAGCGTGACATGCCCTTCCCATTCGGGCTCCAGGGGAGTGACGTTGACGATAATGCCGCAACGGGCATAGGTCGATTTGCCCAGACATACCGTCAGCACATCCCTGGGTATCCGGAAATATTCTATGGTGCGGGCCAGGGCAAAGGAATTGGGTGGAATGATGCAGTAGGGTTCCTCGATGCTGACGAAGCTGCTTTCGTCAAAATTCTTGGGATCCACTACACTGGTCGTATGTACATTGGTGAAAATCTTGAATTCGGTGGCACAACGTACATCGTAGCCGTAGCTGGATGTGCCGTAGGAAATCACCTTGTTGCCATCAATATACCTGACCTGACCCGGCTCAAAGGGGCTGATCATGCCCTGCTCCAACGCCATTTTACGTATCCATTTGTCTGACTTGATGCTCATGCTTGCTCTACATCCCTGCTGGGGCCATTATTGCCCGGTGTGATTGGCGCTGGCGGCCATGGACAGCTCTTCTTCAAACAAGCCCTCCGAGTAACTGCTGGGCACACGATATTGCTGCAAAATTTCCTGTTCGGTGCTCAGTGCCTGCAGATGGTCGACTACCACCTGATAGCCAGCCTCGTTCTTGAAGACTACATGGGCCTGGGTGTTATCCCTGAGCAGGCGGGTAAAATGCCGGAAATCGCGAATCGGCTGATCGTTGACGGTATCAACTATCCAGTTACGCAGGTCATGGTAGCCAAGATTCACGTCGGCGGCCAACACCTGCAGGGCAACCACGATTTCCCGTCTATCCTGTGATGCCCATTCACTGCGTGCCTGCAACAGATTGACCGGCGCAGTTCTGCTCCAGTCCGAACCCCAGCGTTTGATCAGGTTCATGTTCAGAGGCACAAAAAGAATGCCACCATAGATGTAGTATTCAGGAATTTCATCGAAGGCTTCCTGGCGCACCAGACTGTAATTGGCCAATGCCTTTTTGGCCAGCAGACTGGTTTCACGCACCTCTCCATGCCGGGCGAAGCTGACTCTCACTTCATCCCCAATCTGGCGCAGATCAATGGCATATTTGTAATTGGTTTGCAGATTTTCATTCACCTGAATACTGCTGTCTCCTGCAATGGGATAACCCTCGATACTGAGCAGAACATCATTTTCCTGCAATACCCCGGCCGCCGGGGAATCACCAAATACCTTGATGACCAGTACCCCGCTTTGTTCCGGGCTAAGACCATAGGCGGCCTTCGCTGCTGGGCTTTCAAGATCCTGGGTGCGAAACCCCAGATCCGGAAACCCATCGTAAATACCGTCTTCAGCGTCCTTGAGCACATGCCTGATCACAGCCGGCGGCACAAAATAGCCCAGGTTTTCTGCCCGGCCACCCGAGTTGGCCTGCATCACAACGCCGGCAATTTTCTGATCGACAATGACCGGCCCCCCGCTGTTGCCGGGATTGATGGCAGCATCTATCTGTCCCGCCAGCAGAAATTCACCAGAATGGGCATACACCTGCTGCTCCACCCGCGAAAGTATCCCTTTGGTAATACTCAGGGTGCGGCCACCAATGGGGTAACCAAAAACAAACACCTCTTGGTGCGGGTCCGGCAATTCGCCTACCTCCAAAGCCTCCAGCTCATCGAAAAAAGCCGGATCATTCACGGTGATGATGGCCAGATCGGAGGCATGTGAGACAAATTGAACCCGGGCCTGGTAACGCTCGGGGTCATTGTGTTTTTGCACCTGAACGTAGCTGGCATTGGCAACCACATGGGCATTGGTAAGAATCCGGTTGCCCGCAATAACCGAACCCGAACCACTGGCCTGCGAAGGATTCAGCATCCGCCAGGGCGTAAAGTAATCCGGCGCCGAGGCGGTGGTATAGATTTTTACAATTGAACTCTCGACCAGGCGCACAGAATCAGTGATCTGAGCCTGGGCGCTGCTTGTCAGCAGAAACAGGCAACAGACCAGGGTCTGGCACCAGGTCCGCGGGGTTTGCTGATACAGGAATACCTTGCTACTTAACATCACTTTTCCATCCCGGTGTCATCATTTATTTATTGTATGGAGCATTGACCGAGTAAACCTGAAATTGCGTACAGCCGTCAATGCGCAAATCCTCTAGATAACCCGCATTCCTGGCTCGGCACCACTGTCAGGGCTGAGCAGATAAATCTCTGTTTGTCCTGGCCCGGCCGCCAGTACCATGCCCTCGGAAAGACCAAACTTCATCTTGCGAGGCTGCAGATTCGCGACCATCACGGTCAGCCTGCCGGTCAGCTCCTGCGGAGCATAGGCTGATCTGATGCCGGAGAAAACCTTGCGCAACACTGCCTTGCCGTCGCTATCCAGCCCCAGATCCAGGGTCAATTGCAACAATTTATCCGCTCCTTCCACATACTCGGCCTGGCTTATCCGGGCTATACGCAGATCGATCCGGGCAAAATCCTCGAAACCGATCTGCGCCTGCAGCGGCTCGCGTGCCAGAGGGCTGTCGACCGGAGCAGCCTGCTCTGCCGGTTCAGCTATCTCATCACTCAGCCTGGCACTGGCTGCCAGCAAGGCATCGATCTGGGACTGTTCGACCCGTCGCAGCAGAGGCACAAATGCATTCAACTGATGATCCAGCAACTGGCTGTGCAGGTCCTGCCAGCACAATGGCGACACATTGAGAAACTGTTCAGCCTGTTCGCTCATGGCTGGCAGAACCGGTTTGAGGTAGATCATGAGCAGTCGAAACAGATTGATACCGGTGCTGCAAACCGCCTGCACCTGGGGCGAAGCCGGGTCGGTTTTGGCCAGCGTCCAGGGCTGTTGCTCGGCGATAAACTGATTGGCCTTGTCCGCCAGCTGCATGATCAGGCGGATCGCCTTGCTGTATTCACGGCGTTCATAGGCAAGCGCGATCTCATCGGCGCAATCCAGGAATTCGGCGACCAGCTGGGGTTCACTGGTCTGTGCTGCCAGACGGCCGGCAAAACCCTTATGGATGAACCCGGCACAGCGGCTGGCAATATTGACCACCTTGCCCACCAGGTCTGCGTTTACCCTGGCCATGAAATCTGCCAGGTTCAGGTCCAGATCATCCACGCCATTGCCCAGTTTGGCGGCCAGATAATAACGCAGGTATTCTGGTTGCAGATAATCAAGATAGGTACTGGCATTGATGAAGGTGCCACGGGATTTTGACATCTTCTTGCCATTGACGGTCAGGAAACCATGGGCGAACACGGCAGTGGGCTTTCGGTAGCCGGCACTGCTGAGCATGGCGGGCCAGAACAGGGTGTGGAAATTGATGATGTCCTTGCCGATGAAGTGATACAGCTCGGTCTGGCTGTCGTCCTTCCAGTAATCCTCAAACCGGTAGCCGCTGCGCTGGCAGAACTGCTCGAAACTGGCCATGTAACCAATCGGCGCATCCAGCCAGACATAGAAATACTTACCCGGCGCATCAGGAATCTCAAAGCCGAAATAAGGTGCATCCCGGCTGATATCCCATTCCTGCAAGCCCCCTTCCAGCCATTCTTCCAGCTTGTTGGCCACCTGCTCCTGCAGGGCACCGCTGCGGGTCCAGGCCTTGAGCATGACGGTAAACTCGGGCAGCCTGAAAAAATAATGTTCCGACTCTTTCTCCACGGGAGTGGCGCCGGAAAGCGTCGAGCGTGGCTCGATCAGTTCTGCCGCACTGTAGGTTGCATTGCAGTTCTCGCAATTATCACCGTACTGATCGGGCGCCTTGCAACGCGGACAGATACCCTTGACAAAACGATCGGACAGAAACAGTTTCTTCTCGGGGTCATACAACTGCATGATGGACCGGGAGCTGATATGGCCATTGCTGCGCAAGGCCAGATAGATCGATTCGGCAAACCGCCTGTTTTCCTCCGAATGGGTTGAATGATAGTTGTCAAAACTGATCAGGAAACCGGAAAAATCCTGTTGGTGTTCACTCTGCACCCGGGCGATCAAGGCCTCTGGAGTAATCCCTTCCTTTTCGGCGCGCAGCATGATGGCGGTTCCGTGCGCATCATCTGCACAGACATACACGCAATCATGGCCACGCAGCCGCTGCAGGCGAACCCAGATATCCGTCTGGATGACTTCCATCAGATGCCCAAGATGAATATCACCGTTGGCATAGGGCAGTGCGCTGGTGACCAGTATCCGGCGCTGTTTATCGAGTTGGCTGTCAATCTGTTTGTCGGGCAAAATACTGCTCCTGGTGGACTAAATTTCAATCATTTCAAAGTCTTCTTTCCCGACTCCGCACTCCGGGCACATCCAGTCATCGGGTATCTCATCCCAGCTGGTTCCGGGCGCAATCCCCTCCTCAGGCAGACCCGCTTCCTCATCGTAAATAAAACCGCACACTATACATTGCCACTTTCTCACATCGATCACCGTCTTAATCATCAAGCAGGGTCAATCGGAATGGTCCGCCCCTGCGCACAAAAGTGCAAATGATACTCCATGACGGCAAGAAATTCAGCCTCCGGCAAGCTGTCATCGGTGCAGCTCAGCGTGATAAACTCTTGCCCCGAACTCCCACAGCAAGCCAGAAACAGGAGATCATTCCGCAAGTGTCTGATTTTTTGCTTGTCACAATGCTTGTCATAGCCAGTGCCGCCGTGATCAACAATGTTGTACTGCTGCAACTGCTGGGCACCACTTCCCTGCTCACCGCGACAGAAAACCCCCGGCGCAGTTATCAACATGGCGTACACACTACCCTGTTACTGGTGTTGACGACCGGCACCTTCCATCTGGCCAGCATTCTGCTGCCTGGGTTCAGTACAGAGGCCCTGCTCCTGCCGGTTTACCTGTGCGTACTGCTGCCGTTTCTGGCGATGCTGTCCCGGTTGCCTGGCTGCCAGAACACGGACCTGATACTGCTTGCAGGCAATACCGCAATTCTCGGCCCGATAGTGATTACCAGCCGGGCTGACAGTGGCGTGCTGCACAGTCTGTTTTATGCTTTGGGTACAGGTCTGGGCTTTCTGCTCGTTCTGCTGGTATTCGCTGCCATGCAGGAACGAGTGCACACCGCAGCAGTACCCGCACCTTTTCGTGGCGCCGCAATCAGCCTGATCAACGCTGGCCTGATGTCGCTTGGCTTCATGGGGCTGGCAGGAATTGTTTAACATGCGTTTTACTTCCACCCCGCCCAGCCTGGCCGCAAGAGTCGATACGGTCACTGTGGCCGCCATCAACCGCTGTCTGCCACAAACCCAGTGCGGACGCTGTGGTTATCCGGGATGCCGGCCCTACGCCGAAGCCATACAACAGGGTGAAGCCATCAATAAATGTCCACCGGGTGGCGAGACAAGCATCCTGCGCCTGGCGCAGTTATTGCACCAGCCGCTGATTGCCCTGGATCCGGCTCATGGCCAACACGAAGCTCGCAAAATTGCCGTCATCCGCGAGCCGGAATGCATAGGCTGTACCAAATGCATTCAGGCTTGCCCCACTGATGCCATCCTGGGTGCCGCCGGCATGATGCATACCGTGATTGAAAGTGAATGCACCGGCTGCGACCTTTGTCTGCAACCCTGCCCGGTGGATTGCATCGATATGCTGCCGCACCCCGAACGCAGCAGTCATTGGCGCTGGCCCTTCCCGTCGGCTGATCAGGCCGGGGGGAAGCTGGCATGAGCCCCGGCCATCAAAGCCGCCGGCCCGGTGTCCCCGCACTGCATCGCTTCAACGGCGGTATTCACCCACCCGTGAATAAATCGGCTGCCTTGAGTCATGCCATTGAACGCTGCGTCCTGGCACCCCGCTTGATCCTGCCATTGGCACACTACCGTGGTGAAATGGCTCAGGCGGTGGTCAAGGCTGGCGATCATGTCCGCCGGGGCCAACTGCTGGCCAAGGCCGGTGGCAAGCTGAGCGTCAATATGCATGCCCCTGCGGCAGGCCAAATAAGTGCCATCCGCGAACACAGCTTTCCGCACGCCTCACAGCTGCCGGTTCGCAGCATTATTCTGGATACCTTTAATCCTCAACCTCTTGGTCCGGAACCAAAGGCAGGGGGGCATCAGCGCATAAACCAGGAACAAATTCTGGCAAAAATCGAGCAGGCCGGAATTGTCGGCATGGGTGGTGCCGGTTTCCCGACCGCTGCCAAACTCAGACGGGCACTCGCCAACGGGGTGCAAACCCTGATCATCAATGCCGCCGAATGTGAGCCCTCGATCAGTGCCGATGAGGCCCTGCTGGGTGAACATGCCGAAGAAGTGTGCCAGGGTATTGCGATCTTGCAGGCGCTGCTCAAACCAGACGTCTGCCTGATCGGGATCGAGGACAGCAAGCCTGGAGCCATCGCCGCTCTCGAACAGGCCTGCTGTAATCGGAACATCAAGGTAGTGGTCATTCCCACCCGCTACCCTTCCGGCGGCGAGCGGCAACTGATAAAAATACTGACTGGCAGAGAGGTTCCCTCTGGCAGGACGCCGCAGGATATCCAGATACTTTGTCAGAATGTAAGCACCTGCCATGCGGTTTATCAGGCTGTCGTACTTGATCAGCCCCTGCTTTCCAGAATCGTCACCGTGACCGGTGGCGCCCTGCAACGCCCCCGCAATCTGGAAGTGCCGCTGGGCACCCCGATATCCCTGTTGCTGGCACATTGTGGCTTGCCGGCAGACACACATTTCCAGTTGGTCCATGGCGGCCCCCTGATGGGTTTCCTACTGGACGATGTGGACACCCCGATCACTGCAATCAGTAATTGCATCATGGCGATAACGGCCAGGGAACACCAGGCTCCCGCCGCCCGGCGGGCCTGTATCCGTTGCGGGTTTTGCGCTGAAGCCTGCCCGGCAGGCCTGTTGCCACAGCAACTCTATTTTGCAATCGATCAACAACGACACGACAGCGTCGCCAGCCAGGGTCTGTTCGATTGCATCGAATGTGGTGCCTGCGACTATGTTTGTCCCAGCAATATCCCTCTGGTGCAATACTATCGGGCCGAAAAAGCGCTGATTCAGGATTCTCACCGGGCCGATGAGCAGGCCGCCTACTGGCAACAGCGCTTTGAATTCAGGCAGTTGCGGGTGAAAGCCGGGCAACAGAAGCAGAGCCAGCTGAAAATACAACAGGAAATCAGGGCTGCGGTGGCTCGCAGCAAAGCCAAAAGAGCCCAACGGGAAAAATCCGAACCACAACAACAAGCAAGGCGAGAGAAATAATGCCTGCCATCAGTTCGCCATTTCTCTGCGGAGCACGCAGCGTCGCCCAGATCATGCAGCTGGTACTGCTGGCCTGCCTGCCTGCCCTGGCTTTCTCTACCTGGTTTTTCGGCATTGGTTTGCTGCTCAACCTCATTCTGGCCAGTCTCACTGCCCTGCTCATGGAAAGCCTGGTCTGCCTGCTTCGTGCCAGGTCAATTACTTTTACCCTGAGCGATTACAGCGTGCTGGTTACCGCCATGTTGTTGAGCTTTGCCATTCCTCACGGCGCACCCTGGTGGATACCGGTCAGCGGTACAGCCTTTGCTGTGTTGATCGGCAAGCACGTCTATGGGGGGCTTGGTTACAATCTGTTCAATCCCGCCATGGTGGGCTATGTGGCACTGCTTGTTTCCTTCCCACTGGAGATGACCGCCTGGCATATTCCCTCGGCGGCGCGCACGGCAGCGGAGCAGGCTGCACCACTGAGCCTGGAAGGTATGCTGATCACCCTGCAACTCAGTTTCCCCTTCCTGCAGGATAGCATTGGCGGGAATATGACAACTGGCGCTGATGGTTTTGCCATGGCCACGCCCCTGATCGAATACAAGTTTGCCGCCCCCAGCGCCATACATCGTGCCTGGATGGACAATACTTCACCCTTCCTCAGGACAGCCTTTGCCAGAAGCGCAGAAACCGGATGGGAGTGGATAAATCTCGGCTTTTTTGCTGGTGGCCTGTTCCTGCTCTGGCAGCGCATCATCAGTTGGCATATCCCTGTTGCCGTGCTTGGCAGCCTGGGGATTCTCTCCTGGCTTTTTTACCAGCCCGGCAGCGAGGCCGTTTACGGGTCGCCTTATCTGCATCTGTTCATCAGCGCTACCATGATCGGCGCATTTTTCATTGCCACTGATCCCGTCACGGCGCCCGCCAGCCCCAGAGCCAGGCTGGCTTACGGTTGTCTGATCGGCATTGCCATCTATACCTTGCGCATTCGCGGCAATTATCTGGATTCGGTCGGCTTTGCCATTTTGCTGGGCAATCTTTTTGCACCGGGCCTTGATCGCCTGTTACCGACCCGCGTGTATGGTAAATCCAGCAAGTGGTTTCCTCTGCGCAGAAGGAGCACGCCATGACCAGCTTGTTGCAACGGGAACCTGGCTTGAGCCGGCTGCTGCTACTGGGTTTGAGTCCCCTGCTGCTGGTCTCGGATTCGCTGCTCAAAGCCATGCTCCTGGCCCTGTCCAGCCTGGGCGTCATGCTGGGCTCTGCCTTGTTGATGGGGTTCATACGCCCCTTGTTGCGTTCTCCTGCAAGCAGTTCTACGGGCTCTTTGCCACCGACACTGAATCAGGCCAGCCGTGATGATTTCATCCTGCTCGCCATCGGTTTATTACTCACGGCAATATTGACGGTGATTGCCAATACCCTGGTTCAGATTTTTCTGTACCCGGTCTATAAAATCACGCCCTTGTTCATGCCTTTGCTGTTTGCAAGCAGCCTGCTCCTGATGCAACCCTGGGTGATGCAGCCCTGGGTAAAGCAAGGAGTGCAGTACCGGGATGCCGGTCTGTTCGCGACCTTCCTGTTGCTGCAGGCGGCTGCTCGGGAGCTATTGATCCATGGCGCCATCCTGACCGATTTACCCCTGCTGCTGCCAGGCGCCTCAGCCTGGTTTATCCTGGGAGACTCCTACCGCAAACTGGTCTTGCTGGCGCAACCGGCGGGCGCCCTGTTGCTGGCAGGCATGTTGTTTGCCCTGCTACGGCTCATTCATGGGTGGCGGCAAGAGCTTGGCCCAAATCAGCAGAAAACTGTCACTCCGGTGACCAGAGCACGGGTTACCGCCAGAACCTCACAACAAATCAAGGGGCAGCTCTGAACAACTCATGAACAAGCAAAAACGTCAGGAAATCTTTCGTCGCCTGCAGGCGGAAAACCCACATCCCCAGACCGAGCTGGTCTACCACTCGGTCTTTGAACTGCTGATTGCCGTCATGCTTTCGGCACAGGCGACCGATGTCAGTGTCAACAAGGCTACAGCAGGCTTATATGCCGTAGCCAACACCCCGGCGGCGATGCTGGCCCTGGGCGTGGAGGGTCTGAAATCCCATATCAAATCGATAGGGCTGTTCAATACCAAGGCGGAAAATATCATCAAAACCTGTCAGCAATTGATGGACAAACATGATGGGCAGGTTCCTGCCAACAGGGAGTCCCTGGAAGCCTTGCCCGGAGTAGGCAGAAAAACCGCCAATGTGGTCCTCAATACCGCCTTCCGGCAAATTGCCATGGCCGTTGACACCCATATCTTCCGGGTCTCCAACCGCACCGGCATCGCCCCCGGGAAAAATGTGCTGGAAGTGGAAAAACGTCTGCTTCGACTGCTGCCCGAGGAGTTTTTACTGGATGCCCACCACTGGCTGATACTGCATGGGCGCTATGTCTGTGTTGCCCGCAAGCCCCGTTGCGGGGCCTGCGTCATTTATGACCTGTGTGAATACAAGGCCAAAACCGAGTAGCCCCCACAGACAGTCAGGGTGTCAGCGCATCTTGCGTCCCTTGTTGGCCGCTATGCGCAAACGCAGGGCATTCAACTTGATGAACCCGGCCGCATCCGCCTGATCATAGGCACCCCCATCCTCTTCAAAGGTCGCAATATTGGCATCGAACAGGGAATCAGCCGATTCACGCCCCACCACAATGACATTGCCCTTGTAGAGTTTCAGCCGCACCTTGCCGTTGACATGCTCCTGGGACTTGTCGATCAGCGCCTGCAGCGCCAGCCGCTCTGGCGACCACCAGTAGCCGTTATAGATCAGGGAGGCATAGCGCGGCATCAGTTCATCCTTCAGATGAGCCAGTTCCCGGTCCAGTGTCACCGACTCGATGGCACGGTGGGCTTTCAGCATGACCGTCCCTGCCGGGGTTTCATAGCAGCCACGGGATTTCATGCCCACATAACGGTTCTCAACGATATCCGAGCGCCCGATACCATTGGCCCCGGCGATCCGGTTGAGATGAGCCAGCACGGTTGCCGGAGACATTGGCTGCCCATCGATGGCAATGATATCGCCTTGCAGATACTCCAGTTCGATATAGGTGGCCTGGTCTGGCGCCTTTTCCGGGGAAACCGTCCACAACCACATGTCTTCCTCCGGCTCGGCCCCCGGATTCTCAAGAATATCCCCCTCATACGAGATATGGAGCAGGTTGGCATCCATGGAATACGGCGACTTGGTACCGCGTTTTTTCTCGACCGGGATATTGTGTTCTGCGCAATAGGCCAGCAGGCGGTCGCGGGAATTCAGATCCCATTCGCGCCAGGGCGCAATGACCTTGATGCCAGGAGCCAGCGCATAGGCACCCAGTTCAAAACGCACCTGATCGTTGCCCTTGCCGGTGGCTCCATGGGAAATGGCATCAGCGCCCGTTGCCGCAGCAATTTCCACCAGGCGCTTGGCTATCAAGGGCCGGGCAATCGAGGTACCCAACAGGTATTCGCCTTCGTACAGGGTATTGGCACGGAACATGGGGTTGACGAAGTCGCGGGCAAACTCCTCGCGCAGGTCTTCGATATAAATTTCCCTGATTCCCATCGCCTGCGCCTTGGCCCGGGCTGGTTCCACCTCGCCACCCTGGCCGAGATCGGCCGTAAACGTCACGACTTCACAGCCATAGGTTTCAGTCAACCAGCGTGCAATTACGGAGGTGTCCAGACCACCGGAATACGCCAGCACCACTTTGTTGATGCCCGACATTGTTTGCTCCTTCAACAGCAAATGGGATAAGACGGGCATTGTACCCGTAAGCCGAAGAAATTTCGATCAGTGCGAGATGCTGAAGTTGCGGTTCAGCGACGGCGAATCAGAATGGTGACCCGACGATTGCGATCGCGGTCTGCCGCTGTCCGTTCGTTGCGAATGATGCGGTATTCCGGAGTCGAACCAAAATAGCGGGTTGCCAGCATGCCCTCATCCACTCCCTGGCTGAGCAGATAATCATGTACGGCAAAGGCCCTGGTGCGCGACAGCTCAAGATTGTCACTGCCACTGCCGGCGCTGTCGGTAAAACCATTGATCTCCAGACTGAAGACCGCAGGGTCCGCCTTGATATAGCTAGCCATATCGGCCAGCATTTGCCGGCTCTCTGTACTCAATTCACGTTGATTGACTGCCCAGAACACAGTGGAGCGCTCGATCTGGGCAAAGTTGACCGGCAACAGCTCAGCAGCACAGTTGCGGTATTCGGTATAGGCCTGCTGGAAATTCACTGGCGATATCCCCACCACGACGGCACTCTCATCACTGAAGGCTGCCTGTCGGACCAGGGTCGGCATCATGCCTTTGTCCAACTCACTCAACAGCAACTGACTGCGCCTGCTATCCAGCGACAAGGGATCACGGCCGGACTTGATCTCGACATAACCCAGATCCCGTTCAGGCATATCGTGACGCCAGGGCGGGGGCGCAGAAGTCAACAGGGCATTGCCGGCCTGCATGTCGTGCCTGCGGGTATCGATACGCAGGCTGACCTGCTCACCGGATTGATGGTAGAACTCGATATTGCCATAGCGCGGCAGACTCTGGATCAAGCGGCACTCAAAGACCGATGCCTCGACATGCCAGCGCGAGGAATCAAAATCAGCATGGCGCACCAGTTTGTCAGCTTCTGCCCAAAGCGGTGCGTTAAGCAATATGAATAAAGATAGGGTAAACTTCAGCCTGATTTCCATTCTCTTCGTTTGTCCGGGTGAGAAAACATGTGCGGCGGCACAACTCTCTCATCGGCCTGCCCGCAAGAAACTTTATCAAGGAAGCTGATGCACGGTATGAAACAACTGACCCTAACCCGACCCGATGACTGGCATGTGCATCTGCGTGACGGCGACGTTCTGCGCCAGACAGTCGCGGCCTCCAGTCGCTGCTTCCGGCGCGCCATCGTCATGCCCAATCTGAAACCTCCGGCCACCACCACCGCGCTGGCAAGCGCCTACCGGCAGAGAATTCTGGACGCAGCGCCCACCGGCTCGGATTTCCAGCCCCTGATGACGCTGTACCTGACCGACACCATGCCGGTTGACGAAATTCATCGTGCCCAAGCCAGCGGCCTGGTCCAGGCGGTAAAGTATTACCCTGCCGGGGCCACTACCAATGCCGACAACGGTGTCACCGCCATCGAAAAAGTCTATCCGGTGCTGCAGGCCATGGCTGAAACCGGCATGCCTCTGTTGATTCACGGCGAGGCAACGGCCCCGGAAATCGATATTTTCGACCGCGAGGCCGTCTTCATCGAACAAACCCTGAAACCGCTGCGCCAGGCCATCCCTGATCTGAAAATCGTCCTGGAGCACATCACCACGGCCCAAGCGGTCGAGTATGTCACCAACGCCGCCGCGGGCATTGCTGCCACCCTGACCGTCCAGCATTTGCTGTACAACCGCAATCACCTGCTCAGCGGTGGCATCAGACCGCATTTGTATTGCCTGCCCGTACTCAAACGCAATAGCCATCAACAGGCCCTGCTGCAAGCGGCCTGCAGTGGCAACCCGCGCTTTTTCCTGGGTACAGACTCGGCCCCGCACAGCAGGCAGGACAAGGAGCAGTCCTGTGGCTGTGCGGGCTGTTTTACTGCCCATGCGGCGCTGGAACTCTATACCGAAATTTTCGAGGCCGAAAACGCTCTGGATAAACTGGAGGCCTTTGCCAGTTTCAATGGGCCGGATTTCTACGGCCTGCCTCGCAACACGGAGCAGATTACCCTGTATCGGAAACCCTGGCAGATGCCAGCCGAAATGGCTTTTGCTCAGCAATCCATCATCCCCCTGCGCGCCGGGGAAACCCTGCAATGGCAACTACTGAACGAGACCAGACGATGACACACAAGGAACATGATCAGGCTGACGAGGAACAGGCCTACAGCCAGATGGCGGCACGTTTCCGTACCTACCTGCCCGTGGTGGTGGATATCGAATGCGGCGGTTTCAATGCCAAAACCGATGCCATTCTGGAAATCTCTGCGGTAATCCTGGGGATGAATACCCGGGGCGAACTGGGGATCGAACAAACCTTCTTCCATCGGGTCAAACCATTCGAAGGAGCCAATATCGAAGAGGCTGCACTCAAATTCACCGGCATCGATCCCTATCATCCCCTGCGCATTGCGCGGCAGGAGAAGGAAGTCTTTGAGGATATGTTCCGGATCATTCGCAGCGCGATCAAGCTGAATCAATGCAAACGTGCCATCCTGGTGGCGCACAATGCCCATTTCGATCACGGTTTCATCAATGCCGCTGTAGCCAGGCATGACCTGAAGCGCAATCCCTTCCACCCGTTTTCAAGCTTCGATACCGCTACCCTGAGTGGTCTGGCCTATGGCCAAACGGTGCTGGCCAAGGCCTGCGAAGCAGCCAGGATTCCCTTTGACAACAACGAGGCGCATTCGGCCAGGTACGATGCCGACAGAACAGCCGAGCTGTTCTGTCAGATCGTCAACAAATGGCAGGCTCTGGGTGGCTGGCCGGTGCAGTGATTACGCAGCGATTACGTAAAATTCAGGCGGCGGCCCCGCCTCCGGACTTCTCTACGAGTTCCTTCAATTCCCCTTTCTCATGCAGCTCGGTGATGATGTCGCAGCCGCCAACCAGCTCTCCATCGATATACAGTTGAGGAAACGTGGGCCAGTTTGCAATCTTGGGCAATGTTGCCCGGATTTCGGGGTTGGCCAGAATGTCGACATAGGCAAAACGCTTGCCACAGCTCATCAGACACTGGGTGGCCTGGGCAGAAAAACCGCATTGCGGTTGGTCCGGTGAGCCTTTCATATAAAGCAGAATGCTGTTGGAACTGATCTGATCTTTGATGGTGTCTTCGATACTCATTATATGCACAACCTGTCTGTGTGGATTGGTCTGTATGAATCAGGACCGGCGGCCAGCCGGCAGACAGCCATTCTACACCCTTAGGCACAGCTGGGCCATTGCTGCGCGCTCAATGCCCTGCGACTGTGCTCTCCACAATGCAGGCAACAACCCAGCCAGCTTGTTGCCCAGTCAAGCTGATTGCCTGTCAGGGCAATTTTAGATAAGATGCGCGTTTGGTCAAAGAGGGGTGGCGGTAGCTGCCCTTTTTTGCTTTCTCCAACCCTTTGCCGATTTACGCACCTGCCCCAAGCCGGTGGGCGCTGGTGAGCCAAGACAGTTAAGGCCATGACAAGCAGACATTTTTTGACGTTGCTGGATCTCTCCGCAAACGAACTTCACCGCATTATTCAACGAGCAATGCAGCTCAAGAGCAACCCCGGGACTGGCTCCACGCTGCTCAGGCAAAAGACGCTGGGGATGATTTTCGAAAAATCCTCCACCCGCACCCGGGTCTCCTTTGAAGTGGCTATGACCCAGCTTGGCGGCAGTTCAATCTTTCTGTCCCCCAACGATACCCAGCTTGGCCGTGGTGAACCGATTGAAGACAGTGCCAGGGTCCTGTCACGCATGGTCGATGTGATCACCATCCGTACTTTTGAACATGAAAAGCTGGAACTGTTTGCCCGCTATTCCTCGGTACCTGTGATCAACTCCCTGACCGACGATTACCATCCCTGCCAACTACTGGCGGACATGCAGACCTATTTCGAGCATCGGGGCGATATTCGGGGCAAATCCGTGGCCTGGGTTGGTGATGGTCACAATATGTGCCAGTCCTACATCAATGCAGCGCGTCAGTTTGATTTCCAGTTGACCATCGCCTGCCCGGCCGGATTCGAACCCAGGCAGGAGCTGCTCGACAGCAATCGTGACCGGGTCCGGGTCGTGCGCGACCCCAAAACAGCCGCCCGCGATGCGGATCTGATTGCCACCGATGTCTGGGCCTCGATGGGTCATGAAGGTGAGGAGCAGCAGCGCATGGATAAATTTGCCGGTTTTCAGGTCAACCAGGAGCTGATGTCTTTGGCCAAAAGCGATGCGCTGTTCATGCATTGTCTGCCCGCTCACCGCAATGAGGAAGTGTCCGCCGAGGTGATTGACGCCGCCAACAGCGTTGTCTGGGATGAAGCAGAAAACCGTCTGCACGCACAAAAGGCGCTACTGGAATTTCTGTTTACCTGAGCCTCAGACCTGAGCCTCAGACCTGACCCTCAGAAAAGTCATCGCGCCGACCGCGCGAGCTCAGGGCTGGCTCGCGCGGTGAACATCCACATCTTGTCCACATCATATCCACATAAAAAGCACTTGCAATCCCCCCCAAACCGCACTATCTTGTGGCTCTGACCCGAAAAACACCTATATGTAGTATGGAAGTCAGCTCTTGCGAGCTTCCAGCGCTGCACCGCTTTTCATATATAAAAATCGTGAACCATGGAATAAATCACGGAGATATTCATGCACACCGACACCAATCCCAAGCAGCCCGGCCAATCCTCTGCCACTTTCACCCGCTCGCAGCACGCTGCACCGGCACCGTCCACCGCACCAGGACAGATCCGGGTCATCAAGCGCAACGGAGCTGTCGTGCCCTACGACGAATCCAAGATCATTGTTGCGATCACCAAGGCCTACCTGGCGGTGGAAGGTGGCACGGCCGCCGCCTCCTCCCGGGTACGCGAGACCATCGCCAAGCTGGGGCAACAGATTACCGTCATTTTCAACCGACGCATGCCCTCGGGCGGCACCATCCATATCGAGGATATCCAGGATCAGGTTGAACTGGCCCTGATGCGTACCGGAGAACACAAGGTCGCCCGCAGCTATGTGATCTATCGCGCCGAGCACGCCCGCCTGCGTGAACAACGCACGCGCCAGCAGGAGTCTGCCGAGGATGCCATTACGGTCACCTATACCGATGGCAGCCAGGCTCCCCTGGACAGCGGACGGCTGCGCACCGTCATCGATGAAGCCTGTGCCGGCCTGGAGAATGTCTCTGCCGATGTCATCTACGAGGAAACCATTCGCAACCTGTATCCGGGCGTGAAAATCGAGGATGTGCGCACCTCGGCCGTGATCACTGCGCGCACCCTGGTTGAACAGGACCCCAATTACTCCTATGTCACTGCCCGGCTGCTGCTCGACACCCTGCGCTCGGAGGCGCTGGCGTTCCTTGGCCAGGGTGACAGTGCCACCCAGTCGGAGATGTACTACCGTTACCCAGCCCTGCTCAAACCCTATATCGAAAAAGGCATCGAGCTTGGCCTGCTGTCTCCGCACCTGCTTGAATACGACCTGGAACGGCTTGGTGAAGCACTGAATGCCGAACGTGATACCCAGTTTACCTATCTGGGCCTGCAAACCCTGTATGACCGTTATTTCATCCACAGCAACGACGTCCGTTTCGAGCTGCCGCAGATTTTCTACATGCGGGTCGCCATGGGGCTGGCCAGCAATGAAGCCAACCGGGAAGAACGAGCCATCGAGTTCTACAATCTGATTTCCAGTTTCGACTACATGGTCTCCACCCCGCAACTGTTCAATTCCGGGACGCTGAGACCCCAGTTGTCTTCCTGTTTCCTGACCACGGTGCCCGACGACCTGCATGGCATTTACAGTGCCATCAAGGATAACGCCATGCTGTCCAAGTGGGCGGGTGGCCTGGGCAATGACTGGACGCCGGTACGTGCGCTGGGAGCACATATCAAGGGCACCAATGGCAGATCGCAGGGGATCGTTCCCTTTCTGAAAGTGGTCAACGATACGGCGGTTGCTGTCAACCAGGGCGGCAAGCGCAAGGGCGCAGTCTGCTCCTACCTGGAAACCTGGCATCTGGATATCGAGGAATTCCTGGAACTGCGCAAGAATACCGGCGATGACCGTCGTCGGGCACACGACATGAATACCGCCAACTGGATCCCCGATCTGTTCATGAAACGGGTGTTCGAAGACGGTGAGTGGACCCTGTTCTCGCCCAATAACGTGCCTGATCTGCACGACCTGCATGGCCAGGCATTTGAAGAGGCCTACCTGGAATATGAGCGCAAGGCCGCTGCCGGACAGATGGAAATCTATAAATCAGTACGTGCCAAGGACCTGTGGCGCAAGATGTTATCCATGCTGTTTGAAACCGGTCACCCCTGGATCACCTTCAAGGATGCCTGCAATGTGCGCTCTCCACAGCAGCATGTGGGCACCATCCACTCCTCCAATCTGTGCACGGAAATCACGCTCAATACCAGTGCCGAGGAGATAGCTGTCTGCAACCTCGGCTCGGTAAACCTGGTCAATCATGTCAGCGAGAACGGGCTGGATGAAACCAAACTGGAACGCACCATCAAGACTGCGGTGCGCATGCTCGACAATGTCATCGACATCAATTACTACTCGGTTCCCCAGGCTGAAAACTCCAACCTGAAACATCGCCCGGTCGGCATGGGTATCATGGGTTTTCAGGATGCGCTCTACCTCCAGAAAATTGCCTATGGCTCTGAACAGGCTGTCCAGTTTGCCGACCGGTCCATGGAAATCATCAGCTACCATGCCATCCAGGCCTCCACCGACCTGGCCGAGGAGCGTGGCTGCTATCAAAGCTACAAGGGCTCACTGTGGGACCAGGGTATTCTGCCCATCGATTCGCTGAAACTTCTGCAGGAAGTACGCGGCGAGCGCTACCTGCAGGTCAATTTCGACCAGACCCTGGACTGGGACAGTCTGCGCGCTCGGATCCAGGCTGTCGGCATGCGCAACTCGAATGTCCTGGCCATTGCGCCTACGGCAACAATCGCCAATATCACCGGCGTTTCCCAGTCCATCGAACCGACCTACCAGAACCTGTATGTCAAATCGAATCTCTCCGGTGAATTTACCGTGGTGAATCCTTATCTGGTGCGCGATCTCAAGCAACTGGGCCTGTGGGATAACGTCATGGTCAATGACCTGAAATACTACAATGGCAGTGTCCAGCAGATCGATCGCATCCCGCAGCACATCAAGGATATTTATGCCACAGCTTTCGAAGTGGAGCCGCGCTGGCTGGTGGAAGCGGCCAGCCGACGCCAGAAATGGATCGACCAGGCCCAGTCGCTGAACCTGTACATTGCCGGTGCCAATGGCAAGAAACTTGATGTCACCTACCGCATGGCCTGGCTGTGCGGTCTGAAAACGACCTATTACCTGCGCTCACTGGCTGCCACCACCACGGAGAAATCGACTATTTCCGACCACAGCCTGAACAAGGTTGCCAGCGAACCGGCCGCTGTCCCAATGGCCTGTTCGATCGATGACCCGGACTGTGAGGCCTGCCAATGAGGACTATCGCAACTGAAGCAATGCTGCCTGGCAGCAGCAACAAATATCAATAGGGGGTAATCATGCTTTCATGGGATGAATTTTACGAAGAGGATAACACCAGCCCGGTGCCACGAACTGCACCAACTCAACCTCAGACGCCCGAGCCTGCTCCTGCGCTCTCTGCTTCCACGCCCTCTGCAAACCGCAGCAATACGGCCGCGATGGCCTCAGCCACAGAGGCGGAACACAGACTGGCTGAAGCCCTGGCCGTGGCCAAGGGACATCGGGTTCCAGGTGAAGCCGAAGCGGGAACCAGCCGGCAGGCAGCGCGCAACCCGGCTGAACAGAACGCCGAAATCGTCAACAGCCAGGTGATGGCAAAAGCCATGGACTCACTGGCCAAACTGGATGTCAACATCGGTCTGGATGAACTGGAAGAATCAGCCCAGCGCGTGACCGTCGACGACAAGCGCATGATCAATTGTCGCGCTGACCTGAACCAGCTGGTCCCCTTCAAGTACGACTGGGCCTGGCAGAAATACCTGGATGGTTGCGCCAACCACTGGATGCCGCAGGAAATCAACATGACTGCGGATATCGCCCTGTGGAAGAACAAGGATGGCCTGACTGCCGATGAACGCCTGATCGTCAAACGCAACCTGGGCTTTTTTGCCACCGCCGATTCCCTGGTTGCCAACAACCTGGTCCTGGCCATTTACCGGCTGATCACCAACCCCGAGTGTCGCCAGTACATCCTGCGCCAGGCTTTCGAAGAGGCCATTCATACCCATGCCTATCAGTACTGCATTGAATCCCTGGGCATGGATGAAGGTGAAATCTTCAATATGTATCACGAGGTTCCTTCGGTTGCCAAAAAAGCCTCCTGGGGGCTCAAGTACACCCGCAACCTGAGTGATCCCAATTTCAAAACCGGCACGGTGGACACGGATCAGGCCCTGCTCAAAAACCTGATCGCCTTCTACTGTTGTCTGGAAGGTATTTTCTTCTACTGTGGTTTTACCCAGATCCTGTCCATGGGCCGACGCAACAAAATGACTGGCACGTCCGAGCAGTTCCAGTACATTCTGCGCGATGAATCCATGCACCTGAATTTCGGTATCGACATGATCAACCAGATCAAGCTGGAAAACCCCCAGCTGTGGAACAATACGATGAAAGAAACTGCCACCCAGATGATTCTGGAGGCGACCCAGCTTGAAATTGAATACGCCAGGGATACCATGCCACGGGGCGTTCTGGGCATGAATGCGGTCATGATGGAAGAGTATCTGCAGTTCATCGCCAATCGACGCCTGATCCAGATCGGACTGCCGGAACAGTTCAAAGGGGTCAAGAATCCCTTTCCATGGATGTCCGAGATCATGGACTTGCGCAAAGAGAAGAATTTCTTCGAAACCCGCGTCATCGAGTATCAGACTGGTGGGGCCCTGGTCTGGGAGTAGGCCAGTGGTATAAGGTGATAATTTTGCACAGGGGCACAACGGATACCTGATGAGCAAAGGCGCACTGATTCTTGCCGCTGGCTTCAGTACACGGTACGACGGCAGTAAACTTGCCGCCATTCTCGACAACGGCAGCACTGTTCTGCAACAGACCCTGCAGAGAATCAGTGCTGCCACTCCCAACATGGTCATCATTACCCGCAATGAACTTATCGAACAGGGTGTGCTGGATACCGGGATATGCCAATTGGATACCCTGCGCCGGCACGCCTTCACACGCGAGCATGCCACGGCCACGGCGGATTCCTCACTGCAGATATTCTCCTGCCCCGATGCCCATCTGGGCATGGGCCATACCCTGTCCTTCGGCATTCAGCAGGTCAGTCACTGGGAGGCCTGTCTGGTCTGCCTTGCCGACATGCCGTTCATCCGTACCTCGAGCTACCAGCAACTGCTTGCCCAGCTGCGCCCCGATAATATCGTGATACCACAATACCAGCAGGAACAAGGCAACCCGGTGGGCTTTGGCCGCCAATTCTTTCCCCAACTGGCCCGGCTGCAAGGGGACAGTGGTGGTAGAAAATTGCTGCGACAGGCCCGGCAACACATCACCCTGGTGTCGCTCAATGACAGTGCCATTCTGCAGGATATCGATACGCCCGAAGACCTGCAGCGTTATCAATAGGGCTGTTAACAGCTGTTAACAATCGCGCTGCCAAAAATGAGAATTGCCATCAGGGAAGCCTTGCCTCTACAATCGCTGCCATGACCAACATCACCTCACCACTTCCTAACCGTCTGCTACCACAGGCCCTGTTGCTGGTATTGTGTGCCTTCCTGTTGGGCCAGACAGCCCATGCCGACCTGGAAGCTGCCCGCCGCAATATGAGCCAGACGGATAATCCGCTGCTGATGATGAAAACATCACGGGGCGATATCTATATGGAGCTTTTCCCGGACGCCGCTCCCGCTAATGTCGCCAATTTCATTGCCCTGGCTGAAGGCCGGGCTGATGTGACCGACCCCGTCAGTGGCCAGAGCCTGAATATCCCCTGGTATGATGGCCTGCGCTTTCATCGCGTCATTCCCGGCACATTGATCCAGGCCGGGGCGCCGAGAGACGAGAACTCGCCGCGTCCGGATTATCACATTGCTGATGAAATCAATGCCCAGCAGCTTGGCCTGAACCTGATCCCCGTCTTCGATGAGCTGAACAGGCCTCATCCCTGGCTGAATATCGGCAACAAGGCCGATCTGGAACAGGAATTGCTCATCCCACTGTATCGCCGGGAAGGTATCAACAATGAACAGACGCTGGCCGCGCGCGAATTTGAAATACTGGCCAAACTACAGGCCATGAACCTGCTGCAAGCCTATCAACAGCAGGGGTACCGCTACAGCAACCGCCTGGTCTCCCTGCGCCCTCTTCGCGGCAGCGTGGTGATGGCCAATAGCGGCCCGGATACCAACCAGACCGAATTCTTCATCACTGTCACCGACACCCCCTGGCTGACAGGACGCAACACCGTCATAGGTCAGGTGGTTGATGGCCTGTTGATTGCCGATCGTATTCTCGCCGCAGCCGGAAATACCAGTAATCCGGCCTTTGCCGCCACCACTATTTACGAAATCCGTCAGGTGCTAAACCCCACGACCACTACCAACGGCTTGATCCCGGCAAGACCGCGATAATAAACCCGATAACAAACCCAATAACAAAAAGTACAACGACTTGAAAAGGAGTGACAAGGTGTCCAAACGCAAAAAGAAAGCCAGTAGTGTCATGCCTCTGTGTCTGTCTGGAGGCTTGTTCCTGGGGTTTGGGCTGGGTGTAATCATGGAACAGCCCTTACTGGTCACCCTGCTGGCACTGATTGCCAGCGCAGTGCTGGCCTGGAGAATTGATAAAAAGGCGGGAGTCGCCTACACCCGGCGCTGAACTATTTAAGGACCAAAGCCCCGCTATTCTTCCACCACCTGCCCGCTTGTTTCCAGCGCCGGGAAGATGACCCGCCGGAAAGGTGGCAGGGAATCCATGATCGCCTGACCATAGCGCTTGCTGACGATGCGTTCGTCAAAGAGCGTGATGGTTCCGGTATCGGTTTCATTACGCAACAGCCTGCCACTTGCCTGCACCAGGCGCAGCGCCGCCTCCGGCACCGACAGCCGCATGAATGGGTTTTCGCCCTGTTGCTCCAGCCAATGTGCCAGTGTCGATTCTACCGGATCATTGGGCACGGTAAATGGAATCTTGGCGATCAATACATGCCGGCAATACTTGCCCGGTAAATCCACCCCTTCGGCAAAACTGGCCAGGCCAAAAATGATGCTCGGCTCATTCCGGTCGATGCGTTGCCGATGGAAGGCCAGCAACTGGGACTTCTGATAGTCATCCTGGCACAGGATAATGTCCTGCCATGAGCTGTCCAGCCTGTCCAGAACATCCCGCATCTGCTTTCTGGAACTGAACAGCATCAAGGCGGCTTCATCTCTTTTCAGCAGAGTCGGCAATACCGTAATCAATGCCTGGGTATGACGTTCGCTGTCACTGGGATCACAGTCCAGACGGGGGATGACCAGGCAGGCAGCTTCTGCATAACGAAACGGGCTGGCTATGCGGTGGTAAACCGCATGGGCAGGCAGACCGGCCCGCATCTTCAGCAAATCAAAACTACCCAGTGCAGACAGGGTGGCCGAGGTTAGAACCGCACCGGCACAGTGACTCCAGAGATGCTCGGTCAGTGTGTTGGCGGCCAGTACGGGACTGCAGTTGAGGCTGATATCCTGATTGCCATCTTGCTCCACCAAGCCCAGCCAGCGCGCCCACGGTGCCTGTCCTGACTGATCCTGTTGAGAAAACCGTGTCCACAGGGTGGCATTGGCCTCGGCCCTGGCGGCCATGCTGCCGAGCAAGGGAAACCACTGCTCGGCCTGCCGTCTGCGAGGCAGGCTCTCACCACTTTCCATATCTTTTTTCAGATCATCTGTGATTTGTTGCAGATACGCTGTCAGCCCAAGAAATTGCCCGGCAAGGGCCTGACCAGGTTCACCCAGCGCGGCAGGAACCACACCCGACTCGAAGGTAAGCTGGCTGTCGGTTCCCGGGCGCTGCTCCCGTCTGCCAGCATTGCCGTCCTGCAGCAACTGTTCCAGCAATGGCTGTACGGCAAGCAGCCCCTTTTGTATCACCTGTATCAGGGCATGAATCTGCTCTTGCTCGCGCCTGATTGTTGAACTCTCCGACAGCACCGTGTCTGCCGCCAGCCTGCCCAGGGTTTTGAGTGATTGATCCAGCCACTGCAGGCTGCCCTTGAGGCGGGTGAAGCAGGCGAAATGTTGATTGGCCTTGACCGGCAGATGGTGCGCTTCATCAAAGATATAAATGGTGTCTGCCGGCGCCGGCAGTATGGCGCCGCCGCCCAAGGCCAGATCGGCCAATACCAGATCGTGATTGGCAACGACGCAATCAGCCTTCAGCACCTGTTCCCGCGCCTGATAGAAACAACAATTGCCGAAGTTGCTGCATTTTTGTCCACTGCACTGGCCATGTTCTACCGTCACCGGTCGCCATTGCGCATCGGCCAGCAGGGTGTCCCAGTCATCCCGGTCCCCCTGCCATTGCCCAGCATTGAGTTTGCTCAACATCGCCTGGTACAGATCGAGGCTGACACCATCCGGGCTGGCAAATTGCTCTCCAAACAGATCAGCCAGGGCGTTCTGGCTGGCATTACCCTGCAGCACCCCCTCCAGCCTGGAAAGACAGAGATAACGTCCCCTCCCCTTGGCCAGGGTGTAACTGAAATCCAGGTCACTGTGGGCCTTGATATCCGGCAGATCCTTGAGCACCACCTGCTCCTGCAGCGCAACCGTTGCCGTCGACAGGACTACCTTCTTGCCCAGATACTTCGCCAGGGGCAGGGTCCCGAGCACATAGGCCAGGGTCTTGCCGGTGCCGGTACCGGCTTCCACAACGCAGATCGGCCCTGGAGCCTGCTCCTTGTTCTGCTCGGGCTCATCCTCTTCCAGCTTGCTGATTACACTGATGGAGGCCAGACTCTTCGCAATCTCGGCTATCATCAGCCTTTGTCCGCTACGGGGGTTGAGTCCCCGCCCAGCCAGAATCTGCCGGTAAGCCTGTTGAATGGTACTCTTGACCTGCTCGTTTAGCATAAGGCTCTATTGCTCTTACCAACTGCTGTGATTATAGCACCTCTCTGTTATGATACCCTCGCAAGATTGACTACCAAGAGATTGCAGTACATGACGCCTTCAACTGATTCGCAGCCTACTGAACCCGATGAACTTTCTGCAGAACCTTCAGCAGAACCTTCAGCAGAACCTTCAGCAGAACCTCCAGCAGAATTTTCTGCAGATTCCCCTGCAGAACAGCCTGTCGAACCTCCTGCCGGGCTTTCTATAGAACTGCCTGCCGAGCTTGCCCATCAGGATCCAGCCCAACGTCTGCAGGTCATCGCCAGCCTCAACGCCGATGAATCTCTTTTCATGCATGTGGCCAGCAATGACAGTGATGCGCATGTGCGCGCAGCTGCTGCCAGCAGAATCGAGACACCGGCCTTGCTGGAAGAGCTGGCTCAGCTGAGCAAACAGAAAGACAAGACTGTCTACCGACACTGCAAGGACCAACTGGCAGCGCTACAGCGGCAGCAGACTCACCAACTCATGCGCCAATCCCAGGCTGACGAACTCTGCCAGTCAATCGAAGCCCTGGCCGGCAAACCCATCGGCCCTCTGACCTCGGCGCAGACTGACTATCTGGAAACACAGTGGCAGCAATTCAATGAGGCTGGGACTGCCGACATGCAAGAACGGGTTGCCCGGGCTCTGGCGACACTGAAGGCACAGATCAGCGACTACCAATCCCAAAAGGCAGAGTCCAGCAGAATTGAAGAAAGCCGGGCACAATTACAAAGCTGCTGCGCCGAAACAGAGGACTTCATCAAGTCTCTGGGAGCGACGGTGGAACAAGAGGTATTTTATGCGCTAGGTCATCGCCTGAGCAGCCTGCAGACCATGTTGTCCGCCTTTGAAGACGACGAATCAGACCAGTTGAAAGCGCGCTGTAGCCGGCTTATCAATATGCTGAGTGCACATCAGAGCGCCTGGAAACAATTGCAGGCCAGGGCGAACAGCGTCGCCAAACTGGCACAGGCGCTCAGCAATACCTCACACAAGAACAGCAATACCCTGATCAACCTGCAACAGAAAATCGACAAGCTGTTCAGCACCAGCCCCTGGCCGGAAGGATTGCCGGTAAGCGCCACTTTCCGGCAATGTGAACAGATTCAGCAAACCCTGGGCGAAATCCTGCAAGAAAACAGCGCCTGGCAGGAAACCCTGCTGCAACAGACCCAGCAATATATCCAGGAACTGGAGCTGAAAATAGAAGAAGGACATATTGGCGAGGCGCAACGTCTATGGGACAAAATACAAAGTGCCATCTCCCGTCTTGCTCTTGAACATCGCCAGAGCATCCAGGATCAGGTAGCGCCCAGCAAAGCCAGAATCACTGAATTGCTCGACTGGAAAAATTTTGCTGCCACCGAGAAAAAGAAAGAACTCATCAGCAAAATGCAGCAACTCAGTGAATCCGACACAAACCCGGCAGGGAAAGCCAAACAGATAAAAGCCCTGCAGGAAGAATGGAAGAAGCTGGGTCATTCCGACCACAATGATCAATTATGGACCCAGTTCAGCGAATTGGGACACAAGGCTTTCGAGCCCTGCAAGGAATATTTCCGCGCCAGAAAAGAGCAAATGAGCAATAATTTGCTGCAACGCAATACCATTTGTGAGCAACTGGAAGCGTACGCAGCCTCCTTGAATCATGAAGACCTGAATATCGCAGAAATGAACAAGCTGGAAGGTGAGGCGCAGAAGGAATGGAAACGTTATGCGCCAGTCGCGCCCAATAAAATAAAGCCCCTGCAAAAACGTTTCAATGCAGTGCTCAACAGCTTGCGTCAACTGCGTCGCAAGGCCCTGCAGCACAATGCCGACAGAAAGCTGGCATTGATCGAGCAAGCTGGCAAACTGACGGAAATTACTGATTTCAAGGAAGCTGTAGCACAGGCAAAAGCCTTGCAAAATGAATGGAAGACAATCGGCCCCTCACCTTATAAGGAAGACCGCAAACACTGGTCTGACTTCCGTGCTGCCTGTGACCAGCTGTTCCAGCAACGCGACCAGCAACGCAAACAGGAGCAGAATGCCCACAGCGAGGCGATGCACAAAGCCAGAGAAATACTGAAATCCCTTTCGGCTCTGTTAAGCCTGGATGACGTCCCCTTCCTGGATTCACGCAAGGATTTTTCTGCCCTGAAGAATGATTTTTTCAGCCTGCTTTCGCCTGAGATGAAGCAGGAACGCAAAAAATTGACCGATCAGTTTGACGCCATCGCACGCAAGTATGATAACCGCATGCGCAAGGCCCCGGACAAGAAAACCCTGCTATTGAGCAATCTGCTCAGCACTCGTTCTGAGTTTTGTGCCGAGATTGAAGAAAAGGTGCTGTCAAACAGTGCTGACCTTCCCCCACTGGAGCAACTGCAATCACAATGGCAGGAACTTGAACCGATCGGCGACCAGGAACTGGCACACAGTATGGAGCAACGCTTCAGCCAATTATGTCAGCACCTGAACAAACCGGAAGCCTTTAACAAGCTTGCCAGTAAAGCTGAGACAGAGGCGCGCAAACTGTGTGTGGAAATGGAAATTCAGGCTGGCACGGAAACTCCCGCCGAAGACAAGGCCCTGCGTATGCAATGCCAGCTGGAACAACTCAAGTCAGGCTTCGGCCAGCGCGCTCAGAATGAACAAGCCAGGGCCAGCGTGGTGCAGGAGCTGCAGAATCGTTTTGCAGCCATCGGGCCACTGTCCGCCCAGCTGAGAAAATCATTGGAATTGCGCATCAACACTTTGCGCAATCGTTGATCCGGGCATAACGACTGATCACGGGGTTGGCATACATCAACAAGAGATAAGGCCGTATCGCCGGCTCCGTTTCACGCAGTCTTTTTTCAAGCTCGACAACACCCGGATGATTCTTATCATACACATTCACCGGTAAATCAGGCAGTACCGGAACCCGCTCCGGATATTCTTTCTGCAGCAAACTCAGTGCGTGATAATTGCTGACATGCAACAGGTAATTATTGATTATCTGTTCATCAATCAGTTTTGCTGCCGCTTCGTCATCATCATTTTCCAATTGCAGCTCTTTACCAAAACTGACATGCACATGTCCCTTATAACCAATCATGCCAGTCACGATGCTGTGCAGATCACTCTGTTCATCTTTCTGGTAATTGCCCAACTCGGCTTTCTGGTACAATTCGTCAGCCTTGAGACGGTCACAGGGGTCGAACTCATAAGAGATGGCAACAGGCACGATATGCAAATCGCTTAATGCCTGTCTGAAACCATGTTCCTTTTTTCTGGCCATGGCCAGCATTTTAAGCAAGGCACAATCAGTGCGATCACAACCGTCTTTCGCCCGTCCTTCACGCTGCGCTATCCAGACATTATTGCCCGTGCTTATGCAGTGGTGAATATACGTCGACAGATGCCTGGAGGATTGCAGCAGCTCTCTTCCCTTTAGCGAGCGTTTGACAATGAAACTCTTGTTGAGGCGCATCAGGTCGTTGACGAATGGTTTCTTCAACAGATTATCGCCAATGGCAATATAGACCGTATCAAAATCGTCGTGGTAAAGCATGTAATTGACAAACGCCGGGTCCATGGCGATATCCCGATGATTGCTGATGAACAGATAGGATTTGTTCCTGTCCAGTTTATCCAGACCGGAATGGGTCAATCTGGGCGCAGTCTTTTCTATCATCTTGTCCATGTAAAGGGCGATGATATCCTGAACCTGGGCGATGGTCGTAATGCTTCCCAATTGCTGATTCAGTTTTTTCCTGACCAGAAATCGCACCAGCACAGGCAGAAACCTGTTAAGGCGCGGGAAATTGAATCCTGCCAGGCTGCGAATGAATGCCTTGTTGGCCAGCAAGGCGTCGAGCACCGGGCGAACCTCGTCATCATGGTAAGGTCTTATATCCTTGAATTGATCCATAGACAGTTCACCTGAACAGGGTAATGAGGCGGCGGCCATTTTATTCATTTTATCTCCACAGAGGCAAACTGCAGGGAAGCCAGGTTGGCATAGAGCGGACAGCTTCCCAGCAACTCCTGGTGCGAACCCACGGCAACCAGCCTGCCCGCCTCCATGACAACGATGGTATCGACATTTTTCACCGTCGCCAGACGGTGGGCTATCACCAGGGTAGTGCGATTGCGCATCAACCGCTCCAAAGCCAACTGAACCTTGCGTTCACTTTCGGCATCGAGTGCGCTGGTCGCCTCGTCCAGCAGCAGAATTTCCGGATCCCTGAGAATCGCCCTGGCGATGGCCAGCCGCTGGCGCTGCCCGCCCGACAGACGAATACCGGATTCCCCCAGAAAACTGTTGTAACCACGCGGCAACTGTTCGATAAATTCATGCGCATAGGCCGCCTTGGCGGCAGCAATCACTTGCTCATCATCCGCATCAGGTTTGCCATAACGGATATTTTCATACACATTGCCGGTAAACAGGGCCGGTTGTTGCGAGACAATGGCAACATGGCTGCGCAGCTCCACCGGGTCGACCAGTCTTATATCCAGGTTATCGATAACGATACGACCGGCCTGAGGGTCATAAAAGCGCAACAGCAGATCAAACAGGGTGGATTTGCCTGCACCAGAGGGGCCTACCAGGGCTATACTGCTGCCCGCTCTGACGGTCAGGGAAAAATCCTTCAATGCTGGCGACTCCGGGCGCGAAGGATAGGCGAAGCTGACATGTTCGAGCGCAATTTCACCCTGGAACCGCTGGGCAAAACCATCCGGTGCCAACGGTGCCGTGATCAGGCTTTCTGCCTGCAACAGCTCCATCAGGCGCTCCGTTGCCCCCGCTGCCCTTTGCAGATCACCAACCACCTGGCTGATGGCCCCCACCGCTGAAGCCACAATCACCGCATAAACCACAAAAGCCGTCAATTCCCCGGCGCTCATGCGCCCGTTGATCACGTCCTGTCCCCCAACCCAGATCATCAATGACACTGCCGCAAACACCAGACTGATCACTATTGTAATCAGCCAGGAGCGGGATCTGATGCGCGCCAGTGCCACCCGGAAGGCAGATTCCACATGTTCACCAAACTGGGCCCGGTCGAACTGCTGGTGATTATAGGCCTGCACGGTTTTGATCTGCTGTATGCTTTCGCCCACATAGGCTCCCACATGGGCAACCTGATCCTGGCTGCTGCGGGAAAGCAGTCGTACCCGCCGCCCGAACAGAATGACCGGGCCTATTACCAGAGGGATGCATAACAAGACAATACTGGTCAACCTGGGATTGGTTATGAACAAAAATACCGTACCGCCCAGCAGCATCAGCAGATTGCGCAGGGCCACCGAAACCGAGGAGCCAATCACCGTCTGCAGCAAGGTGGTGTCGGTGGTGATCCGGGACTGGATCTCACCACTGAGATTTTCTTCGAAATAAGCCGGGTGCAGATCCAGCAAATGAGAAAAAACCGCTTTGCGCATGTCTGCCGTCACCCGTTCGCCCAACCAGGAAACCCAATAGAAACGGCCAAAGGTTCCGATTGCCTGCAGCACCGCCACGACCAGAAAACCGGTAATTGCCCAGCGCAGGGATTGCGAGGAGCCAGCCACAAAGCCGGCATCCACGATGATCCGGACATACTGCACCAACCCCAGACTCAAGCCGGCAGTAAAAATGAGGGCGATGGTGGCGATCAGCAATTGGCGGCGATAGGGCCGCAGAAAACCAAATGCCAGCCAGAGACTGTTCAATTGTCGCGTGACGGCCGGAGATGACGCTTCAGCCACCTTGTGCTCCTGAGTCCAGATGCAAGTGCCCAGCCAATGTCTCGGCATAAGTCTGCAGCGCATCCAGCAGCTGTGTGGTGCTGGCCGCCGTTTCGCCCTTGCCCTTGCCCTCGCCCTCGGTCTCAGTCTCGGCACGCAGGGCGGACAGGGCCTGATAGAAGGCAGTCAGGCCCAGACCGGCATGCTGATCGCTCGGCTCTCTGGCCAATCTTTGCGCACAGAATTGCAGCCAGCGTTGCTGTTCCTGGGCAGAGAGTGTTTCTGGCCAATTCCTGGCACGATAGCGAAACAGCATCTCCGGCAGACGGCCATCATTGAATAGCGGGGCAAACGTGCTCAGCTCCCCGGGCTTGCTGTTGCGTATCTGCTGCATCAGTTGACGATCATGTGCGTTAAAGAATCCACCACTGTAAATCATGTAATCCGGGTCTGTTTCCAGCGGCAGACCTTCTCTTTCTTCAATATCATCAATCTCGTGATAACGGGGGTCAAACGCCTGGGCAACTTTTTCGGCCACGTCTTCAAGCCGTTGCCGGTCGGCCGACAGCGCCTCATGATGCGCCTGGCAGGCAGACAAGGCAATACCCCATTCCGCCGCCAATTCCGGGCTCAGCACGGCAGCGGGCACCACCACCGGACACCTGTTCAGATGCAGGACTTTCAACGGAATCCGTTCAAGCCCGGGGGGTAGTTGATCAGCTGGGGTAAACAGCCGTTCGCGGATTTCGCTGGTGGATAAATCCAGCCAGGACAGAGGATCGCAGGCAAGATCGTAGACAATCACACCATTGCTATCCAGCGGATGCCTGACCAGCGGCATCACCAATGCCATGCAGCCCCGGCTGGCGGGGTACATCATGGATACATGCAGCAGGGGTTTGCGCTGAAACAGATCAATCTCCGCCTGCACATTCTGTTTGTTGCGCAAGCTGAATATATGCGCATACAGTCTGGGCTGGTGTGTTTTGACCAGCCTGGCCATGGCAATGGTGGCCATCACATCGGACAGTGCATCATGGGCCTGGGCATGCTCAAGGCCATTGGCGGCAGTCAACGCTTCCAGTTTGAAACTGATATTGCCATCCTGCCTGCGTGGCCAGACAATACCCTCTGGACGGGTGGCCGCACAAAGGCGGAGCATATCAATGATATCCCAGCGTGAATTGCCGTGTTTCCATTCGCGCTCATAGGGATCATGGAAATTGCGATAGAGCAGTTGCCGGGTCAGCTCATCATCGAAGCGGATGCTGTTATAACCGGCCACACAGGTGCCTGGCTGGATAAATTCCTGATGGATACGGCCAATAAACTCCGCCTCACAAAGCCCCTGCTCCAGGGCAAGTTGTGGCGTGATGCCGGTAATCCGGCAGGCCGCTGGGTCGGGCAGCATATCGGGTGCTGGCTGGCAATACAAAACCAGTGGTTCGCCAACGATATTGAGGTCTTCATCGGTACGGATGCCGGCAAACTGGGCGGCCCGGTCACGGCGGGGATTTTTGCCAAAGGTTTCGTAATCGTGCCAGTAAATCGTTTTCTGCATGCTTATCACTGTCAATGAATTCCTGATCGCCCTGCCTGGCTGGGAAATAGATCACACTATCAGCAGGAACCGAGCTGGAACCTCTGAATAAGTCTATGATCACTCTGGTCTTCAGCCGATTCCGCTATCGAGGCGCACTTTCGCAGGCATGCGTCGGCCTGTCAAGAAAGTGCAACGAAGAGAGCGGAATCGGCTGAAGACCCCTTCGGGCGGGGCCTGGCGCGCACTGCTGCCGCGTTGTCGTGCTTGCCAAGGGCTACGGCCATTGCCGGCGCACGACGCCTTGCAGCAGCGCGCGCCAGACTCCCGCAGAGTGACCATAGACTTATTCAGAGGTTCCCTA